>JBHYED010000003.1:0-223079 GCA_051860365.1 Phormidesmis sp.
GGCAGAAGTCATCGACGTGGCAAAAGAGTTCTTCTAAGCTAGACATAGCGGAGGACAGGGCTGATTGATTTTGGTAATCTCAGCGTACCTGTCCTTCTTTTTTATCGCTATCCTTATCCCGAACTGACGTTAATCAGGAAAAGCCGTCTAATCAGGAAAAGCCGCCTCAGGATTCTCGGACGGCGTAGGCCAGTCTTCGTTCTCACCGCCGATATAAATGCTGCGAATTTCTACAAAATCTTCGCTAAATTGACGCACGGTATTAATCAAAATATCCAGCGCCAATGCGTCGGTTGTCCCCAGATCAAACCAGCAGCGAGACCACAGCCCTTTAAACTCAACTTCGCTCATGTTGTGCATAAGGGATAAGAGTGATCGCTCCGACTCCTCTTCGTCATAGTCAAAATAGCTAATATCTACGCCCGTCTCCTGCACCTGCGTATTCTCAGCATTGAAGCCACCGAGCTTACCGATAAAAAACCAAGACGTAAAAATCTCTTCTACATACTGCTGCTCAGCAATCGAAGGCACCGTTTCAAACTCTAGCCAAATCCAAATATTGAAAAAGTCACACTCACGGAACTGAACTTGCACGCGCACATCTCCCACACAACCGCTAATATGCACTATACAAGTTCTGTGTAGATACCATCTATGCTTCACCTGCGCGACATCGGCTATCACCCCACAGCAAGCGCCGTCCCCATCCTCAAAAATATTTCCTTTGACCTTGGCCCCAAGCAGCTCGGCCTCATTGTCGGCCCTAGTGGCTCTGGCAAAAGCACCCTGCTAGAAATTTTGGCGGGCCTCGCTGCGCCCACCACTGGCAAAGCTTTTTGGCGCGATCAGCCGCTTCTCCCCGACGCCCTTCAGCAGCTTGGCGGCATCGTCTTCCAGTTTCCCGAGCGCCACTTCTGCGGTCACACCGTTTTTGAAGAGCTGCGCCTCGGCCACCCTGAACTCAGCTCCGATCGCGTCTACGAAGCTCTAGAAGCCGTTGGCCTAGATCATCTATCCTTACAGGCCTCACCCCAAAAGCTCAGCGGCGGACAGCAAAGGCGACTAGCACTAGCCGTTCAGCTTATTCGTAAGCCCTATCTGCTGCTGCTAGACGAACCTACCGCCGGCCTCGATTGGTCAATGCGCCAGCAGCTAATCAACTTGCTGGCCAAGCTCAAACAAGAATGGAGTCTGCTTATCGTTTCTCACGATGCTGAAGACCTCCTCGACATTGCCGATCACTGCTGGACAATTGATCACGGTCAGCTTAGTGAGGCTGATCCTGAGCACCTCAGAAACCGCCACTCACAGATTGTTTCTGCTACCTAAAACGCCCTAAATACTACCAAAATTCTATTATGGTTGCTCCACCCAAGCTCACATCCTCGCCTAAGCCTGCACCCGAGAAACCTACTGCTACAGACGTATCACCTAGCCCATGGGTAACGGCTGAGACAAAAACCATTCAGCCCGCTGGCAAGCTGCCTACGCATCTCGATATTTGGCAGCAAACGCTTGGCTGGCAGCCCACAGCAGATCAGCTTGATCTGTTTCAACAGTTTTACGCCCAAATCGTAGACGGCAATCAACGGTTCAATCTCACTCGGATCACAACGCCCGAAGACTTTTGGGAAAAGCACCTTTGGGATTCTTTAAGCGGGCTAGCGCCTTGGCTCGCTGATCCAGCGCAGGCAGAGGATGGGTCTGGAGAAGGTTCTGAAGAGGACAGCTCTGAAGAAGACAGCTCTGAAGAAGGTAGCTCTGAAGAAGATCAGCCAATAGGGCCTATTCGGATTATCGATATTGGTTCAGGCGGTGGTATCCCTGGCATTCCGGCTGCGATCGCCCTCACCCCAATCTTCCAAGCCATTGGCCAGCAAGTCGATCTCACCCTTTTAGATTCCACCCGCAAGAAAGTTCAGTTTCTACAAGAAACCTGCGCTCATATTGGCGTCAAAGCGACTTGCCTAGCCGAACGAGCAGAAACCGTTGGGCAGCAATCTGCACATAGGGCTCAGTACGACCTAGCGATAGTTCGTGCTGTTGGGTCTGCGGCCACCTGCGCGGAGTATGCCATGCCCTTGCTTAAAGAAGGTGGACAGGCCGTACTCTATCGCGGTCAGTGGAGCGCTGAAGATACTGAAGCGCTGCTGCCTGTCATTGATCTACTCGGCGGCGAGATTACAGACTTACAAACCTGGCAAACGCCGCTGACACAAGGTATGCGCAACTGCATCTTCATTCATAAGGATGCGCCGACACCTTCCGACTTTCCGCGAGCGGTAGGCGTCCCAGGGAAAAAGCCCTTAACGTAATTACCCCTGATTTTTGACGGTCATAACTTCGACGATTTTTACAGCCAAATCGTCGGGAATCGCCAATATACGGCGAAGGTCGTCTATAAAGGCTTTCTCTTCGGTTGAGACGGTGCCGTCAGAGAAAACTAAATCGACTGCAACTGCGAAGGCGGTTGAGCTGAGGGGAGAAGGCAGGGCTGCTTGGGCGCTGTTGATCAGTTCGTTAGGGCCGTACTTTTTTAAATTATCTACCAGATAGTCCTTCATCCTATCGATGCCATCTGTGGAGTCTTGAAAGAGCTTCATGCGGCTGAGTAGCACTTTCATCTCCGCTTCTTCCTGCTCTGAGAGGTAGCCATCGGAGGCGATCGCTACCAAGCAAATAGCCGCAAAAGCCTCAGCCGAATTCATCGCTACTCTCACATCTGCTTTTGTGCCAAATCCAAAAATCCCCATGCTGCCTAAACCTCTCCACAAATGCCCTTTTGGGCGGTATATGTAGCTCCAGTGTTGGCAAAGACAAACGCTTTCTAACAACAAAAGCTACAGGTTTGTCATTGTGTTGAAAACTTGTGTGACATAGCAAAAAGCCCGCCGGAGGGCAGGTCTTTACGATTAATTCGTGAGATTATAGGCTTTTAATCACTCGCTTTTGAGCCAAGTTATTAAACCGTCTGACTCATCTCCGCCTCTAGCTGCTGAATAAGGGCTGAATTGCCTTGTGCTTTGGCTACGTCTAAACGATGCTGCAAAGAACGCGTCATACTGTCTTTGTGTAGCTGACTAGACGTTTGTAAAAGCTCTCGTCGGGCTTGGGCCGCTGGGCTAGTACCCATTAGCTTGTCGCGCAGGTTGGAAAGCTTATGCCTCAAGCTGGCCTGACTGGTGAGCTGACCGCTACCAGCAACCTGGACATCAGCCGGTAACACCTGACCTCGACGCGTTGTTTGATACGCGACGCCGCGATATGTTAATTGCTCAGCGGGCTGAGGGATGGGAACATGCCGTACATAGGTGTAAGGAGCTGACTGGCCGCGATATTGCACTGCAACGTCGCTTTCGGTCACTTCTAGCATGGGTGGGTTGTAGTCGTAGCTGACGCCGCGATAGGTGAGTTTCATTTTCGTTCCTCAAAAACTTTCAGTGGTTAAAAGATCTTGTGAGGTAACGCGTTCCTTCAGAGGTATAAGACCTTACGCACGTTAAGATCAGTACCCTTACTTCCGTCTGGGCTTTCAGTGAGGATGAAAAGGACGTCGTTGCGATCGCAATTTCTACCCTCTTTGGCTTCATTTGAAAGCACGAGATGAACGTAACCGTATCTTTATTTCTGTATCCATTTTTACAGTTTTGTCTTTTGCTGACAACCTGGGCGATTATACGGCTATCCGCCTGTGATTCCTCTGTATTAAAGAGATGCAGCCTTTTTAATAAAAAAAATCTTGAAACGACTGTATTATTTCTTAATTTTATGCAGGCGGTGATCCCCGAGGGATATACCCCCTAGTTCTCTGGTTTAGATGAATGTCACACTTCAAAATATAGGCATTCAATTACTAGAATCAGCATTCTATCCATATTTCATGACCTTATAAAAAATCATTTGTGCTAGCACACTCTATTCTCTACTTGCTCACTGCGCTTTCAATTGTCTATGAAATGTATGATTAGCCGGCGATCGCAATTTTCTGCGAGCCATCGATACTGGTTGCCAGAAGTAAGCGAGGCAGAAAATATACAGCTATTTGGTAAGTGTTCTCGATTTCCAGGTCATGGCCACAACTATGTGCTGACCGCTTCTATCGCCAGCGAGCTAGATCGCTACGGCATGGTGCTCAACCTCTCTGAAGCCAAAGCCATTATCCATCGAGAAATTATTGAGGCGTTGGACTTCTCCTACCTCAACGACACCTGGAACGAGTTTCAAACGACGCTGCCCACTACCGAAAATATGGCTCGCGTTATTTGGCACCGGCTTATCGCTCACCTCCCCCTCACCAACATTCAGCTACATGAAACGCCCGAACTCTGGGCCGACTATCAAGGAAATGGAATGGAAGCTTATTTAACGACAGCGGCTCACTTTAGCGCCGCCCACAGACTCGCGCTCCCGAACCTGAGCGATGAAGAGAATTTTGAAATATACGGCAAGTGCGCTCGGACTAACGGCCACGGCCACAACTATCGTGTGGAGATCACGGTAAAAGGCGAAGTTGATGCGCGCACAGGAATGCTCGTTGATTTAGTCGCCTTGCAAGACGCCATTAACCATCACGTCATCGAACCGTTTGACCACACGTTCTTAAACAAAGACGTCCCCTACTTCACGAAGGCCGTCCCCACCGCTGAAAATATTGCTATTCGCGTTTGTACGCTGCTCTACCAGCCCATTCACAAAATTGGAGCCACGCTTTACAAGGTTAAGCTGATTGAAAGTCACAACAATTCGGCTGAAGTGTTTGCCGCTGATTTTGCAGATGCGGCCATACCAGCGCAAGCTCGCGTGTTAAACGCGGCAGGATAGTCATTTGCATTGCTGCTAAAGTTCGCTTTGCACATCAAAAAAGCCGCCTTTGATTAACTCAAGGGCGGCTTTCAAGCGCTGTATGAAAATGGTTCAACTAGCGAAGGCTAACGTAAAGACAATAGAATTCTTAAGCAATGCTTGCCATCTTCACGTCATTGGTAGCCAGCAGGTTCTGAAGCTCTTCAGAATCAACTGTTTCTTTTTCTACTAGCATGTCGGCTAGCTTGTTCAGGATGAGGCGGTTCTCAACTAAAACAGCCTTACAGCGGTCATAAGCTTGGTCTACCAAGCTACGAACTTCAGCATCAATAGAAGCCGCAGTCTGCTCAGAGAAATCACGCTCGCTAGCAATATCGCGACCCAAGAAGGGGTTGCCTTGCTGGCGACCAAGGGCAACGGGGCCGAGCTTATCGCTCATGCCGAAGCGAGTCACCATTTGGCGAGCCACACGTGCAACCTGCTGAAGGTCATTAGAAGCACCGGTTGTGACTTCTTCATCACCAAAGACAATCTCTTCAGCCAAGCGACCACCCAGGGCAACTGCCATTTGGTTCTGCAGGTAAGAGCGAGAATATAGGCCAGACTCTAGACGCTCTTCGCTTGGCGTGAACCAGGTCAAACCACCCGCACGACCACGAGGGATAATGCTGATTTTTTGTACAGGGTCATAGTCGGGCATCAGTGCGCCAACCAAAGCATGACCAGCCTCGTGGTAAGCCACCAGCGTTTTGCGCTTTTCGCTCATCACGCGGTCTTTCTTTTCTGGACCAGCGAGCACTCTATCAATGGCGTCGTTTACTTCGTCCATCGCGATTTCAGTCAAGTTGCGACGAGCCGCCAAAATAGCCGATTCGTTGAGCAAGTTAGACAGATCTGCACCGGTAAAACCAGGTGTACGACGGGCAATTTTCTCAAGGTCTACGTCCTTAGAGAAGGTTTTGCCGCGAGAGTGAACGTTCAGAATTTCCAAACGACCCGCGTAGTCAGGGCGGTCTACAACCACCTGACGGTCAAAGCGACCGGGGCGAAGTAGAGCTGCATCAAGTACATCAGGACGGTTTGTTGCCGCAATGATGATGATGCCTGTGTTGCCTTCAAAACCGTCCATCTCGGTGAGGAGCTGGTTGAGCGTTTGCTCTCGCTCATCGTTACCGCCGCCAAGTCCTGCACCACGCTGGCGGCCTACGGCGTCAATCTCGTCAATAAAGACAATACAAGGCGCGTTTGTTTTGGCTTGCTCAAACAGGTCTCGAACACGGGAAGCACCCACACCCACGAACATTTCAACAAACTCAGAACCGGAGATAGAGAAGAAGGGGACGCCTGCTTCGCCGGCAACGGCTTTAGCCAAGAGCGTTTTACCGGTACCGGGAGGGCCTACGAGGAGGACGCCTTTGGGAATTTTTGCGCCAATGGCGGTGAAGCGATCTGCGTTCTTAAGAAAGTCTACGACTTCAGCTAGCTCTAGCTTTGCTTGGTCAATCCCGGCAACGTCGCCGAAGGTAACCTGTGTTTGCGGTTCCATCTGCACGCGCGCTTTGGATTTGCCAAAGTTCATCGCCTGAGAGCCGGGGCCGTTGGAGGCACGGCGGAACAGAAAGAATAGAGCCACCAGCAGCAGTACTGGAATAACGAGTGCGCTGAAGACTTTGACAAGTGCGCTTTCGTCTTGGGTGGCCTGTACGTTGATGTCAACGTTGTTGCTCGTAAGAATATTAACCAGCTCAGGGTCTTGAGGCAGGTTGACAATAACTCGACCCATGCCGTCTGTAGAGGCAAATCGGGCCTGAGTTTTGTCAGAGCTGAGCACGACACTTTCGATGCGGCCTTGCTCTACTTCGTCAATAAATTGGCTGTAGCGAATGGATTGAGTTTCTGGGCGGGGGGTGTCAAAAAAGGCCGTTGCTAAAGCAATGACGACGACAACGAGTAGGACGTAAAGACCCGCGTTTCTCCAGCGCTTGTTCAAGGGGGAAAGCCTCCTAGTGGAATTAAGTCGAGTGTGGTTGAGATGAGGGTGATGAATTTAACCGCTGAAATTTAACAGCTAAAGCTCAACTACCGCCAATGTTTTTCTTGTTATTAACTTATGTTAACTCATTTTCAGAAATCATCACGATTGTTCGTAAGTGGCTCTGTTTAAACGACGAGATGGCGCTGTAAGGCTCTAATAGCGTCATGGTTGGGATCATATTCTAGTTTAGTCGCCCCTTTTAGGATCGTGTGGATGGGCAAAAGCCGGACGACGCAGTTGCTGTAGGCGATCGCCTCAAAGCTCATCATCTGCTCCGCGTCCCATGCTTGATACCCGATTGTTTGCCCCGACGCCATCAAAATTTTTTGTAGCCGATGGCGCATTATCCCAGGCAAACATTGGCGAGTCATCGGTGTAAACCACTGCCCGTTTGCCCATCCCCATAAATTTCCGGTGGCTGTTTCGAGCCATTCACCTTCTGAGCCAGTCAGGATGGCTTCATGAGCGCCGTGAGTTTGGGCCTGCTGACGAGAGAGCCAGCAGGCGAGATAATTACCGGTTTTATGCGTTGGTAGGCTGCGGGTGTATTCGGCGGGGGCTACCCAGCAGGTGATGCCGGTTTTTTGGCTTTGAGTGAGGTTGAGTGGGAGCGATCGCCCTGTAATCCATTCCTTTCCATTGGGAAAAATCGTGATGCGCAAAACGGAATAGCGGCCAGTGAGATGCTGGCATCCTATTTCGATATCAGTCCAGTTAGGCGGCTGCCAGCTAAATGATTGGAGGGAGTGGGTGAGGCGATCGCAATGCGCCTGCCACTGTGTCTGCGGATGACTTAAGTTCGCGTCATAAATGCGCAGCGTCGTAAATACGCTTGCCCCAAACCGCAGCGCCTCGTCTCCGACAAAAGCTGGTGCTGGGCCACCTTTTTGAAATAGCGTCCCGTCGTACCAAAAAGTCATTGATCTGTCATTGATTCTGAGGTCATCTCTAGCTCAAACATATCTTTTACACCCAAAACCGGGTTAATCAGGTATCCCTGCTGTTCTAAATCTGCCTGTAGCCCTTGAGAAGCCGCATATAAAAAGAGCGAATGATCGGCGGTGCCGCTTAGGTTAGGGCGCTGAGGTCGGACGGTAAACTGTAGCTCGTTGTCAGGTGTGAGCAAGTTTGCTAGCGGCAGCAGTATGCTAGGGCGCGTATCTGATATCAGTCGGGAGCGGGGGGTGGTATTCAGCACTTTGGCAATTCTAACCAGCGGCTGTTCTACCGGATCAAAGCTGCCTACCTCAAGTCCTTGCGAGAGTCCACCACCGATGAGCAATATCACAATTAACCCGTTGCCAATGGCTTTAGGCATGACCTCTTGGCTGTGTGTCAGTGCAAAGGCAACCGCGATTTCAATGGCGATGCAGGAAGGGATGATATAGCGAAAAATGGCAGAACGCTGCCCACCGACTGCTAAATCACTGGCCGCGAGTAAGCAAAAAATTAGCCCGCTTGAAATGAGTAGGAACGACCACTCTTGTTTTTGAGTGCGGTAGACCGAAAACACCAGCGAGCCGACAATGACCGCTACCGCGATTCCAGAAATCAATAGCTGAAATGGCAGCGCCTGGGGCAGTACGCCCGTAGTCACAAACGTTTGCGTGACCATGCTGAGCCATCGGTGCGTTAAGGAGGCTTGGCCAACCAAACTGATATCTGCGGCTGTCCAGGTGGTTTGGCTATAGACATAGGTGAGCCGCCGCCCGACAAAGATAACCCAGGGCAAAATCGCAATGCCAATCGCGGCTAATGACAAAAGGTACGCTGTGCGATCGCGTGTCCATCTCAGCCCTTGAATACACAATAAATAAAGCCCGTGGCCCAATAGCACCAGCACGGTGAACCAGTGAACGTACAGGCTGGCAATGCTGGCTAGAGTATATAGAATCCAGTTTGTTCGGCTTGGGTGGCGGAGCGATCGCAGCAAAAACACGCTCGATAATGTGGTTAGCACTGCCCATAGGCTGTACATTCGAGCCTCGGTGGCTGCCACCAGATGAAATGGCGATACCGAGACCAGTGCGATCGCCAGCCAGCCCACTTCCTTGCGACTAGGCCAGCGCTCAAACAGCGTTGTACATAGCCAGTACACGCTAGGCAATAGCAGTAAGCTGATTAGCGCCGACAGCATTCGCATTGCCGTTGCAGAGCTGCCAAAGCCCTGAGCCCAGAATCTGAGTATCAAAAAGTAGCCAGGTGGATGGACATCATCAGCAAGGCTAGCCACCGTATCTAACGCAGTCTTCTCAGCATTAATCATCTGAAAATTTTGCAGGCTTTCAGGGCTAATCACCTGCCCTTTAAAGTTCGCATCCACTAGCGCTTGTCGGGTATAGCCCGCTACGCGCAAAGAGGTAAACGTCTCATCTTCCCAATACACCTTTGTGCCCAAATCGTAAAAGCGAATGGCGCAGCCAAAGACAATGGTTACAACAATGACAGCTTGTAGCCACCGAGATCTTCTTAGGCTCTGATCACGCATCGCATCAATCTCAACACTGCCCTTTCAGTATCGCTTACAGGGCTTCAAAGCGCGATTGACTAGAGCGCTCAAAAGCGCTGCAGGTACCATCTGAAGTCACCTGTAACCCCACCAGCGGAGACTCTGGGTTGCGACACCGCTGGCCTCGTAAATGGCGGCAGTAGTAGCAAGTTTGAGCTGCCTCAGCGCTGCCGCGAGGTGTGACCTGCATGAGTTCCTGTGAATTCAAGCCTCGAATCACGAGCTGATCGCCCTGCCACGTAGCTTCAACAAGACCGGTATCAGCAAGCTGTATCCATCGAGGATCGTTCTCTAAGCTCGTCGGTAGCGTTAAGGTCACGCGCTCAGCGGTAGATTCTACTTCACCTTCATACAAGTTGCTTTGGGGTGGCGCTGGCTGCCAAAAGGCCTCGCCCAATGGCAGTTCAATCACCTGGGAAGCCGTGGGCAAATGTATTTGATAGCGACTTTGCAAATCATCCAGGCTGGCCAAGTTGCTAAGCTGGCGCGATCGCCCATGTACGAAAATTACATGCTGTGGTCGCAGATTGTGAATAAGCTGAGTCGTTCCGCCGCCGTCGGAATGGCTCGTGAGCATGTAGTGCTCTACGGCTGCTTCACTGGTGGCCGTGTGAGCCTGCATTTCATCTAGCCATGCAAACTCATAGTCGAGCGAATGATCGAGCTGGCCCCGCCACAGGTCAATGTCTTCCACAGAGGGCGCAAATACCGTCCAGTCTGAGAGATCTTCCTGGCAGTAAAGGCTCGGATGCGTCGCTGGATGAACGATAAAAATAGCCGGGTCTGACCCGAGCGGAGGCTGCGGTGAAAAGCGCCTATGCTCTAGCCGCCTCACCCGTGGTAGAACGCGCTCATCCCAAAAAAGCGGCTGATGCTGGGCAAAGTTTTGCACGGTGGCAGGCAGCGCCGATAAGCACCCTAAGTAAGCATCACAGCCTGCAGCAATAGGCGGATCCACCCAAATATCTATCGGCTGTCCGGTGAAGTGATGGTGGCTGCGCATCAGCATCAGCAGCTCTTGCCCCAACCCTAATAAAGGACTAGGGAATATTGCTCGGCCATGATTGGCTAAGGCTTTGCTCAAACGCTCTACTAGGTAGTTTTCCTGCTGTTTGCGGTGCGGGTGGCGCTCGGTGCCGTAGCTGCCTTCAATAATCAGGACGTCGGGCTTGAGGTTGCGTAGCTCGGCTAGGGGCAGGCCATCTACCAGACGACCGTTAGAAAGGAAGCAGTCGCCGCTGTAGAAAATGCTGTAGGTGCGCTGGGGCGTTTTGTAGGTGATAAAAAAGCAGGCGGCACCGGGCATGTGGCCGGCCGGCCAAAGTTGAACACAGAGTCCGGGGGCAATTTCTACGGGCGATCGCCAAGGCAACCCCCGACAAAACCAGGTGTCTTCCTGCTCTGGCCAGTTCAGCGGCAGTAGCTTTGCGGTAACATTGCTGCCAAAAATGGGAATGTGCGGAAAGGCTCTGTGTAGCGGCAGCAGTCCTCGGCAATGATCAGTGTGAGCGTGGCTGCAGAACACAAAATCAGCGGCATCTTTTTTCAGCTCGCTAATGTCGGCCATGCCACAGTCGAGCAAAATAGAGTAGGGGCCAATCTGAACGCTCAGACAGACCCCTTCATCTTCGTAGCCAATGCTATGTGGTAAGCAAGAAAGCTCGGTCACGTACGCTCTTAAAATTAGTTTTTGTTAGCGGGTTGCTCTGTTCTTTCTTTTTCAGTCTTTAAGGCGCGAGGAAGTGCGGTTAGTGGGCAGAGCCATTACCGTGGTAGTCCTCAGAGTCGTAAAAGCCGTTGCGAGTGCCAAAAAACAGGCAGCAGGCGGCAAACAGGCCGGTCATTAGAAACAGCACAAGTTTAATATCCATGGGTGAAAAAATAATTCCAAAAAAGGTCCCAAAAAGGGTAGTTCGCAAGTGATCCTAACAACTAGCTTTAAACGGGGTGTTAATTCTTAATGGTTTATGACAAATATATTGAAGCGGATTGGTGCGATCGCCCCTCTACCCAAGTCGCTCCCGATCTCATTGGCTGCACCCTTATCCGCCAAATTCCCGAGGGCCCTCTCATTCGCGCCCTCATTGTTGAAACCGAAGCCTACGCCCTTGACGACCCTGCCTGCCACGCCTACAAAGGCCCCACCAAACGCAACGCCTCAATGTTTGGCCCGCCCGGTCATAGCTACGTCTATCTCATCTACGGCATGTACCACTGCCTGAACGTGGTCACCGAACCGGTTGGTACTGGCAGCGCCGTTCTGATTCGGGCCTTGGAACTAGATGCAATTCTACCGGGATTAGATGCCAAGCAAACCAAAAAGCCCCACCGCATTGCAGCAGGGCCCGGGAAGCTATGTAGAGCTTTAAATATTAATCGCGACTTGGACGGCGTCGTCTACCATCCTGACAGCGGCATTTGGCTAGAACACCGAACCCATACCCTTTCGCCCGAAGATATTGTGCAGACGACGCGCATTGGGATTACAAAGGCCGCAGAGCGTCCCTGGCGCTGGTATTTAAAAAACAGTTTGGCTGTTTCTAAGCAGTAGATCTCACTAGATCTACTTTTAAGCAGCAGACTTAAAGCAGCAGCTCTTTGCCTTGATTTGTAAACTTCACCGCGTTTACGTTCCAATCAGGATTATTCAGGAGCGTTTCTTCCACGCTGCCAAACAGCGCTCTTTGCTCACAGCTAGAGAGTGAAACAAACTGACGCTGTGAACTTGGTGCGAGCTGCATATCCACCACAGCCGTTTTGCCATTAATGCTGACCTGATAGCCCGCTAGCTTAAACGCGTTATAGTCTACTGCGCTCATCGCCTGACCAACGGCCTCTGTAATGGCCTTATCGCTAGGAACCTGTACAGACTCTTCGACAAAATTGTTGCACTGGTCATCAATTTTGTACACAGAAACCGTCACCATTTCATCAGAAGCCGCCGACGGCTTATCTGGTGAAGCTTGTCCGTTAGGCTGCGTGACGGCTGGCTTCTTGGGTGGTGCATCAGCAGCGGGCGGCTGCGTTTGCTTGCTGGGTTCTTGGGTGGCGGGGGCAGGTGTTGGCGTGGGCTCTACGACGACTGTATCTGGAGCCGTTGCGCAGCCGCCCACTACTAAGCTGAGCGTCAGGGCTAGGCCTGCCAAACCAGAAGTGCTCACTTTGCGTGACCCTAGCTTGCGGGGGGCGATCCCTGAAAAGCACGCTGGAAAATACTTTGGAAACCGAACCATCTGACGAAATACTGAGTACAGCACTATATAAAAGATATCCTTATCCTACAAAACGGATGACCGACCTGAGGCGATTATGTGCCAATTTGCAAAGCTTTGAGATGGATTCTTTGAACAGGCTTTGCAGACTTTTCGTTAAACTTTGCGTGCGATTAACCATGATCGCATCCCAACTTTTTCCTCTATGACTAATTTTCCCTGGAATCGGCACCATATCATCTCCTTGGCTGACTTTATCCCGGCTGAGTACGAAAGCGTCCTACAAACCGCCGTGAGTTTTCAAGGGGTGCTCTCAAGGCGAACCAAAAAAGTCCCGACGCTTCAGGGACAGGTCGTTGCCAACCTTTTTTTTGAGCCGTCTACCCGCACTCGCAGTAGTTTTGAGCTAGCTGCAAAGCGGCTGTCGGCAGATACGCTCAATTTTTCACCGGGTAGCTCATCGCTGACCAAAGGCGAAACCATTTTAGATACGGCTAAAACTTACCTGGCGATGGGCACTGATTTGATGGTGATTCGCCATGCGGGCTCGGGCGTACCGGCGACCATTGCGCAGGAAATGGATAGGCTGGGCTCGGGCGTTGGTGTGCTCAACGCGGGTGATGGTCAGCATGAGCATCCGTCGCAGGCCTTATTAGATTTGCTGACAATCTGCAATTCTTTAAACCCAGATCAGCCAGCGATAGGTGATTTGCGAGGTAAGAAAATTGCGATCGTGGGCGATATTTTGCATTCACGGGTGGCTAGATCCAATTTGTGGAGTTTGACGGCTTGCGGAGCTGAAGTGCATTTGGCTGCACCGCCTACGCTGCTGCCTAGGATGTTTGCTGAAGCGTTTTCGCCGGATTTGCAGACGCCTGATGGTGTCGTGAAAAGAAAGGTGTTTGTGCACTGGCAGTTGGATGCTGCGCTGAAGGACGCTGACTTTGTGATGGCGCTGCGGCTACAGAAGGAGCGGATGAGTGACCATTTGCTGCCGAGCTTGCGGGAGTATCACCAGCGCCTTGGGATTACGCGCGATCGCCTCAAACACTGCTCACCCGATGTCAAGATTATGCACCCCGGCCCGACCAACAGGGGCGTAGAAATCACGTCAGATTTGATGGACGATCCTCAGCTCAGCTTAATTTCCAAGCAAGTCGCTAGCGGTGTGGCTGTCCGCATGGCACTGCTGTATTTGATGGGCAGCGCTAAAAAGGAGTCGCAACCGTAGAAACGAAGGACTATAGCGATTGGTCGGTTTCAACATCAGGCGTTGCAGCGTCTTCTGCCATGTCACCGGATGCTGCTAAATTCACAAAAGAGGTGTGCAGGCGTAGGATGTCGCTTTCGGCGGTTTCATTATCGGGAGAGTAGCGGCTGAACAGGAAAATGGTTTCGTCGCCGTAGCCAATGAAGGTCGCGATCGCCCCAGTCAGCTCATTAGGTCTTTCAGATAACCACATTACCAGTGCTTCTTGCCCGTCAATATTCACCGTACGATAACGCCCAACTGCAGAGCCTTCTTCAATAAAGCTATCGATATTGGCATTGACGACAGGCCCAGGCGGCGCGGCCATTCGCACCACCTGCGTGGCCACTAGCTCAGAACCAACGGTGGTGACATTCGCGATCATCAATCCGTTCTCAACCATCTCAACCTGCCAGTCTGCTGGGAAGGCGAGCGACATGCCCTCATCGGAATAGGTGGTGATGCTGCCTGCTGCTGCGGGTGTGACAAGGGGCACTGGCTTAAGTTGGTTTGGCTCAGCTTCTGTTTCCTGTAGATTTAGATCCTCCGTTGGGAGGGCTTCTGTGGGCGTTCTAGAACCAGGTGTTGGCGCTGGCAGCGGATTTGCAGGCACAATCTGCACAGGCGTTTGCGCAATTTCTGCTGCTGTGAGCTGAGCTTTTGCTGGTAATGCCTTGATTGCGATCGCGCCGAAAGCAGCCAATAGCGAAAGGCCTGAGGCTGAAGCCAGAGCTGATAATTGAGGAATTGGCGACATATTAAAAGATGCTCACAGAGGAGTTGCAGTGTCTGAAATTATACAGAACGACTTAATTCAACGCTTTTGTAACATTTTTGTTAAGATATTGCAAAATAAGTTTTTATCAACCGGTCGCCATCTTTTCTACGACCTACCCCTTTGTGAATTAAGCGCACTATGTTGACTGTGGCCCGCACGTATCTTCCATTATTTGGCCCGTTATTTGGATGGATGGCTCGGCAGTTGGAATAAGCCGGTTGAAACAAGCCAGTGAGCAGGCTGATGAGCGGGCTGGCTCGCATTTATTCCACATTCATACACACCCTTCATTACGGAGCTTTGTACATGCTGCGCCTAGAGAAAATCACGAAAATTTATCCTACAGGTGAAGTCTTAAAAGACATTAACTGGGAAGTCAAAACTGGAGAACGTGTTGGCCTCGTAGGCGTTAACGGTGCTGGAAAATCGACCCAGCTTAAAATCATTCAAGGCGAAATTGAGCCCACTACTGGCACAATCGTTCGTCCTGGTGGAATGCACATTGCCGCGCTCAACCAAGAATTTGAGGTCGATCCCCGACGCACGGTTAGAGAAGAATTTTGGACGGTCTTTGCTGAGGCCAATAAAATTCAGCACGCCTTAGCCGAAATTCCAATGAAAATGGAAAAGGCAAATGCTAAAGAACTCGATAAGCTGATTCACCAGCTTGATAAAAAGCAGCGACAGTTTGAGGCCCTAGACGGTTACGGACTAGAGGCCCGGATCGAAAAAATTCTGCCTGAGATGGGCTTTGACAGTGACGCTGGCGAGCGCTTGGTTAGCTCCTACAGCGGTGGCTGGCAAATGCGCATGGGCCTCGGCAAGGTGCTGCTACAGTCGCCAGACTTACTCCTACTCGACGAGCCCACAAACCACTTAGACCTGGAAACCATTGAGTGGCTAGAAACCTACCTCAAAGGCCTGACGATCCCAATGGTGATTGTCTCTCATGACCGAGAGTTTTTAGATCGCCTGTGTACTTCTATCGTTGAAACCGAGCGCGGCATCTCTACTACCTATCTGGGTAACTACAGCACGTATCTAGCGCAAAAAGCTGAAAGCCAAGCGGCTCAACTTAGCACCTATGAGCGCCAGCAAAAGGAGCTTGCCAAGCAGCAAACCTTTGTCGATAAGTTCCGAGCGAGTGCTACACGCAGTACACAGGCTAAAAGTAGAGAGAAGCAGCTTGCCAAGGTTGAGCGAGTTGAAGCGCCTACGGCTGACCTGCGTGGCCTTCAGTTTCAGTTTCAGCCTGCGCCTAGAAGCGGTCAAGAAGTGGTCACCATTTCAGATATGACGCATACCTATGGTGAGAAGATTTTGTTCTTGGGATCATCGCTTGAGGTAGAAAGAGGCGATCGCATTGCCTTCGTTGGCCCCAACGGAGCAGGCAAGTCCACGCTACTACGGCTCATTACCGGCATTGAAAATCCTGATGAAGGCATCGTCCGCATGGGCGCGCACAATGTACTGCCGGGCTACTTTGAGCAAAATCAAGCCGAAGCGCTCGATCTATCGAAAAAAGTGATGGATACCATTCACGACGAAGTACCCGACTGGACAAACGAAGAAGTGCGGACGCTGCTTGGGCGCTTTTTGTTTAGTGGAGACGCCGCCTTTAAGAACGTAGAAGCGCTCAGTGGTGGTGAGAAAGCGAGAATAGCGCTGGCTAAAATGCTTTTGCAGCCTGCGAACCTGCTGATTTTAGATGAGCCGACTAACCATCTGGATATTCCAGCCAAAGAGATGCTGGAGAACGCGCTGAAAAACTATGATGGGACAGCGCTGATTGTGTCTCACGATCGCTATTTCGTGTCTCAAGTTGCCAATAAAATTGTTGAGATTCGCGACGGTGAGCTGCGGCTATATCGGGGCGACTATCGCTACTACCTCGATAAAATTGCCGAAGAGAAAGAACGGGCAAAGCTAGAGAAAATAGAGGCTGACAAGGCGGCTAAATCGGCGGCTAAGCGTGAGAAACAGCGTGAAAAGCGCAAAGCAAAAGCGGCTGGCTAAATAGAAATCATTGAGAATTATCTAGAGATAAACGTAGCGCTGCCGGGCAAACGCTATAAGCAGTTTGACTGGCAGCGCTTTATTTTCTGAGAAACTCATGTTAAATATCTAAGTAGATACACGTCGTTTTTAGGTAACTGTGCTATTCACTTTCTAAAGCGATCGCTACCCCATTTGAAAAAGCCGTTTAACACCCTCTAAATCGTTTGCTTTGTAAAGCATCTCGCTTAAAGCTTCCTAAATTAAAACCCTTGAATTTCACCAATTGCTTGGGAATGGCGCTACGGTGTTTCTCTCGATTTAGACTTCACTCAATGGTGCCAATGTCGGTAGCATTTGGCAAAGATACGGTGCTCAATATTTTTATTTTTGACCCAAATTAAAGGAGTCGCATACTGGCTTAGATGCCCAGACAAAGCGTCTCTAGACCGTTGCAAATTGTAGAGGATTTTCTGGTATGGCAGACTCGCCTGTTTCCCCCATGGTGCTTGTGATACTAGATGGATGGGGTTGCCGGGAAGAAGGCAGCGGCAATGCCGTTGTCCAGGCAAAGACCCCCGTGATGGATAGCCTGTGGGAAACCTATCCCCGCACGACCATCAACACCTCTGGTAAAGATGTGGGCCTGCCACATGGACAAATGGGCAATTCGGAGGTTGGCCACCTCAATATTGGTGCAGGCCGCGTAGTGCCTCAAGAGCTGGTTCGCATTTCAGATGCAGTAGAAGAAAAAACGATTCAGGAAAATCCGGCACTGCTCGAAGTGTGCCAAAAAGTGCGCTATGCAAAGAGCAAGCTGCACCTAATAGGACTGTGCTCGGATGGCGGTGTGCACTCTCACCTCGACCATCTGATTGGCCTATTAGAAATGGCCAAGGTGCAGGACTTGACTGAAGTTTGTGTGCACGTCATTACAGATGGGCGTGACACGCAGCCTACCGAAGGGGCGATCGCAGTGGAAAAGCTGCAACAGGCGGTTGATAGCATGGGGATCGGAAAACTAGTGACGCTGAGCGGTCGCTACTACGCCATGGATCGTGATAACCGTTGGGATCGTATTGAAAAGGTCTATCGGGTGATGACCGAGGAGGCCTCTGCTGAACTAGCGAGCCATCCAATTTCCGTCGTGGACGCGCTCAAAGACTCCTATGAAAACGGCATCAACGACGAGTTTGTTGAGCCTATGCGACTAGCACCAGGCGCGGTAGAAGCTGGTGATGGCGTGATCTTCTTTAACTTTCGTCCAGATCGAGCTAGACAGCTTACACAAGCCTTTGTGAAACGCGAGTTTGAAGGGTTTGATCGAGACCCTGTTTTGCCGCTGTCGTTCGTTACGATGACGCAGTACGATTCGTCTTTGCCAGTAGGCGTAGCGTTTGCTCCCCAAAGCCTAGACAATATTTTAGGCGAGGTGATTGCGGCTCATGGGCTAAAGCAGTTTCGTACGGCTGAAACTGAAAAGTACGCGCACGTCACCTACTTTTTTAATGGTGGCCTAGAGGAGCCCTTGCCGGGTGAAGATCGCGAGCTGGTGCCGAGCCCAATGGTGGCAACTTACGACAAAGATCCTGAAATGTCGGCGAAGAAAGTGACCGATGCGGCAGTTGGCGCCCTGAATACGCGAAAGTACTCGCTGATTGTGATGAACTACGCTAATCCAGATATGGTCGGTCATACGGGCAAAATGGACGAAACCATCACAGCTTTGCAAGAGGTCGACCATGAAGTAGGGCGGCTGCTGTCGGCAATTGGCCGAGTGGGTGGCACGGCCTTGATTATTGCTGACCATGGCAATGCTGAATACATGCACGATGCGCAGGGCAGGCCTTGGACGGCGCATACGACCAACCCAGTGCCCTTTATTTTGGTTGAGGGCGAGGGCCTCAAGATTCCTGGACATGGCTGTGAGGTGGCGCTACGAGAAGGCGGGTGTTTGGCTGATGTAGCACCGACTATCTTAGAGATTTTGCAGCTACCGATTCCGGAGGATATGACCGGGCGCTCGATGATTTTGCAGCCGGTGGCGGAGTATAAGCCAAGCCGCTCGCCGGTGAAGGTTTCTTTGCAGCGCTAAGGGTAAGATGGAAACAGAAATTTAGGTTTGCGGCTGGTTTTGACTCCGCTCAGAAGTTAGTTAGGAAGGATTTATCATGGCGATAATTACGGTTATTAAGATTATTTGGGCGATCGCGGCCGTCGGTGTGTGCGTACTCGTTTTACTACACAGCCCCAAAGGTGACGGCTTGGGCGCATTAGGCGGTCAGGCTCAGCTATTTACCAGCACAAAAAGTGCCGAAGAAACGCTCAACAGAGCAACTTGGCTATTGCTGATTGTGTTTATGTCACTCACGGTAGTGCTGAGCGGCGGCTGGCTAGAGGCAGCGGCTCAATAATCATTACTCGATAGTCACTCGGTAGTCACTCGGTAGCCACCCGGTAGTCACTCGGTAGCCACTAAGTCATTCAATATCTGTCGTAAATGGCAGGCGCATATACGTGTTATTCGGATCGTTCAGTGACTCTAACAGCGTAAACTCTTCACGCAGCTTCAATAGCTCGTCTGTCAGGGGATCTTTATTCCAGGGCAACCGAGTCAGGCTGCTGGTGATGCCAGCGCCGAAAATGCTGTCAATGAGCTGTTCTTCAAAAGAAGGAAAGCGGGGAAACTCGCGAACGGCGTGGTCTTCTAGGTCTGCGCTGGTAGCAGCCAGGGCGATCGCATCATTCAATCCGCCCAGCTCATCGACCAAATTTGCTTGAATCGCGTCCTCTCCTGACCAAACGCGGCCCTGTGCCACCTGGCTAACCCGAGTTTTGGGCACATCACGCCCTTCTGCCACAATCGTCATGAATCGGTCATAGAGCGTATCTACATAGCCCTGCTGAATGTTTAGCTCGGCTTCTGTCTGTGGCCGTGATGCCGTTTGCATGTCGGCAAACTTTGCTGTTTTTACCACGTCCCAGGTGATGCCGTTGTTGTTGGCAATTTCTTGAAAGTTCAGCAGTAGGCCAAACACGCCGATAGAGCCGGTAATTGTAGTGGGCGAGGCCATAATCTTTGCCGCCGGAGCCGAAATCATATAGCCACCGGAGGCTGCATAGTCTCCCATCGACACAATCAAAGGCTTTTCTTCAGCGAGTAATTTGGCCTCTCGCGTAATAATCTCAGAGGCTAGAGCGCTGCCGCCTGGGCTGTTGACTCTTAGCACTACCGCCTTAATGTCTTCATCTTTGCGCACCCTTCGCAGCGTCGAAGCCAGCCCTTCAGAGGTGATCGATCCGGGCTGCGTTTCCTCACCCATCACAATGCCACCTTCGGCGTACACCACTGCAACCGCATCGTCTGCGTTATTTTTGCGATCGCGCTCCCGCCCCGCAATTTGCGCATAGTCTGCCAAAGACGTCTGAGGAAACACATCTTTCTCATCCTCTACAAACGCATCCGCCTCAATATCTTCTTCTTCAGTTCCCGTTAACGTCTTTAACCCTGTGAGCACATCGTCATAAAAGCCCAGCCGATCGACTAGGCCCGAAGAGAGCGCCGCGTCTGCTTCTACTAAGCCGCCAGCGTCGGCAATGGTTTGTAGCTGCTCGGCGGTGATATCGCGATCGCCTGCCACCGTCTGTAAAAAGTCCTTCCAAAAATCCCCAATCAAAGCCTGCGTCTGCTGCTTGGACTCCGCACTGCTTTGCGATCGGGTAAACGGCTCTACCGCCGACTTATATTTGCCCACCCTGAGCACCTGCACGCCCACACCATACTTATCGAGCGCATTGCCTAAAAACTGAGTCTCTGCTCTAAACCCATTTATCTCCACCAGGCCAACGGGCGCAAGCACCAGGTTGTCGGCCACCGAAGCAATATAATAGTCATTCTCATCAAAGCCAGTGCTATACGCCCAAATCGGTTTTCCCGAGTCCTTGAACGTACTAAGCGCGGTACGAATTTCTTTCAGCGTGGCTAAACCTTCTTGCGGCGATCCTTGGAGGTAAATGCCTAAAATTTTGTCGTCTTCAGCCGCCGCCGCGATCGCTGCCAAAGCGCTATACGTCGATACCGAACGCCGTCCGCCAGACAGCTCAAACAGCGCTCCCGCCTCGGGAGGCACCCCGTCTACAATATCCGTGTCCAAATCAAACACCAGCACCGACTTGTCTTCCAGCTCCACTTCAGGCTCTGAGTTGTTTGAAGAGAGCAGCACACCCACCAGGCCAAAGGCCCCAAGGCCCAACAGCAGCAGCAGGCTAAAGAGCCCAACGACTGTACCTACCGCACTAGCAGCAGCAACTTTGAAGAAATCTCGCATCGGTTGATCCCGTCCGGCTTCCCCGGCCTATTTTATGGTGTGAATTCATCTAAGGTAGCGCTATCTATAGGAAGACAGCCGATTGACCGCTAAAAAGTTCGCTAAAGCCGTTGGATAATGCCTGCCTGCCGCAGCTCGCCCAAGCTGCCGCACCCCGTACAAAACAATACCGTCACAATCTCGGCAATCAGTGCCTCACACAGCTCAGCTAAGGCTTCTTCCGACTGACCCGCCGCCTGCAAAAACGGCAGCGCCAGTCCCGCTAAATCTGCTCCCAGTGCGAGTGATTTTGTCGCATCTAGCCCATTCCGCAGCCCGCCCGAAGCAATCAGCGGTATCGCCTTGGCCTTGGGATTAGATAACGCTCGAATGCTGGTAATGCACTCCGCCGTTGGAATGCCCCAGTCAGCAAAGGTATTGCCTAGCCGCCGCTGCTTAGCGTCTTTAGCTCGCTCGCTTTCTACCCTGGCCCAAGACGTACCCCCGGCTCCAGCGACATCAATTGCCGCCACCCCAATGCTCAACAGCCGCTTGGCCATCACCGCCGAAACGCCATTCCCCACTTCTTTGGCGACAATCGGCACGGGCAGCAGGCCAACAAGCTGCTCAATTTTGTCAAATAGCCCTTTAAAGTTCACATCACCTTCGGTTTGCACCGCCTCTTGCAGCGGATTTAAATGCAAAATCAAAGCGTCTGCTTCAATAGCGTCGACTGCCTTTTGGCACTGGCTAATGCCGTAGTCGTAATTCAATTGTACTGCGCCTAAGTTGGCAAATAGCAGCGCGTCGGGGGCGTACCGTCGCACCGAAAAAGTTTCGTTCAAAGCGGGATTTTCGACGGCTACGCGCTGAGAGCCAACACCCATGGCCAACCCAAAACGCTGGGCCGTGATAGCTAATCGCTGGTTGATCACCCGAGCTTGTTCGGTGCCGCCCGTCATCGAAGAAATGAGCAGGGGGGTGGCGATCGCCTTCCCTAAAAAAGTCGAAGAAATGTCAATATCAGCTTTGTTCAGCTCTGGCAAACAGGTGTGCGTAAACCGATAGTGCTCGAGCCCATTGGTGATGCGATGGCTCTGAACATCTTCTTCCAAACACACCCGCAGGTGATCGGCTTTTCGCGTTTGCGTCTCTGAAGCAGCTTGTGCTGTAAGTTCTGATGAGGGTGCAGCAGACAGGCTCACGGTTCGATATCTCACATAGCGGGTATAGGTAAGTCTTAACCTACCGCACTCTCAGGGTCAGGTTTGACGCGATCAAACATATCGTAAAGTGAGCCGACAGCACTCGGAAAAACGGCTACGGCTGCGTTAGCTGCACGCCATCTCGCTCGTCAATAGCCTGCACAAACACCTGCACGGTTTCATCACTTGCTGTCGGTAGCTGCTTGCCGACAAAATCGGGATGAATCGGCACCTGCCGATGGCCCCGATCAATCAGTATTGCTAAGCGAATGGTGGCAGGCCTGCCATAGTCGTGCACCGCATTGAGCGCAGCGCGAATCGTTCGTCCGCTGTAGATAACATCGTCAACGAGTACGACCGTTTTACCTGCTAAGTCTAAAGGGATTTCAGTTTTGCCAGGAGTCCGTACGCCTATCTTGTGGAGATCATCGCGATAAAAGGTGATGTCTAGCGCGCCTTTTGGCACTGAAATTGCCTCCAGTCGCTGAATTTGCTCGCACAGCAGATCAGCTAGTGGAACACCGCGCGTTCTGATCCCGAGGAGCACTAAATTGCTCAGATCTTCCGTACGCTCAACAATCTCTGAAGCTAACCGATTAAGCGTGCGTCGAATATCTTCAGCCGATAGAATACTGACAACTTTTTGAACCATAAGATCGATCGAAGCTCCCCAAAGAAAGAAAAAGAAACGGGCCTTAAGTCAAATATATTGAGACACTGAGCAGTGAAGTCTATGATTTAAAGTCGATTTTCTACAGAATTCATAGCTTGATTGGACTCAGCTTGCTGCAGTGCCAACCATCAGCGGTTTTTGCTTTATAAATGCTCATCAAAGGTGAGATAAGTAAGGCTTGCAAGCCACCATTTAATTGCAGTTGCATTAGCAGTTGAATTAACAAAACAAACCCATGTGTGACTCTTTCACGAGCCTATCAATATAGGGCAAGCTGCTGTTGGCTTGCTAGCGAAAGAGCTAAAAAATCGTTAGACAATAAATTAGCATTCCTCCAATCCCAACAGCGAGCTGGCTTAGGAAGCTCCAGCGGGTTAGCCGTAGCGCTTCAATCACAATCTCTGGTGTAATATCTCGATTCGCATTACCCAGATACGGCTTGATTTTGAGCTGGCCGCGATACGTGTTTGGCCCGCCAAGCTGCACGCCGAGCGCAGCGGCATAGGCGCATTCGCTCCACCCAGCATTGGGGCTAGGATCGGCTCTCGCATCGCGCCAGCAAAGGGCAATGACCTGCTTAGGATGGCCAGAGAGTAGCGCAATTGTGAACACGCTTAATCGGCAGGGTAACCAGGTGAGTCCGTCTTCAAGGCGCGCACTGAACCAGCCAAGGTCAGTATAAGGGGCCTCGCGGTAGCCCACCATGGAGTCTAGAGTGCTGGCGGCTTTGTAGGCGATCGCCATACTCGCGCTCCCCGACACTCCACCCAAAAACGCCCCTACCAGTGCGTAAAATAAAGGAGCTAGCACACCATCAATGGCATTTTCACTAGCGGTTTCTAATATCGCCCTTTGGATTTCGCGATCGCTAAGCCGATCAGTGTCCCGGCCCACATACATTGCCAGCGTTTTTCTCGCCGCCGCCAGGTCACCTGCCGCTAGGAGGTGCAAAACCTCTTCAGCCGCCTTGCGCAAGCTTCGTCCGGCAAAGCAGCTTGCCAGTAGCACTACAGCAGTAGCTCCCTGTATCCAAATAGACCAACGCTCTAAGTACTCTAGAAAAAACCATACCAGCCCACCACTACCGCCAATGAGCAGGCAGGCTAATCCCACCCCCCCTAGTTTCATCAATTTACGAGAGAGCGGCTGCTTTAAAATCCACTGGCTGTAGGTGCTAATCACTTTTCCCATTGCCTGTACCGGATGAGGCCAGCTCCAAGGATCGCCTACGATAAAATCGAGCAGTGCCGCCGCCAGTAGCACGGCTGCTTCAGGTGCCATCTCAGGCCACGCTGAAACCATCTCAGACCACAAAACTAGCACCTTCCCCTTGAGCGGCCTGCCAGCTCCGCGCGTCGTAGTAAAGGTCTTCAAGTGTGATGCTGTACAGAGCTTCTTTGAGCTTTTGGTGGAGGCGCTGCCACAGCATAGAAGTCACCCAGTCTTCGGCCTGCCCATCTGTGATGTCGTGGGCGATCGCACTAGTTGATTCACCGACAGCTTCTAAAATTTGGCCAAGCGAAATTTGGGCCAGCGGCTTGGCGAGTCGGTAGCCGCCGTGGGCACCGCGCACTGATGTGACTAGGTGCGCCCTACGCATCTCAATCAACAGCTTTTCTAAGTAGGGCGCAGGCAAACTTTGCCGTTGGGAAATGGCGCTCACCGAAGACACTTGGCCCACCGGCTGAAGGCTCAAATCTAGCAGCGCCTTAACGCTATAGTGACCGCGCGTCGTAAGCTTTATAAGCTTTGGCCCAGTTTTTGGCTCGATAGAGTTCGCGATGATAACCTGCCCTGCAAAACCAATATTGCTTGAAATATTTTCCCCTTTAAACCTAGCTCTTTCAGACTCTTTCAGCTAAAGAATAAGCCCGTTGCAGTAACATTTCAAAGATGTTTTGTGATTAATAATGTCGGTAAATCAGGTCTTTATTGACGACTGACTTTGACATTTTTTTGGGGCTGTTTACTACAGTTTAGGAATATGCTTTCATGTTAAAATCCAAAACGCTCAAAGTGATTTAACAACAGGGGCTTTAATAACGAGCGGTTTGACAATAAGAGCAACATCTCGAGTAGCATTAAAAGAACAAAAAGCAGCTTAGGAAAGTGAAGCAATTTATCTGCAAGTACTTGCCTTTGTTATTTCCATCTGCTGTCAGCTTAGAGAATTGAGTGAATGGTTAACGACCCAGATATGGATGCCCTAAAGGGTAAAGCACTGCTTAAAAAGGTTAAAGAGCTAGAGCACCTGAGTAAAGAAGAGAAAGCTAAAATTTGCGGGTATTACACCGTTACGAGAAAGGGCGTTACCCGCGTCAATATGATGAAGTTCCTAAAGGCACTTAGTGAAGCCGCCGGAATTCAGATTGACAGTACTCAAAGTGGCAATGGACGTGGGGGCCGCAGCGCTAGCTATCGCATTACCGTGCAGTCGAACGGCAACTTGCTTATTGGCTCGGCCTACACCAAGCAAATGAATCTTCAGCCTGGTGACGAGTTTGAAATTTCATTGGGCCGGAAGCACATCCGTCTCACACAGGTAGATGCGGATGGCGAGGATACAGGCGATGTAGGCGATATAGATGGGGAAGCAGGCGATGACTAGCCCTTGAGTGAGGCTGGATTTGTGTTTACAAATAAGCTGCTTTCCAAGCATCTGCTTTTGACAGGTAATTTGTGCTGTCTGTTGGCTAACACCATAAGTGGTAGGGTGTAGCCGCTTGCATCTGCGGATGCACAAAGGATTGACGCGCGAGTTGAAGCTATGAGCCTACCAATTGTTATAGAAATCGCCATTGGGCTAATTTTTATCTATCTCACGCTGAGCTTGGTGGCCAGTGAAATTCAAGAGATTTTGAGTGCGCTATTTCAGTGGCGAGCAGAGCATCTTAAGCGCTCTATTGAACAGCTATTGGCCGGTGATGGATTCAACGCGCGGGCCAAGGGCGATCGCCAAAACACTAAAGATGCTAAAACCCTGGCCGATCGCCTCTACAGCAGTTCGCTGATCGAGAACTTGAACTACGAAGCCCAGGGCCGGATCGCTAGCTGGCTCAGAGCTATTTTGCACGGTATTGGGGCGGTATATCGGATGCTCACGTTTAGTCGTAATATCTTTGGGCGAAAAACTAGCGGCCCTTCTTACATTCCAGCCGAAACGTTTGCCACAAGTCTGATCGACCGCCTTCAGCTTGCGGATTTTCAACGACTGTTAGTGCGATCGCGCTTCCAAAATTTTGTAGAGAGCGATGTGCAGCGTCCGCTTCATAACATGGTGCACGAGCTGCGAGCGCGACTGGGCCGAGAGGACTTACTGACCGCAGAGATGGCCTACTTTGATCGCGAAACGCAGCAGATTTTGAATGATTTGCGCGATCGCCGCCTTACCCTGGATGACGCGCTAGAGCAGCTATCGCTAGAGCTACAGACGTTTGAATCAATGGCAAGCGATCTGCCCCTTTCCCCTAGCTCGCAGGAATCAGCGGTGGCTCAGTCTTTTATTAAACGGGTGCGCTATCTGCGCAGCGGCATAGATGGCCATAGCCAAAAAACAGAGGCTTTGCTGACTAGAATTAGACCTAGTCTGGGTGATTTAACCTCGCTGCTAGATCCTAATAGCGCTACGTATGCTGAGCTGGTGGCCATTGCTCATAAGGAAGGAGGCGCGGTACTTGGGGCGCTAAAAAAAGTGCAGCAGGAAGTGATTCCACCCCGCCTCAGAGAAAGCTTGGCGACGCTGGGGACTCGGGCTGAAACTCGGGTGAAAAACAGAGGCGCTGAGCTGCAGCAGCTACAGACAGAGGTTGAAGACTGGTTTAACCATGGGATGGAGCGAGCCAGCGGCGTGTACCGGCGAAACGTGAAAGGCGTGGGCCTGATGATCGGGTTCGCGATCGCCTTCACTGTTAACGCCGACACTTTTTATATGTTCAATCGCCTCAGCTCCGATCAAGCCATTCGCAGCAGCATTTTACAAAGTGCCGACCAGCTAGAACTTCGTCAGCTCGATAGCGTTGAAGCCCTGTCGCGTCAGCTATCTATGGACGATCTCTCTGAGCAGATTGAGGATGAGTTGAGTTCTGTTGGCACAGCAGTAGAAGAAGCTTTAGCCGACTATCCGCTGCCCATTGGCCGAACCCAAAGTGTGCTTAACGCGCAGCAAAAAGCGGAAGTGAATTGGCCGGTGCCCTACATTCCTCAGCGGCTTGTGGGCTGGTCAATTACGGCGTTAGCGCTTTCAATGGGTGCCAGCTTTTGGTTTGACTTGCTGCGTAAGATCACTTCGGCAAGAGCCTCAGGCGATCGCCCCGCCAAATCCTAGCCAATCCATTAACTGTTCAAATCAACGGCCCAGATCAACTTCCAAAAGCCACACGATGAAGACGCTACCAGGGCCAGCAGCAAGGTCAGTACTAAGGCCAGTGCCAAGGCCAGTGCCAAGGTCAGTGACATCCTCCTGCCCCAACATGCTAGCCGTCGGCATCCAGGGGGTTCCTACTGCAGGACTAATCACTTCAATGTCACCTTGCATTTCGTGAACTAGAGATTGCGCGATCGCCAGCCCTAGCCCCGTCCCCGGAATATCACTCGCCGCCTGCACCCCACGATAGTTTCGCTCAAACAAACGCCCCAAATCCGTCTCTGGAATACCCGGCCCGGTATCACCGACGACAATTCCCTGGTAGTGCATCCCTGGCTGCTGGCTGCTGCCCACGCGGCTCACCCCCGTTTGTACCCACACCTGCGCCCCCGCCAGTGAGTACTTAATGGCATTGTCCACCAGATTGCTCACCACCTCACCTAAGGCCGCTTCCTCTCCCCATACCAGCGGCGTATCTGAAGTTACCTGGGCGTACAGCTTCACCCCTTTCTCACTAGAAACAATCTCAGAAACCGCTAGCACTGGCCCCACAATATCAGGCAAAAACTGTGCCGATAGCGTTAGCGGATGGCCCAGCTCCGCCCCTTTTTCTGCAGACACCCCTTTTTCTGCAGACAGTAGCGGCTGCCCAAGCGACTGATCGAGCGACTGTGCCGATAGCTGACTAAGTGCAGACTGTCCCGGTAACAGTGCTGTCCTCGCTGCGGCCTTCTCTCCTGCCTCTGCTATCAGCTCCGCGTCCCCTAGCGCAACGGCCTCATCAAAGTGGGTCACCAGCTCGCGCAGGCGCTTATTTTCTCTAACAATGCCCGTTGCAATCGGCTGATTCGTATCTTCTGGGTCTAACCGTTTTACCAGTAGCTGACCAAAGGTAGACACTGCCGTGAGTGGGTTGCGAAACTGGTGCAGCAAGTTATGAAAGACTTCGGACTGACGACTTTGCAGGCCCCGTTTATGGGCAATTTGGCTCTGTAGCCACTGGTTTCGTCGCTCCAGCACGCAGCCGCCTGCTAGCGACTGCGCCACCATTTCTAAGTACCTGCGCTCTTCGTTTTGCCAAGCTCTATCGGGACGTACGGCGACCAGCAAGCCAACCACCACATCGGTGTACACCAGCGGCATCACGAGCTGCTGCTCAGGCTGTAAAATATGAGGCCACCGAAAGTCGGTTTCAGGCAGCGCCTCCGTATTAGACGGGTTGGATGGACTCTGCTGAATGACGCGCTCTGCCGCGATCGCTGACGATTCACCCGGTAGCGCTAGCTGAACTGCTTGATCGCGCGTTTTCCTCCCCTGTGACCAAGGCGTTGCGCGCTCAAAATTAGCGACCCAGCTTTCCACAGGCTCTGGATAACTGACAACCGGTACAAAGTTAGACGACTCTCCTTCCTGGGATAAAACATCTGCAATATATAGCGCCGCAGAAGATTCGCTCAGGCGCTGGGTAAGCATCTGTAGCTGAGTTCGACACAGCGATATAAATTCAGGGCTCGCGATCGCCGTCATGTTTAGCGCACTCGATAAACTTCAGTCAAAATATTGTTAAGTTTGTTACAAGTTTTCTGATTGGGGTACCGACCAGTGCTGCGGATATTGAATCCGCACAATCTGTCACAACGTCAGTGATATCAGCACTCTAGTTTATAAATGGCTCACTGATGTCGCCAGCAGCAGCAATGCTTAAGCCAGCTTGAAATTTTAAGTTGCACCTGCTATATTTTGCAAGGCCATGATCGAATGTAGCAGTTACTACATTTCGTTCCTGTGGCATGGCTAAACGGTACAAGAGGTAGAAAACTTGGCACGAAGACGTAAGCGCAAAAGTCGCCGTCGGTTAGAAGGGCGTCGCATTTTAGAAGCAGTTCCTCAGTTCAGCATCGAAAGCGGTGAAGAAAAGCCTGTTACAGCGGCTCGAAACTACATCCACGCTCAAGGAATTTGTCCGCCCGCGCTATTGCTTGTAAAGCGCAACGAGCACACTACTGATCGCTATTTTTGGGCTGAGAAAGGCCTGTTTGGTGCTCAGTACGTTGAAGAAAATCACTTTTTGTTCCCGAGTCTTCGTCTGCTTATGACCGAGGACGAAGAAGAGCTAGCGGTTTCGAGCTAGGCTTTCAACAGAAAAATCACTAAAGTAAGAAAGAAGGCTTAAGACAACTTAGGCCTTCTTTTTTTATTGAGACTCAGTATTTGTTGAGGGCAAGTATTTAGGAGTCCAGCTTTCTTAATCCTGCCCACTCTTTCACATCTGTCTGTGCAAACGTGTTCTCCAAATCAGCCAGCTCGTCCCGATGTCCTTTCACCGTCAGCTTAGAGCGCAGTCCTTCATCGCCATCGCGGGCATCGTCTAACGGCTCCACCTTAAATACAATCGTTTCGGGGCGGCTGGACTTGCGCCAGTAAAATACGCCTGCTAAAGGTGATGCGGCAACGAGCCCTAGCAGCCATCCACCCCAGCTCGGGTACAGCGTGGTTACCACCAGCGATAGGCAGGTGAACCCCACCGCTGCAAGCACCGATAGAAATACTGCCATAAAGATGCTTGGGCTCACTATGCCTGTGAGTGTCGTTCCATTGATGATCGTGGGGCCAGGGCTATCGTCTGGCTTAGTGGCCTCGGCTGCGGGCTGATATGCGCGGCTGTAAAAGTATTTCACCACAGCCTGCTTTAACGTATCTGCCTGTTGTACAGAGCCTAGCTGCACGACTTCAATCCGATCTTTGGTGGAGGCGCGGATAAAAAAGACTAGTCCAATGACCATCAGGCTAGTCAAAATCAGCGTAGAAGAACGGGCCGGATCGTCAAAGAACAAAGCATTTACCCACCAGTGAACCTTTGTATTTTACCAGCACAGTCGATTTGAACTCACACAAAAGGCCGTCGAAGACACTGCTAAGTGATCTCCTACGGCCTTCTACTATCGAGCTTTGACGAAATTTTAGGAGCCCGCGTACTTCATTTCTGCGGAAGCTGGCACTGTTTGAGGAATGGCTGTTTTTTGATAGGCCTGCTGTGGCGATCGCAGCAGGCTTTGCTGTTGCCCGACCATATAGCGCTGCCAAAGGTCGGCCAGCTCACGTGCCTTCATCTGCCAGTCGGGCCGTAGCCGATACATTCGACGCGGACGGCCTCTGCCCTCTACTTTTTTCCAGTAGCCCATAATCGACGCCTGGTTTTCTAAAAACTTCAGGGCGCTGTAGAGTACGGTGTCGGACAGGCGATAGTTGGGGTAGTCCTGCTCAATGGCGTGAATAAGTTCGGTGCCGTATGAGTCATGCCGAGTCAAAACAGAGAGAACGTAGCAGACAGCGAGTTCTTTATTGAGGTATACCGGTGGTGGATCTTCAAAGAACTGATAAATATCTTCAAACTTCATGCGGAAGCTCCGATAGCGTGTACAGAAAATCCAGCGATCCCCACCTCATAAGAATTGGTGGTGCCGAAACTGCTGATTCATTTTAGCCACTAAATAATAGATTTACTTAATTTTTGTCGAAGCGGTAACTAACTGAAAGATTTTGTGAGGTTGTAAGCAAAATCAGGGGTTAAGTACGGTTTTCTTAATCAAAATACGAGCAGACACTCTCTTTTTGATGTGTTTTTGTTACAGATTATAAAACAGTGTTTCTAATCATTTCAGATTGTTGCATTTGTCTGGATTCAGGATGCGGTGTATGCAGTCGTCATAGTTCCATAGCTCTGTTCTATGGTTTTTGTATGACTGTTTTTGTATGACTATGGTGTGTTGTCTCTAGTGCGAAAGAGAATTTGACCGTTTTGGACGGCGGCAAGATCTAAATAGACGGGGCCAGCGGTGAAAATGGGGCGGCTGGCGATCGCTTGAATCTCAACCGGCTCCTCAAGACTTTGCACTTGCCTTAAGAAGCTAAAGATCGGATCAGAAAGACCATTGGCGATAAAAGGCTGATAGCGAATAACTCCGTTTCTTCTTGCCTGAAATTCAGCCGTTGCTCGCAGTAGCGTAAAGCGCTCGACCAAAGATTCATTGCTCACGTTACGTTCAACAGATTGTGAGGCCAACACTTCCCCTGGCTGAAAGAGCACTTCGTTGACAGCCGCTTCTAAGTTAACCTGCAAACAGGGCTCTGTGCCTTGCGAAAAAGCCGCGTTTACACAGGGCTCGCCCACAATATAGTTGGCCGCAGAAGAGACTCTAATCACGTACTCTTGCGAGCTGTTGATGGACGCTGCAATTTGAGCTGCCGTGTCGGCATCAAATCGAATGACTACAGAGTTCATGGATTCTACACCGGGCAAAACCTGCTGAATGGCAGCTTGATTGGCGGTTGCCAGTGCATCTTCTACGGCTTGTCGCGCGACGGCTTCTGAATCGGCAAGCGTCACGATGAGCGCTAGGGTTTCATTTTTGCCTAATGATACGCTGCCCAAACGTAGTCCCTGGAATTCAGCTTCTAATCTGCCAATTTCTTCGGAGAGAAAGGCCTGCTGGGTCTGAAGGTCTTTCAGGCGGCCTTCCCGCTCGGCAATTTGCTGGTCGCGCTCGGCAATTTTTTGGTCGCGCTCGCTGAGTTCAGCCGTGGTTTGTGCCAGTTCTCTAGCTCGCTGTGCTAGCTGTCGGTCGCGTTCGGATAGCTGCTGGTTACGCTGGGCGATTTGCTGGTCGCGCTGAGTGATTTGATTGAGCACTTTGGCCTGCTCATCTAGCAGCGCCTGACGCTCTGCGCGAAGGCTGTTAATTTCGTCTCGTAAGCTGAGCGCCTGCTCAGAAACATCACCAAGCTGCGCCTGCGTTTCCATCAGTCGCCCGAGCGTTTCCTCTTCGCGAGCGATCGCAGTTTGCAAAGAGTCATTAATATCGAGCAGCCGTGCGCTGGTTTCTTTCTCCATCTGCTTGGTTTCGGCGAGCGTACTAGCCACCTCATCTTTTTCAGCGCGGGTCGATTCCAAATCAGACTGAGCCGCTGCTAGCTCCTCTTGAATATCATCCAGTTGAAAGAGCCCTTTACGGAGCTGACTATCGAGCGCAATCAGCAGCATCAGCGTTGAAAATGAGGCAATGACACCGGTGCCAACGCTCACTAGCGTGGCCGTTTGGCGGGGCCGCAGGTTGAACAGGCTCAGGCGCGATTTGCCCACCTTCATACCGATGCGATCGCCCACCGTCGCAATCACACCGCCCAGGCAGGCCACCGCAAAGATTAATACAAATCCTGTCATTCTTCGCTGGCGATCGCTTGCCCGTTACTGATGTACGTAATCAGCGTACTAGGTAAACTGCTGCGATAGCGTGACCGGATCGTGCACCGTGATTTTCTTTTTGTGGATAGAGATCATGTCTTTTTCGCGAAGATCGCCGAGCAGCCGGGTGACGGTGACGCGAGTAGAGCCGATTGCCTCTGCGATCGCCTGATGCGACAGCTTCAAATCCACTGTGATACCCGTATTTCCCGGCACCCCAAAGTCTCGACATAAAATCAGCAAAAAGCTTACCAGCCGCGAGCCCATATCTCTATGCGCTAGCGTTTCAATCATCATTTCCGTCTGCAAAATCCGTGAGGAAAGCCCACGCAGCATCAGCGCCGACAGATTAGGATTTTCCATCAGCGCCTGGTTTACCTGATCGCCCTGTAGCGACAGCAGCTCAACCGGCGTAAACGCAACCGCATGATAAAACCTGTCAGAACGCTCCCCGGTCAGCAGCGAAAGCACGCCAAACACGCTGTTTTCTCTCAGCAGCGCCACCGTAATCTCTTCACCCGCCTCATATACGCGCGATAGCTTCACCGCGCCCTTCGTCAAAAAATAAATCCGCTCTGCCGGATCGCCTGGAAAAAAGATGGTCTTATTACGCTCATAAGACTCAACCACAGGAGGCAAACCGCCCCCAGCCAGCGCACGGAACAGTTCAGACAGGGGCTTGTTGGGACTTGTCGAGACCATACTTGAGAACCGAAAAGGTGGGGTCTAATAGAAAGAGCCTGCCTAGCGATCGCATCAGTCATTAGCCGTAATTAAACTAAGTAACTAGAAGACGCAGCGAGCAAGCAAAATCAGCACTGATATCAAATTTAATTGTTACGAGATGCTAACTCTATCGTAGTAACACTAAAACTCATGGGCAGAGTCACGTTTTGTATTATTCCATACCGAATTGAGCCTAAATGTATCAAATATCTGGTTTTTGACGGTATTAGCCGCTAGCGATAGAACGCTGCCGCATAAGCTGACGCAACCCACAATCCTATCAAATTTCTTGCGAACCGACCTTGAACTTCCTTTGACTGAACCCTATCGTGAGATCCCCGTTTTTCAGTATGCTCCTAGAGCCCAGAAAAACCGTATAAGAACAAAAGATTCATGCTAGATCTGACCGGAAAGAAAGCCCTTGTTACCGGCATCGCTAACAACCGCTCCATCGCCTGGGGCATTGCCCAACAGCTCCACGCCGCAGGTGCAGAAATTGGCGTTACCTATTTGCCTGATGATAAAGGCCGCGCTGAGGGCAAGGTCAAAAAGCTTACTGAGCCCCTCGAGCCCAGCCTGTTTTTGCCGTGCAATGTGCAAGACGATGATCAGGTGGGCGAACTGTTTAATACGGTGAAAGAAAAGTGGGGCAAGTTTGACATTTTGATTCACTGCCTAGCGTTTGCTAACCGCGACGATTTGACCGGGGCTTTTAGCGATACCTCACGTGCTGGATTTGATTTAGCTCTCAGCGTTAGTGCCTATTCTTTGGTTCAGCTAGCCAAAGGTGCCAAAGAACTGATGCCTGATGGTGGCAACATCGTCACGCTGACCTACCTTGGCGGCGTGCGCGTGATCCCTAACTACAACGTCATGGGTGTTGCAAAGGCAGCGCTAGAAATGAACGTGCGCTATTTGGCGGCTGACTTAGGCCCACAAAATATTCGGGTAAACGGCATTTCGGCTGGCCCAATTCGGACGCTGGCTTCATCAGCAATTGGCGGCATTTTGGACATGATTCACCATGTAGAAGACGTTGCGCCACTGCGGCGTACGGTGACGCAGACAGAGGTAGGCAATACGGCTGCTTTCCTTTGTAGCGACCTATCTAGCGGTATTACAGGCCAGGTAATTTATGTAGATTCTGGCTACGCGATTATGGGCATGTAGGTGTTTCTTCTATCAGCGCCATTAAAGCCGCTTCTTCTTCTGTCATAAGCTGCGCTTGCTCTCCCACATCGGCATATTTCGCCTGCTGTAACAGCGACTGCGCTGCAAGATCAGGCGATTTGCTTAAGTCCTCATATTTAGAGAGCCTCTCGCCAATCAGCACATTTCTAATAAACTCCTGACATTTCTGCTGGATGCCTCCAAGAACGTCTATGTTCTTTTCGAGCTGACGAACTTTACTCAAGACAATTGTTTTAGAGCGTGGAATAAACAGGCTTGATGATAGGCCTAGTTGTTCATCGGCCCTTGACGCCGCTAGATCTTGTTCTAAGGCTGTAATTTTGGGCTGAGTATCACGAATTACTTTGACAGCGCGAGACATGAGCATGGCGCGCTCACAGCTTGGTGGATTCTTTTTTGTAGGGTCAATCAGCTTCACCTTTGATATTTGGCAAGTGTGCCGAGTCAATAGCAGCACGGTGCCTTCTAATTCAGGATATACATACTCAACTCTCCACCTACGCATAGGATGAATCAATTTAGATAGCCATCCTAGCTTAGGTTTTTCAATGACTTTGACAGGGACTACATAGCTTCCTTTTGGCAGCTTAATCACTCTAACAGTGTCTTTTTTGAGTTCTGATAGTTTGGGATAGAAGCGTGATCCGTAGTACAACAGCCATGCGGTGCTAGTTAAAATAACGCCAGTTGAAATAGCTATCGGCCACTGCGCACAGGCAATCCCTATGCCGAGTAAAAACAAAGCAGCTTTGGCTAGTTTTTCATGCTGTGCGGTTGTTGTATTCATCTGACTTAGCTCTAGTTGTTAATCTGTAAAATCACCATTTATTGAGCTAAATCCGGTCAATTGCTTATCAGGATTTAGGAGAGACTGAAGGGCGATCGCCTGCGCTGCTTTCATTTGCCCATAGGTAAACACGCAGGGCGTTCCCTCAGGCAATAGCGCCTGGATTTGCTGCCATACATAAGGACTGCCGTAGATTACAACGGCCTGCACGTTGCTGCCAATCGCTTGAATGAATTGAATGGCGATCGCCCTCAACTCTTTCCCACTCCGAAACGGATTACCCCGAATAAATAGCTGTACTAGCGTCGTGGCCTCTGTCTTTAACCGTAAAGACTGAGCGCTTCGACTATCGATTAATTGCAGCTTGTAGCCTTGACTCGTTGGTATTGCGATCGCAGGCGCAGTGCGATCTAAAAACGGACAGCGCAGCACGTCATCTACCAGCACTAAGTTCTGCCCTGGAATTAAAGGCTCGCTAATGGCCTGACTTAAGCTTTTACTCGGTGCGTGACTCACCTGCTGCGAAGTTCGTAAAATCTCTTTTGCCAAAGCTCTTGTGGGCTCAGTGGCAAGTAGCTCAAGCTGAACAGGAGGAACGGCCTGATGCTGCCAAGCGTGCTGAGAAAATGAATCGGTAACCGGCAAATCCGCAATTTTGTGTTTGGCCCGCCAGATCCGTTCTACCGATCTGAGAATAGTGGCTGGAGAAATTCGGCCCTCGCTTACGGCTTTGCAAACGGAGGCGATCGCGCCTTCCACATCTCCCGGCATCAGCAAAATATCCGCTCCTGCTTCCACCGCCAGCACCGCCGCCTCATTCGCCCCGTACTGCTGCGTAATGCCACCCATCACCAAAGCGTCGGTGACAATCAATCCGTCGAAGCCCATATCCTGACGCAGCAATCCGGTGAGTGTCACTTTGGAAAGGGTCGCGGGACGTTCGGGATCTACATTGGGAAGCTGTAGGTGGGCAGTCATAATGCTGTCTACTTTTGAGGCGATCGCCCGCGCAAAAGGTACCAGCTCCAGCTCCTGCAACCGCTCAAAGTCATGCTTCACCACTGGCAGACTCAAATGCGAATCCATATCCGTATCGCCGTGCCCCGGAAAGTGCTTCGCTGATGTCAGCACAGAGCTACTGTTTGCTCTATTTTGCGTGCCCTCAATAAACGCACTGGTGAGCTGAGCAACCACCTCAGCCGTCTCACCAAACGAGCGCACATTAATTACCGGGTTGGCCGGATTGTTATTGACATCCACCACCGGAGCCAGCAGCCAGTTAATTCCAATGGCCGTGGCCTCTTGCGCAATGCTCGCCCCCATTCGCCGAGAAAGATCTACCGCTAAATCCAAATCCTGACGCGCAATTTGTCCCAGCGCCATCGGCGGCGCAAACCAGGTCGCCCCGCTAAACCGTTGGCCCACGCCTTCTTCAATATCAGCCGCCATCAGCAGCGGGTACTTTGCCAAAGACTGAAGCTGCTGCGTCCGCACACCGACTTCAGCCGCACTGCCGCCCAGCAAAATCACGCCGCCGACACCCAGCGCTAAATACTTCTCTAGTTCAGGATTGGTCGCTTCCCACTGTGGATAGGCCACTTCATGGTCAAATAGATGGCCTGTCGTGCGAACCACGATCATCTGAGCCACCTGCTCAGCGAGTGACAGGGTATCTGGGCTCGGCAATCGCTGGTCTAACATCTATTTGCTTTCCGTGCCCTCTGTGTCCTGAGCTTCTATTGAGTTACCGGTCTTTCGCTCGGCGCTAATTTGGTTGATGACGTTCAGCACATCCACTGCCAGATCAAATGACTGGTCTTCTTTAAAGGTTATTTCAGGCGTTCGGCGCAGCTTCATTCGCTGGCCTAGCTCGTGACGCACAAAGCCTTGAGCGGCCTTCAGCCCTTCCATCGTTGTCGCCTTGGCCTCATCGGTGCCGTAAATGCTGACAAATATTTTGGCATGCTGCAAATCTCCAGCCACATCCACATCGGTAATGCTGACCATGCCTGCCCCAACGCGATCATCCTTGATGCCGTTGATTAGCATCTGGCTCACTTCGCGCTTGATAGCGGTCGAAACCCGTGCGACTCTTCTGCTAGTAGCCATAATGATTCAGTGTTTCAGTAAAGTCGGTGTTTCAAAAAAAAGTCAGCTAGCTAATTCCCAACATGGCCTGAAGCGTAAAGGTGAGGCCGATCATGCTGGCAATGAGTGCGCTAATGAGTGCGATCGCAGTGAACGGATTTTCTAGCAACCGGCCCAAAGGCTGGAAGGCATTATACAAAATCCCAAAGGTAAAGCTAATCAGATAGCGAGGGTAGCGAGAAACGTTATTAAAAAATTCTTCCATGATGTCTTCGGAGTTTCCTCCAGGGCGTCAAGATAGCAATCGGTCGGTACAGAAGCGGTATGTTGGATGAGCGGGATTTACTTAATTATCCTACCGCAAGGGATATTCAACCGTTAACTATCGGGCCTTTTCATGGCGCACTCTACAGTTTTTTCAGCCAATGCTACCCAAATGGTAAGCACCGCTCGCCCTTTTCTAAAATGGGCAGGTGGAAAAGCGCGACTGATAGAGCAGTACAAGCCTTTTTTGCCGGCTGAGTTTGGCGATTATCACGAGCCATTCTTGGGCGGCGGCGCACTGTTTTTTCATTTGGCGCCTCAGCTACAGGCTCAAGGCAAAAAAGCTTACCTGAGCGACCTTAATCCTGAGCTGGTGAATGTATATGTGTGTGTGCGTGATGACGTAGAAGCGCTGATTGAACGGTTGGCTGCGCTAGAGCGTGGGCATGGAAAAGGTCAGTATTATGAGGTGCGATCGCAGCTCCAAACTGAACCTGTCAAACGTGCCGCGCGCTTCATCTACCTCAACAAAACCTGCTACAACGGCCTCTACCGCGAAAACTCAAAAGGTCTGTTTAATGTGCCTATAGGCCGCTACAAAAACCCCAGAATCTGCGCCCCTGAGCTTCTTCGTCCAGCTTCTGCAGCCCTACAAATCGCCGATATCTCAGAGCGCCCCTTCACTACCGTCACGGGCCACGCCAAACCCAACGATTTTGTCTATTTCGATCCGCCCTATCATCCGCTCAGCGACACCAGCAACTTCACCGCCTACAGTCGCTACCAGTTCGCCGAATTTCAGCAAACCGAACTCAAAAACCTAATCACTCAGCTCGCAGCAAATAAAATCCACGTCCTTTCCTCTAATTCCGACTGTTCTTTCATCCAAGCGCTATACGCCGACTTCCAAATAAAGCCGATCACTGCCGCTCGCTCTATCAACTCTAAGGCCAGCAAACGCGGAAAAATCATGGAAGTTTTAATCGTTGCCTGACTGAGGCGACCACCAACTATGCTTCGTATCTAAGCCTGCAGTTTTCTTCAGATAGTTCTCCAGATAGATTAGGTGTAAGCTATGGGCAATTATTGATAACTTCTTTCACACTTAGGCTCACCGCAGATATGGATGCGCTTCTTCTTACAATCTATTTTTTAGTCGTCTTCTACGTTTTGTACAAGATGTCGCTCGATTTAGAAGACAGACTAGAAGATAAAGTTGACATTATTGTGGAGGAAAAAACGCTGAAGGAACAAACTCAGGCTCAGCTTTCCTCTCAAAAAGATGGCAAGAATATCGAAGCGCGTGTCAGGCACATGAGCTTTGGAAAAAAGAGCAAAGTAAAGCGTCCGGTGCTGGTACTTGTCTTTGATGCGAAAAAAATGATTCCAGAGACGCCTAAGGATCTGTTGCTCAAAGAAACGATGAAAATGAGCGATGAGCTACTTCAAGAGTATTTGCATCCTAAAATTATTATTCGTATTGCGCCAACAAACGAGCAGCCGCTCAAAAAAATTATGTTTGTGTCGGTTTCAATTAACAACGATACCGGCGATCAGCAGGTATATGTCAACTGGGATCGCAGCTCTTTAGAAATGATGGGTCAAGGGAATAGAATTGTTCGCAGTACGCCCAACATTCCAGTTGATTTGTCTCAGAGCCAAGTGGCTACGGTAATTAATCCGGCGATGATGGTTTCTTCTAATATCACTACCGAATCTAGATACAATCGCAGTCCAGAGACGAATTTAGTGGCGCAGGCTCCTCAGCCCGTTGTTGATCTTAAAGAGAAAATAGAACTCTCTAAGCTCACCGATCCAACTTCTGATGAAGAAAATGTCAGGCATCTTTATACGCTTGATTTGATGCTTGGGATTAAGCATAGATCTGCACCTGATAGCGAAATGATTAGCGTTCTCATTCCGTTCATCTTCAATATAAAGATCAAAGTGGATAAGCCTGCTTTTCCGCCGATGCGATGGTGGCTTCGGCGGGTGGGAAGGCGGAAACCTTCGCAGGGAAACTGGTTTTGGGGCAGTCGGCCTAAAGAAGATCGGAAGACTGGGTAGAGGATGCTTGCGGAAGAGTCAGACACAGAAGCGATACACTATAGAGTATAGAGCTGGCTCAGTGGTTGCAAGAGATGCTGCGAGGGTAATCCTTCGTGAGTCTTTTGAGGAAAGTCCGGGCTCCCGAAAAGCCAAACTTGCTGGGTAACGCCCAGTGCGGGCGACCGTGAGGAGAGTGCCACAGAAACATACCGCCGATGGATGGGGTAAAACTTGTCACAGGTAAGGGTGCAAGGGTGCGGTAAGAGCGCACCGGCAGCATCGAGAGGTGCTGGCCAGGTAAACCCCGGTTGGGTGCAAGGCCATAGGAGCACATGGTTGGCTTTTTACCGGCTCCGATAAAGCGCGCCGCTTGAGGCGTCTGGCAACAGGCGTCCTAGATAGATAACCACCTTACGAAGCAATTTGTAAGAACAGAACCCGGCTTAGGTCCAGCTCTACCTCTATATTTTGTGTTGAGTTCGATAGCGATTCGATGACGACTGATATCACCGTAAATTTGGATGCTCTGATTGATCAGCTTGGCGTTGCTAAAGAGGATATCAATTTGGAGTTGCTGCGCTTGGCGATGGTGGATATTTCTAGCTCGCCAGATGTGAATAATGAAAAGCTTGAGTTTTTGGGTGATGCGGCGCTGCGGCTGGCGGCGGCTGAGTTTTTGCTGGAGCGCTATGCAGATATGCCGTTAGGTGAAATGTCAGCGGTCAGGTCGCAAATTGTGAGCGATCGCATCCTCACCATTATTGCCAAACACTACCGCCTCAGCCACTATCTTCAGCTTTCAAAAAGTGCTAAAGGCGACACAGCAGGCACTGATTCTCGCTTAGCCGACACTATAGAAGCTGTCTTAGGCGCGCTGTACATGAGCGCAGGCAACCTTAGCCTAATCCGCCCCTGGCTAGACGGGCACTTTGAGCGACTGACGAATGAACTCAGTGGCGACCCTGCCAAACAAAACTACAAGGCGGCTGTACAGGAACTGACTCAGGCGTACTACAAGTCTTTACCAACTTACAAAGTCACCGAAATTAGCCAAGAACACGGGCATGAAGAACGCTTTCATGCGCAGATCTGGTTTCAGGAAAAGCTATGGGGTGAGGGTAAGGGGCGTTCGATGAAAATGGCTCAGCAGGCGGCTGCGAAGGTTGCTTTCGGGGCGCTGCGGCGGGCGATCGCTCAAGATAATCCACAGCCACCTGCCGCTGATCGGGCATCTTAAATCCGTAGATTTCAGGTCTGACACATGACACAGAACGCCCCGATTGATATTGCTCTATTTGGCGTGGGCCGATGGGGCACTCATTTGCTGCGTAATTTTTTGGCACATCCGCAGGTGCGGGTGCGGGTAGTGGTGGATGCTTCGGCGGAAAGGTTAAGTGCTATTGCGCCCGATCTTGATGAGTCGGTCGAGCTGATGACGGACTGGCGGGCAGCGATGGCGATTGAGGGATTGGTCGGTTGTGCGATCGCCACACCAGCCGCCACTCACTACGACCTGATCAAAACCGCCCTTCACAACGGCCTCCATGTCCTCGCCGAAAAACCGCTCACTCTAGACGTTGCCAGCTCTCAATCCCTGTGTGACTTGGCAAAACAAAAGCAGCGCCAGCTCGTCATCGATCACACATACCTCTTCCACAGCGCCGTCACCACGGGCAAAACCACCCTCAAAAATATCGGTACCCCTCGTTATGGCTACGCTACCCGCACCCACCTTGGCCCTGTTCGCCGCGACGTCGATGCCCTTTGGGACTTAGCCATTCACGACATTTCCATTTTCAACCACTGGCTCGGCGAAAGCCCCGTTCAGGTTCAGGCACAAGGCAGTAGCTGGCTTCAGCCCAATATCAAGACGCCGCGCTCACCGAATGGATTAGCCGATGTGGTGTGGTGCCGGTTGCAATATCCCAGCGGCTTTCAGGCGACGATTCATTTGTGCTGGGCGAATCCTGATAAGCAAAGGCGGCTTTGTGTGGTGGGCGACCTGGGCACCCTAGTTTTTGACGAAATGAATCGAGAAAGCCCTCTCACTCAGCAAAAGGGAACGTTTGCAGAGAGTAACGGTTGGCTTACACCACAAAATATAGAGACAAGCCCTATCCAAATACCTCCTTCCGAGCCTTTAGGCAATGTATGCAAGCACTTTGTGCAGTGTGTAAGAAGTAACGGCGACTCAGCGCAGCCTTCATTTGATAACTTAGGCGTCTCCTCTGGCGAAGTTGGCACTAACTTAGTCGCTATTCTTGCCGCTCTCTCAAAATCATTGGAAATGAACGGACGGTGGGTATCTCTACATAGAATGAATTAACGGCTGAATGTCTCCTATTAGCTACGGCAACGCTTTGGCTGAACTAGGTGAGAGAAGATACCACGTTTCAGTCGCGTCAGCAGCCGATACCGTGCTACGCATACTTTTAGGCCGGTTCCCTAAATAGACCTCGAAAGGGTTTGTCTGCTCAGTTATTTGTTCACCTTTTGTTAGGGTCGCGTCATAGGTGCCAACAACTTTGTACAAACTGCTAATGTAGGCACCGTTTGAGGTGGCCTGTTTTCTGAGCGCTGGGTCTGATAGCTTTTCCCTACTCTCAATAGCCACTTTACCTACTGCAAAATCGGGGATTAAATCGGTTTCTATAGATAGGCCTAGATCTTGTGCGATCGCTATCTGCATATCAGTTTGTTGTTGAGTAATGGCTTCCCAAACAATTCTATTAGGCGGCATCTGCGCGAAAACGCTGCAACTGGTGAGAAGAGTAAGGAACAGCGCGAAACATACTAGCCTGAGCTTTTTCATAATGCCTTTTAAGAGTTTCTACCTGCACATACGTCTTCTAAAAAGTCTACCGAATCCAAGAAGAAGATACATTGTTTAGCTGCTCTTGTTCTTCACCTGTTATTTCCCAACCAAGTGCGCCTGCGTTCTGTTCGGCCTGCTTCGCATTCTTGGCTCCTGGAATTGGAACAACATTACCTTTACTAATTAGCCAATTTAAGGCAACCTGCACCTGCGTTTTGCCATGAGCCTCACCAATAGACTGCATAGCCGATAGAACCGGCTCGATCTTTTGCAATCCCTTTTTGCTGAACTTAGGATCGATGCGGCGAGCACCCGCCGGTTGAAGGTCGCTGCCAACCGTGTACTTACCAGTGAGCAGTCCTTGAGCAAGCGGGCTATAGGCAAGGATGGTAACTTCTAAGTTTTGGGCGGCTTCTAAAACGCCGTTGGCTTCAATGTTGCGGTGAAGAAGAGAGTATTGCACCTGATTGACAGCTAGGGGAATGCCGCGTTCGGCTAGGTAGCTGTGGGCTTCGCGCATCTGCTTGGCGGAGTAGTTGCTGACGCCAACAGTTTGGATGCGGCCCTGGGCTACTTCGTCGGCGAGGGCGTTCATGAGCGTTTTTTGGCTCATAAAAAAGTCGAAGGGCCAGTGAACCTGGTAGAGAGCGACGGAGGGAACTTTGAGGCGTTTGAGGCTGGCGGTGAGGGCGTCGGCGACAGACTGGGCGTTGAAGCGCCAAGGGACAGGCATGTATTTGGTGGCAATGGTGACAGGGCGATCGCCTGCTTTCATAAACTCGCCAATCAGCTCCTCAGATTTGCCTAGGCCATACACTTCAGCGGTATCAAGGAAGTTGACGCCTGCCTCTAAAGAGGCTTTGAAGGCCGCGCGAATGTCGTCTACGCCATAGGCTCCGCCGTACTGCCAAAAGAGGGAGTCGCCCCATGACCAAGTACCGAGCCCTAGTGCGGGGACTTCTGGGCCTTTTGAGCCTAGGGTGACGGTTTGGATATCGGTGGAGCTGACCATAGGAAAAAGAGAAGGTATTTAAGATAGGTATTTGGAACTTTTTTAGAGCGTAGCGGGTTCGCAGCCGTTAGTCATCCTGCTTTTGATTTCCTTGCTCGGCGATCAGGAAGTCTACAAACTGACGAGCGCTGCGGCCTGAACGACCGTTGTGGCGGGTGGCCCACTGCCTAGCACGCCATTCTAGATGTTCTGTCGTAATTGGTAAGTGGGCTTGGGCGGCAAGCTCGCGGACGATGGTGAGGTAGGTGGGCTGATCGGCAGGGGTGAAGGTGAGGGTGAGGCCAAAGCGATCGCTAAACGACAGCTTCTCTTGCACCGTGTCCCAAGCCTGAATTTCATCGGCATCTTTGGGTCTAGGCCGTTCATCAAAGAACTCACGAATGAGGTGGCGGCGGTTGGACGTTGCATATACAACAACATTTTGAGGTCGCGCTGTAACGCCGCCTTCAAGCACGACTTTGAGCGCTTTGAAAGCTTCGTCGTCTTCCTCAAAAGACAAATCGTCTACGAAAATAATAAACTTTTGCGGCGCATGGCTGAGCGGCTCGACGATGTGTGGCAGGTTGTGGAGATCTGCTTTAGGTACCTCTATGAGGCGAAGGCCGCGATCGCTATACTCATTTAGCAAGGCCTTAACTAAAGAGGACTTGCCCGCGCCCCGAGAGCCATACAGCAGCACATTTTGAGCCGTGTAGCCGCGCAAAAGCGATTCAGTATTTTGAATGATTTGCTGCTTGGGATGGTCGTAGGCGGCAAGCTGGCTCAGACGGATAGGATCAGGGCTCGGAATGCCTGTGAGCCGGTCATTTTGCCAGCGCAAAGCGGTGAACTGACCAAAAATACCAACACCGTGCGTTCGGTAGTGCTCAATCAATTCTTGAGGAGCCGCCGTCCATTCCGACTCGTACGGAAAATTGACAGGCAGCTTAGACTCGTTATGAAGCTGCATGACCGGTGGTGAAACGCAGTCGGTGGCTTGCTGTACCCACTGGCTAAGATGCTGGGCCGGCAGATGATACAGCTCATACAAAATGTCCAAGTCGTGTTGAACCGCAAGCAGCAAACCAGGATCTATAGTACTCACAACGTCAGCTTCTTGGGCTGCGAGCCGTTGGGCCTTTTGCGTAAAGGCGTTATCCGCTTTAAGTACTTGCGTAATAAGGTGATTTTGCCAGCTTTGCTGAGCGTTCGCTAGGGCTGTAAACCACTGGCCATAGGCTAGGTGGCAGGCTATTTTATCTGGAGCTGTCAGGGCGGCGAGCAGGCGGGTAAAAGCGATCCCAATGTCACTAGCAAGCACGGACTGATAAAGCAACAGAGAAGCGGCACGCTGCTGGTAGTTTTTGATTTTTGCGACACTTTTCTGAAGTGGCTCCATCTTTACGTCCCTACCTGATTCCATATTGCGCCTTTAAGCTGCCTTTTCCTTTTCTATCCTATACAGCCAGCAGCACTTCACAAAAACCAGTATCACAGCCAGTATCGCAGGCCCACATTACAGGTCATTGCCAGCAAATCGTTAAGACATCTTTCTAGAGGCCATCGCAGGGCTCTGTGTTGCCGTAACATTTCATCTACGCAAGCCTCCCTTTTAGAAACTGAGTTCAGTAACAATGACTATACCAATTGCAGCCGTCACTACTTTGATTTACAGCCTGCTTTCTATCGTAGGCGGCGTGATTGGATACAGGCAGGCAGGCTCTCAAGTGTCGCTCATTTCAGGTGTTGTTAGCGGGCTGCTTTTACTAATCGGTGCGTATTTGCTGTTTGGAGGCGTCTACCCTGGGCCTACTTTGTCGGGGATTGTGAGCTTGATATTGGTTGTGGTCTTTGTGGTGCGACTAATAAAGACGAAAAAGTTTATGCCTGCGGGGCTGATGGTTATTTGTGGTGTGGCGAATGTGCTGACGATTTGGCTCACGCTGCCGTTGCACTAGCCGAGCCTTTCAGTTGAAAACGTCTGTAAAAACGGACACCTCCATGAAGAAATCATGAAAAAATGAAGAGGAGTTGATAAAGTCAGGGCGCAAACTGGCAACTTTTCTTGATTTTTTGCGTAATTTTACGGCGTTGGTTTGATTACTTCATAAGGCGCACGGCCTACGGATGACTCTTCGTTCGTCGGATTGTTAGCTTATATAAAGACTGGACTCAGCGATTATACTGAGACTTGTCTTGTTTTAGCACGTATATTACTGCGTACAGCTAGCATATTTACTGAGCGTGCTCTATTAGCTTTATTTTGCTGGAGACTTCCTGAAATGACATCTACCGTTGAACTTATAGAAAGCATCAAGCACAAGCGAACCTGTCGCTACTGCAAGGCCAAAAAACTGGAAACTCACGACTCTGAAAAAGTAGAGAACTTTGCGTTTTATCACTGCTTTAACTGCGGTGCCGACTTCATTGAAGATAAAGAACAAAGAGAGTATCGCGATGATGATAAGAAGGACGATAGCCCTTGGGGTGCGGGCTTCATTGTTTTATTGGCGATGGTGAGCACAATCTTGGTAATTAAGGTTGCTGATCAAGAAAACGCTACTTTTGGAGGAAATGAACGCAGTCAAAATGCTATCGAACTGTTGAATAACCGATAGCTGTTCAGAAGCTCCGGAGCGGTCTGTCAGTTGGCGGGTGCTGCCTTCCTTGCTTTCCGCTTCGGTTTCCTCGGATTCTTCTGCGGCTAGCCAGTCTTCAGTAGGCCGATTGACAGCGTTGTCGAAGCCGCCTGAAACTAGGTGGATTTTTATGTCTGATGCGCCGGCAGAGTCATCTTCAGGCGCTGTGGCTTGAACGTATAGCTGGTCGCCTGTGAAGTCGGCGGTGCCTACTGCAAGCTGATAGCGGACGTCATTAGCGGTGAGGCTGACGGTGGATGTGGGACGATCGAGTCCAAAGTCGGACAGAGTGTCGGCGGGTACTGTGAGCGTGTTGGTAGATGGATTGGTGAGCTGGGTGAGGAGGAAGGCGATCGCGCCCGGTTCAGCCAAGCCGTTTTCAGGCTTCGTCATTTGCCAGATACCCGTTTCAGACTTTTCAAAAGCGACCGTATCAGCAGATCGCTCTACCGTCAGCGTATCAACGTCTTCCTCTGCGAATGGAAATATTAGCTCACCGTTTTCCTGCCCCTCTGACGACAGGGCATAATTAGTGTCTTGCTCTGAGTTTTCGCCGGTTGCTGTGCGGTTGCGATCGCCCTCAAATAAAAGAACACCGCCCAAGAGGGCGATCGCACTCACCAACAGCAACAAAGTTCCACGCTTCAACATCATAATTCTCTTGGATTCGTCTTCATTAAATTCGTTTTCTTAAAAGCAGGAGAGATCCTATCGGCGTCTGGCCCATAGCGCCCCTGCCCCAATCAGCCCAAGCAGCGGAAAAATGACCAGCGCCAGCAGCATCAAGAAAATCTGTTGGCTAATGGTCATCTCAATGCGGCGATTGGTCACTTCTTTGGGGCGAACTGACAGCACAGGGTTATCGATCTTGCTCAGCCAGTTTACTGAATTTAAGAACACATCACCGTTTAGCTGCTGAGAAAATAAGCCGTCTGTTGCAAAGCTTGAGTTGCCAATCACCACCATTCGGCTCTCTGTTAGTCGCGCATCATCAGCACTCTCATCGGGCGCTCCCAAAAGCTCATCTTCTGAAAGGGCATCTTCAATCACATCTTCTGCAGAAGGCACAGCTTCAGAAGCTTCTGCGATCGCAGGTGTTTCCGCTTCAGAGAGACCAGCGCCTTCTACAGCATCCACCGCCGGACGAGAGAGCGCAACACCTACTGCAAACGGGCCTGCGGGCTCCTGATTGGGCTCTACTTCAATTTCACCTTCTGTCAGCGGTTGGGCATAGCTATTTGGATCGGTAAACAGCAGTGGCACGTCCTCCACGTTGGCAACTTCTTCGATGACCAGCGGCTGTACAACTGGAAAAAACGAGCGCCCGTTGCCAAAGGCCGCTGTGATGGGGTGGTCTCCATACGTTTGTACGAGCGGCGCAGCAGGGCCAAGACCCACCAGCGAACCGCCGCCTGAAGTATCAATGACGATTGTGTTAGAAACGGTCACGCCCCAGTCGTCTAATAGCGCTTGTAAGCCGATATCTTCTTGGGGGTCTATCAACAACAGCAGGCTACCGCCCGCATTCAAATAGTCGTTGATGGCGATCACTTCGTTTTCAAAGAAATCTGTTTGGGGGCGCGCGATAATTAGCACGTCGGCATCGGGTGGAACGGTACTGGTGTTGGCTAAGTTGAGTGGTGCAACGGTGTAGTTTTGCGCTTGCAGGCGAGCTGCTGCTTCAACAAAACCGGCTTCGGAGCCGTCAATTGAGTATTCGTCATGGCCTTGAAGAAAGTAGGCAACAGCTACCTCGCTCTGGCTAAGCTGAGCGAGTTTGTCCGTGAGCTGGCGTTCTGTGACTGACTCCTGCGGGCCAACGCTCTGGACTAAAATTGTGCGATCGCCCGCTTTCAAATAGACTTCTCCCACTGTTTTCACCCCAACCTGGCGAGCGAGCTGAGGGTCGGCATTGGGATCGACATAGCGATAGGTGAAGTCGCTGTTATATCGACGGTAGTTTTCTAGCAGTTGCTCGTCGTTTGGATTGGGCACCGGGCTGAAAAGAAGAAGCTCAGTCGGATTTTCTAAGCTGGCGACGACTTCTTGGGAGGCGGGCGATAGGGAGAGTAGCTGACCTTCGGTGAGGTCTATGCGGCTGTCGTAGCGAGCTGCTACGAAATTGATGAGGCCTAGAATTAAGACGACCGAGAGGACTGAGACGGCTGCGTTTGTACCGGCCTGAGTTGATCGCTGTGCCCAAAAGCGTCCGGTTGCATAGCCGCCGCTGGTAATGCCCAGTACTAGAAGCACTAGGCCAGATACTAAGAAAGTGACGGCTATGCCTGACCACCCATTCAGCAGGCCTACGACTATTCCAGCGGTCGCGAGCATGAGCCCCGGCCAAATTAGATATTTAAATGCCTTAGGCAAAGTATTCATGGGCGGCACCTTTGAGGCGTAAGCGTAGTAAAAATAGGATTAGAAAACGAGATAGCGGGCGGAACCAGAAGAGATTACGAGCGTTGGAAGCGAAGCGTGTCGATGGACTGAGCGGTGAGGAAGATGCCGAGCACGATGTAGCTAATAAATAGGATCAGGCCGCTGGTGTCGAAAATGCCTTGGGTGAAGTCGGTGAAGTGAGTGAGCAGAGAAAGGTGACCAATGGCGTCACCGATAGGGCCGGGAAGATTGGCGATCGCATCCACTACCCAAAGCAGCAAAACCAGTCCAAACGTCATCACCGCCGCCAGCACCGTACTGGCCGACAAAGACGAAATAAACATGCCGAGCGAGAGCACGCTGGCCGCTAGCAGCAGCAGCCCTAGGTGCCCGAGCAGAAAGATAGATTGAGGAAAGGCTGGCGTGCTGGCCCCTAAGGCGATTGATTCTGCAATGACAAGCGGCAGCAGCATCGCGCTAAAAAAGGTCACTACGCCCAGCAGCTTACCTAGCGCCACCACCCAGTTAGTGAGCGGAGAAGTCGCCAAAAGCTCCAGCGTGCCTTGCTTTCGTTCCTCGGCATACAGCCCCATAGAAAGCATCGGCAGCACGAACATTGAGAGCGAGCCCAGCAGGTTGAGATATATTTTTAAAAACTCATAGGGCACGTCAATATCTTGCGTGAGTACGCCCGTCTGATCGTTCGCGCTGACCTGAGCGATGATGCCATTAGGTGAGAGCAAAATGGTGACCAAAAACAGACCGCCGATAAACCAGAACACCACCGCAATCACGTAGGCAAACGGCGAGCTGAAATAGCTCTGGAGCTCCCGGCGATAAATCGCCAGCAAATTACCGATAAAAATATTCATTCGGGTTTGCCTCCTGCTGAGGCATCCATATCAATAGTTGCGGTCGAATCGTCTGAGTCGGTTAGAGCAATAGGCGCTTCAGCCTGGGCACTATCCGCAGGCGATTCTACAACGATGCCTTGCTTGGGTTCGTCTGTTTCAGCAGGGACTTCTTGAGTGGTTAGATTAATAAAGACGTCTTCTAGGCTGGCGCGGTTTCGGCTTAGCTCGAATAGCTCAAAGCCCTGGCTGACCACAGTAGATGCGATCGCACTTCCCAAATCACTCGTACCGGCGCTCATGGCCACCTCAAACCGGCAGTGACCCGCCGCGAGTTCTTCAGCCCCTAGTACTTTCGCGTCTGCCACACCAGTAATTGAGCGCAAAATAGATAGACCGCTTTCTGCGTCACTTTTTAGCTCTACGCGGTAGCCATCTCGACCCGTGAGCCGCTCTACTAAGTTCTCAGGGCTATCGGTCGCGATGATTTGACCCTGATTGATAATGGTGATGCGATCGCACGTCACGCTCACCTCAGGCAAAATATGCGTCGACAAGATAATCGTATGCTCACCGGCCAAACTTCTAATCAAATTACGCACCTCAATAATTTGCCGAGGATCTAGGCCTACGGTGGGCTCGTCGAGCACAATTACCGGTGGATTATGCACAATCGCCTGGGCAATGCCGACCCGCTGACGAAAGCCTTTAGACAGCTTGCGGATGATAACTTTGCGTTTTGTTTGCAGGTTGCAGCGTTCAATCGCAGAGGTGATTCGGGTGGGGCGATCGCCTGCACTCACCCCTTTAATGCGGGCCACAAAATCCAAAAAGCCTTCCACCGTCATCTCTGGATACAAAGGCGGCGTCTCCGGCAAATAGCCAATACTTTGACGCACTGCCATCGAGTCGGCATGGACATCCTTGCCAGCAATCCGCGCCGTCCCTTCTGTCGCAGGCAAATAACCCGTCAAAATCCGCATTGTGGTGGTTTTGCCCGCACCGTTCGGCCCTAAAAAGCCTAGAATCTCACCCGGTTCTACTCTAAAGGACACATCCTTAATCGCAGCCGTAGATCCGTAGATTTTGCTGAGCTGGTCAACTTCGATCATGGCGTTCTCATCAATATTATGAGGCTCTAACTCGCTAGATTATGAGGTTCTAACTCGCTAGACTAGGAACGAAACCCCTCAAAAATCCCTTAACTTTAGAGGCACCCCCTGTTCTGGGCTTCAAGCGTAAGCCTTCAAGCGTAAGATCCTATCATCCATTGGCAAAACAAAAATTTCCTCATCTGGTCGGCTCTAAATGGACGGCACAGCAAAAGACACTAGGCTGGCGGCATTTTCAGGTCGTCAACCGCAAAAATCAAGGTCAGTGGGTGTTTGCCGAGCTGGTGGCAACCTGCGATGCGGACGCCCGATTTTGGCTGAATGCAAAGGCCCTAAAGAACCGCAGTCTGTGGATAAGCGGCTGGCAAACGCGTGACGAGATGCACATCACCCCGCCTGATGGCTTGAGCGGCAAAAATACACCCTCAAATAGCCCCTTATAAATAGCCCCTTATAAATAGCTAGAGACTAAGATAAGAGTCCGCTCATGAGCTAGGTGCTATGGCATTTTCTTCCGCAAGGCCCGATGATATTTCCGGCGAGGATGGCGACAACCTGGACGACGCTAGCCTACTCAAGGCTGTTTTGCCGCCGCTGCTTGCCGACTTTCGGCACTGGTTTGCCAGCAGTATTGAGATGCTGGAAACGCGAAAAATCGATTTTTTAACGGCCGAGCAAAAGCAAGACCTGTTGGCAAGAGTTCAGATCTCGCAAAAGCAACTACAGGCGGCGCAGGTGCTTTCAGCGGCAACTGATAGCCAGGCTGGCATTGAGATGCCGGTGGTGATGGCGTGGCACAAGCTAGTGCATGAGTGTTGGGGAGTGTCTTTGCGATCGCGCCAAGAAGAAAGCAAAACAGCGGAACAAGACAGTGAAGGTTAGACTCTAGTAGAAGAAGCGCCTGAAGACTGAACATTACAAAAGACAGAATTGCTCAAAGCATAAGCCAAAGCAAAATGTCAGGAGCAATACGTCAGGAAAAACCCGTCAAGAGAGACACGTCAGACGAGAGAATCCTCGCTAACATGAACCTCATGTGGAAAATTCAAACGCTGACGAAATAGCTAGGCAAAAATTCTTGCCTTACGCCAATTGTCTACACACTAAACCTAAAGACTGATCTTTAGAAAAGAGTGTCTTTAAGTGCTTGGAGGAAAGGAGCTGTGCAAGAATAGATACACGCTTTAAAAGAATCCGCTTCAAACGTCCCACCTGCATTGTTACTTCCTCTTTTCACCCCCTAGCGCTCCGAGCCAGTCCCCATACTCGCCCTCCTTCAGCCATGCTTCACTTGCTCTACGTCATTGCTTTTACCGTTCTAGCCGTCATTGCGGTTCCTAATATGCTCCGTAATTTGGTCAAGCTGGGCACTGAATCCCGCCAGCCGGTGAAGTCTTACCGGAACGCATCCAACAATTTACGGCCCGTGCCCCATCCAGAATTGCTTGATGGTAGCGGCGATGTGATTAACGAGCCTTTGCTAGTGATGCGCTCTATCTCTATTAAAGATGCTAGAGATAAGCTTGATGCGCTCTACGACTCCCCTTCTAATAGCAGTGAAGATTCCGAGAGCTAGCGCCTCACAAAAACAGTCTCGACATTAGCTATCAAATCAGTATTTGAGCTTTATCTGACATTAAATTAAGAGCCCTTCCGGTATCATTCCGGCAGGGCTTTTCTCATGAACAGGCTTTTTCCTTCGCTGCAAAAATCCTCAGCTTCTTTCACGATTTCTCTTTTTAGTCAATAATGACCGTCACTATGGCTCCTGATCCAAACGCCTCGCCTTCAACCGTTTCGTCTAAGTCCATTTTAACCGTCATTCATAAAGAGACGACGGTACCTGGTCTGGTGGGCAGTAAGCTCAATGAGATGGGGTACGCACTCGATATTCGTGCGCCGATTTTGGGTGAACCGCTGCCAGATGACCTGGAAAACTATGCGGCGGTGCTAATGCTTGGCGGGCCGATGAGCATAAATGATGACGAGCCCTACCTGCACAAGGAAATGGACTGGGTGCGGCAGGTGCTGGCGGCTAATATGCCTTATTTGGGCATTTGTTTGGGGGCGCAGATGCTCGCAAAGGTGCTGGGTGCAACAGTGCAGCCACATGACCAGGCCTTGGAGGAGATTGGCTATTATTCGGTGTATGCCGCAGCGGGTGGGCAGGATTTGTTTCCGCCCGTAATGAAGGTGTATCAGTGGCATCAGGAAGGGCTGGCGCTGCCAGAGGGGGCTGTGCTACTGGCTCAAGGCGATGATTTTCCCAATCAGGCGTTTCGGTGGGGCGATCGCACCTATGCCGTACAGTTCCATCCTGAAATAACCGCCGACATGCTGGATTTTTGGACAACGCAAGGGGCTGATTTGCTGGGGGCTCCGAATACGCAAAGCCGCGAAAAGCAGATGGCAGCCCATGCTGAAAATAGCGCCGCTGTTGACCGATGGCTAGAAACCTTTTTAAAAAACTGGCTCAGCGCTATTGAATAAATCAACTACCATTGTTAGGAGGTTTTCGTGGATATTACGCTATGCCCCCCTTTATACAGCGCTTAAGTCGGCTCAACAAATGGTGGAAATGGAGCGCAATTTTTGCAGCCGCGCTCTCTTTTGCCCTGCTGTTTCAAGCCTGTAGCGGTGGCGATGACACGTACAGTGCAGGTGATAAGGGAGCCGCGCCGACAGAATCGGTTGGAAAGGGCGGTGCTGTCGACAGCCTGAAGGCAGTCTCTGACGAACACAGCAACGATAAACCTACGCCGACACCAGTGGCGATGGCTGAGCCCGCAGTGCCGGTTGTCGGTCAAGATATTGCCTACGCAACTGTAGATGGTGAGTCGGTGACGGGCTATCTGGCTCGACCTGAGAACCCCGAGGCTGAAGAACTCCCTGCAATTGTTGCCATTCATGAATGGTGGGGGCTTAACGACAATATTGAGGCTACCGCTCGGCGGTTGGCGGGAGAAGGCTATACCGTTTTAGCGGTTGATCTGTATGACGGTGAGGTGGCGGCTGAGCCCGAGCGAGCGAAAGATCTGATGCGCTCGGTGATGGATGCCCCTGGCCCTGCTCAAGATAATTTGACTCAGGCCGTGCAGTTTTTGACCGATGAATACAGTGCGCCTGCGGTGGGTTCGATTGGCTGGTGCTTTGGCGGTAACTGGTCTTTACGGGCTGGGCTGCTGCTGCCGGATTTGGACGCGATCGCCATTTACTACGGCCAGCTCATCCTTGCCCCCGAAGCTCTAGACGGCATTGCCGCACCGCTAATTGGCTTTTTTGGCGAAGACGATAGCTCCATCCCCGTTCAAGACGTAGAGAACTTTGAGGCCACGCTAGAGAACCTCGGTAAAGTGTCTGACATCAACCTCTATCCAGATGTCGGCCACGCATTCGCCAACCCTTCTGGCCAAAACTACGATGCCGATGCCGCTGAGGACGCTTGGGAGAAAACCACTGCGTTCTTTAAAACCCATCTTCAGGCCAATCTTCAGGCCAATCTTCAGGCCAGCTAAACATCCGCCGAATGCCAATTACCTGACTAACCACCTGGCTAGATAGCGCTCCTAAGAAAAAGGGCATCTTTCCGATATATCAACTTTCCTGAGTGAAGTACTCAACAGCAGAACTTCACAAGTGAAGACTAAAAAAATATATCGGAGTACTCCTTTGACATGGTGACGATACAGCGAAGAACGCATCCCAGCGGCCTAATTTTAACCACCTTAGAAGGTGTTCCTGGCAAAGAAATTATCGAGCACTACGGCCTCGTGCAAGGCAGCACCATTCGCGCAAAGCACGTGGGTCGAGACATCATGGCCGGATTTAAAAATATTGTAGGCGGCGAGCTGAAGGGCTACACCGAACTTTTGCAGGAGGCCCGCAAAGAATCTGTAGCGCGAATGGTAGCCCAGGCTGAGCAGCTCGGTGCAAATGCCATTGTCAACGTTCGCTTTGCCACCTCGTCTGTCGCACCGGGTGCAGCGGAGCTGTTTGCCTACGGTACTGCGGTCACAGTCAAATAAAAAAGGAAGAAAATTGTGGAACTGATTGTCTTTCTGATTTTGATCGGTGTGGGCTATTTTGTCGGCCAGCATTTAGAGCAAAAGCACTACCGATCTATTCGGGTGCGTGAAAAGCAAACGCTGCACGTACCGCTGATGAACTTTGGCGCAAAGCAGGACTTACCTTACGGCGAAGAAGCTCAGATGTTTGTCGGTAGCGTGGTAGTGGCTAATGACTACTTCAAAACGTTTGCGGCGAGCCTGCGAAACCTGGTTGGCGGGCGCATGGTGGTGTATGAAAGCCTGATTGATCGGGGCCGGCGGGAGGCTGTATTGCGGATGAAGGAAGAGGCGATCGCCTGGGGTGCTTCTCAGGTGGTGAATGTTCGCTTTGAAACTGCCAATATCTCTGGGCAAGCCAGCAACAACAGCTCCTGTATAGAAGTAATGGCTTATGGAACCGGCATTCGGTAAAAACTTCAACTTAAAAAAACGAGCCGTTTAAAATGAGTCCGTACGTTCCTAAAGAAATTCCTGAAGCGGTTAATGTCAACGTGACCCAGGTTCATCCGCTGGCGAACCTGGTCTACTTATTTGCCACTGTGGCCATCGTCGGCAGCGCTATCTATGGCCTGTTAGGCGTTGCAGCCAGTCAGCTAGCGACGCAAATTGGGCCCAAGACAGAAGAAAACATCGGGGCGGCGATGACCGCTGCTTTTCCCACTAGAACCGCCGCAGAAGATAGCCGGGTGACCTACCTAGAACGGCTGCTGGCGTCCTTAGAAGCCGATGTGCGTAAAACGGATTTAGGGAACGGCCAGTATCCGCCGCTGAAGGTGAGAACCCTAGAAGCCCCCGAAGAAAACGCGATGGTGACGGCGGGCAGCTATCTGCTGGTGACGGATGGATTGCTAGCAGCGGTAGAAAGTGAAAATGAGCTGGCGTTTGTGCTGGCCCACGAATTAGGCCATTTGCACAACCGAGATCCGCTGAAGGCTTTGGGGCGATCGCTTGTCCTCATCACGCTCAGCAGTATTGTATCCAACAGCGCATTGGTTAACGTCGTCAATGCCTCAGAACTAAGCTATAACCGCAGCCAAGAAACCGCTGCAGACAACTACGCTAGCGAGCTGATTCAGGCGCGCTACCGGCATATGGGCGACAGTCTGGGCTTTTTCGAGCGTAACCGGGAGCCTGCGCTAGGGGCATTCGGCATCATCGCAGAATGGCAGCAAACCCATCCGCTATCAAGCAGTCGCATTCAGCGGCTAGAAGACAAATTTGAGCAGCGTGGTTGGCCCGAAAACGGCAAAATTACGCCGCTGCCGGACAACATTCGCTGCGTGAATTTTCAGGATTGCAATTAACGTCGCTTAAATGCTGTAGAAGCTACTTTGCTAAGATGACTTCGCGATAGGTGCCGGACTGCTTGAGGTGGCCGTCGCTGAGTTCGTAAATGCGATCGCACTGCTCAATCGTCGAAAACCGATGCGCAATAATAATCAGCATCCGCGAACCGGCTAAGGCATTAATCGCACCACTCACAAGCTGCTCGGTCTCGATATCTAGCGCTGAAGTCGCCTCATCTAGTACCAAAATTCTCGATTGTGATACAGCGCTCTAGCAATTCCAATGCGCTGACGCTGCCCGCCCGAAACCCGCACACCGCGATCGCCCACTTCGGTTTTCACGCCGTCGGACATTTTGCCGATCAAGTCTTCTAGCTGCGCGGCTGCGATCGCCTCCTGCAATCTTTTCTCATCAATTTCCTCACTGGACAGTGCGAAGGTTTTCTCGTAGTGAGATGTGAGATTTCATTTGAAGCGCGATCTCTAAAAGCAACGAACATTCCTTGCCCTTTGCGGAAAAGGAATGTTCGTGACCTCTATTTGTGCAACAACGCCACTGCCTACTGTCGTTTGGGCTCATTTTCCATGATGGTTCCGGACGCTGCCAAAGCATGGCTTGCCCGGCGAACAAATTGTACGAATGGCCCTTCAGCATCTACAGCCAATGGTTTTAGCCAAACGTAGACCCTTTCTACTGCTTGCTAAATTACTCGCAGCCAAAATTAAACCGCCTAAACCCCAACAACAAACGCCTTTAGCGGCTTAATTCTTCAACAGAAACTTCGCACTGTCCAGTCCCTAAGGATCGAGGATTAAATAGTTGAACCAATATGAGGGGGCTTAGCCAAGGCGATGTCGTTCCATTTTGGCAAAATATCATCAAACGCAATGCGAATGCTGGCTTTGAGTTCATCAGTGGCTTTCTTCCCGGTTTCGTACACTCGGTCGAGGACGGTCGTAAAGACGCTCAATCCAGTAGCCGTGGTCGCTGTCGCCATCAAGTTTTTGACAGTATCAACCGCGTCAAAGATTACGCCCTACGTCGCCCGTCTCAGATGCGGAAACAATCGATGCTCAATAGGGGGTGTACTTAGACGTATAGGGAGGATAGTGAGCGAATCGAATATCCAGACCTAGCTCAGTGGCTAAGTCCTGTAGGGCTGCTTTGAACATCAAAATTGATGGTGAATTTATTGCCGATATAGATACTGAGCCGACTGCGATCGCCATCGTTAAAGCCATGAATGATGTCGCTCACGTCATGGGGCTCAAAACAATGACAGAATTTGTTGAAACAGAAAGCGCGCAAAACACCCTTAGAGAAATTGGTTTGGCTATATTGGTTTTCTCCGAAATAACTCACCGCAGATCTGTAGATACGGACAGGCATCCAGGATATTTTTATGGCTAACTACGATCTAAGCAATTTATCTAGCAGTATCAACACTCAATCGGGCTTTGTAAGCGACTGCGACTCCACCGATATTTATGAATTTAATCTTGTTCGCAGCCGTAGTATAAACCTATACATGCACGGCATTTCTACTGGTGACGATGTAGATATTAGCCTGTTTAGAGATAGCAATAGCAACGGTGTTTGGGATGCAAGCGATCGCCTCATCGCCTCATCGCTTAACAGCGGAAACGCAGATGAAGTCATTGACTACAGAGCCTCAGCAGACACCTACTTTGCGCAAGTCGAGGCTTACAGCTATGGCGCAGGCTACAATCTCGCTTTCTACGACCTCGATGTCTCTGCCACCATTGATGTGGGAATGCTAGACGACATTGTTGTTAGCCGTAATCAATTCAACGTCAGCATGAGAGATCCTAAAGACGTTTTTGAGTTTCAGCTCGCTGAAGCCAGTGAGATTACTTTGAATTTACATAATATTCAAAGTGGCGACGCCGATCTCACCCTTTATCAAGACAGCAACAACAACGGTGTTTTTGATAGAAACGATGAGAAAGTTGCCGAGTCTCTTAATTCTGGTAGCAGCGACGATATCATCACTTACAGTGCTAATGCAGGTACGTACTTTGCTGAAGTTAGCCGTTATTCGGGCACCCGTTCAACCGTTGCTTACGAACTAGACTTTGCCCAGAACACGCTGCCAACCTCAATTCCAAACACCTATAGAGCATTCGACTCCGATCAGGTCTTTGCGCTCAATAGCAACCCAAATGCCGATCACATTATTTATTTAGATTTTGATGGCCACGTCACGACTAACACGCGATGGAATAGAGAGTTTCCTAACAGCGACGAAACACCGGCTTACGATACCGACGGCTTAGCATCCTTTTCGATAAGTGAGCGAGAAGATATTTGGCAGATATGGCAGCGCGTGTCAGAGGACTTTGCCCCTTTTGATGTGAACGTAACGACTGCCTCACCAGCGCTAGATCGGCTCATAAACAGCGGCGGTAGCGATGAGCAGTGGGGCGTGCGCGTTGCCATTGGTGGAACTGACGACTGGTATACCGAGGTTGAAGGGCAAGGTGCCGGGGGAGTAGCCTATAAAGGTTCATTTATTAGCAATGTCGATACGCCCGTGTTTGCTTTTGCCGCCGACTTTAGCAGCTCAAAAGATATTGCAGAATTGATTAGCCATGAAGTAGGGCACTCGCTAGGGTTAAGTCATGATGGCTACAGGACAACTTCTGGAGGCTTAGAACACTATTACGATGGTTTTTTGGGCGATCGCTGGGCACCTATTATGGGTAACGGCTATGAGCGCGAGGTGACACAGTGGGGCCAAGGAGAATACTCTATTGCCACCAATCGAGAAGATGATTTGGCGATTATCACCAGCCAAAATGGGTTTGGCTATCGCGCTGATGACCATAGCGACAGCCTTACGGGTGCAACTGAAATCTTGTTTGAAAACGACAATATCGTCTCGTTTGGCATTATTGAAACCAATACAGACACTGACTGGTTCTCTTTCTTTTTACCCGCTAGCGAAATCTTAATAGAGATCAATCCGTTTGAGCGAGGGGCTAATTTAAATATTTCAGCTAGCTTATATGACGCTGATCAAAGGTTTATTAGCACCAGCACGTTTAATACTGAAAACGATTTGGGGGCTGGTTTTTCAGGTACGGCTGAAGCTGGGCAGTATTACTTGAGCATTACCGGCGTAGGACAGGGCGATCCGACCAGCGGCGGCTACTCTGACTACGGCAGCTTGGGGCAATACTCTATTTCAGGGAGCATCGCCTAGCGGCAGAATGGTTTTATTGAACAGTCGCAATTTCTATGTGGCTGTTCAACGTTGTTTCTACTATGCGATTCGGCGCTAGCTTGCCAGAAACTGGGGCGGCTTGTTTAGGATCAACAGAAGCTGCTAGGGCAATATGGCGATCGCTCACCGCCAGTCCCAGCGTCGGATCAAATCCACACCACCCGCCGCCCGGCACATACACCTCCGCCCAAGCGTGCAAATCGTGTGGCAAGTTGCCATTCAAGTCACCTTCTTGATAGCCGCTCACAAACCTGGCGGCTAAGCCCACTGCTCTGCAAATGGCAACGAACAAAACGGTGTAGTCTCGGCAGGTGCCAGCGCGGTTAGCTAACGTCACGGCTGGCGGATACGGATCACCTTCTAGGCGCTGCTGGTAGGCGCATTGCCTGGGAATAAACTGAGTCAGGTTAGTGAGGAAGTAGCCTACGTTATGGTTGCTTTTTTGCTTGAGCTGACGGGCAATCTCCAGTACTTCAGGCGCGATCGCCTCGTCAATGCCCCAGCCAACCGGCCACTCCAAATAAGGCTTTAGCTGCAGAGCGATCGCGCTGGGATAGTCAACCGGCAAACGCAGTGCCCAAGGCTCGGTCACGTAATCAAACGGATTCTCGCGAATGGTTTCTACCTCGCTGGTTGTTGTAATTTTTAGTGATGCGATCGCTTCAGCAAACGTAATTTGTAAACAGGTGTTGCCATTGACATCTAGCCAGTACCTTTGTTGCATTGGCTCAGGAACAACAACAATATCGAACTTACGTAACCACTGCACACCGTCACTGCGAGGACACAGCCGGAGCGTATGAGGCTGTAGCTGAACCGTACGGCTGTACTGATAGTGCGTATCGTGAGTGATTTGATAGCGCACGATCTATTTTGCCTCGCTAAGTGTTGTCGTTTGAGACATTGCCGTTTGAGACATTGTTGTTTGAGACATTGCAGACGTCTGAGACACGGCAGCGGGTTCGCTCACCGCAGGGATCACCGAGGGCGGAACCGCAATAAAATCATCGTAAACGCACTCGCCCACCTGGTTGAGTCGCCCCTGCAGATTATCTAAAAACTCGTGTAGTCCCTGCTGAAAAATCTCTTCAAACGTGACGTACTCTAGCTCAGATCGCAATCGGCCTAACGTACGCTCGCTCGGCATCGCCTTTTCTGAGGTGCCCGCGATCGCCTTCAAAGATTCTTCTGCTCTCCGCAGGCTGAACTTAATTGAGCGGGGAAAGTACGAATCAAACATGAGGAATCGCGCCACGCCAGTCGGTGAAATAGTTTGTTCGGTTTTGCGATACATTTCATAGGCGCTGGCCGACTTGAGCAGCGAAATCCACTGTAAGTTATCTAGCGGCGAGCCCACTTCGGTCACAGAAGGCAGCAGTAAAAAGTACTTTACATCCAAAATTCGGCTGGTTTTATCGGCCCGCTCTAGGTAACGGCCCAACCGGCCAAAGTGCCAGCTTTCATTCCAAGAGGCCGTTGCATTCATTACACCAACAAAGCGGTGGCTAGCAATTTTTACCTCTGCATAAAAGGCGTAAATCTCTTGAATATCATCTGGTTTGTTCTTTGCAGCTTCTTCTACCATCAGGTAAAAGCTGTTGACCTGCTCCCACATCTCCGAAGAGATAGTTTCCCTCACAGATCGGGCGTTTTCTCTGGCTGCGCGAACGCAAGATCGAATGGAGTTAGGCGACTGGCTATCGAAGGTGAGAAAGTTGAGGACGTTTTTGCTGGTGGGTTCGCTGTAGATCTGTTGAAAAAGCAGGCGATCGCCCGTCACCGAAATCAACGGTTCCCACTGCTGCTCGACGCCGACCGCATTGTCCATCAGCAAGTTGAGATTAACCTCAACAAAGCGCGCCACATTTTCGGCCCGCTCCACATAGCGATTGAGCCAGTAAATAGAATCTGCAACGCGACTTAGCATAATCTTTCTTCTCTAATCTTTCTTCTCTAATCTTTCTTCTCTAATCTTTCTTCTCTAATCTTTCTTCTCTAATCTTTCTTCTCTAATCTTTCTTCTCTAATCTTTCTTCTCTAATCTTTCTTCTCTAATCTCTCTTTTCTGATATCTCTTCTTCTATGTTGAATATTCCAGCCTATGCGTTCACTACCCAAGTATCTTTACTTCCGCCCCCTTGAGAAGAGTTTACGACCAGTGAGCCTGCCTTCAGCGCCACCCGTGTGAGCCCACCTGGATTTACATATGGCGCACTCTCTCCGGCTTTGCCGTATAAAATAAACGGTCTTAAATCGACATGCCGCCCTTGAAAAGAGCCGTCTATCAGCGTGGGCGACCTAGACAAACACAGCGTCGGCTGCGCAATGTATCCCCGTGGATTGGCCTTGATTTTTTCAGCAAATTGATCCTGTTCTGCTTTGTCAGACTGCGTGCCAATCAACATGCCATAGCCGCCAGAGGCATCGGTTGCTTTGACTACCAGCGAATCTAGGTTTTGCAAGACGTACGCCTGCTGTTTTTCATCTTCACAAAAGTAAGTCGGCACGTTCGGAATGATCTGTTCTTCGCTCAGGTAATAGCGAATCATGTCAGGTACGTAGGCATATACGAGCTTGTCGTCAGCAATGCCGGTACCGGGAGCATTCGCGATCGCAACTTTCCCTTGGCGGTACACCTCCATCAGCCCCGGCACGCCCAGCGTAGACTCCGCGCGAAACACCGTTGGGTCAATAAAGTCATCATCAATCCGCCGGTAAATCACGTCTACCTGCCGCAATCCCTTCGTCGTTCGCATTTTTACATGGCCGTCATCCACTACCAAATCACGCCCTTCGACCAGGGTAATGCCCATTTGCTGCGCTAAAAACGAATGCTCAAAATAGGCCGAGTTAAATGCACCCGGACTGAGGAGCACCACCATCGGCTCGCTAATGCTCTCGGGCGCTAGCTGCAACAGTGTGCTCAAAAGCTGGCTAGGATAGTCGTCTACCGCTTTAATATCCATCGCCTCAAACAGGTGAGGAAAGGAGCTTTTCATTACCGAGCGGTTTTCTAGCACGTAGGAAACGCCCGAAGGACAGCGCAAATTATCTTCAAGGACATACCATTTGCCCTGGCGATCGCGCACCAAATCAGTCCCTGTAATATGGCACCACACCCCGCGTTGCGGCTTTAGCCCTTTGCACGGCGGCAAAAAACCAGACGCCGACTCCACCGTCGCCCGTGGAATCACACCATCGTTAATAATTTTTTGATCGTTATAGATATCGTCGAGAAAGCAGTTCAACGCGGTGATTCGCTGCTGCAACCCCTTTTCTAGCCACTGCCAGTCATTGGCAGGCACGATTCGAGGCACCACATCAAACGGAAATACTTTTTCGGCGCCCTGCTCATCGCCGTACACATTAAACGTCACGCCCTGACGAAACAGCGTATTTTGAGCCGCCTGCTGACGCCGAACCAAATCATCGATTGCAAAAGAACCAATGCGCTCGACCAGTAGCTTTGCCGACTGTCGAGGCTGGCCTACATCGGTAAACAGCTCATCGTAAAAATCGCCTGGATCGTAGTCTTTAAAGGACATGGCAACGCTGTAGAATGCTGGGTGACAACATTGAAAAAGAAGGTGTTAAAGGACACATCTCCTTATAGATATCACCTTTGCAGGCGCATAAAATGTACTTTTTGCAACGATCTTATGCGTCCCTATATGCTAGGAATGCAGTGCGTGAAACCCGATTGCGTTAGCACCTACGTGAGCTGTAGCTCTCCTTTCAACGTCACCACCGCCTGACCGCTAATCAGCACCCTGTTTTGTTCAGCATCTTCGGGATGATCAACGCACTCAACGCGGATCAGTCCGCCTCTGGCCGATATTTGCCGAGCTACCATCGCCGATTTTCCCAGTTTCTTTTGCCAGTAGGGTGCTAATGACGTGTGCGCCGAGCCTGTCACCGGATCTTCGTTGATGCCGATTTTGGGAGCAAAGAACCGACTGACAAAATCGTGGCCTTCGTTGCTCGCCGCTGCTGTGATAATCACACCGTGCATCGGCAGCTTTTTCATTTCATCAAAGTTTGGGGTGAGCGATCGCAAGGCCTCTTCAGAATGCACTTCAACTAAATAGTTCACGCTGCTTTTAGTCACGCTGCTAATGTTGCCCTGGCAGCAAAGAGACTTGATGAGCTGTGGCATCACATGCGTATTTTGCACTGGCTGCGACGGAAAGTCCATTTCAATCCAACCGTCTTCTTTTTGCTGGGCACTCAGCCAGCCGGATCGCGTCTGAAATCGTGCGGTTTTGTCTTTGGCAATATGGCCTTCGCTCCACAGCACGTGGGCACTGGCCAAAGTTGCATGGCCGCACAGGTCTACTTCTGTTGCGGGGGTGAACCAGCGCAGGCTAAAGCCACCGTTTATTGGCCCATTTTCTAAAGGGCAGAGAAAGGCGGTTTCAGACAGGTTCATTTCGGCTGCGATCGCCTGCATCAGCCCCTCTTCCAACGGCTTATCGGTCACGCACACCGCCGCCGGATTCCCGGTAAAAGGCTTATTCGTAAACGCATCTACCTGAACAACCGTCAGTCCCATTACGCTTTCCTTCGTGATTGTTTCGTTATTTTACAGCGCTTATTTCAAAAGCAGCGCGACGCTAGCAGCGAGCAAAACGCCCATGCCAATATTGAACCACTTCAGCCGAACCGGATCAGCCAAAAAGCCGCGCAGTGCCGTACCAAAAACAGCCCGCACCGAACAGCTTGGCCAGTTAAGCACACTGAAAATGACAGCCACTGCAACCATAGAGCTGTATGGCCGCGCTGGATTGGTATACAGCGACATGCTCGATATCGCCATTACCCAAGCCTTAGGATTGACCCACTGAAACAGCGCGGCTTCTACAAAGGTCATCGGGCGTGATTTTTGAGAACCCTGCTGACTGAGAGAACGGCTATTAGCAATTTTGAAGGCCAGATACAGCATGTAAATCGAGCCCACAACTTTGAGCGCCAGATGCAGCGGTGGAAAAGCAGTGAACAAAAAGCCTAGCCCAAGGCCCACCGACAGTAGCAATACGCAAAATCCGATAGAAATGCCCAGCGTATGCGGCAGCGTTCGCCTAAGGCCAAAGTTTACGCCCGAGGCCAGCAGCATAATGTTGTTTGGCCCAGGCGTGATTGAGGTAGCGATCGCAAACAGACACAGCGCAACAAAGACCTCACTGTTCATCGCTTGTTTGGATTGAAGTGATCTCTTGTTTCAATCCACGCACGAACAGCTTGCTTGCTTCTAACGAACGGCCTTTGGTAACGCGAGCGTTCATTGTTGTTCTGTGTCCTTTCCGGTGGCAACACACTCACTATCGCCGCTTCAGGGCGTGCTTTGGAAGGTACGCTTTGCTTCAGTTTAAGCAGACCAATTTTGCACACTGCTAGGCTAGTGAGCCGTTTTGTCTAGCTGCTGTGCTGGTTCAGCCGTGTGCAGATTGCTTGGGCCGCGACTAGCTCTATTTCAGTGTCTATCTGTACACTGTACCGCGTACAAATACAGAGGTGTGTTTATCGATTCCAGACTTTCACCTTTTGATCTTTACCACCGCTAAGCAAAGTCAGTTCTGTTTGCGGCCTGTCACCAGGGCTCGCTTCTCCGTTAAAAGTTGCAAAGGTGACCGATAAAATCCAGTTATCGCTATTGTCCAGCGTTTGTATGAGCTGATAGTCAGGCACGCTCCATAGCTTGAGCGTATTGTCGGTGCTGCTGCTAGCCAGTGTTGTGCCATCAGGGCTAATCGCAACGCTTACCACGCGGCCTGTGTGGCTTGTTAGGGTCGCGCTGAGGCCACCTGTTTTTAAGTTCCATAGCTTAATGGTTTGATCCCAGCTACCGCTGATCAGCGTTTTGTTATCCTGGCTGATGGCAACGGAGCGGACGGCATCGCGATGGCCCTTAAGCGTTTTTATGAGCTTGCCGCCAGCTAAGTCCCAGTGGCGAATGAGGCGATCGCTGCTTCCACTTACAAACGATTTGCTGTCGGGTGCTACCGCCACTGACCACACAGGTACATCCACCTGCTGGCGATACAGTTCTTTTCCTCGCGCCAATTCGCGCACCGTAATCGTGCCACTGTAATCGCCGCTCACCAGCGTTTTTCCATCGGGGCTAATCGCAACTGACCATACTGGCAAAGCCTCTGCGGACAGGCTGTAAATTAGCTCACCGGTTTGCGGTTGCCATACCTTGATCCCGTCGCCGCTGCTGCTGACCAAATGCTGGCCCTGGTTAGAAATGGCGAGCGATCGCACTGTATCATCATGGCCTGGTAGGGTTTGAATAATCTCTCCAGTGCGCTGATTCCAAATATCGATTGTGCCGTTGGCATTGCCAATGATCACAGCCGGCTGACCGTTTATCTGAGGGTGCGCCGCGATCGCCCACACCTGGCTATCGCTTTCTAAAGCCCGCGTCAGACTAAACGGATTTTGTGTAGCTAGTCGGCTGGTGGTCTGCTGTGAGTCCAAGGCCGCTTCAAAGTTGTTGCTGTTAGACGTTGATAACGAGGAGAGGCCAATTAGAACGGCGACAGCGGCAGTAGACAACCCTACCCAAGCAACGCCCTTAGCGGTTTTTTTACCCTCCTTTCGCGGCTGTTCTGTCTGAAAGTTTTCTTTCGGGGCGATCGCCTGCTTCAAATCGGCTCGAATGCGTGTTTCAAGCTGTGCTGGTTTAGAGGGATTTGGCTCCGGTTTTTGGGGCTTAGGGGGGGCTGGCTCGGTAAGCTGAGCCTGGTAGGTGCTCGCCTCGGCAAGATTAGTATTTTGTAAATTGGCCTGCCGCAGGTCTGCTTTGTCCAAATGCACGCCCGCTAGCTTGGCATAGCTCAAGTCAGCCCCAACCAAATTTGCACTGCCAAGATAGGCACCCCGCAGGTCGGCGCGGCTCAAGTTGGCGCCCTGAAGGTTGGCTCCAATCAAACAGGCTCGCTGTAAGTCGGCCCCTTCAAAGCTGACATTTTTAAAGTTACCTTCAAAGCCATAGCAGGTGCTCAAATTTTGATTTGAAAAATCGCAATGGGTTTCTGGGTGGCGCGATCGCCATCGATTCCAGTTATCTATCCCGCTCGCTAACAGTTCTAAATGGTTCATGACGTATCCGTTGTGATCTTCCCTCTTTACGTATATATACGCAGATAGAATCCTTTCGGATGCGTCCAGCACACAATATTTCACGCTAGAACAGTAATTTCATGACAAAAGTGTCCTATCGAAAGTGGGATATAACTGTACCGGGCAGGCCTTACAGTCATCGTTTAGGCTCTTAAAAGGTGTTACTCATCACTTACTCATCACAGTGTGGCACTTAAGCAGTGCGCCCTAGTGCCCATGAAAATTCCGCTGAATCGACAGGCCAAACAACCTATTTATCTGCAAATACGCGATCGCATTGGCCATCTGATTGAAACCGGTCACTTACAGCCCGATGCCCAGCTACCCTCTATCCGAACGCTGGCGCAGACGGCAAAAGTGAACAAGCTCACCGTGCTAGAAGCGTATGGCGTCTTAGAAGCTGAAGGCCTGGTGAGAGCTAAGCAAGGGTCTGGCTATTTTATAAAAACGCCGGCTGAGCGACGCTGTAGACTTGCAGACTTATCAAAGCGTCGCTTTAACCCGGATCAAACCGTCATTCTTCCTACCGATGGCATCAACGCCTTCCCCGAAATCTACGCCGCCTCACTCTACTCACATGCCCACACCGACTACATCGACTTCGGCTTAGGCTTCCCTCAGCCTAGCGGCCTAGACGATCTTCAGCGCATTGCTCGTCGGGCGATGAAAGAAGCGCATACCTTTTTCCACCCCGGCGATCCGCAGGGTGATATCGGCCTGCGCCAGCAAATCGCTCAAATTCTCATTCAGCAAGGCTTAGAGATCTCTCCTGAAAATATTATCGTCACCTGTGGCTCTATGCAGTCACTCTCTCTGTTAGCAGAACACTTTGTTGCTTCGGGCGATCGCATCATTGTAGAAGCCCCCACCTACCACGGCTTTTTGTCGAGCCTTCAGCAGCGAAACGCCCAAATCATCGGCATTCCTATGACGGCGGAGGGCATGAACTTAACCCTACTAGAACAATATCTGCAAAGCCATCGCCCCAAGCTGATCTATACCATTAGCACCCTACACAACCCTACCGGCATCACCACCTCAGTAGCCCACCGCCGCAAGCTGTTGTCTTTAGCCAAACAATACGATTGCCTGGTGATCGAAGACAACGCCTACGAACCGCTCAGCTTTGAAACCACTCCCCCACCCATCAAAGCCTTCGACAGCGGTGATAGCGTCATCTATGTCGGCACTTTCTCCAAAACGCTCATGCCTGGTCTTCGCGTGGGCTATATGGCCATTACCGGCTCCGAACATAAGGCAATTGTTGAACGAAAGCTGCTGCACGACTTTCACGTTTCTGCTGCTTCTCAAGCCATTATTAAAGAGTATTTGGCCTCTGGTCACTATCGTCGCCGGTTGACTCAAATTCGAGGCATACATCGCGATCGCCGCGATCGCACCCTACAGTCGCTCATTCGTCATTTCCCTGCCAACGTCACCTGGACAGTCCCCAACGGCGGCACGTTTTTGTGGGTTCAGCTTCCTGATACGGTGCCGTTAGCTGAGGTGTGTCGTGCGGCGGCTGAGCAAAAAGTGCTGGTGGGCTCCGGTGCGGCTTTCTTTCCTAAAAATCAGGGATACCCAGCGCTACGGCTAAACTTTTCGCTGCCACCTGAACAGAGCGATCGCGGCTTGCAAATTCTAGGCAATATCTTAAATTCCTTTCACTAGCGCCCTTACGCGCAAACCTAAACAGCCTTAAGCTCCAAACATATCTAGCTGATCCTCTGGCTCTTTTTCAACACCATTCTCAATCTGTTCTTCCTTCAAGCCCTTTGTCTTCTTCTTTCTCTTTTCCTGCTGCGGCTTTCTTAGCCCCACCGCAATCGTACTATTCTGTTCAATTTGGCTCATCACCTGCCGCGCTCGACTAATCACCGAAGGCGGCAACCCCGCCAACCGTCCCGCCTCAATGCCGTAAGACTTATCTGCTCCACCCGGCCTCACCTGATGCAAAAAGATAATTTGATCCGGCATTTCCTTCACCGTCACCTGAAAGTTCTCCACATTGGAGAGAATAGAGGCTAGCTCGTTGAGTTCGTGATAGTGCGTGGCAAAAATAGTGCGTGCCCCTAGCTCACTCGCTAAGTGCTCGGCAACGGCCCAGGCAATTGAAAGGCCGTCAAAGGTGGCGGTACCTCGGCCAATTTCATCGAGCAATACTAAAGACTGCGGCGTGGCGTGGTTGAGAATGTTCGCGGTTTCGTTCATTTCTACCATGAATGTCGATTGGCCGGTGGCGAGATCGTCCACTGCGCCGACGCGGGTAAAAATGCGATCGCACACGCCCAAAGTCGCATCTTTTGCCGGTACAAAGCTCCCCACCTGCGCCATCAATTGAATCAGACCGATTTGCCGCAAATAACAGCTTTTGCCGCTCGCATTCGGGCCAGTCAGAATAATGAGATCAGGCGTTATTCTGTTGCTTTCTGTGGCGGGTGTGCTGGTGACGCTGCCAAGGCCGGTGTCATTTGGGACAAAAAAGCCAGCGGGCAAAGATTGTTCTACCACTGGATGGCGACCATCTTCAATGAAAACGGGACGGCCTGTAACCATTTTGGGCCGAGCGTATCCTTGATAAATGGCGACTTCCGCGAGGGCTGCGAGCACATCTGCTGCTGCCACCTTGATTGCCACCTTACGAATCAGGGTGACGTGCTCAGCTACCTGTTCGCGCAGGCCAATGAAGATGCTGTACTCCAGCTCTTGAATCTCTTTGTTCGTGGTCATCAGCCGAGCTTCGCATCTCTTTAGATCGTCGGTGATGTAGCGTTCTTCGTTGGTGAGCGTTTGCTTGCGGGTGTAGTCGCTCGGGGCCAAATCGGACTTGCTGCGAGAGATGCTGATGTAGTAGCCAAAGGCTTTGGTGTAGCCGACTTTAAGGTTGGAAATGCCGGTGCGATCGCGCTCGGTAGTTTCTAAATTCGCAAGCCACTGCTGATCGGTGGTGACTTGCTGCCGCAGCTCATCCAATCGCTCATTCACCCCATCTCGAATCAAATTTCCTTCGGTTAAATACAAAGGTGGCTTTTCAACCAAATGCGCCTGCAAAATGCTGCCGAGTTCGGCCAGTTCGGGCGGCACCTGCTGAAGCTTGACCAAATAAGCAGAGGTGGCGTGGCTCATCAGCGCCGCTAGCTCGGGTAGCTTGATGAAGGAATCGGCGATCGCCACCAAGTCCCGACCATTCGCCGTTCCCGATCCGGCCCTACCAGCCAGTCGTTCTAGGTCGTAAATTTGTCTGAGCAACTGCTGTAGCTGCTGCCTGAGCCCGCTATTGGTCACCAGTTCTTCAACCGTATCTTGCCTTTTGCTAATGCCACTTACGCTCAGCAGCGGCTGCAATAGCCAGCGTCGCAGCGCCCGTCCGCCCATCGCGGTCACCGTTTTATCGAGCGCCCACAGCAGCGAGCCGTGGTAAATGCCATCCCGGCAGGTTTGCGTAATTTCAAGATTTCGCCGGGTCTGGTTATCAATTACCAAGAACTCGGTAATTGAGTAGGTGGAGAGATTTTGCAGCGGTGCAACGCTTTCCTTTTGGGTGTCTTCCAAATATTCCAGCAGTCCGCCTGCTGCACGGGTGGCTAGCGGTAGGCGATCGCAGCCAAATCCTTCGAGCGATCGCACCCGAAAGCTCTCCAATATTCGCTGCTTAGCCTCGGTTTTGGTAAACGGCCCCTGCGATCGAAACGTATAGCAAAACTGAGTCGGCAGCCCGTCCGGTAGCTGGCTAGACTTCTCACCCGGCCTGAGCAGCGATCCCAAATCTGGCGCATTCGTCGGTACCAGCACTTCGGCTGGCTGAAGCCGCATCAGTTCCTGAGCTAGCTCATCTAAACCCGTCGATTGCGTGGTTAAAAACTCACCCGTTGAAACATCCGCGTGCGCTAGCCCCCAGTGGTCACCTGCAACCACCACCGCCGCCAAAAAGTTGTTGCGCCGCGCGCTCAGCATCCCCTCTTCAATCACGGTACCCGGCGTAATAATCCGAGTCACCTCCCGTTTTACCAGCCCCACCGCCTGCGCCGGATCTTCCACCTGATCGCAAATCGCCACCGCATAGCCTTTTTCTACAAGCTGCGTGCAGTAACGCTCCAGCGCATGATGTGGAATTCCCGAAAGCGGCACCCGGCCAATCGCCTTGCCCGAATCTTTACTGGTGAGCACTAGCTCTAGCTCGCGGGCAATCGTGATTGCATCTTGAAAAAAGGTTTCAAAAAAGTCGCCCACCCGGTACATCAGCAGGGCATGAGGGTGCTGATCTTTTACCTCTGCGTAGTGACGCATCATCGGGGTCATATCATCGCGGCTGACCTCGCGATAGTCTGCATAGCGAACGGTGTGCTTGGCCAACCGCTCAGGAATGCCGTATTGGCCTTTGTGCTCACCATTTTGAGGGTTGGTGCTAGCGTCAAGAGCGGTCATAAAAGCAGTGAGTTGTAAGGGCTTTTGTATTTTAAGGGGTCTTGTCTGATGCCGTAGGTACCTAGATACTGGCGCGAGGAGATGCGATCGCCTACCTCAACAACGTCACCAGCGTTGATCTCAACAGCTTCAGCGACCTCTCGCTCTAATTTTGCGCAAGTCAGATCCTAAGCAAATCAGCGTGAAGCAATCAGCGGAATATTGACGACAAACGTAGCACCTTGGCCCTCTCCAGGGCTGCTCGCGCTTACGCTGCCATGGTGCATCTTTACTAGCTGCTGCACAATTGTTAGGCCGAGTCCTAGCCCACCAAAATGTCTTGTTGTAGAGTAGTCTTCCTGCCTAAACCGCTTGAACACATTGGGTAGAAAATCCGCGCTAATGCCTTTACCCGTATCACTAATTTTGACACTTGCAAAACCATTTTTAGCTGATAGCTGCACAATTACTTCGCCGCCATCTGGCGTAAATTTAACTGCGTTAGAAAGTAAGTTTCCAAAAATCTGCTGTAACCGAACTTCATCGCCTAACACAAGAAAATCCGTCGGTTCATCCAGGGTCTCTATGTGCCGAACGTTAATACATTTACTAGCAGCTTCTAAATAAATCATCTTTATAGAGGCAGCTATTGTTGCCCCCAGCTTCACTGGCACTTTGTTTAAGGAAAGCTTGCCGCGCAAAATCCGAGACACATCTAACAGATCGTCTACCAATCGCACCTGAAGCAGCGCATTGCGTTCAATCGTTTCTAGCGCAGCATCTGTTTTGGCCGGGCTCAACGTGCCTCGGCGCAGAAGCTTCGACCAGCCTACGATTGGATTAAGCGGCGATCGCAGCTCATGAGAGACCACCGCCAAAAAATCATCCTTCATTTGATTGGCCAGTTCAGCCTGCCCCCTAGCGACCTGCTCTCTTGCTAACAAATCCTGCTGTGCCGCCTCGTCTTTTTGCCGCTCCAGCTCAGCCGCAATCCGCACGCTAAAAATAGTCAGCAGTGCCTTGATGGCCTCAGGATTTGACAGTGCCTGCGTGCTCATCGTCGCCAGCACGCCCAACGACTGACCAGACGCGTCCACAATTGGCACGGCGGCATAGCCCTCGATGTTCAACTCACGGATCAAAGGCTGTTCGGGATAAAGACGCGGTAAATTGCGTTCGTGATAGCGAAAGGTTCCTGCTTTTAAAACATCAGAGCAGGGCGTTTTAGAAAGCTCGTATTCAAAATTATCAACGGGCGTTCCCTGGTAGCACGCTGCTAAGGTTTCCATCATTCCAGCCCTTTGAGAACTTATCAGGGCGATATAGGCGTAGTCCACGCGCAGCGCTTTGGTAATGTGTTGAACTAGCGCCGGGAAAAAATCTTTGCCGATTTCAGCCGCCATGCCTTCAGAAACCGCCGTCAGCGTATGGCTTGCCTGCGTGACTTTTTGCTGCGCAGCCTCTAGCGATAGCTGGGTCATCGTTTGGCGAGCGAGTGTTTGCAAGTTTGCTAGCTGTAATGCCGTTAGCTCACGCGCCTTGTAGTCCATCACACAAATAGCGCCAATCGCATAGCCATCTGAAGTGATAAGCGGCACACCAGCGTAAAAACAAACGCCTTCTTCTTGCACCATACAGTTACTTAAAAAACTCGGATTCGTAATGGCGTCATTAATCACTAATGGCTCGCCACGCAGTACTACTACAGGACAAAAGCCGTCTTCTAGAGGCGCTTCTTGCTGTTCTGAACCTACATAGGCAATAAACCTTTGGCGATCGCTATCAACCATCGTCACTCTGGCGATGGGCGCTTCACAAAGCTGAGCGGCTAGTCGTACAATATCGTTGAACCCTTCTTTGAGCCGATCGGCTGCAATATCGTGCTTGTAAAGCGCTGCCAGTCTTTTCTCGCTGTGAATAGGTAGCTTATTGCATTTGGGCGTTTTTAGTGAGCGATGATTCGACATTGCGATACTTAACGCTGTGAGTAGGTATTTTTATAAGACGTCGTGTCTAATGCAGACAGTCTTTAGATTTTGTTAATACCTCACACCGTACCATCAGCTTTTGTAGTGCTACGTCATCCTTTTTAAGGATTCTCTTCAGACGAAGTGAATACAAAAGCTTTGTTTTACATTTTAGTTCACTGCTAATTGAGAAATCTCTATCTAACTTGAGAAATCTCTATCGAGTAGGCGAGACAGGATGCTAACGTTTCGCTGTTCTATCTCATTTAAAAAAGAGTCTTGATAGGTTGTTTCTGTTGCGAAAAAACTAGATAAATATGGTTTCTTGGTTACGGCTTATCAGACTGATGAAATAGCTGATGCAATAGAAATACAGGAGAACCCACTGGGATGGAGCTTGTGCCTTATCGCATCAATTCAGTAGCTGCTTTACCTAATAAAAATAGGTTCCTTCAACCATGTGGCTTAGGAAATGCAAATATTCAAAATGCCAGGAGGCGGACTTGAACCGCCGACACGAGGATTTTCAATCCACTGCTCTACCAGCTGAGCTATCCCGGCTTGCGCGTTTTGCGCCTAACCAAATTAGCAAAATAGGGGGACGCTAGCAAGAAAAATTTTGCAGGGTCAGCAAATCGGATGAAATGACGTGCTGGGGTTGACTCACCCTACAAAGAATGCTGCTAGATGTTGAGACTAACTAGATAGGTCGGAGGCGGGTGAGCTTAAGAGCAAACGGGCCTATCCCACCGCCTGCATAGGAGCGGACGCGGATGGTGTGTTTGCCTGCGTCACTGATGCGGGCAAATAGCAAAGAGTTGGTGGAGCCGTCGGGGCCGTCGTCGTTTTCGCTGACGGTGATGCCGTTGCCGTCCATGAGTATCACAAGCGTATCGAATTCGTCGGAGGTGGCGTCAATAGTGATTTGGTCGCCCGCTTCTAAGTTGACTACGTAGTCGCGGGCAAAGCCACCTGCTCCGGTAGGGATGTCTGCAGTTGAAAGCGTATCGGTGATTTCTTCGGTGCTAATGTCAGCGGGATTGTACATTTGAGCGGAGGCTCTAGTCGCGCTGAGGCCTGCTGAGAGTCCGGTAGATAGGAGGAGCGCAGGGGCTAGGAGCGATAGAAATCTGGTTGGTTTCATACTGGGAGTAATTCTGGATGTTGTATGGATAGGTTTGGCTTAAGGTCGCTTTTGGTCATTTTTTGGCAACAGCAATAGTATAAACCGTCCATATTACGGACATTTTCAGGAATTTAGATGAGATTTGGCCTGGAATTTGGTCTGGGTGGCTAGGGCTACTGGCTAGGGATTGCTTGAGGGGGCTTCAGGCTTGTAGTAGTCGTCAGTGGTGATGTTTTCATTTTTACCTTGCTCGTTAATACATCCTGATTTTTGGTTGAACTGGCAGACTCTGGCCCATAGTTTGGCACGGGTGCCCTGAGGGCCGGATGAAAAGGTGACGCGATCGCCCCCCGCCGTACCAATTTGAATTTTGACGCTGCAAATCGGACAAGTTTGAGTAGTAGGTTCTGTCATGGCTGATAAGACGGGTGAATAAAGGGGAACAGAAGATCCTTCTGAATGAAGAAGGGGTTTAAAAGTGCGTAGCTAATAATGAACTAGCGTATCAAAACACTGGCTAGGCTTCGTCTAAGAACTTTGTACTAGCGAGTTTTCTTTTATATATAGAGGTTTCTATATGGCTTTTAAAAAGCGCCCTGCGACAAAATCTACCAATAAAGACTTTGAACATGCTGCCTATTCAAAGACCTCTAGGCTAGACCGGTCGCTGGACGTGCCGCCTTCGATGCAGCGGCTGCGACAGATGAGCTATTTGCTCGATAATGCGATCGCCATTCCTGGCACCGATTTTCGCTTCGGCCTAGATCCGATTTTGGGCGTACTCCCCGGCGGTGGCGATGTTCTTACAGGCGCGATGTCAGTTTATATCGTGTTTGAAGGCGCAAGGATAGGACTGCCCGCCCCAACGATTGGACGGATGGGATTTAATATTGTGATCGATACGCTGACTGGATTAGTGCCCGTGCTGGGTGATTTGTTTGACGTGGGCTGGAAGGCTAATAGTCAAAACGTCGCGCTGCTAGAAAGGCACCTTGCTAATCCGGCGCCGAGCCGGGCCGCAGATAAGGTATTTGCCGTGGTTGTGATTGCAGCTCTATTAGCTTTAGTCATTGGGATGGCAACCCTTTCTGTGTGGGTCATTACTCAAATCTTTAGCTTCTTAGGCGGGTTGGGCTAAGCTCCAAAACCATCTGTGCGAAGTGAAGGGCTGTGGCATAATAATTCGGCTCCTCTCTTTGGCCCCGCGCCGTCAGGTTTTTGATGACAGCTAAGCAGTTTACGGCGGATATTTCTGGGCCGGATCAGTCAGTTGAGCTAGAGGTTTCGCTGCCCGATGTGGAGAGCGATCTTTCGGACTACGACTTTCATCAGCAGGTGGATGTCGCTTGGCAGGTGTGCGATCGCTTCGATCTTCAAACCGACATCTGGCGGGGCCGCATCCTACGCATTGTCCGCGATCGCGAAAAACGCGGCGGCACTGCCGATGTCCAGAGCAAGGAGACTGCTGAAGATACGTCTAGAGGCACCGGCTTTCTCAACTGGCTAAAAGACAGAGACGTGAGCAAAAGTCAGGCCTACGTCCTTATAGACCTAGCTAACAGCGCCGATCAGATGCTCGAAGACGGCCTGCTGGAAACCAAAGACGTGAATCGCTTTAGCAAACGCGCCTTTATGGAAACGGCTCAAGCTTCTCCAGAAGTGCAGCAGATTGTGAGTGAAGCGGCAAAGCGCGGCGATCAAATTACGCGCAAGGAAGTCAAAACGCTCTCTGATGACTGGACCGCGATGAACTCAGACTTGATTCCTGAGTCCGTGCGCGAAAAGGCCGCAGACAACACAATTCCCTCCCGCTATCTAGCGCCGCTGGTGAAGGAAATGGAAAAGCTGCCAGCGGCCCATCAGCAAACGCTTAAAAATGAGATAGATGAGAATCCTGACGTCGATATGCTTAAGCAGGTAACCGCAGAGGCCAAGTATCTTTCTCGCTACATAGAAGCGGCAGCGCAGGTTCGCACGCTTGAAACCGAAAATATTGATCTAGAGCTGGCCCTAGATGAAGCCCTGCGCGTGGGCTGCTTAAACTCAGCCGCAGATCTGGTCAACCAGGCCACTCAGCTAGAGCAGGCCACAGTGAAGCTTTATACCGCCTGGAAGCGCATGAACAAGCTTTCTGACCGGGTGTATGTCGATAGTGGTGAAAGTACGCCGCACCTAAGAGCCTTGCTGGGTGCGCTTGCGCCGCTGTGTAGTGAGCTGATTGAAGTGCAGCTAGGCGAATCGGACAGCCCGAACGCTCGGCAAATTCGGCTACAAATGCTGAGCGACGAGATGCCTGCTAGCGCCGTTCCCGAATCTCCAATTGATGTTCCTAGCGAGGCAGTATAACCATCAACAAGGCTTATCAATGGGGGGAGGCCTGATTCATTTGCTTGGTCGCGTCACCTTTCTAAGGGGGGTTCTGATACGCTATAAGGAAATGTAAATTGGTAAGAACTATTAAGCTAATTTTGGTGTAACCACTTTATGAGTTCTGCGTAATTCGTAAAGAAACTAGCCCATAATCGAGAAAGGGACTACAGCCAAAACGCTCAGTATTAAGCCCGTTTACCGTAACCCAGGACAATACAATTATGCCAACCCTCGAAGTCAGCCCAGTGATGGACTTCCAGAGTGAATCCTACAAAGATGCTTACAGTCGTATTAATGCGATTGTCATTGAAGGAGAACTCGAAGCTAACGACAACTACAAGCAGTTAGCTGAGCGCCTAGACGAGCATAAGGACGAGCTGATTAAGCTGGCGCGTATGGAAACAAAGCACATGAAAGGCTTTCAGGCCTGCGGTAAAAATCTGAGCGTCACGCCTGATATGCCGTTTGCCAAGGAATTCTTTGGTAGCCTGCACGAGAACTTTCAGACGGCTTATGCAGACGGCAAAATTGTCACCTGCTTGCTGATCCAGTCTTTGATTATTGAGACATTTGCGATCGCAGCCTACAACATCTACATTCCTGTCGCCGACGACTTTGCTCGCAAAATCACCGAAAACGTCGTTAAAGACGAGTACATGCACCTTAACTTTGGCGAAGAGTGGCTAAAAGCCAACTTCGAGACGGCTAAACCTGAGCTAGAAGAAGCCAACCGCGCCAACCTTCCGCTCGTGTGGAAAATGCTCAACGAAGTTGCGGGTGATGCTGCTGTGCTTGGCATGGAAAAAGATGCGCTCGTTGAAGACTTTATGATTACTTACGGTGAAGCCCTGGGCAACATTGGCTTTAGCGCACGTGAAGTGATGAAGCTATCTGCTCAAGGCCTTGCGGCTGCATAGAGATGCTTTAACGGCTCTAACTTTGTCAATAAAGTTAGAGCCGTTTTCTCTTTAAAGGGCCGTCTAAAGGGCCGCGTTTCCGGTTAAAACCTCACAGACACGTTAGGTGAGAGAATGACGGGAATTCAATTCACTTACTTTTAACGTATACAAGACGTTAGTACCCCTGAATGTTTGGTTTAATTGGTCATCTCACAAGCTTGGAACATGCTCAGTCGGTCGCGAGTGATTTGGGATATCCCGAATATGCCGACCAGGATTTAGACTTTTGGTGCAGTGCGCCGCCGCAAATTGTGGATCACTTCAAGGTTACTAGCGCTACGGGCCAGGTCATTGAAGGGAAGTACGTTGAGTCTTGTTTTTTGCCAGAGATGCTGGCGCGCAAGCGAATTAAAGCCGCCACGCGCAAAATTTTGAACGCCATGGCGCACGCGCAAAAAAATGGCATTAACATCACCGCACTTGGCGGTTTTTCCTCCATTATCTTTGAAACGTTCAAGCTAGAGCAAATCAAGCGCGTCCGCAATTTGGACTTGGATTTCAAGAAATTCACGACCGGCAACACCCACACCGCCTACATTATCTGTAAGCAGGTTGAAGAGGCTGCACCCAAGCACGGCATAGATTTAACTGAGGCGACGGTTGCCGTTTGTGGTGCAACAGGTGATATCGGCAGTGCGGTTTGCCGCTGGCTGAAGGCGCGTACGGGCGTTAAGGATTTGCTGCTGGTCGCGCGCAATCAGGAGCGCTTAGATAACTTGCAGACTGAGCTTGATTTTGGCCGCGTGGTGCCGATGGATGAAGCGCTGCCTCAGGCGGATGTGGTGGTGTGGGTGGCGAGCCTGCCGAAGGGGCTAGAGGTGGATATGACGACGCTCAAGCAGCCTTGTTTGATGGTAGACGGTGGCTACCCCAAAAATATTGACGCGACGTTTTCTCACCCTGGCATTCACGTACTCAAAGGCGGCATCGTTGAGCACTCGCTCGATATTGACTGGCACATTATGAACATTGTGAATATGGATGTGCCGGGGCGTCAGCTCTTTGCGTGCTTTGCAGAATCGATGTTGCTGGAGTTTGAAAAGCTGCATACAAACTTCTCCTGGGGGCGCAACCAAATCACGCTAGAGAAGATGGATTTGATTGGTGAGGCTTCGCGACGGCATGGGTTTAGACCCCTGCTGACATCGTGAGTTAGCGGCTTGTTAGGCGGCTTTCGGTTGCCTACGGGATCGATAATTGCGTTAACCTAGAAGATCTACTGCTACTGAGCTTTGTAACCCCCCATGGCAACGACAGAACGTAGGCCAATCTTGCTCGACTTTGAGAAGCCGCTGGCCGAGCTGGAGTCTCGAATTACGCAAATTCGAGAGCTGGCTGAAGACAATGATGTAGATGTTTCTGACCAGATTTATCAGCTAGAGTCTCGGGCTCAGCAACTGCGTCAGGAAATTTTTACGAGCCTATCGCCTTCTCAGCGGATTCAGGTGGCCCGTCATCCGCGTCGGCCTAGCACGCTGGACTACATTCAGGCGATTAGTGACGAGTGGATTGAGCTACATGGCGATCGCCGCTCCGGTAAAGATGATCTGGCTTTAGTCGGCGGCATTGCTCGTTTTGAAGGTCGTCCGGTGATGATGCTGGGCCAGCAAAAGGGACGGGATACCAAAGATAATGTGGCTCGTAACTTTGGCATGCCGGTACCGGGTGGCTACCGTAAGGCGATGCGCTTAATGGATCACGCGAATCGGTTTGGAATGCCGATTATGACCTTTATTGATACGCCGGGAGCTTGGCCAGGATTTGAGGCTGAGGAGATGGGGCAGGGGGAGGCGATCGCCTACAATCTGCGTGAAATGTTTCGCTTAGACGTGCCGATTATTTGCACCGTGATTGGTGAAGGCGGATCGGGCGGAGCGCTGGGCATTGGCGTGGGCGATCGCCTCCTGATGTTCGAGCATTCCGTGTACTACGTCGCTAGCCCTGAAGCCTGCGCCTCTATTTTGTGGAAGGATGCAGGCCGTTCAGCCCAGGCCGCTGAAGCCTTGAAGGTGACCGCCTGGGACTTGAAAAAACTGGGCATTTTAGATCAGCTTCTGCCTGAGCCGATTGGCGGGGCACATGCGGCTCCGATTGAGGCGGCCAATACCTTGCAGCAGGCGCTAGCACAGAATTTGAATGTGCTGCTGGAGCTGAGTCCGGAGCAGAGGCGATCGCAGCGCTACGACAAATTTAGACAGATTGGAGTGTATACCGAGTGACCCGCCGCGCACTGATTACAGGCGCAAGTTCGGGTATTGGTGAAGCCACTGCAATGGCCTTTGCCGCTGCTGGATTCAATCTGGCACTCGTCGCGCGATCGCAAGATAAACTATCAGCCTTGGCCAAAGCACTCTCTGCTTCAGGAATAGAGGCTCAAAGCTTCCCTACAGACTTAGCCGATTTGTCCCAGGTAAAAGATCAGATTACACAGATTATTGAGCGCGTAGGGCCGATTGATGTGCTGGTGAACTGTGCAGGCATGGCCTATACCGGCAACCTGGGTAATATGCCGCTAGCCGACTGGCAGCGCGTGATGGATCTGAACGTCACAAGTGTGTTTCAAGTGGTGCAGGCTGTACTGCCAGGAATGCGCCAGCAGGCAGACGGATTGATTATTAATGTGGCTTCGATTGCGGCCCAGCAGTCTTTTGAAAACTGGGGTGCTTATGGCGTCAGTAAGGCGGCTCTAGCGTCTCTATCAGGGGCTATTTCTGCTGAAGAATCTGCCAACGGCATTCGAGTGTGCACGATTTCTCCTGGTTCAGTCAACACGCCGATTTGGGACACCGACACGGTGCAGGCCGACTTTGATCGTGATGCCATGCTTAGCCCACATACGGTGGCCCAAACTATTTTGCAGATTGCGCAGCTTCCATCCAATGCGCTCATTTCTCATATCACGCTAACGCCTAGCCAAGGTGCGCTATAGCGGCCGCTTTTTCAAGTTTGATTAATTGACTTTTAGGAAATACTTTTCATGACTATCTCTGACGGGATTCCAGCGGCTGACGGCGGGCAGGAATTTAGTGTTGGCGAAGCTTCTCCAAAGGAGAATCGCATCCTAACCACAGCAGAAGCCTCAAATGGTAAAGGCAAACTTAAGAGCCGTCCCGACCGAGAAACCAAACACGGCCAATCAGCGCCCGCCAACCCTTCTGCGATAGATCCAACCAAGGACAACGGCCCCATGATGGACGCTGTTCGCACTATGCTGCTTTCTGTTGGTGAAGACCCTGAGCGCGAAGGCCTGCTAAAAACGCCGCACCGCGTGGCCGAAGCCATGCGCTTTCTCACTCAAGGCTACTCACAGTCGTTAGAAACTATTGTCAACGACGCCATTTTTGATGAAGGCCACAATGAAATGGTGCTCGTTCGCGACATCAACTTTTTCAGCCTGTGCGAGCACCACATGCTGCCATTTATGGGTCGTGCTCACGTGGCCTACATTCCCAATCAGCGCGTTGTCGGCCTTAGTAAGCTTGCTCGCATCGTAGAAATGTACGCCCGTCGTTTGCAGGTGCAAGAAAGGCTAAACCGTCAGATTGCAGAAGCAGTGCAGGAAATACTCGACCCGTTAGGGGTGGCGGTGGTAATGGAAGCGAGCCACATGTGCATGGCCATGCGGGGCGTACAAAAGCCAGGATCATGGACGGTAACGAGCGCGATGGTGGGCGTTTTTGATGAAGATGCTAAAGCCCGTGAAGAGTTTTTGAGCTTAATTCGGCATCAACCGGGCTTCGCGAACTATTAGAGGCGCTCCTGGAGCGGATGCCTCAGAATAGTGCTTCCATTTTGGGGAAACCAGCGATAGAGTTGGGATAATTCTTTTAGTTAAATGAAATCGTTATGACAGCTAGCACGCCTATTGTTGATGCCCTTCAGTCTGAAGAAAGTGAAGAAAGCGCACCTTCTAGCCCTGTAGAAGTGATTGAAACCGTGATTGCCAGCCTGGAGCAAGAAGGTACGGCGATGGTGAATCACTCTGAAAGCGGCCATCTGTGGAAGTTTAAGTACGGCACGGTAGAGGTGTTTGTGCAGCTTTCGGGTGAAACAGATGACGATACGCTCACTACCTGGTCGCCGGTGCACAAGCTGCCGGTGCAAAACGAAGCGGATATGATGCGCCGTTTGCTAACGCTTAACTGTGGCAACACGTTTGAAGCGTGCTTTGGCTTGATTGATCAGAGCGTGGTGGTGTTTGCTTCGCGGACACTGCTAGATATCAGCGCCAGCGAGATTTCTCGGCTGATGACAATTGTGGCGTCAATTGCCGATGAAAATGACGAAATGCTGCTGGAAGACTATCCTGCTGCGTAGACCTGTTTAGCCTAGAAACACACAGGTATGGTGTCTGAGCGCTGGCGATTGATTCCGCATTACGAAGGTACAGGCGCTGAGCAGATGGCGATAGATAGCTGGCTGCTCGACCAGCATGTGAAGGGTTTGCAGCCGTCTTGCTTGCGATTTTATACGTGGCGATCGCCTACCATTTCTCTCGGCTATCACCAGCGTCAGTTTCCCGACCACTGGAATCATCTTGTTTGGAACGGTCAACCTGTCGATCTTGTCCGTAGGCCCACTGGCGGCAGAGCTGTACTTCATCAAGGCGATCTTACCTACGCACTAATCACGTCAGGCCTAAAAGGCTCACGCCGAGAGATTTACCACCAGCTCTGTCAGTTCTTGATCGAAGGCTGGCAAACGCTTGGTGTACCGCTTTTCTTTGGCGAAGCAGGGCGCGGATACATCCACAATCCTAACTGTTTCAGTACCGCTACAGCCGCTGACTTAGTAATGGAAGACGGCTACAAGCTAATTGGCAGCGCTCAGGTTTATCGTAACGGCTGTGTCCTACAACACGGCTCTATCCGCTTGCAGCCAAATTCCGAGCTGTTTGAGAAGGTATTTGAGGAAAAAAGTGCTCAGCAGACCAGGCTGAGAAATTTTGATTTGGGTAAGATTACAGCTAAATTAGCGCAAGCAGCAAGCAGTAGCTTCGACGTAAAATTTGAGTCTCAATCGCTTATGCCTATAGAAATCAAAAGTTCTATCACAACCAATCTGATAGAACTTTTGTCGTTACCCTCTTCGTAGCAAAGGATTTCCTTAAGCGTTATTAGGCCTGTTCGATGGATTGCGCGATCGCACCTAACTGTAGCCCAGCGGGATACACGCCCTCTTCCTTAATCTTCGCAATCAGCGCATCAGATACCTGAAACTTCATTTTCTTAGCCAGCGCTCTAACGACTTCACCGCGATCAACTGTGCCTGAAACCGCATCGGCAGGAGTGAGCACCGTAATCCGATTCAACTTTTGCTCTTCCATCATCTGAATTACATCGGTGAGCGGCGCATCTTCGCGCACATGAGGAATCTCTAAAAGCGGACGTGCAATGCTGTGCAAGTTACGGTTTTCCCATTCGCTCCGCTCTACCTGACGCAACCCATCGACCGAAACCATGCCGCGATAGCGACCGTCGGAGGAGGCAAAGTAAACCGGCTGCGTTTTTTGTTCTGCCAGCAGGCACTCATCGGCAAACTGGCGCAAAGGCATGTTGGCATCTAGCACCCTGAAGTCGCGAATGGTGGCATCGCCTGCTTTGAGTTCTGCAAGGCTCTCTTGCAAGTTGTTCATGCGGTTGTAGTTGCTGGCGTTGCGGAGGATGAAAGTACCGATAAGGCCCGGCCAGATGAAGCCAAATTCTCCAGTGGCGAGAAGTGCGAACAGGCTAAATGCGATCGCGCCCCAGCCGAATATCTGCCCTGACTTAGCTGCCCAACGAACGCCTTTTGCCTTATCGTTAGTTGCTTTCCACACCGCCGCTTTAAAAATTTGCCCACCGTCTAAAGGCAGCCCAGGAATGAGGTTAAAGAGGGCCAGAATGAGGTTTGTGTAGGCAACGCTGCCAATAATACCGCTAGCAAAGGTGGGTAAGCTGCTGGCCTGACTGAGCGCTGTGAGCGCTAGGAAAAGAATGAAGCTGACGGCAGGGCCTGCGATCGCTACTTGAAAAGCCTCCCCCGGCGTCTTCGATTCCCGCTCAATAGAGGCAATGCCCCCAAACAAAAACAGCTTGATCGAATTAACGTTAATACCCTGCGACTGCGCTACCAAGCTATGGCCTAGCTCGTGCGCTAGCACTGAAGCAAATAGTAACAGTGCCAGTAGCAGCCCGGTTCCGTAAGCGCCTACCAAACCCAGATCAGCAATGAGCCGCTGATCGCTACCCTGTACAAAGGTGATGAGCAGCACCACCAAAAACCATGAGTTGTCAATAAACAGTGGAATATTGAAAAGAGTGCCTACTCGCCAACCAGATTGCATAAATGATATTCTTCGGTGCTGATCGAAGCCTTTTGTTAAAAACGATGTCTCTATTGTACCGACTTGGCTGAATTGGTACGATCTACGGCGTTTGGGGATAACCGGCTATGTTAAAAGACGCAGAACTAGAAAGGGAAAATAGCATGTTGCAGGTGAAAATTTGTGGAATTACAACGGTGGCGCAAGGAGAGGCGATCGCTCAGCTTGGCGCCACCGCCCTCGGCTACATTTGTGTGGAAAAGTCCCCTCGCTACATCACCCCTAACAACATTGCGCCTATCATCACTGCCGTCTCTTCTAAAGGCGCGCCAGACGTTGAGCACTTTGGCGTATTTGCAAACGCACCGCTATCAGAAATCCTGGCAATTGTCCAAACGGCTGGCCTTACCGCCATTCAGCTCCACGGCGATGAAACGCCCGCCACCTGCCAGCTTTTGCGCGATGCACTAGAACACTCAAACCTGCCTAAAGTCAAAATCGTGAAAGCGATTCGCGTGAGGGCAAACGATGATTTGGCAATAGCGCTGAGCTACGAGCCTGCTGTAGATATGCTGCTGCTAGATGCCTATCATCCTGATCAGTTGGGGGGAACAGGCAAGACTTTGGACTGGCGATCGCTAGCATCCTTTTTCCCAAAACGCCCCTGGTTCTTGGCCGGAGGCCTCAACCCTAACAATATCCTCACCGCTCTATCACAGCTTGCTCCAAACGGAATTGACCTCTCTAGTGGACTAGAGAGGTCGCCAGGAGACAAGGACTTAATTAAAGTTCGCCAGCTATTCGACCAGCTATCTGACCAGCTATCTGACCAGCTATCTGAGCCAATTAAGCAGCCGGTTTAACGGCCACCCAGTACTTGCTCATGAAGTGGTCGCTAGTCGTTACATCCGTGAAGCCTGCCGACTCCAACCGGGCCACCAAATCGTCAGAAATGTAGTGACGGTAGTAAGGCTCATGGAACATCGCCGGGAAGTTTTCCATCAGCGGAGCAAACTCTGGATTGTCTACTTTTTGAATAGAATCGCAGATGACAAAAACACCACCGGGCTTAGTCACCCGGAACGCTTCATCAATCACGTTTTGACGTGCCTGAGCAGGCAGCTCGTGGAACAAAAAAGTACTGGTTGTCGCTTCAAAAAACGCGTCTACAAAAGGCAGCTCCTCACCATTTGCCTGAACGAGCTGAGCCGGGACAAGCCCTTGGCTATGAGATAGATTCTCATTGGCCTTGCGGATGTAAGCAGGCGACAGGTCTACGCCGTATAGCGCCGCTTCGGGCATTGATTGATTGATTAGTCTGAGGCTGTTGCCCGTCCCGCAGGCAATGTCTAGAATCTTCAGCGGTTGAGGGGTTGTGACCGTTGAAATAGGCATCTGGCTGAGGTGCGCTTTCAGCGGTGCCAAAATTCGGCGGCGCATGGGGGCTGCGGTGCCGTTGAAAAGAACTTCTACCTGCAGGTCGTACATGTTGGCAGAGTAGTCGCTGAAGTAACCGTCGGTTTGGTGGTGAAAGTTTTGAACGTAGTAGTCAGGGTAGCCTTCAGTGTTGACGCCTGCGCTGAAGTCTTGGTGGCGTTTATTAGAGGCGCGATCCCAAATTTTAGGCAGGTCAACCCATAGCTCAGGGTAGTAGCGGAAAAAGTCGTCCCAACGGTTGTCGAAAAGAGCGCTTTTAGGGTACACGCCTGTTTCTGCATCTTTCCAATCTACTTCGAGCAGCTTGTCAATTCGGCTTTGAATGGCCTGGAGCATGTCAGGATTTAGCGGGTTGGGCTCCTCACGCTTTTGTCCGGAAATGGTGTTTAAAAAGCGAGTGCTGAGCGTTTTATGCGCGAAGCCAAAAACCTGCTTACCCTGCTGAAAAGTTTGGTAGGCAAGTTTAGTCAGGTTGTCGGGGGTAAGCGTCTCGGGGGTTAGTGTTTGTGGCATAGAACGTAGGCGGTGAGCGCTGTTTTATTGTTAACGAAGTATTTTTATTGTAAAGGGATGTTACAAAAAATGTGAGGGTGGGAAGCCGAAAATGTGCCGGAAGGCGCAAAGGTAATTTTCCTCAAGATAAAAGCCGCCCGGTTATCCGGACGGCTCTTCTGTATTGGACTGTACTTAACATTCAGCTAGCTGCTCAGTCTGCGAATAGCGCTGAGTGAAGCCAAAGCCTACTTGATGAAGAGCATTTCTTCATAGGTTGGCAGCGGCCATAGGTCATCAGCAACTTCCCCTTCGAGCGCATCGGCAGCCGCACGAACGTTGTCCATCAGACCGCGAATGGTATCAGCGCAGTAATTCATGTGCTCTTCGCTGGAGCCAAAGTCATGCTTAGCGATCGCAGACTCTAGCTCACTCGCACCGCTGAGCAGGTCTTTGGCAAGGCCAGCAACTTTCTCAACGGCGGTTTTGTCCATGTCAATGCCGACATCGCTCAGGTTAGCGATCGCCCCAGCACATTCGCTCAAGTGACGCAGTGCCGCTGGATAAATCAGCGTTTTGGCCATATCGCAGACCAGCTTGGCCTCAACCTCAATCGAAAGAATATACTGCTCGGCATACACCTCATACCGGCTTTCTAGCTCAGTAGGCGATAGCACACCCGTATTTGAAAACAGCTTTTTAATCGGGTCACTCTTCAGGTGAGGAAGCGCATCAGCCGTCGTAGGAATGTTTAACAACCCACGCTGCTCAACCGCTTCAGTGTGCCATTCGTTAGAGTAGCCATTGCCGCCAAACACCGCCGCACCGTGCTTGTCCATGACGTCTTTCAGCACTGCCTGTACAGCCGCGCCAATTTCGGCCTCACTGGCCCCATCAGCAAGCTTGCCTTCTAGCTGATCGGCGATCCACGTGAGCGAATCAGCCATCATGGTATTGAGGGCAATTAACGGGCCAGAGACGGACTGGCTGGAGCCAACGGCGCGGAACTCAAAGCGGTTGCCGGTGAAGGCAAATGGGGAGGTTCGGTTGCGATCGCCTGCATCCTTATTCAAAGGCGGCATGGTGTCAATCCCAAGCTGCAGGGTGCCTCTGTAGCTAGAGCCCTTCAGCTCACCCATTTTAATTTGATTGAAAATGTCCTCTAGCTGGCTACCGAGGTACACCGACATAATTGCAGGTGGCGCTTCGTTCGCTCCCAGTCGGTGATCGTTACTCGCATTGGCAATCACTGCCCGCATCAGCGGGCCATACATATGAACACCCCGAATCACCGCACCACAGAACGCTAAGAACTGTAGGTTTTCCTCAGGTGTATCACCTGGATCGAGCAGGTTACCCTGAGTCGAGTTCCCAATTGACCAGTTGACGTGCTTACCTGAGCCATTAATGCCTGCAAAGGGCTTTTCGTGTAGCAAACAGATAAAGCCGTGTGTCTTAGCCACATCCTGCAACGTCGTCATGATTTGCTGCTGATGATCGCTTGCGACGTTGGCCGCTTCATACACAGGCGCAATTTCAAACTGACCCGGTGCAACTTCGTTATGGCTTGTTTTCGCTGGGATGCCTAGCTTATAAAGCTTCTCCTCAACCTCGTGCATGTATGCCTGTACGCGAGGCGGAATTGCCCCAAAGTAGTGATCGTCAAATTGCTGGCCTTTTGCTGGCGCTTTCCCAAAGAGAGTGCGGCCTGCCAACAGTAAATCAGGGCGCGTGTTCGCAAAGTGAGAGTCTACTAGGAAGTACTCCTGCTCAGCACCACAGCTAGAGCTGATAGGCGCAACGTCCTTGTTGCCCAACAGCTTCAGCACGCGGTTGGCCGCTTTGTCTACGACTGAGATAGACCGTAGCAGCGGCGTCTTTTTGTCGAGCGCTTCACCTGTCCAGGAGATAAAGACGGTTGGAATGCAAAGCGTTGAGCCGTACTCGCCTTCTAGAATATAGGCGGGGCTGGTGATGTCCCAGCCGGTGTAGCCGCGTGCTTCAAAGGTGTCGCGGATGCCGCCGTTAGGGAATGAAGATCCGTCAGGCTCGCCTTGAATTAGCAGCTTGCCCGAAAATTCTGAAATGATGTCGCCGTTGCTTTGAGGCGAAATAAAGCCGTCGTGCTTTTCGGCAGTGATGCCGGTGAGCGGATAAAACACGTGAGCGTAAAACATAGCGCCTTTGGACATTGCCCAGTCGCGCATTGCACCCGCGACGGTATCGGCCACAGAAGGATCGAGTTTTTCGCCAGACTGAATCGTCTTTTGGACTTTTTGGAAGGTGTCTTTGGGCAGCATCGCCTTCATCTTACTCAGACTGAAAACGTGCGAGGCCCAAATATCCTCTAGCTTCTCAGGTGACTTAACTGAGACAGTCTCCCTATTTGTAATGTCGTAAATTGCTTGGACACGCGACTCGTTTCCAGTCATATCTAACTTCCTAATTTTTCAGTTGCAAAAGCCACTTTAAGTAAAACACCCTCTATTTTCGGTTTATCCTGGGTGGCCCTACGCAAGACGTTACCAATCGTATGAATAGCAATTGATTGATTTTGTATGCGCTGATACCGAATGCGTGAGAAGTTTTATTGAACAGTCCTTTTGAGGGCTGCTGATGGAGGAACGTTTCTGCCTATTCCGAGATGGCTATTTTTCTTTTTTAGAACCAAATGTTTCTGTAGGTAGATAGTTATTGGCGGTAGAAAATGCCCTGTAGGCTATGCATACTGCTTGTCTATGGAATTTTGATGGAATTTCGTGCGATCGCCCCAGTCCATCGGCTCATACACAGCCAAATGCGCTCACCTCATTCTGCTTTGGCCTGAAATATCAGATATAAAAAGTTTGTGAAGGAATTGATCGAGTTTGGTAACGTTGCTGCTGCCAAAAATTTCAGAGCGCTCTGAAATTTTTGCAAAATGTTGCGGAGTCAGTCGAAGTGTAAACTTTTCCTTCGATAACTCATTTATGACGCGGGGTGAGGCCAAGTGAATTTATCTCCCGTGGTAAACTGATAGCTGATTAATTAAAAAGCTAGACCCTTTGATGCTTCTGTCTTTCAGGGCTTAACGCTGGCTTTATTCAAAGGATTGCTCAAGGAGAATTCATGCGAGATACGGTCACCAGCTTAATTAGCAACTACGACACCACGGGGCGGTACTTAGATCGAGATGCTATTGACTCTTTGCAGTCGTACTTCACCACGGGCGTGAACCGTGTAAAAGTGGCGGCGATGATTAGCGCGAATGCCGCTGAGATTTCGCGCGAATCGGGCAAGCAGCTATTTGAAGAAGTGCCTGAGCTGATCCGCCCGAGTGGAAATGCTTACACCACGCGTCGCTATGCCGCCTGCTTGCGCGACATGGACTACTACCTTCGCTACAGCAGCTATGCGCTGGTGGCAGGTAATAACGACGTGCTAATGGAGCGCGTGCTACAGGGTCTGCGTGAAACCTATAACTCCCTAGGCGTACCGATTGCACCGACGGTGCAGGGTATTCAGATTATGAAGGCTAAGGTCAAAGAGATGGCGCTTGAGGCCGGTATTGAAGATGTCTCTTTTATCGATCAGCCGTTCGACTTTATTTCTCGAGAAGTGAGCGAAGTCAGCGTGTAGCGACTTTTTGAAACCCCATTATAAAAGGCTCCAGCGTTGGGGCCTTTTTTTTGTCCTTTATTGTGAAATCATTAGTGTTTTCTCTTGGGATTGATTTTGGTACTTCTGGTGCTAGAGCCGTTGTTTTGAACGGTGCCGCTGAGGCAACGCAGATTGTGGCCCAAGTGGCCTGCCGGTTCGATGAAGAGGGTGAATGGCGAAGTGACGAGACTAAAACTTGGGAGAGAGTGCTTTATCGGCTGATAGGCAAAATTCCGCTCGCTGTTCGCGATCGCATCGGCCGAGTGGCTATTAATGGAACTTCAGCCACTATGATGCTGAGCGACCAACAGGGACAGCCTTTAACGAAGCCTCTGATGTATAACGATGCGATCGCTCGAACAGCGATGTCTGAAGTCAAAACGCTAGTACCGTCCGAGAGTCCTGCTCTGAGCGCTACGTCTACATTGACTAAGGCCATCTGGCTCTATCGCCATGGGTGCCATGGTGGTGACGAGGTGCTGAGTCGCATAGTGTGCGATCGCAACAGCGTTTACATCACGCATCAGGCTGACTGGCTGGCCTGTTTATTGCACAGACAGCATCCGGTTACGGACTATCACAACGCACTCAAGCTGGGCTATGACGTAAAAGCGCTGGCATATCCAGACCGGTTGCTAAAATCGCCTGTAGCGAGCTGGCTGCCTGAAGTGGTTGCGCCTGGAGAGGCGATCGCCACAATTGATCCAGAGGTCGCCAAAAACATTTCAATGCCCTCAACCTGCCAAATTTGCGCAGGCACCACCGACAGCATCGCCGCCTTTTTAGCCAGCGGAGTGCAAAACCCAGGCGAAGCCGTTACCTCTTTAGGCTCCACACTTGTGCTCAAGCTCCTTAGCACCCAGCCTATAGACCATCAAGAGTCTGGTATTTACAGCCATCGGCTCGGTGACCTGTGGCTAGCGGGTGGCGCTTCTAACACGGGTGGCGCTGTCCTCAATCAGTTCTTCTCCTCCAAGCAGCTTGCCGCCCTCAGCCAGGAAATTAGTCAACAAATAGATATTTCAACGCCTAGCCCGTATGAGTACTATCCGCTGACGGCACCGGGTGAACGCTTTCCCATCAACGATCCTGACCATGCGCCCAAGCTAACGCCCCGCCCTGAAGCAGACTCAGACTTTCTGTACGGAATGCTAGAGGCTATGGCGCGAATAGAAGCGCAAGGCTATCAAAAACTGAACGAACTGGGTGCTGCAGATCTCAAACAGGTCTACACCGCTGGCGGTGGCGCTAAAAACAAGATTTGGCAAACTGTGCGACAAAGGCGGCTTGGCGTCTTTGTCAGTGCGGCTAACCAAACTGAAGCGGCATACGGCACCGCACAGCTAGCAATGTTTGGGCTAAGCCGCTTTGCCCAGCAATAGAGCCACATCACTGAAAAGCCTTGCTCAATCCGTCGTGGATCGCAGCAAGACTTTTGTGAAATCGATTATTCGGCTGAGTAAAAAGGTAAGCTTAGCCGCCGAGCTGGTCGCCACGGCGATACTGCATATAGGCCGCTACAAATAGGCCTGCTAGGGTGACGGGAATAAGGCCTAAAACGATACCGGACAATAAGGGCTCTACCACAGGGGTTCTCCTAAAATTCTGTATGGATATTTCTTGCGCAAAGCTGATAGCACTTGAGCGCAGCTTGCTTATCTAATCTTAATGTGAATTGAGAACCGAATCAGAAAACTACACTCAAGTTCATCAATGTACTTAAATAACGCTCGGTGTTAGGGTGATTATCCCTTTTGTATCGCCATTTGCAACGTTTTTTATGAGAATAGTAAGTCCAGTGGAAGCTGCTAGCGGTCTTCCCTGTTGTTTGTAAGGGTTTGAGTTGAGCCTTCAGAGATCCGGATAAGACTTGTTTTATTCTCTTAAAAAAACTTAAGCTATGTGTAGTTAAAGACTTGTTACGAGCTACTTGGTTGTGTCAACAAAAAGTGTTCAAGAAAAAATTGCGCAAAACCAGGCTGAAGAGAATCAAATAGTAGAGCCTGCTGAGGTTTCAAACAGTGTTGTTAAGCGGGCGATATCAGTGCTGATTGGGTCGCTGCTATCGATAGGCATTGTGATCTGGGGTGTGAGTGTGCTGACGACAAGCGATCCTTATGTTCGCAGCGTACTTGAAATCGCAGGCGATACGGCCCGAGGTCATGATATTTTTCTGCTAAATTGTGCTGTTTGTCATGGGCTAGAGGCTGATGGTGAGGTGGGCCCTGATTTGCATGAAGTGTCTGCTCGGAAGTCTCAGGTGGCTTTGATTGAGCAGGTGACTAGTGGGAAAACACCACCGATGCCGCAGTTTCAACCAAATAAAAGGGATATGGCTGATTTGCTGAGCTTTTTGGAGACGTTGTGACTTCGGCTTCGCTCGGCTCCCTGGGCTGACTACCAGGTGCCTGCTTCGCAAGCCGTAATTTTTTCTAGAATCGCGATCGCCTCGGGCGATTTATTGTCTCGAATAATTGCCTCAGCGCCTACGTTTAACAGCTCCATTTTTAACCGAATTTGATAGGCTTCCGCGACGGTATTAGACTCCGCAATGCCCAAGCGCTTCACGTTCTCGGTATAGGAAAAGTCGGGGTCAAACTCAGCTTTTGCAGTAAGTGACTCAATGACATATTGCTGCTCTGGCCGCGATATTTTCCACCAGCGGCTTATGGGCTGTGCTAAGACTGCGGTTTCTTCCTCTTTCAATAGCTGCCTTTGTAGCCAAGCTTCGACGGTAGAAATAGGCCAGTCGGTGGTTTCTTCGTCCACTTTTGCAAAGGCGTGTGCTTCGGCGTATGAGATTTTACTGTCGAGATTGTAGTCTGCTGATTCGACTCGTGTGCCAGTGCGATCGCGTCCCGTTAGCCCCGCAAAAAAGCTAGAGCTATAGTCTTTGTAGTCCGCTTCATTTACCGCAGGCGTGCAGCCAACCGAAGGCCTAGAAGCGACGGTTGCAAAAAAACCACAGCGCGTTTGTAGCGCAACTGGCTGCTCAGGATCGCCCTTTTCATAAATTAAGTTCGCAAAAGAACCCGAATAGCACTGGGCCATCATCGTCACAAAGGGCTGATCGGCTGGCAGCGGATCGAGCCAACTCGCCATTTCTTTGACTGAAACTAGCGTTTCTTCCCACAGAATCAGCCAGTTATTATCTTCGTTTTCAAGGTTGTGTGCGCCGTGCCCGGTGAAGTAAAAGAAGGCAGGACAGGGCTTTTTGGCATTGGCGACAGCTTCAAACCAGCCTTTGGTATTACCGTAGTTAGCTGCGCTGGTAAGGCCGCTGATGTCAGGCGCTTTGAACTGCTGCTGGCCGGTTTCGTCTAAGTAGCGAATGGTTTCCTGGCCGTTGTTGCCGTTGGCAAAAAAGATGTTGGCAGCGGTGGAAATGAGGCCTTTTTCGGTGAGCGATCGCTGAAAATACAGCACATTCTTTTCCAGCGCAATCTCGTTATAGCTGGGCGCACCGCCTCCAGCCGCCACACCAAAGTATGTGCTCGCGTCATCTGGTAAGGTCACGCGTTCTACCGCTGTTGATTTCAAAGCTTGAGCATCGGCCTGCCCGCTAATCTGCGCGATATCTATCCACAGCTCCTCGTCCCATCCCGCACTTTCTAAAACGTATTGGAGTGAGCCGAAGAGCGGGTTACCGGCTGTAATAACCTGCTCAGTCACCAGCACAGCGGCGTAGCCGATAGAAAGCGTGGTTAACGCTATGCCCATTAATTTGACGAAGCGCATGGCATTCTTAAGTCGATATCCTTATCTGTAATTTGTGTCTGCATAGCGTCTTTTTAGCAAAAGTCAGCTTACATTTGGCTAAGCCCAGTTGCTAGGCCTTGTGTAATTTTAGCCATCATATCCACGTCCAGCGTCTCTAATTGATCTGATGCGGCATGGTAGTGGGGGTTTCTTAAGTTGGCCGTGTCGGTCATCATGACGGCTGGATAGTCTGCATCCCAAAAAGGCGCATGGTCGCTGCGGCGAGTGTCAGAAAGCTGACGACCTTTGTTGATAACCGGCAGCCACTGACACGGGGCTCCGGCTCGCTTCAGGTGACGTTGAAGGCCAATCATTTTTAGAATAGTAGGGCCGTTGCCGATTAGTGCAATAAAGTTGCCGGTGCTGGGATAAAGCCGATCAAGAGCGCTGATCGGGTATGCCTGAGAGTTGGGTTTATTAGTAAAGTAGCCCAGCATTTCTAGCGATAGCATCAGGTGAATGGGGCGCTGCTGGGCTTTCCAGCTCTGGGCGCAGGTGGTGCTGCCGACGAGTCCGTATTCTTCAAGGTCGAAGGCGATGAAATGGACGGGACGGCGGGGTGGTTTGGCAGCAAGGATTTCCGCGATCGCTAATAAAACCGCTACTCCACTAGCATTGTCATCAGCCCCAGGCGAGCCCGGCACCGTGTCGTAATGCGCCCCAACTAAAATAGGCGCTAGCTTAGGCTGAGTTCCTGTCAAGCTCGTCTGCCAGTTATAGTACTTCTTCTCTGATTGAGTGCCTTGAGCGCTAAAGCTTTGGCAGGTCAAGGCACCCCACCTGCCAAGTTCAGTGCGAATGTATTGCTGACAAAGGCTGTGCCTGCCGGCGTGCAGATAGGGATCTCGAAGACCTGTGAGCGATCGCAAATGGTCATTCAGCTTTTCAGTTATCTCTGATAGTGTTTGCATACCGGCTCTGCCGTAATAAAGACTATAAATTCACGTGCGAATGAGCAATTCAAAAAAGAGCCTACCTCAGATGCTGGCGGCAAAAAGAGACACCCGAGTTCGCATCCGGCTTGAAAACGGGCGCTTTCAGATTTTAGGGTTGGGTACCTGGCGCTCATACTGGCGATCGCCCTACTACCTCATGCTGACAGTGCCGTGGCAAGGTTTTCTCATGATTACCATCGGCCTATATGCGCTAGGCAACGCCTTATGTGCGCTGCTGTTCCTTTTGGGCGGTGAAGGTGCCATTGAAAATGCCAAGCCCGGTTCCTTTCTCGACGCCTTCTTTTTTAGCGTGCAAACTTCTGCCTCCATCGGCTATGGTGTCATGTCACCAGGTAACGCCTACGCTAACGGGCTGGTCAGCCTAATTGCGATTATTTCTTTAGTGGGCATTGCCGTGCTAACGGGCCTAGCCTATGCCCGTTTTTCTCGGCCAACCGCTCAAGTTCTCTTTAGTAAAGTAGCGGTAGTAACGCCCTTCAAAGAAACGCCGACACTGATGTTTCGCGCTGCTAATGAACGTCGCAACCAAATTTTAGAGGCGCAAATGCGGGTGTATCTGACATTCGATGAGCATAGCAACGGTCGCTTGATGCGACGGTATTATGACCTGCGGCTACTGCGCGATCGCAATCCTAGCTTTTTTCTCTCCTGGACAGCCCTCCACCCAATTGATGAAAACAGTCCGCTCTATGGCCTTACTCACGCTGACTTAGTGCGCACGAGCGCTTCCTTACTTATCTCTCTTAGCGGCATCGATCAAACCGTAGCGCAAGCAATTCACACCCGTCATATGTACTACGCGGCCGACATTATGTGGAATCGACAGTTTAAAGACATTATTCATCAAGTAAATGAAAGCGATCGCTACATTGATTTTTCAGACTTCCACGAAGTGGAATAGATAAGCAAAACACAAGGTGGAATAAACAAGCAAGACTAAGCTAAGGCTCTTCAGGCGGCGTCAGAAAGCTGCCTGTCAGCCGAGCGTCAATCTGCTCTAACGTTTTCAAGTCTTTTGTCGGCACGTCATGCTCAAAGCCCGTCCAGCTTTGCGGATCAGGCCGTCGCAAAAAATCAAAAGCGCGTCTAAATTCCTCAGGTGTTGCCACCACAGGCGCACTAAAGTGACAGGGAATTACCTGCTGAAAGTCCCACTGCACAATCCGCTCAGTCCAAGCGATGACTTCATCCGGCCCACGATTAAAAATCAGCGTTTGTAAGATAGGCGCAACCAAAAGCTGCCCATCCTTTCTCAGCGTCTTAAAAGACTCATACCATCCCGGCTGCCATTGAAAAGGATACAGCCCAAAATAGTTTTTCTTCGAGCGATCTGGCGACTTTCGAGCGTTTTCAATCACCGCTTTAGTCTTCGGCACCTCTAGCCGCTCAGGCTGAAAGTAAAACGTGAATAGTGCAATCCGCGCCCAGCCCTTGAGCCGGTTCTCAGGCGTATCTTCTAACGGATCTAGTGCGCTATCTCGAGCGTGAAAAGATAAGGGAAAGGGGTTGAGTGCGACAACTTCTGGTGGCTCTATTGGGATAGAGAGAATGGTATCTACAGCAAGGAGCGATCGCGTCTCCCGGTGGAAAAAAGCCACCTCTGTATAAGGCTTAACGCTTAGCTCAATGGGGCCAACCGTGGCATAGTCAAACTCGTCATAAAACGGTGTCTCACTTGGCTCGGCAGGCAAAACATGCGTACGCTTACCCGGAAACCCTAGCCAGCTCAAAGGCAAATCAAATGGAAAGCTCCACTGATTTGGGGCTACATACACTTGGCACTGCTTGAACTTTTGCGCAAACGGCCCTGCAAAATACTTGTGCTCCACCCCCGTCACGGTTGGCAGCACCACATACTTTACCTCACCATGTTCAGCCTCTAGCTCTTGCACCAGCCGCACACACTCTGGCGTAGGCGCGACCGGCGAAAAAACGAATAGACCGCCGCCCGCAAGCTTAATCACGGTCATCCGAATGGGCACCACCACATAAAAGATCCCCTGCACCTGCTCAAAGAGCCACAGCTTATTGGGGATAACTTCTCGACGGAGCGTGCGCCGCTGCCCATAAGGGTAAATTGGCACAACTGGCCAAAGGGGCCAAGCCCTATCCCCGCGTTTTGTCATGGTGGTGTCTATTGCGCCTTTGTCTATGGATTCTATTTATAATACCGGGCTACTTAACCCAACAGCTCGATATTAGAAAACGCCACTTCCATCGTTGGGCCATCTTCTGATGTCACCGTCCGCTTCGACAAAATCGTATAGTCACCCACCTGCGTATAGTCATCTTTAAACTCACTGCGGCCCTGCTTCAGCTCACCCGTTTTTGGATCGTGATACACCGAATCATATGTCTCAGAAAGATAGCCGCTGCCTGTGTCGTAGGAGCTAAAGGTGTTGATAGTCACCACCACGCCGTGAATATGACGGTGAACCATCGTGAACTCGTTATCTTTTACCTTGTAGGCATCGCCAGCAGCCTTACCACCGACCGCAATTTTCACCGCACCATCTTCCTCAGTGCCCTCAATTTTGAACGTATTCTCACCGTGAGACTTTTCAAACGGACGGCTGACGCGGTGAATGGCGACTTCCCATAGCTGATTTTTAACGATATTATTCGCTTCTTCGTCCTCTATCCCAGACACCTCTGCTTTCAAATCGGGCGTGACTTTGGCAGTTCCTGCAAAGGTTTTGTCGCCCAGCTTGAGCGTCACGTCGGTAGTATAGCCAGGGAATTTTGTATCCCACGTGTAGCGATTTTCGTAGGCAGATTGAACCAACTCGCGAGCAGAAACCTGTAGGGCAGTCATATTGATCTCTTAGTTGTGTGAACGTCTGCCCTAGATCCTAGCGCAGAGCTTCCCCGGCTGTGGTGCTTCAATCTGCGCAACGGTTACCTTCCACTGCACACACTCGCCTTTTTGAGATGAATACTTAAATTTTCCTATTTGAGACGGCAGCTACTGTCTACCCTTTTACGTATGTTTGTGCTGATGCCTAAGTGACCAAACCTGATGGTGGGCAGATGATGCAACAGTCGATCGCTTTGTATGTTGCTGTGTGAAAGCGACTATTTAGAGGCGATCGCACTCATGGCAAGCAAGCAAAAATTTCACAAAGGTGACAAAGTACAATGGAATACATCTCAAGGCAAAACTACAGGCGTCGTTAAGAAAAAGCTAACTGAAACGACTGATATTCAAGGCTATACAGCTAAAGCGACCGAAGAAGACCCTCAGTACTTAGTTGAGAGCGATAGCACAGGTAGTGAAGCTGCTCACAAACCCGACGCTTTAGAACCTGCTTAGCGGGCGTTTAAACGAACCTAGTGCTTCGCTGGAATTTTGGGAAGGGCTAATACTCTTGCAGGCGCAGCGGTCTTTTGTCGGCTATAATCACTGCGGTTTCTGGGCTGTTGGCGATTAGGTTGCTGGCGTTGAACGGGGGCTGGTGGTGCTGTGTCGTCTGTATTGAGGGCTGAGGCTGTGAGCTTAGTGGTGTAGAACAACACACCGATGGTGGCTGCGAGCCCTAGCGCCTGAAAGACAACGTTCTCAGCTTGTTGGTCGGGGGAGAAAATAGATGCGCCAAACGTGCCGACGTACACATAGGTGAAAATGACAGGCAGCATCCCTAGCCAGGAGAAAAATAGGTATTCCCAGAAGTTAATGCGCGTGATGCTGAAGCCGTAGTTGAGGATGTTAGAGGGCAGTACAGGGGACAGGCGCGTGAGCAAAACCAGCTTCCAGCCTTTCTCAGCGAACGCTTGGTCAAGCTTATAGAAGCGGCTGTTTTCGCCGATAGCGTTGGTAATCCATCGTCGGCCTGCGGTTTGGCCAATGACGAAGCAGGCGGCGATACTGATGGTGTCAGCAATAGACGCGCTGATAACGCCCTCGGTGAGGCCGAATAGCGTGCCTGCTGCCAGTATGAGAACGATATTGGGCAGCCAAAAGATAGCCGCAAGTACGTAGATGACAACGAAGGCTGGAACTGTCCATAGGCCTAGTCCGCCGAGCCAATGGTGTGTTGCTGCGAGCCACTCACCTACGGGAAGGTGAATGATAATTGTAATGATGCAGCTAGCAGCCGCTAGCCCAAGCCAAACTCGCTTTTTACGCAACAGTGCCAACGTCATACTCATCAGTGTTGATATCCCTTGTCTTTCTCGTGAATGCTCTGCTTTTTACCGGTTGTACCGTGATCTGGGTATTGAAAGCGTCTTTACAAAGTAATATCACTGCCTGAGGCCTCGTCTAGCGATCGCTATGCCACTGCCTGCCGCGTAGCCATTTGGGAGCGATCGCTGCTTGCAAAATTCCGCTTTCTATTCGATCTCAATCCACCCTGGAACAGTGCTGGCACGAGGAATCCTACTAGATGTTGTAGGGATCTCTTGATACGGATGCTCAGCTTACTTATTATGTGCCAATTACGACATATGGCATAGCTGCTAAAGGCAGAGGCGATAGTCAGCATCGATCCCTAACTATGGTCTTTGGCCTTTAATCATGAGCAGGGGCTTCGTCTCCCCATACTTCAGCTAGGCGGCGATCGCGCCCACAGCCAAACCGATACACCTTGTAGCGAATAGGGTTGGTTTGGTAGTAGTTTTGGTGGTAGTCTTCAGCATCGTAAAAGGTCGCTGCTGGGAGAATTTCTGTGGCGATTGCGCCCTGGTTCAAAGACTGGGCGATCGCCTTTTTAGACTCCTCAGCTAGCGCCTGCTGCTCCGGCGTATCGTAAAAAATAGCCGACCGATACTGGCTTCCCTTATCGCAAAACTGACCACGATCATCTAGCGGATCGATGTTGTGCCAAAACGTGCCCAGCAGCGTTTCATAGTCAACCTGCGCAGCATCGTAGCGAACTTCCATCGCTTCTATATGGCCTGTCCCGCCTCCAGAAACCTCTTGATAGCTAGGATTTTCCACTGTGCCACCCGTATATCCAGAGGTTGTTTCAACCACGCCGGGTAGCGCGTCAAAAGGCTGCTCCATGCACCAGAAACAGCCGCCAGCAAAAATAGCTGTAGACAGGCCATCGTCATTGTTCGCCACCATCGACTCTCCCGTTGCCGCCCCGCAGCTTACCGCCCCCCACAGCAAAACAAATATGCTGAGACCAGTGACTAACTTTTTTACTAGCTGGCTGACTGGCTTCTTCAAGCGCTGTTCGTCTATTGCCATAACTTCTATCACCTATGAAAAACGCCCATAATTAAAAAGAGTCTAACGATTAAAACAGCTTTGGGATTAAGCCTACTTCGCCTCCCCATCCTAATATTTTTTCGCTATCGAAATATTTTTGTCCTCACTTTCACGCGAACCCCTATGAGCAATCCGCTTCCTTCGCCGCCCGGTAGTTTTGGCCTTCCCTGGATAGGTGAAACGCTTAGTTTCTTGCGTGATCCTAACTTTGCGCTCAAGCGGCAGCAGCAATACGGAGCCATTTTTAAATCGCGGATCATTGGCCAGCCCACCGTATTTTTCTGTGGCCCCGAAGCGAATGCCTTTTTGCTTTCTAGCCATGCCGACTGTTTTTCGTGGCGTGGCGGCTGGCCCAATACGTTTAAAGAACTGCTAGGTGAGTCGCTTTTTTTGCAGGAGGGCGCGGAGCATCGGCGCAACCGTCGGCTGTTAATGCCGGCCTTTCACGGCAAGGCGCTGGAAGGCTATTTCGATACGATGGTGTCGCTTTCAGAGGCTTACCTAGTGCGCTGGGAGAAAAAGCGAGATCTCGTTTGGTTTCAAGAGCTGAAGAAGTTCACGTTTGAAGTGGCGAGTGTTCTATTGGTGGGTACGGATAGTCGTGGCGCTGATGATGCTCAAATTGCGCAGCTTTCTGCCTGGTTCACAGATTTGACGAACGGGTTGTTTACGCTGCCTGTGCGGTGGGGGCCAACGCCGTATAGTCGAGCTTTGACGGGGCGCGATCGCCTCCTCGCCTACATCGAAAAAGAAATCGCTAAACGCCGCGTCCTTCTAAACGATCTCAAAAGCACAGAGAACGCCGCGCTACCTAACGATGTTCTAACGCTGTTGCTGCAAACCGAAGACGAAGACGGTAACCGTCTCAGCGAAGCAGAAATTAAGGTGCAAACGCTGCTCATGCTCTTTGCTGGCCACGAAACCACCACATCCATGCTCACCTCTTTAGTGATGGCGCTCGCTCAAAACCCTGAAGTGCTAGAAAGAGCGCGAGTAGAACAGCAGCAGGTCATCAGCGATGCAGCAGATTCTACCCTGAGCCTTGAGCAAGTTCAGAACATGCCCTACTTAGATCAAATCCTGAAAGAAGTAGAGCGGCAGTACCCGCCCATCGGCGGCGGCTTTCGCAAAGTGATAAAGTCATTCGATTTCAACGGCTATCACGTGCCTGCTGGCTGGCTAGCTCTCTACCGCATTGACGCCGCCCACAAAGATGAACGCTGCTACACTAACCCCAACGTATTTGATCCCGACCGCTTTAGCCCCGAGCGAGCCGAACAAAAGCGCTTCGACTACAGCCTCGTTGGCTTTGGCGGCGGCCCCCGCATCTGTGTCGGCATGGCCTTTGCCAAACTAGAAATGAAAATCCTCGCTGCCCAACTCCTGCGCCGCTATCAGTGGACGCTAAAGCCTGACCAAGACTTGACAATGAATCCTGTTCCATCGCTAAGGCCCGCTGATGGCTTGAGGGTTACCTTAACGGCCAGGGTCTAACGAGTTCGGTAGTTATTGCGCAGCTAGCTTTGGCCAGTTCGTATCAGCCTTGGCAATATTGCCAGGAACATCCTTTTCCCAGCGCGTTTGAATTTTCTGGTTCAAATTGAGGTACAGCTTCCCATCCACGACTTTCCAAGCGCTGGGGTCAATGGCTGCGATCGCATCTTGAGCTACCGCCCACGCGCAATGACCACCATACTGCGGCGCATACTGCTCTGGATCAGTCGCAAACGCATCCCGATTCTCAGCGCTCACAAACTGCCACGTCGCTCCTCGCCACTTGTACGAATACTCCGCACGGCCTTCTACAAATTCACCCTCGTTCGCCGATGAAAAATAAGCCACAGGGTCAGCGCCACCAATAGCCACACCGTCTTCAACATAAATTTTGGCCGCTGCCTGCGTCTTTGCAGTCCCTTCTTCCACCGCTTCTGTCGCAACTTCTCCTGTCTCAGCGGTATTCTGATCGCTACTGCCAGCGGTTGTTTCGGCTGGGCTACAAGCCACCAGACCTAGCGTCAGGCTTAGTAGTAATGCTGTGGCAAAAGCTCGCTTGGTAGCGTGCTGTTCGAAGCACCTGTTAGAAACTCTGGAAGAAATTAGTGGTGTGTGAGTATTCATTCGTATAAGCCGCATGGGTAGCTTTAAAGGTTGTGTAAACACAATAGGCAAATCTGATGAAGGAGAGATGAGAGTGACCTTTAAATTGGGTGAAATGCCTGTAAAATCGCCCAATTGCTGCTCCCGCGCTTCATGTGACAAATCAAAAGTAGTCACATAAACACTACCTGTTAAGAGGCGAAACCCGCTCAATGAGATAAGTTCTAGAGCGTTTGGCTCCGGTTCAGTAATAGAGCCCTTCAGGCTGCTTTGTTGCTGAGTCTTAAAAGATGTCCTCCTATAAGCACCTGGTATAGTCCTGTTGACCTATATCAACATTTCTTGAAATTTATCTTGAAACGCTGACGTCGTTTTTCCGGTTTACTTTCCATTTCACTCAGGGCTTCACACACCCGTTTTCAGAGCCTGCCACTGTTCGCCGCACCTGCTGCTCCTGCCGAAGTTATGAAATCTGTAATTCGCCGCCTCACCACACTTACTGCGCTAACGGCCACCGTTTTGGGCGCTAGTGCCCTAATTTCACCTCGCGCGATCGCTCAAAATTACGGCCAGCAGCCGCTTGATTCCGATCAAGTTGTTGCGATCGCCGAACCAGTTTCCAACGGTCGCTTCTTTAAGCTGTTGATTTTAGAGCAGCTCTCAGATCAGCGTGACTGCTTTGCTGAAAAGCCTGGTAGCCCCACCGTTATAGAACCTCTTCTGCTGAACTTTGACTTCTCAGGAATTTGTGGCCGTCGCTCCGATAGCAATGGTTACTCAGTCAATGTTGGGGGTGAAGACTTGAGCCGTCGTTACCGACTACAGGTCACGCGTCGCGGCGAGAGTTTGGTACTTCTAGCTCTACCCGGTGCTCTTCCCGGTCGAGGCGGTGATTTGCCCGTGTTAGAAATTGGCCGCAGCAACGGTGTGGCTAACGACTTTGTAAAACTTGAGCTAGACCCCGGCTGGACGATGAACAGCCGTACGCTTAACGGCAACGCGCAAGGCCACGTTTACCTTTCTAATAGCAATAGCTTAGATACGGTCATCGCTCAAGCTGGTGGGGAAAGGCCAACGCCCGCTGCCCCAACGCCAGAGGTTTCGCCTTCGCCTTCTTTGCCTTCGACCCCTTCGCCTTCAAGGCCGCCTTTGCTTGGTGGCAGCCCGCTGCCTTCGCCTGGGGCAGCTCCCACTCCGAGCAACAGTGGCAGTAATACCTACTATCAGGTGATTGTGCAGAGCGACTCTCCGCTGCTGCGGGCTCGCGTTCGGCAAGTGGCCTCAGATGCTTTTGTCGCCAACGTCAACGGCCAGCGGGTCATCCAAGCTGGGCTGTTTCAGGAGCGTGATCGGGCCGATCAGTTGACCAGTCAGCTCTCTGGTCAGGGCATCGAGTCTCGAATTGTTGAAGGTCAGCGGTCTACGCCGCCGTCTCAGCCAACAGCAAGCGGTGAAACCTTTTATCAGGTGATTGTGCCTGAAGGTGGGTCGAATACGCGCGATCGCGTCAATCGAATTGAGTCAGGTGCTTTCCGTACCCGAGTAGATGGCCGCTCTGTGATTCAAGCAGGTCGCTTTCGTGAGCGTGACCGGGCCGATCAATTGCGATCGCGCCTGGTGAGTGCAGGCCTGCCCGCCCAAATTATTGAAGGCTCCGCGCCCGTCGCTAGCGTGCCGCGTCCATCAAGCTCAACGCCTTCAATTCCTCGGGCAAATCAAGGACAGCTCACGGTTGTGATCGACCCAGGGCACGGCGGTGCTGACCCTGGCGCTGTTGGCATTGGTGGCCTTAGAGAAAAAGATATTAATCTCACTATCTCTCGTCGTCTTCAGAGCATCCTGCAAGAGCGGGGCATTAACGCAATCATGGCTCGCACCGATGATCGGGAGATCGATCTTGATCCGCGTGTGAATTTTGCGGAGCGAGCAAACGCCGATGTATTTGTAAGCGTTCACTCCAATGCCATCAGCATGAGCCGGCCTGATGTCAATGGCTTGGAAACTTACTACTATTCGTCTGGCTATAGGCTGGCACAAACAATTCATAACAATATTTTGCAACGGACTGATTTGCGCGATCGCGGCGTTCGCAGAGCGCGTTTTTATGTCCTTGTAAATACCTCTATGCCCGCTGTCTTAGTAGAAACCGGGTTTGTAACAGGCCGCGAAGATGCCGCTCGCTTTAGAAATCCGGCTGAACTTAATAAAATCGCAGACGGTATAGCAGGCGGTGTTTTGCAATATCTGAACGTTCAGTAAAAGTAAGCGCTACTAGCTCATCAGCCAATGCTGCGAGTGTGGCATGAAGAGGCCATGGAGCTAGCGGTGTGGCAGAAGCTACGCCTGGTGCTTTCGTACAACACTGAAGTGTACGTACCGCTCAAAATTGCTCAGTCGCCTTTTAACATCGGCCTTTCTATCCAGCTACCGGTGCTCAGCCTGTCGCAAACTATGACGCTGGCTGAGCTGTACTATCTGTACTTTAAGGCGTTGCTGCTGACCTAAGCGCATTGATGATAAACGCTGCTGTTTTGACATCTGACGACGAGTCATAACGTGGAAAACCCTGACTGCTGCAAAGAATTTTGAGTCAAAAATCGTTAAAGTAAAGGAACGTTAACTTTATTAGATGCCAGGATTAGACCCTAGGCCAGCATGCTATGCGCGTACTTTTGATGACTGGAAAAGGCGGGGTTGGCAAAACCTCAGTCGCAGCGGCAACCGGTTTACGTTGTGCAGAACTAGGTCATAAGACCCTGGTTTTAAGTACTGATCCAGCCCATTCTCTAGCTGATAGTTTTGATACGGAGCTTAGCCACGATCCAAAAGAAATTAAGCCCAACCTATGGGGTGCTGAACTAGATGCCCTGCGCGAGCTAGAAGGCAACTGGGGCGCGGTAAAGCGCTATATTACCCAGGTGCTGCAAGCTAGAGGGCTAGAAGGCATTGAGGCTGAAGAGCTGGCAATTTTGCCGGGTATGGATGAAATTTTTAGTCTGGTGCGAATGAAGCGCCACTATGACGAAGATGAATTTGATGTACTCATTATTGATTCGGCCCCAACCGGTACTGCTTTACGGCTGCTGAGTCTGCCTGAGGTGGCGGGCTGGTACATGCGCAAGCTTTATAAGCCATTTCAGGCCGTTTCGACTGCGCTACGCCCGCTGGTGGAACCTTTCTTTCGTCCAGTTGCTGGCTTTTCCTTGCCGACCAAGGAAGTGATGGACGCGCCCTACGAGTTTTACGAGCAGCTAGAGGCGCTAGAGAAGATTTTGTCCAATCCTCAAGTGACCTCAGTGCGTCTTGTAACCAATCCTGAAAAGATGGTGATTAAAGAGTCTTTGCGGGCTCACGCGTACTTGAGCTTGTACAACGTAGCGACTGATATGGTAGTGGCCAATCGCATTATTCCTGATAGCGTCAGCGATCCGTTTTTCCAGCGTTGGAAAGATCAGCAGACGAAGTATAAGCAGCAAATTCACGATAATTTTCATCCTTTGCCGGTGAAAGAAGTACCGTTGTATTCAGAAGAGATGTGTGGCTTGGAAGCGCTTGAAAGGCTCAAAGAAACGATTTATGGCGATGAAGACCCAGCTCAGGTGTATTACGAAGAGACGACGCTGAGAGTTGTTCAAGAAGAGAATAATTACAGCCTGGAAGTATATCTGCCGGGTATTCCGAAAGACCAGGTAGAGCTGAGCAAAACGGCTGATGAGCTAAATATTCGTATTGGTAACCATCGCCGTAATTTGGTGTTGCCACAGGCCTTGGCTGCGCTTCAGCCTGCAGGTGCCAAGATGGAGGATGACTACTTAAAAATTCGCTTTGCAGCGATCTTGTAACCTGTTGTCATCGCCTATCGAGCTGTAACGCTTTTGGCCCGATAGGCGATAAGTTTTGGCTATTGCTGACTTTGTTTTATTTGCTGATGCAGCATCGTAATATCTGTTGTGGGCTTTAGGCATTTTAATCCTTTGCAAACGAGTGCGATCGCGCCTTCAGGCAAACTATCCTCAGTTCTCATAACAGCGGTCGGCAGTGGCTGGTTAGCGACCTGAGCAAGCTGATGAGTTGATATCCGAATTAGGACTGGATGGGTAAACCAATCTAGCGCGCTGAGTAGGCTAGGACAGGCTCGAGGCGCTTTTTGTAGGATGCCGCTAAATGACTTTAGTGCCGTTTCGGCTTGGCTAAAGTAATCTAAGTTTTCGGTGAGGAGGAAGAGACGGACAAGAGAGGCGATCGCCACACCATTGGCCGCAGGCGTCGCACTATCTTGATAGTCTCTTTCTTTAACAATTAGCTCGCTGCTGGCGTTGAAGTATCCGCCTCGCTCTGTGCCTAGGGCTTTGTCAAATTGGGATTGGAGTGCGATCGCCCCTTGTAACCATTCATTCGCCTGACTCCGATAGTCATCAAACCATACACAGGCCTGCTGAATGTCTAAAAGCGCCTTAATAAATAGTGCATAGTCCTCAGCCTGGGCTAGTACTGCCGTTTGTCCGTCATAGTTAAGCCGATAAAAACGATCTTCTGTTTGCTGCCGCTGCTGAATGTATTGTGCCGCTTGAATCGCCAAATCAAGATAATCTGCTCGCTTAAATGTTGCTGCGGCTTTAGCTAGCCCCGAAATCATCAGCGCGTTCCAAGCCACAATCATCTTGGTATCCGTCACCGGTGGAATGCGCCCCGGCCAGTTTGTTGCCCTTGCCGCCTGTGCATCTACAGCAGGCTCAAAGTACGGCGTATCTTTCGGTAGTGCTCCATAGCGTGCCTGAAATAGCTTTTCTAAAGCCGCCTCTATTCCTGTACTCAGCGCGCCACTGTTCTTTCGTTGCAATACGTTTCGGCCTTCAAAATTACCGCCTTCAGTCACGGTGAACTGTTTGCTAAGGTCAGCTAGCTCATCTGCTGTGAGCAAACCCTTCAGCTCAGACATTGACCAAACGTAAAAGGCACCTTCTTCCGGTTCCACATCCTCAGCGTCAGCAAAGTTGTCGGCATCTTGCGCCGCGTAAAAGAATCCTTCAGGCGATCGCATCTCCCGCTTCAGCCACTCCACCGTTTTATCAACAGCGCGAGGAATCGCCTCAGCCCGCTCTCCTGCCTGCCACACCTCCGCTAAAAACTCGACAATCATGCCGTTGTCGTAGAGCATTTTTTCAAAGTGAGGCACCGTCCAAGTCGAATCGACGGTATAGCGATGGAAGCCGCCTGCAACATGGTCAAAAATGCCGCCTGTGACCAGGCTGAGTGCTCTTTGCTTGGCTAAGTGAAGGCCATCAATTGGGGCTTCTTCTATATCAGCGTCTGTATGGGTGAGGCGATTCTCCGCAGGAGAGGCTTTGCCAACGCCTTGTAGCACCAGCCTTGCATAAGGAATCATCGGAAACCGATTGCCCGCGTCAAATGGCATCAGTGTCCGAGCGCAGGCCCGAATTCCCGCCGGCAGCAGTGACTCATTAAGCTCACCCGCTGAGAGCTGTGCCGACTGCGACAGCCCGCCTAGAATCTGTGATTTTACTGACGCTACTTTGCTTTCATCGGTGTCGTATAGCTTTCTGAGCGCCTCTAGCACTTGCAAAAATCCTGGCCGACCGTATTTAGGCCCCACTGGAAAATAAGTGCCGCCGTAGAAGGGCACCTGGTCACCGGGCGTGAGGAAAATGTTGAGCGGCCAGCCGCCTTGCCCTGCGATCATCTGCAAGGCCTGCATGTAGATGCTGTCGATGTCAGGACGTTCTTCTCTATCGACTTTTATCGGGAGGAAGTTTTCGTTGAGATAGGTTGCGATCGCCTTATCAGAAAACGCCTCGCCCTCCATCACCGTGCACCAGTGACAGCTAGAATAGCCAATCGACAAAAAAATTGGCTTATTTTGTTCCACTGCCGCCGCCAAAGCCTCATCACACCAAGGCCACCAGTCAACTGGATTCTCTGCGTGCTTTCTCAAATACAGACTATTGCTTTGGGCCAACCGATTCGTCATAAGCTTGCAATATGTTCTAGGTGCTAACGCTTTTCTGCTCTATCACGTTACTATCTGTTACCAAAAACGCTATCTATATCTATGAGTAGCGTTCGTCTTTGCGCAACTTCGCGTGAGCTGGGTTGTGTGATATTTAAATATCTGGTTAACTCAGAACATCTAAATCTATATAGTAAGGCGAGTATTCCTGTGACCCAATCCCCGATTGAGCCCCCTAACGAGTCCAATCTCCCTAGCACGCGGCCATCAGGGACTCGCCCCGACGAGCGCCCAACTGGCCCAAGCCGTCCATTAACTTTCGATGAAGTCGTCGCTCTATTAGTTGCTTTTCTATCCTTAGGCAGCGTTTTATTTTGGGGACTTACCCGAGGCGGCATGGGTGTCTTTAGTGAGTCATTAGCAGGTGCAGGCACTGCTATAACCTCGCCTGACGATTCAGAAGGCAACGGCGGTACAAGCCTGTTTGGCTTTGGTCAAGCCACGCCTGAAGACGAGGCGGCGGCCGATGCTGCTGTGCCTGCACCGCTTGCAGAGGATGCTGCTAGAAAAGACGTTGGCTTTGGTGCTACAGGCTCTGCTCGTCGCGAACTGGCGGCGCGTGCAGAGGCTCGGCGCTTAGGGCGCTCAAATGGCCTTGGTACGGAAGCTGCCATAGGTGCCGCTGGGATTGCTGCGACCGCTGGTGGCGCATCTGCCGAATACACACCCGAAAAAGTGACTTCAGAAGTAGAGCCTACGACTGCTGAGCCTGAGACAGATGTAACGCCAGTGCCTGCTCCCCTTTCAGAAGCAGCTACTGCCGAGCCGGGAGAGTCTATAGCCTTTAGCGATGTGCCTGAAAACTACTGGGCTAAGCCATATATCGACGAGCTGAGCAGCCGCAACCTAATTGCAGGTTTTGACAACAACACCTTCAGACCCGACCAACCAGTAACACGAGCCGAGATTGCTAAAATTGTCTCTAGTACGTTTGTTCTAAAAGCCGATAAGAAGAGTCTTGAATTCTCTGACGTTGAAAACGATTACTGGGCTAGAGAGTCCATTGGTGAAGTGGTAAAAGGTGGCTTTATGACGGGCTTCCCAAATAATACATTTACACCAAACGTACCGGTTACCCGCACTCAGGCGCTCACAACGCTGGCGACAGGATTAGGCATTGCGGCTCCAACCAACGTACAGGCAGCAATTGACCGCTATTCTGACGCGACCGCGATTCCTAAATGGGCCAACGAGAAAGTAGCGGCTGCAACCTCAGCTTCTTTGGTGGTCAACTATCCTAATGTTAAGCAGCTCAATCCTAATCAGCCGACGACTCGTGCGGAACTGTCTGCAATGCTCTATCAGGCGTTGGTTAGAGAAGGCGTTATTAAAGAGCCTGTTGAGTCTGAGTACATTGTGAAGCCATAGTCTGAAAATTAGCCTGCTAAAAAGCCTCAGAATCTAAATTGAATAGATCCTGAGGCTTTTGTTTTGAGTGATTCTGTTCTTTTTAGAGTTCGACGGCTTCGGTTTTGCTGCGAGACTCTATCCACCAGGCGATCGCAACACAGCTCACCACGACAACGAGTGCCGCGCCCGTAAACTGAGCAATCCACTTCATGATTGTTTCTAGTGGCACTAGCTGACCTAAGAAATAGGTGAGGCCCACCATGACAGAAGCCCAGGCGATCGCGCCAATCGCATTACACAGTAAAAACTTGGGATAAGGCATCCGCGTAATGCCTGCCAACGGGCCAGCGAATACGCGCAACAAGGTGACAAATCTGCCGAACAGAACGGCTTTATCTGCGTTTTGGCTAAAGCGATCGCGCAATCCTATCAACGCCGTCTCTGGCACCTTAAGCACTTTCCCAATTCGCACCAGTAGCGGCCAACCGCCGTAATAGCCCAGCCAATAGCCGCCGCTATCGCCCAAAATAGCGCCCGCGATCGCCGCCCCCAACACATACCAAACGTTCAGATCGTCATTCCCTGCCAAAAAACCGCCCACCAAAGTGACCGTCTCTCCAGGAATGGGAACGCCCGTATTCTCTAGCAAGACGCCGAAAAATACGGCCCAATAGCCATACTCGCGAGCAATGTCCTGCACCATTTCTACAGAGATAATTTCACCCATAGGAAGTGATCGGTGCCCAAAAATTGTTAACTTTCTATATACTTCCTTATCTTGGCGCAAGATTCAGGGAGGTGTCAATTCGATATTTACGGAGTTAGCGTGCTAAGACTCGACACTAGCCCCTTTTGCAAAACTCGCCATCGAGTTAGCGCCGAGCATTTCGCTGGGGAACGTTGGCAAATCAAGATGGTTGGTGCCCCGACGACTTCGCACGGCAAGGCGATAGCTCGTACTTTGAAGTTCGGCCTGAAGCTGCCGGTTTTCCTGCTGAATTTTAGCTACGCGGTCTTTCACTGCGCTCATGCGCTCAGCAAACTTTTCCTTATAAATTCGTGGCAGTTCCTGCACCACCTGCTCTAACATCCGCGTCCGATCAGTCAGCTCCTGAGCCGTTTGTCGTAGCTGATAGGCCTCTTCGTCCCGACTTTCAATCTGCTCCTGATAAAAGGCGACTTGCTGCTCCTGCTTATGGAGCTGTTCTCGAAGGGCGCCCATTTCTTGCTGGTGCTGCTCAGAGATTTCCGGGGCAGGCATAAAATCTTGATTGCCTTTCACCAGCCGGAAAAGTTCCTGAGAGAGCTGCTGTACAAGCTGATCGCGCATGGCGAGTTCTTCTCGCAGCCGAGCGACTTCTGAGGGACTATTGGAACTGTTACCACTCGCTGCCTGGGTCACTTGCGCCGGTCTCCTTATCGATTTTTGATAGTTTGTAAGATGGCTCTTTGCCCGACTTTTTGCCTGACTTTTTAACTGCGCGATCGCTCATGGATTACGATCCCGTGTTGGATATATACCACTTCTAAACAGTCGCCCGTAACCCAGTGATAACTGAGAAGCACTGTGCTAAAAAACACAGATAGGTACGATCAGTATTAAAAACGACATAAAAAAGCAGGCATTACCTATAAGTAGTGCCTGCTTTCGTGTTTTAAGTTCATTAAGCCTTACAAATAGCTTGAGGTTAGGAGCCTACGAGCCTAGTGGTGCCGCAGATGCTGCTGGTTCAGACTCAATATCTCCGCTGTCTGAGCCTTCAGCAGGTTCTTCAAAGCAGATCGTGAGATAGCGGATGACATCTTCGCTGAGACGCATAGCGCGTTCCATTGGGGCGATCGCAGTTCCGGGCGCTTGGTAGTTCATCTGAATATAAATGCCCTCGCGGTAGCGATTGATTTCGTACGCAAGGCGGCGCTTGCCTCGGTGCTGCGTTTCCATCATGTCAGCACCGCTCTCGTTGAGCATGTCCTGGTAGCGGCTAATTGCCTGGTCAACGGCCTCATCGCCAAGATCGGGCCGCAAAATGTACATGGTTTCGTAAAGCGTGTTCATAGTCTTAAACTTGAGATCCTTGTGGACAAAAAAGGCCTTCATCTGTTGCTGCCATAGCGTAGATAAAAGCAAGGGCTTACAATCATACCAACAACTGCGACCCCAGCAACTTATAAAAACCTATGGCGCACCGTTACATTCGAGTTCAATCGTCATTAGGGCAGCTACACTACGGCTTGCTACACGCAGATCGCCACGTTCAGGTTTTAGATGCCCCCCCTTGGCGGAACGGTCAGGTCACCGATATTGAGCTAGCGATTTCGGACTATAGATTGCTGGCACCTTGTGCACCTTCTAAGGTGATTGCGGTCGGTCGCAACTATGCTAAACATGCGGCCGAGCTGGGGAACACGCCGCCCAAACGGCCTTTGCTATTTATGAAGCCGCCGACAGCGGTAACGGCGGCTGATGCGCCTATTTTTTATCCATCGCAGTCTGAGCGGGTGGACTATGAGGGCGAGCTGGCGATTGTGATCGGCGCTCGCACCACCGATTGCGAAGTAGACGAAGCCCGCAGCAAAATATGGGGCTATACCATTGCAAACGATGTCACTGCCCGTGATTTACAGCGGCAGGAAAATCAGTGGACTCGGGCAAAAGGCTTCGATTCTTTCTGTCCACTCGGCCCGTGGATTGTCCGAGAAATTCCAGCGGGGGCGCGCCTGAAAACCTTTATCAATGACGCTGAGGAACCGGCTCAGTCAGCCTCGATTGCAGACATGATTTTTTCACCGGAATACTTGGTGTCTTATATTAGTCAGGCGATTACGCTGCTGCCGGGAGATGTGATTTTGACAGGTACGCCTGAAGGCGTGGGGCCGGTTGGCGTGGGCGATCGCATCCGCATAGAAATAGAAGGCATCGGCTGCTTAGAGAACACCGTGCAGGCGAGAGTCACCAGAAAATCGTCAGCTACAAAAGCGCCAACGATTCCATCAGAATTCATTCAGCAAGTTACCTGACGAAGGCGTGGTTAAAACTGAACCAGCTAATTAGGCATTTGCATATTGACGGCATCCGAAATAGTTGGAATTTCAGCGTACCGGCCCAGCACAGACTGAGCAACGGAATATACCACAATTGCCATACCGCCTAAGAACATAACGTTTGAAAGCGTTTCGCCCACAATATTATTGCCCGTGAGATTCAACGCACTCAAAACAAGCAAAATGATAGAAATCATGAAGCTTACTAAAATTGCCTGAAGCACATTAAAACGAATAAAGCGACTAATATTATTGTTTCTAATTACGAACAAAAACAGCAATATAAAGACGCCTAATCCTAAAATGCTATTCTCAATCTGAATAAGTGGTGATAGCGGCAGCAGCAACAGCATAAACAGATCAAATACAGGCTTTGCTTGCGCTTGAAGAAACCTAAGAAAATAAGAACCTGCGTCTAAAGCAGCAGCTAAAGGCATCACATAAGATAGAGCTGCAAAGGCTCTATCGAGGGCGGTTGCAGAACTATTCATAACAGACTCCTACATTTTAATGGGTTGAGGTTAGCTTACAGATACTTGTTAGCATAGCGTATCTATTTAAGCGTATCCGCTAGCTCAGCCACACGAAATCCCATTGCGCATTCATATTGAGCCGGACACCTGTTTGTCGCACGCGTTTCGGCGGGTATCTCAATAAGCCGTCCGCATCGAAGCCGCCCTTTTTGCCATCGAGGTAGACCGCTTTGACTTGCCATCGGACAGCTCTGACACACCGCAGACGGCTGCAAAAGATGATCTTTCATGAGGATGACTAGCATAAGACGCCGCTCCACTCGCTAAGTCTAAAAGCTTCTGAGGCTGACGAATTTAGCTAAACGCCTTCCTTGTCTCTCCATATTAGGACACTTGACAAAGCAATCTGTATGGGTTTTTACACACTTACAAATTCACGTAAGGATCACTTAGAAGACGCTTCGTGTTCTCGTTGACTCCTTCTCACTACCGGCTGAGGCTGCTCTTTGTCAGCTACTTTAGTATCACTGGGATTGTTTTGCCCGCGAGGCTGTCTTCCTAAGCGAGGTTTTGGCTTAGGCTTATTGCCTGCATAGTCTTCTGTACGCAAGTGTGTGGGTCTGGCCTGGTCATATGACATTTGCAGCGCTGCTGCGGCAATCGTGCGAATGTCATATTCTTCAGCTAGCTGAGACACAATTGGCAAAAATGAAGCTACCCGCTCGCCAGTAATGGCTTCACGAACGCTGGTTTGAAGCTTTTCAAGGTGACGGGCCGCAATTTCAGCCTGCGTCGGCACCTTCTCGTATTCCACCTTCTTGCCAAAGCGCTTTTCTACTCTAGAAAGCTTGTATTTCTCTAAGGTTGTCACAATTGAGATAGCGCGACCTTCTTTACCTGCTCGGCCCGTACGCCCGATGCGGTGCACATAGCTATCTAAGTTATCTGGTAGCTCGTAGTTGATAACGTGACTAAGAGCGTCCACGTGAATACCGCGAGCCGCGATATCGGTCGCAACAACCCAGCGTACCTGCCGCTGCTTGAACCGCTGAAGTAGTCTTTCTCTTTGCGGTTGCGTAAGGTCACCATGATACTCATCTGCGCTATGACCTGCCGCCTGAAGCTGACGAGTCAATTCTGAGGCGGTACGACGTGTCCGCACAAAAATAATGGCTGATTCTGGATCTTCTATTTCCAAGATAGGCATCAGTGCTCTGGGCTTAGTCCAGCCCTTTGGCACCACGTAGCCCACTTGCTTGATGCGAGCAGTAGCGGCTTGCTGTGGCTTAACTCTAATGGTGACTGGAGACTTAAGAAACCGGGTCGCTAACTTTTGAATGGCTGGATCCATCGTGGCTGAGAAAAATGCTGTTTGACGCTCATCTGGCGTGTGCGACAAGATTTTTTCAACGTCTTGAATAAAGCCCATATTGAGCATTTCATCAGCTTCGTCTAGCACCATCATGCTGAGCTGGTCGAGGATAAGTCCGCCGCGATCAATCAAATCGATCACCCGACCTGGCGTGCCGACTACGATTTGCGAGCCGCGCTTAAGCCGTCCTAGCTGCTGACCGATAGACTGCCCGCCATAGACAGAGGTGACGTACACCTGACTATCTACGATGAAGCTTTCCATTGCTTTGCTCACCTGCACGGCCAGCTCACGAGTGGGCGTAAGCACTAGTACCTGTACATAGCGATCAGATGCATTGAGCTGCTCCAAAATAGGCAGTGCAAAGGCTGCTGTTTTGCCGGTTCCCGTTTGCGCTAGGCCTACGATATCGTGGCCTGATAGTAGCTGGGGAATGGCCTGAGTTTGAACTGCCGTCGGCTCGGTGAAACCCATCTCGTTAAGATGAGCTACGCGGGCAGAGGAGAGTCCTAAGTCAGCAAATGAAGAGGTCATTATGTTCCTAAATGTGAGAGTAAGCGAATGGTGAGTGCGACGCTGCCTAATAGCTGCTTAATAGCTGGAGCTGAGGTAATTAACCTTAGTGACTAGGCCGATGCGGCGCTGGCTGATGCAATAGGCGTTGGTTTAATCCGGTCTGATTTAGAGTGATCTAATTGAAAACTATCTGATTGAGCAATAGCACCAAATAAGTCGTATGTGTCTGCGGCTTCAATGGTGACGGGTACAAGCTGACCGAGTGCTGAGTGACCTTTGACGTAAACTAGGCCGTCTACGTCGGGTGCAAATCTGGCGCTGCGACCAATAAGTTCGCCTGTCGATGGATTTTCTTGCTCAATGAGTACATCTACGGTCTGGCCGACCTGCGTTTGATTGCGGCGGAATGAGATTTCCTGCTGGGTAAGCATGAGGTCTTCACGGCGGGCCTCTTTAACGGATTGCTCGACCTGGTTGGGTAAGTTATAGGCAGCAGTGCCTTCTTCTGGGGAGAAGGTAAAGACGCCAACGTGGTCAAACTCATGCCGCTGGACAAACGCTTTGAGATGTTCAAAATGTTCTTCGGTTTCACCAGGAAAGCCAACGATGAAGGTGGTTCTGAGGACAGCTTCAGGTAAGGATGCTTTGAGATGCTCGATAATGTCGTCGTTGACCTGTCCCTGCCAGGGGCGATTCATCGATCTGAGCACTTGAGGGTGAGAGTGCTGGAGCGGTAGATCTAAGTAGGGCAGTGCGTTTGGCGTTTCTTGAATGGCTTTGAGGACGGCTGGCGTGAGGCCGGTGGGATAGGAATAGTGCATTCTGACCCAAGGGACGTCTACTTCACCGAGGGCGCGAAGGAGTTCTGCGAGCTGAGGCTTGCCGTATATATCTACACCGTAGTTGGTGGTGATCTGGGAAATTAGGACAAGTTCCTGAACGCCCTGGGCAGCGAGCTGGTGAGCTTCAGCGACAATGGATTCGATGGGGCGCGATCGCTGCTTCCCTCTCAGGTGCGGAATAATACAAAACGCACACTTATAGTCACAGCCTTCAGCCACCCGCACATAAGCTACGCCTTCAGAGGTCGTGCGATACCGAGGTACCGTTTCGTCTGCGATATAAGTAGGCTCGGCAGAAACCACTTTGACGCGTTCGCCAGCCTCAGCTCGCTCAATAACATTGACAATTTTGTTATAGTCGCCCGTGCCCACTAAGGCGACAGCTTCTGGAATTTCCTCTAACAGCTCGTCTTGAAAATGCTGAGCCAAGCAGCCTGTAATAACGATCTTTTTCTTTGCTTCGGCTAGCTCGACAAGCGTACGGACTGACTCTTCTCTAGCTTCTTGAATGAAGCTACAGGTATTAACGATGACGTAATCAGCTAACTCTTCATTGGCATCTACGCCATAGCCTGCCTTTACAAGCAAGCCCAGCATATGTTCGCTATCGACTCGATTTTTTTCGCAACCAAGGTGCGATAGGGCAATGGTGGGTTTTTGTCCCATGAAATACTCTCTTGGATGTGTAGAATGGTGTGTTCGCAAAGTAGATGTAGCGATTACTTTAAGTGAACAACCTCGTTGAACGATTCCATGTTGCCTGAGCAAATGGAGGGTAAAGCGAATCTCCTACGCTTAGATCATAACATAACTACACAATTGACGAGAGAAAAATAGCTTGTGCCTCCGCAGGTACGCTGTGGCGGTCTTGGCTGTTAATGTAGATCGAAGCAAACGACGTCACGAGTCCGATAAATAAGAACCCCCGTGGACTTAACCCAGATTTTTAATACGCCGAATCCTGTGATTGGTGTGATCCATTTGTTGCCGCTGCCGACCTCGGCTAGATGGCAAGGTGATTTGCAGGCGGTGATTGCCCGCGCTGAGCAGGAGGCGACGGCCTTGGCTTCAGGAGGCGCACATGGCCTAATTGTCGAGAATTTTTTTGATGCGCCTTTTCCCAAGTCTGGTGTAGACCCAGCGGTGGTCAGCGCAATGACGCTGGTGGTGCAGCGTCTGAAGCAGCTAGTGGTGCTGCCGATTGGTTTGAATGTGCTGCGCAATGATGCGCGCAGTGCTTTGGCGATCGCCACCTGCACAGGCGCAAGCTTCATCCGCGTAAACGTCCTTACGGGTGTTATGGCCACCGATCAAGGCCTGATAGAAGGGGACGCCCACGAGCTACTCCGCTATCGCCGCGAACTGGGTTCTGAGGTGAAGATATTTGCCGACGTGCTGGTAAAACACGCTCAACCCATCGGCAGTCCGGACTTGAGCGCGGTAGTGAAAGACACCGTGGTTCGTGGCTTGGCAGATGGCATAATTCTGTCAGGAATGGCGACCGGGCATCCGCCCAGTATGGAAGATTTGAGGCTAGCTAGAGCAGCGGCAGGAGACACGCCTGTGCTGATTGGTAGCGGTGCAAGTATTGACAACATCCCACAGCTCATTCAATCAGTCGATGGCGTGATTGTGTCTAGCTCGCTGAAGCGCAAGGGCAAAATAGAGCAGCCGATTGATCCGATTAGAGTGCGTGAGTTTGTGACTGCGCTCGGGGCAGGGCTTGCAGCTAAATCTTCAGCAGTAATGTCTGAAAATCATTCGATGGTTCGTCGCTAGCATTTGTTCGGAGCGCTGTGTTTGTGGCTAGCGCCGCTTCGTTTGCTGTGACACACTTTTTCCCAGTTGCGGGTATTTTGTTTAAGATCTCATTTGGCAGCATTCTCAGCGTCTCTCAATATGCCTGAGTAAGCTTTTTCTCAATATTTCGGAACAATATTTCAAGTAACGTTGATATTTCCGCTGTTCGCACACTATTCGCATAAGTACGCACTATGAGCAAAGCACGCAGTTCAAGAAGACGTCGCCAGGAGACGCTTTGGATTCATAAGTGGTCTCGGCCTATTATCGGTGCGATCGCAGCCGTAGGCGCAGCGGGTACGGGCTATTTAACCGCCATTAAGCTGATGCAAACTTCGGCGGCCTGTGGTACTGGGTGCGACAAAGTGCTCAATAGTGACTGGGCCTCACTGTTTGACATTCCGCTAACGCTATTTGGGTTTCTAGCCTATTTATCTATGGTGGTGCTGGCGCTAGTCCCTTTGGCCATTAATGCTGAAGACAAACCAGAGCAGCGTGCCAAATTAGAAGGTCTGACCTGGCCGCTACTGTTTGTCGGGGCTACCGGCATGATGATCTTCAGCAGCTTCTTGATGTACGTGCTGGCCACTGATATTAAGGAAGTGTGTCCTTACTGCATCGCGTCGGCGCTGATGTCTACGACGATGTTTTTATTAGCGGTGTTAGGCCGCCGTTGGGACGATCGCGGCAAGCTGCTGTTTAATGGCGTCATTATCGCGATGGTGGCCCTAGTTGGCACATTAGGCGTATATGCCGCAGATGGAACTTTGACGCCTGGTGGCGACGTGACTCAAGCCGGTACCGTCCCAGCGGTAACGACGACTTCTGGCGAGTCAGAAGTGACGCTAGCGGAGTATTTACAAGATGTAGATGCCAAAATGTATGGCGCTTACTGGTGCCCTCACTGCCACGATCAAAAGCAGCTATTTGGCAAAGAGGCGGCTAAAAAGATTCCTTACATTGAATGTGCTGAAGACGGGCGCAACTCACAAACGGCGCTTTGTCGTTCGATTCCTGAGCTGACTGGTTTCCCAACTTGGGAGGTAAACGGTGAATTTTTGGCTGGCTCACAGAGTTTAGAGACGCTGGCGTTGGCTTCTGAGTACACAGGGCCATCAGACTTTGGTAATAGTGCGGGGAGCCTAGGGGGTTCTTCAGACGGCGGTTAGCTTGCCGATTATTTGACCGTTTTAATTATTCGAAAGCCTGTCTCTTGAGTTCATCGGAGGCAGGCTTTTGAATAATTTCATTTTTGCCAGTGGGATTTGAGATCGAGTTTCTTGGTTAGTTCTGTGCGGATTTGGCTCATGATTGAGTCCTCATCTAGGTCGTCGAGAATTTTGGCGACGACGGCTTTGGGGCTGTCGTTGCCCCAAGTTGCGCCGTTGGCGAGATAGGTTTTGGTGACTTGAGCGATCGCATACGTACTCACTCCCGATACCGCCGCCTGAGTCAGCGCCACCGACACGTAAGGCGTAGCTGTCAGCCCGCCCGTTGGAATGGATGCCGCTGCTAAAACGCTCTTTAATCCACTTAAGCCAAAGCTAACAGCAAGTTCGCTCAGCGTCAGCCCGCCCATTGCAACGGCAATTTTTCTCAGCAGCTCAGCGGCTCCTTTTTGAGTCATTTCCAGGTCATAGATTTTAGCGAGTGCGATAATCAGCGCGACATCAACCGCCGCCCCGCCTAACAAATCAACCACCATCAAGGGATTAAGCGCGACGGCGATGGACTTAGTAATGGTGATTTTCCAGATGGTGTCATCGGCAGCTCTATCGCGTAGGGCTAGCTTTTGAGCGACTACCTGCTCGTTAATTTCATCGGCGTACAGCAGTGTATTTAGCGCCACTAGGGCCTTGCCTTCTCGCTGCAAAATCTCTAGCACTTTGAGCTTAAGGGCACTGATATCAGGCTTACCTCGTTCAATGCGGGTGCTCAATTTGCCGTCAGCATCTCGTGTTGCTCGCGTGATTAGTGGAGCAGCAGCGGCGGTCACAATATTGCTTTCGGGTAGAACGTTGACAAGCCGATCTTCCTTAATAGTGGTGAGAATTTGTTGACGATCGCGCTGCGGATACTGGTCAATTTTATTGAATACCAGCAAAATTGGCTTGCCTGCCTGCCGCAACTCACTGAGTGCGTCGTATTCGAGCTGGGTAAGGTCGCCTGCAATCACAAAGAGAATGAGATCGGCTTGATGGGCAATTTTTTGCGCGATCGCCTGCCGTTCATCCCCACCGACTTCATCAATTCCCGGCGTATCAATCAGCTCTACCCGCGAAGCCTGCTGCCCCGGTAGCGTCGCCTTATACACATTTTCATAAATATCTGTATCCCAGTGAATGCTCTCGGCCTGTTGGGTCACGCCATGAATCGGCCCTGTGCTAAAAATTTGCTGACCCACTAGCGCATTGAGTAAAGAAGACTTACCCCTGCCGACCATGCCGAACACCGCGATATGCACCACCTCATTTTCTAGCTTTTTAAGAATGCCGTGCAGATGGTTGATATCGGTTTTAAGGCTAGCGCGTTCGCGTTTGGAAAGATTGAGCTTGTTGATGAGCGTGGTGACGGAGGCGATCGCCTGAGCGTACCTAAGATCGTCCGTTAGCTGAGTAAAGCCATCGGTTTCAGGAGCACGAGAGGCAGCTTGATCGGATAGAAACGAATCGCTCATAGCAGCAGGCACAAATCGCAACAGGTCGAAATACTAAGGTAGCGAAATCCGTATCGTTTCAGATCTGGCAATGGCTGTAGTAGCGGCTAACAAGTGTTCCTTTTGCACCCAAGACTTTGTGGCGATCGCTATTTCTTTGCGTTGCGATCGCCCAAACCGGAAATCAACCTGTTAACTGTGATGAAAGAGAATAGCTAAACAGTGAGAGAATACAAGTGGCCCACTACAATTCTTTACCTCCTATGGAGTTTGAAAGCACTGCACAAAAAGCCTGTTATCAGCGCATTGTGCCATGGATGGAAAATCTATTTGGCGATGCCGCTGTTGTCTTTGAAGACGAACCGCTATTCATCATCACCATTGGTTCAGCAGTGGCCTCTACTAGAGTGGTGCCCTGGGGTGACAACGACGCACTCATTACCACGCGCTCTTTTGTCGTGACAGACGTAACTATCACCGAGCAGCTTAGCTACTATCTGCTGCGGGCAAACAACGGTATTCACTTTGGGCGCTTTGCCCTAGATAGCGAAAACGACATTGTGTTTGAACACAGCCTGGTCGGCTCCACCTGCGATCAAATTGAGCTGAAGCATTCAGTCGCTACCGTCATTCGCTTAGCAGACGATTATGATGACGAAATCGTCGCGCGCTGGGGCGGACAAAGGGCTTTAGAGCGTTGGGCTGCTTCTTAGCAATCGGTTCTTCGCATGGTTATTCCTTGATTGATTAATCAAAACGCGCTTGTGAGATTTTAGGATTCTGCGATAAACAAAAGCGCCGACATTCTATAGATTGAGTGTCGGCACTTTAAAGGTGGAGAACTACGTTAGTAGCAGGCTTTTTTATAAGCGCTTATGCCTGCTCCCTAGCGGCCAACGCCCAGATAGCGGAAGCCTGCTGACTCGAGTTTCTTCTGGTCAAGGAAGTTGCGACCGTCAATCATAACGGGGGCGTTCATGAGGCTGGCCATTTTGCGGTAGTCCAGATTTTGGAATTTGGCCCAGTCGGTGACGAGTACCAAAGCATCGCAGCCATCGGCTAGGCGCTCAGGATCAGTCTCGACGATGACGCCAGAAAGGCCATGACTGACGCCGCTTTGCGAGACAATCGGGTCATAGGCTTTTACTTTTGCGCCCAGGCGATTGAGGCTTTCGATCATGATCAGTGAGGGGGCATCTCTCATGTCGTCAGTGTCGGGCTTGAAGGTGAGTCCAAGCAGGCCAACGGTTTTGCCTTTTAGAATTTTAAGAACCTGCTGAAGCTTTTCAACGGTGAGCAGGCGCTGACGGGTGTTGACGTTGATGGTGGCTCGGAGTAACTCGGCCTCGTAACCGTAGTCTTCAGCGGTGTGAAGTAAAGCTGAAACGTCTTTGGGAAAGCAGGATCCGCCCCAGCCGATGCCTGCTTGCAGGAATTTGCTGCCGATGCGAGAGTCTAGGCCGATGCCTGCGGCCACCTGGGTGACATCTGCACCGACGCGATCGCAAATATTCGCTACTTCATTAATAAAGCTAATTTTAGTCGCCAGAAACGCGTTAGACGCATACTTCACCATTTCAGCCGAGCTAAGGTCAGTGACCACAACCGGCACCTGAGGCGCTGCTTTTTCTTCAGCAAAATTGCGCTCTACGATGGGCATGTAGAGTTCCTTCATCATCGCGATCGCCTTATCACTGTCGCTTCCCAACACAATGCGATCAGGATTAAAGGTGTCGTAAACTGCCGAACCCTCGCGCAAAAACTCAGGATTACTCACCACGTCAAAGCCTGCTGTGGTCGCCGGTGGAGCCTCTGCTGGAGCGCCTGCGCCAACCGATACTGGTACCTTTTGTCGCGCAGCGATTCCATCAAGCACAATCATGCGAACCCAGTCGCCAGAGCCGATGGGCACGGTGGACTTATTCACAATGACTTTGTAGCCACCGTTGAGATGTTCGCCAATGCCGCGAGCGACTGCCTCTACGTAGCGGGTATCGCTTTCGCCATTGGGCAGTGCGGGCGTGCCGACAGCGATGAAAAGAATGTCGCCGTGACCCACACCCGCGCCCAAGTCAGAGGTAAATTCCAAATTACCTGCGGCCATTGAAGACTTCATCAGTTCAGATAGGCCGGGCTCGTAGATAGGCGATTGGCCCGATTTCATAAGCTGAACTTTTTCTTCGTTGTTGTCAACACAAATAACGTGATGACCAATATGAGATAGGCAAACGCCGGTTACAAGGCCTACGTAGCCAGTTCCAATGACACAAACTTGCATGATAGTAACGCTCTCTAGATAAATGACAACTGGATGGACATTGATTTTGAACTGAAAAACAAGTGAATTTAGATATTCACTAAGATGCGGTAGCCGCAGGTTCTTTTTCTTGACCTTTTAAACTTTCGCTGAGGGTGCCGTTAGCTTCCATACGACTCTGAAAATCAGCAATTGTCTTCTCTAGCCCTTTTTCTAGCTGCACGGTCGGCTCCCAATTGAAAAACTGCTTAGCCTTCGTAATGTCTGGCTTACGACGACGCGGATCGTCTTGAGGCAGCGGCTTGTACTGCACTTCAGATCCTGGGTTCACCATTTTTTGAATCGTTTGAGCCAGCTCTAGAATGGTGTACTCATCTGGGTTGCCCATGTTGATTGGGCCAGTTTGGTCGCCGTTCATTAGGCGGATAAAGCCCTCTACCAAATCTGAGACATAGCAGAAGCTGCGGGTTTGAGAACCATCGCCGTACACCGTCAAAGGCTGTCCGCTGAGCGCTTGAACAATAAAGTTGCTGACAACGCGACCGTCGTTTTCGAGCATTCGGGGGCCGTACGTATTGAAAATGCGAACCACGCGAATATCGACATCGTTTTGACGGTGGTAGTCGAATGCGAGTGTCTCAGCCATGCGCTTGCCTTCGTCGTAGCAGCTACGAATGCCAATGGTGTTCACGCTGCCACGGTATTCTTCTGGCTGAGGATGCACCTCAGGATCGCCGTATATTTCTGAAGTGGAAGCGAGAAAGAAGCGAGCTTTTACACGCTTAGCCAAGCCCAGCATGTTTAGCGTCCCGAGCACATTGGTTTTGACTGTCTTCACTGGGTTGTACTGATAGTGAACCGGAGACGCTGGACAGGCAAGATGATAAATTTGATCGACTTCTAGCCGAATGGGTTCGGTGATGTCGTGACGAACCAGCTCAAAGTAAGGATTATTCATCCAGCGCAGGACGTTACGCTTATGCCCGGTATAAAAATTGTCTAAGCAAATAACCTCGTGGTTAGCTTCCATCAGCCTATCGATTAGATGGGATCCGATGAAGCCAGCACCCCCGGTAACTAGAATTCTCATAGATTTTGAATGTCTGAAAGGATATCTAACAAATTGCTCAGAACAAGCTGACCAAAGTTCAAGCCAGTCGGCTGATGCAAACGTCGAAGTGCTGAACTGTGAAACGCTGATTTTGAACTACACAACCTTTAGCAGAGTGTTCAGCAGATAGGTTTCTCAGCAGTTAATTGGGAAACTGTCTAAAAATGTAACAAGATTTTTTGATTTCACTGAATGAAATCTTACGGTTTCACTAAAACTTCAACCGTTTCTATCAATACCCAAAAAAGTTGATAGGTTATCAAAAATTAGCGGAATTACCCCGCTTAGCAATGTATTAAGCAGCGCATTTGAACGATTGTTTTTGTTAAAAAAGCAAATCAGCAAAATCTGTACACGCTGCCAGCTTTCTTCTCATAGAGTGCGCACAGTCACTGAATTATTTTTAGTTAAAACAAAGCGTCTTGACGGCTTGTGCTAGTTGCTAGGCGTGAGCTTGAGTACGGCCATAAACGCCTCTTGGGGAACGTCTACCGTACCGATAGATTTCAGCCGCTTTTTACCCTTTGCCTGTTTTTTCAACAGCTTTTTCTTTCGTGAAATATCACCGCCGTAGCATTTTGCTAATACGTCTTTGCGCAGTGCTGGAATGCTTTCACTGGCAATAATGCGGCTACCAATAGAAGCCTGAATTGGAATTTTGAACTGATGGCGAGGAATGAGTTCCTTGAGCTTTTCAGTGAGTGCGCGGCCGACGTAATAGGCTTTGTCTTTGTGCACAATGGCCGCGAGCGGGTCAACTTTATCACCGTTGATCATCACGTCTAGCTTGACGAGAGCGTTAGTGCGATAGCCGATGAGGCTGTATTCCATGCTGGCGTAGCCGCGCGATCGCGACTTCATCTGGTCAAAAAAGTCCGTCACAATTTCAGCCAAAGGAATTTCGTACATCAGCGTCGTGCGACCGGGGGTGAGGTACTTCATGTCTTTAAAGTCACCTCGGCGCTTTTGGCATAGCTCCATCAGCGTGCCAACAAATTCTTCAGGGGTGATGATGTCTACTTTTACGTAGGGCTCGTCAATGCGCTCGCGCTGCTGCGGCTCGGGCAACATGCTGGGATTATCGATTTCAATCACGTCGCCCTTAATCGTCGTGACTCTGTAAATTACAGACGGTGCGGTGGTGATCAAATCTAGGTCGTATTCGCGTTCTAGCCTTTCCTGCACAATTTCCATGTGGAGTAGCCCAAGAAAGCCGCAGCGGAAACCGAAGCCCATCGCGCTGGAGGTTTCAGGCTCGTACTGCAGGGCCGCGTCGTTGAGGCGCAGCTTGTCTAAGGCCTCTCGCAGGTCTTCGTACTGGTCGGAGTCTGTGGGGAAGAGGCCGCAAAAGACCATTGGCTTTGCTTCAACGTAGCCTGCTAAAGGTTCCTCTGCGGGCTCTTTGACGAGGGTAATGGTATCGCCAACTCGGGCATCTTCCACAGACTTAATCGAGGCGGAGATGTAGCCCACTTCACCTGCATGGAGTTCATCGACCTGGACTTGGTTGGGAGACAGTACGCCGAGTTCGTCAATGTCGTATTCTTTGCCGGAGGCCATCAGGCGAAAGCGATCGCTCTTGTTGATCACGCCATCCGTTACCCGAAAATACACAATCACTCCTCGATAGCTGTCGTAATAGCTATCAAAAATTAGGGCACGAACCGGATTTGCGGTCGTATCTTTTGGCGGTGGTACCAAATAGGTAATGGCTTCTAAAATTTCAGGAATGCCAACACCCTCTTTTGCAGAGGCCAAAATCGCATTGCTACAGTCAAGACCGATGACCTCTTCGATCTCTGCTTTCACACGTTCAGGATCGGCCCCCGGTAAGTCAACTTTGTTCAGAACTGGAATAATTTCTAAATCGTTCTCAAGCGCCAAGTACACGTTTGCTAGCGTTTGGGCTTCTACCCCCTGAGAGGCATCGACGACAAGTAGCGCCCCTTCACAGGCGGCTAAAGATCTGGATACTTCATAGGTGAAGTCTACGTGCCCTGGCGTGTCGATCAAATTAAGGACGTACGTTTCGCCATCTTTGGCGGTGTAGTTCATGCGGGCGGCTTGCAGCTTAATAGTAATGCCGCGTTCGCGCTCAATGTCCATAGAGTCCAGAAACTGAGCCTTCATATTGCGATCGCTCACCGTACCGGTCGTTTGCAACAGCCGGTCGGCCAACGTAGACTTACCGTGGTCGATGTGGGCAATAATCGAGAAGTTGCGAAGACGTGAAACGGGTACGTCGGTCATGAAGAAACACTTAATACGCCAATACCTAATACTAGGTCGTATGGTGAGAATTTGGACGAGCTAGTGGGCTAGCTAAGTGGGTGTGCTAAACACTGGTGGCTAAATCCTCTTTGGCCATAATGTGCTATGGCTAGCGATAAGTTCAGTCAATAAGAGATAATCTTGAATTAGAGACGCCTTGGCTATACCACTAACGTGCTTTTTTTGTATCTGCCTTTATATTCGATAGGGACATTTGATAGGGCACTCTGATATGGCCTATCGATACGCCTCCCTATTTTCAAACTATTTTTTTGAATTCAAGAAGCGATGTCCCGGTCTGTTCCTTCCCAATCGACTGCTGAATCGGCTCTGGTGCTTGAGACTAAACAGGCACTGCTCAATAGTTCTGCCCCGGCAGATGAGTCTGCTGCTGACAATGTGCTAGTGATGACGCACACTGCAAACGGCGAGATTCTGTCTTTGCACTGGCCTCAGTCTACAGACTGTCAGAACTGCGAGGACTTAACAGGCTGCTCGGTAGATGCCTTGTTTGGCCCAGTTGCCGTGGAGCCTTATTTGGCGAGAGTGCAGAAGGTGCTGACGACGCAAAAACCTGATGAATTTCAGTGTGTGGTGCGCTGCGGCAACCAGCCGGTGAGTTTCGAGTTCTTGCTGAGTCCGCTGCCGCTTGCTGCGATCGCTGAAGAAAAAGGCCTGAACGAGACGGCGGCTTTGGGTGTAGTTGGCGTGGGTCGGCGCATCTTTCCTCAGGTCGCAAAGCTTTCTGAAATCAGACTTTCGAGAAGCGGTGGCCCCGATGGTAATAACTACTATGCGCTGCTGTCTACTGTGGCTTCTAACATTCGTAGAACGCTCGATCTCGACACGATTTGGCAGCAGACTGTGAGCGGCCTAGGTGGCATGTTAGGACTAGATCGCTGTTTGGTGTGTGATTATTCCAAAGCGATGCAGACGCTGACGGTGGTAGCTGAGCACTATCAGCCTGGACTGCATCCTTGTATGGGTAAAACGTTTGATCTGGCACAAAAGGCAGATTTTTTGGAAACGCTAGAGAGCTTAGAGCCGGTTATTTCTGATTTTGAGCGCGATAGTGAGCTAGGTGAAACCAATCAGTCCTACACCGTATTGACGGTGGCCACCTGCTATCAAAATGAGCCTAACAGCATTTTGGTATTGCAGCAGCCGCCGTATCGAGCCTGGCAGCCGTTTGAAATTGAGCTGATTCAGGAGCTAACCGATCAGGTAGGGACTGCGATCGCCCACGCCAAACTTTTCCAAGACAGTAGCACCATCACGCAAGAACTTCGCGCAAAATCTCATGCGCTCAGACAAACCAACGACGCGCTGATGCGCAAGCACGATGAGCTAGAAGAAGCTCGCCGTCAGGCTGAAGAAGCTTCTCGCTTAAAGAGCGATTTTTTGGCCAATACCTCCCATGAGCTGCGAACGCCGCTCAACGGCATGATCGGCTTTTTGCGGCTAGTGCTCGACGATATGGCTGACGACACCGAGGAACAAATTGAGTTCATTCAGGAGTCGCATAATTCAGCGATTCATTTGCTCAACATTATCAATGACGTGCTCGATATTGCCAAAATTGAAGCTGGCAAAATGAATTTGGAGATGAGCGCGGTGAGCTTAACGGAGCTGTTGGCAGAAACGGAGAAGTCTCAGCGGCATCATATTGAACGGCGCGGGCTAACCTTTGAAATTAAGCTGCCGGCTACGCTCGATGAAATTAAGCTGTACGGCAACTATCAGCGGCTGAAGCAGGTGCTGCTGAATTTGGTAGGTAACGCGAACAAATTTACGCACGAGGGTGGGATTACCATCGGTGTGGAAATTAAGCCAAAGCCGGTTGAGTTTGCTGATCAAACGTGGCCAGGGCTAGTGCGGATCAGCGTTGCGGATACCGGAATTGGCGTTTCTTTGGAAAAGCAGGATCGGCTGTTTCAGACCTTTTCGCAGGTGGATAGCGCTCGCACCCGGCAGTATGAGGGAACTGGCTTAGGTCTGGCTATTTCTCAGCGTCTGGTAGAGGCGATGGGCGGTAAGGTTCAGTTTATTAGTATGGGTGAGGGCCTAGGCTCTACGGTGACCTTTACAACGCTGCTGTATCAGGAGCCAGTGATGGAGCTAGGGCCTAGTTCTAACCTACCAGAGGCTTGAGGCTATTTTGAGCGAAATATTTAATTAAAAACTTAGTCAGAGACGAAGTGCGATCGCCCGTCCTTTGTCATCTCAAGCTGATGAGCGATCGCCCGCCAGTCTTCAGATTCTAGGTTTGTAATGCTCTGGTCGATGGCGGCTCTGTACTTTTTGAGCGATCGCAACACTTCATCACGGTTGTACTGAGCCATCATCAGCCCTAGCTCTGGATTGCCACCCCCCACTCGGCTGGTATCACGAAAGCCAGAACTCGCCAGCTCCTGAGCTAGCTCTAGCACCTCTACATCTGACTCTTGCATAGCCGCATAAATCAAATTAGAGCTGGCCATGACCGGCAAATGAGAAATCCAAGCTACGGCCCTATCGTGATCCTCAGGCGTGCAGCGATAGAGTCGAGAACCTATCTGCGTTGCGAGTTCTTCAACTATTTTGGCAGCGTCAGGATCGGTGGTAGTAAGCGGCGTGATGACATAGGGCCGCTGTTGAAAAATACCGGGCTCAGCCGCACTTAGCCCAGCCTCGCTTTTTCCACTCATCGGATGCCCGCCCACAAAGTAGGGCCAATACTGCGTTGCGGCTTCTGTTATGGCTGACTTAACCGAGCCTACATCGGTCACGACAGTCTTTGGCTTGAGAATTTTGGTGAGCGTGGCCACCATCGGCACAATCGTGGCGATAGGCGTACAGATAATGACCACATCACAGGGCTCGAGGGATTTAATATCAGTGCTGGCCGTATCGACCATCTGGCGACTGAGCGCTTCCGTACAGGTTTCAGAGCGTCTAGCGATCCCGTGCACCCGATGACCCATTGCCTTAAAATCCAGCCCTAAGCAGCCGCCAATCAGCCCGAGTCCTACAATTGCGATATCCATGATGTCTTTTTTTGAAGCCCTACTTTGAAGCCTTTTTTTGCCTTTAGATAATGGCACTATTGGCCTAACAACAGGTGGTCTGTGTCAGTGTGTCACAATAAAACACGCCTCAGCCGGGTCACGACTTTTGCCGGCGCTCTCTATACTTTTAAGCGTCTACTACCTATACCCTTTGTGATCGAAACAGAAGTCCATCAGCGCCTGCGGGCATACCTCAGAGAACAGGAACATACTCAGTGGCCGCATCATTTGACAATGGCTCGGCTAACGGCTCGGGCGCTGCGGGTCGGGCGCAATGCGCTCATGCAAATTGATAGTCTCGCGGCGTATCAAGGAAGCCATCGACTGAGCTATTTGATGCCTGCACTGCTGTGGCCAGAGCCGGCGATTGTGGCGTTGCCTGACCCATTAATAGACAAGGTGCTGTGGCAAGACATTCCAGATTTACAGCAAGGGTTACCGGTCGTGAAGCCGGTGCGTTCAGGCGATCGCTGGCCCGATGAAAATTTTCGTGGGCTGCTGGTGACCTCGGCTCAAGGGTGGCTGTGCGATCGCCTCAGTTCTCAAGGTGATACCACCTATCAAAGCCGTTTCCCTACCGGCATACCCACCTTGATCGATGGCGCTAGCTCTTTAGAGAGATGGGCTCAAGCTCAACTAAGCACTGCGCTTTCGGCTGAAGATTGGGAAATGCTGATGCTGGCCTATCCTAGCCAGCGCGATTTCATTCGAGATATGCGGGTGCGCATCACACATGCTATTTTTCAGCACCCGAGCAATCCTTACCAATGCTATTTAATTGAAGATCCTGAAAAAACACTGCTGCACGAGCTGTATGACTGGCTTGGTGCATATGGTGGTGATCGCCAGCTTCCACCCCGCTGGCATCAGTTCTGGCAACGATTTTCACAGCCAGAACGATTGGCCTGGAGCCAGCTAGATCGGGCGGCTGGCGGCGTAACGCTTCACTGTGGGCCAATCGATCTCAAAGCGAGTTTGGCTCCCGTGTGGGCGCAGCAGCCCATCGTTTTAGTCGGCTCGGCCTTAGATGAAAGCGCTCAAGCCGAACGATATCGCGATCGCCTTGGCCTCGGCGATATGACCTGTCTTTACTTTGGCCCCGACCGTCATAGCGATCTGGTTCAGCTATATCTGCCCGACCGGCTTCCCATGCCGAATACCAGCCACTTTAAAGGCGCAGCGCTTCAAGAAATTCGCACTCTACTCAGTGCTAGAGGCGTTCCCACCAATCCTACGGTGATTGTGATTGGCGATGTGCCACTAAAAGCACAGTTTGCTGCTGTGTTGGCTGCTGAATTTGGATCGCGAGTGCAGCTAGAAGCGCCTGTGAGTGAGCAGGGGATTTTAATTACGGGCTGGGATTATTGGCGATCGCACCAAACTCAATTCTCCATCCCTGGCCTGCTGATCATCACCACCTTACCCATTCCCTCTTTAGAAAATCCGCTAGTAGCCAGCCGGGTTGCTGCTTACAAAAGCCGACGTCAAGATTGGTTTAAGGCGTACTTACTCCCTGAAGCCTTGAGCGAACTTCAACATGCGATCGCCCCTATCCGCTCTCATCTGCCATCTACCCAAGGTATTATCGCCCTCCTCGATAACCGCGTGAACTATCGCAGCTATGGCGCTCAAGTGTTGGCCGCAATCAGTCCAGCCGTTCGCAGCAGCCGCTTTCACGAAGAATGGTTTCGTAGTCCTGCTTCAGCTAACCTTTCAGAAACTCTCTAAACAAATAATAATTTAGCCTTGCACCCTCGTAGGTTCCCCCAAGCAGCCCGCTATCATAGGTCACATAGCGGCGTGTTATATAGAGGAAACCCTCATTCGACACCGCTACTAAGTTTTTTGATATCAGGAGTCCATGACATGGGAGAAGCCAACCGTCGCAAACAAGCACTAGGCGAAGACTACGGCAAGCCCGAACCCTTCATTTCAGGGCTTCCTATCAGTAAAGAATCAGCCGCTAAGTTTGTTTCTTGGACAACCAAAGGCGCTTGGGCTGGCATCATTTTGATGATTGCTGCCTGGCTCACGATTCGCTTTGTTGGCCCTGGGTTTGGCTGGTGGACGCTAACAAACTAGCGCACTTTGAGACGCTGGCTTAAACTCAACAATAACTTCTTTAAGCACCAGTGCGGGATCAATATGTCAACTTTTGTCATGATTTTGATCCCTGAAGGGTTGAACTCATTAATTGTCGCTGCGTTGCGTTAGAACAAAAGCAACCATCAAGGTCATCCTCAGGATCACTCAACAAACAAACCTGCCAAAATCAGTATTGATAAAAAATACTGATTACAGATATCCATTTTGAGTATCTCTTCTAAAGGTAGAGGACGAACAGCGCGCCTGTAGTGCAGTCTCATGAATAGTCAGACATACCTTTATTAAAGTGGGGTAAAGCATCAGATAACTTCGCTACAGTTTAATATTTGTTGAGCTGATAGATTCAAAAACGTTGGATCAGTTATGTGTGTGGGTATGGTGCAGTATCTATTCGTCATAAACGTCATAAAAAGTTACGATTAAAATAATCTTGTTTTGATGGTACTTGTACGCTGTCATTGGGCAGTCTCTCCCCAAAGCAAGCTGCTTCTTAAGCAGGTTCTTAAGAAAACGTTAAGTAAAATATGTAAAATCGATAGATGGTGTAGGGGAAAGACATGTTCGTCAGACTTGCAAATCAACATCGACAGTTCGTTCAAGACCTGGTTTTAGACCTGAAGGCCTTGGCTGTCGTTTTAGAAAAAAGAGGATATCTTGCGTCTTGCTATACCTGTGGTGATGCGCTCAACAGCGCTTCATTTATGGTGAGCCTTGGTGGAGATCATCTCATTCGTTTCCTGGTTTCTGACTATGGAATTACTTGGACAGAAATGCGCGACGACCGCGAGCTTATGAAGCTTGAAGGTGCTGAGGCTATCAATCAGCTTCAAGAGCTTGCTAACTTGATCAAGTATCAGGTTAGTCCTGCTGAGTGTGAAGTTGTTGGTTAAGCCGCTAACTGTCGTAAGTCTTCTCAACCAAACTCTACAGAACTCCGTTGAAAAGACTTTTTCCAAGAAACATAGAAAGAGCCAACGGCCACTCTCTGCGAAGCCGTTGACGAGTCATTTGTTCACTTTCGATCATGACCACTGAATCTATCGTTGACTTGGCTGTTGGCGTTGCGGGCCTTACTGATTATTTAAAGCTGCTGTTGGAGGAAAATCCACAGCTCAGTAAAGTTTGGGTGGTAGGCGAAGTCTCTAGTGCACGCAACCATAAGCAAGGCTGCTTTTTTACCTTGCAAGAGCCGGATGGATCGGCGTCAGTGAACTGTGTGGTGTGGCGATCGCAACTTCCCAGGATCACAGCCATGCCCGAAGTCGGTGAGCAAGTCACTGTGCTCGGCCAAATTCGCCTATATCCAAAGCGCGGTTCCTATCAGCTCACTGTGTGGCAAGTTTTGCCTGCCGGTGAAGGGCTACAGGCGTTGCGATACCGACAGTTGCGATCGCGCCTTGCTACCGAAGGTTTGTTTGATCTGGCTCGAAAGCGTCCGCTGCCTACCTATCCTCAAACGTTAGCGGTCGTAACCTCGTCGCAGGCCGCTGCTTGGGGCGATATTCAGCGTACGCTGCTCCAGCGAAACCCTAGCATAAAAATTTTGCTCTCTCCAGCAACAGTGCAAGGGGCGGGGGCACCTGCTTCTATTGTCAAGGCGATTGCTCGCGTGACTAAAGATGGTCGGGCCGATGTGCTGCTATTGGCTCGGGGCGGTGGTGCTAGTGAAGACTTAGCCTGCTTTGATGATGAGCGCGTAGTGGTTGCGATCGCTCAGTCTTCGATCCCTGTTATCACTGGTATTGGCCATGAACGTGATGAGTCTTTAGCCGATTTGGTAGCGGACGTGTGTGCGCATACCCCGACGGCTGCGGCTGAACAGGCGGTGCCTAGCCTGGAAGATCTTTATGGAGAGCAGGTTCAGTATTTGCAGCGTACGGTTCAGGCGTTAACGCGCCGATTACAACGGGCTCAAGGTGATGTGCGATCGCTCCAAACCCGACTTCAACACGTTGGGCTAGATCGTCAGCTCGTTCAGCACCAGCGCGGTATTAGCTGGCAGCGTCAGCAGCTCATGGTCAGTGTAAAACGGCGGCTACAGCTTGCGCAGCATCACCATCAACTGCTAAAAGAAAAACTTGCCACCCTCGATCCAGAGTCCGTATTGAAGCGAGGCTATGCCTTAGTGAAAGCTGAAGGCAAAATTGCCATAGATGCTCATCAGCTTGCGCCCGGTACTGAACTAGAGATTCAGCTTGCTAACGGTAAGCTAAGGGCAACCGTAACTCAAAACCCTGCCATTCAAGCCCCTAGCGATAAGACATAAGCCCTATGCCCGCAGCTAAAAAGAAATCGAAGAAAGCAGAGAAAAGCTCAGATTTACCCAGTAATTGGCGCTACGAAGATACGCTGGCTCGCGTAGAAGATATTACCAGTCAGTTAGAAGCCGGAGATTTGCCCCTAGCTGACCTGTTTGAGCAGTTTTCGGAAGCTGTCATTGCCCTGCAGCAGTGCGATCAGTTTTTGCACTCTAAGCAAGCAGAAGCCGCTTTGCTGATAGAAACGCTCGTGGGTGAAGATGGGGATTCGTGATGCGGTAGGCGTAGATCCTATACGTTGGCAAATGGTGAAGGTACGCTACTACTTCCTGTTGTACGGTAATCATTGCGTGCCTCTCTGCTCTCTGCTTTGGGTGCTATGAAACTAGATCGGGCAGGTGCTTCGGTGCGACAGGTCGGGAGAAGTAGTTTCAGCGTCGTGCCTTTGCTTTGTACGCTTTCTACTGAAATGCGGCCACCCATGCGCTGAACGAGCTGCTGTACCAGCGTTAGGCCTAACCCTGCACCCGCTTCATTACCTGTAGGCTGGCGATAAAAAGCTTCAAATATTTTGTCTGTGTCTGCTTTGGTGACGCCAGTGCCTGAATCTTGTACGGTCAACGCAATAAAGTTTGCATCATGAGCCGCCGCAGCGACCCAAACTCGCCCGCCTTGAGGTGTAATTTGAATGCCGTTATTGATCAGGTGAATCACAATTTCTTTGAGTTCAGATTCTGCGCCTAACACTTCAGATAGATTTGGTGGAATGGTGTAGGCCAGCGTGATGCCGTGTTCTTCAGCAATGGGCTGGTAAGTACTGACAACACCTGGAATCAGGTTGGCAAGCTGAATCGGTTGAGGGTTGGTGATCGCTGTTGTCTGAACTTTTATCAGAGCAGTGATGCCGTTGATCAGTGAGTTTTGGCGATCGCACTCCGTACTAATCATTTCTAAATAGCGCTGCCGCTGCACAAGCTTCAGTGAGGGAGAACCCAGCAGTGTCAGCGCCGTTTTAATCGTCGTAATCGGTGAATGGAGTTCCTGACGAGCCTTAGCGATAAACTCGCCAGAGATTGCGCAAGGCGGCTCTTTGGCCGCATTACGAGACGCTGCTAGCTCCGCTCTCAAATCTTCTTGAAACTGTAATTGCCAAGTTAAAAAATGCTCTGCAAGCGGCAGCGGACTGTCGTTGAGCAAGCTAGCCGGAAAGAGGCGATCCCACTGGCTCAGGGCTGCTTTTCCTTCAATTCCATCTTCACTTTGCTGACTTAAGCCGTGCTCTATAACCTGCGCAATTCCTGTAGAAACCGCTGCTGCGGCCTGCCCAGATGTGGAACAGTAAAGGTTAATTGTTCGCTTATCGTTTGCAGCGGTGGCGCTAGTGGGGGTGCGAACGGCTAAAAGAGTCGCGATAAAGTTATCGGCAACCGCTACGCACAGATATTCCCGCTTAAGATCGTCGTCTTGCTCAATGGCGATAGGTCGCAGGCTGGCTGCTAGATGGTCAGGTGGCTTGCCGGTTTGATCGCCCAAAGAGTAAATAGTGCAGCCTGCGGCCTGCTGGGCATATTGCCAAACGTCTGTCCACCAAGCATCGCCTTTTGGGAGCTTGAGCCATAGCGTCGCGCGTACCTGGTTAGCGATGAGAAAGTTGGTGAGTGATTGTAGTGCTGACTTAAACCCTTTGGGCTCAGTAGATACTGCCGGTAGCTGTGGCCGAGCACCGACTAAATGAGTCTGTAATGATAAAGACGGCATGGTTTATGAGGGGATGAATAACCGGTCAAATAATCCCGGAACACGAGCGTTGACTGCCATAGAACTTAAAGGGTGTCATCACGCTTGTCGGTTTTTTCGGACGGTACAACCGCTAAGCGGGGGCTAAACAAGGAAAAAGCTTCGTAAAACTATGGGCTGATACTGATAGCAATTAAAGAGTTGGGACAAAGCGCTAAAGATTACGAAAACAATCATTACTTGTGACACGATTCTTCGTTGACAGTGCATTTTATGGGAGCGTCAAGCATCAACTTCCTTAAATATGCCCAAACTACGTTCAAATGCTAGCGGGTTTGCGATGCAACTTCGGCATTTTTGCGCTTATCGTCAGCTTTAATTTTGTAACTGGCTGATCTTTTGATTAAGCGGTTAAGATACTAGCCGCTCATTCAAGGCATTTCTAGCCTGTTCTCGATCGTCAAAATGAATTTTCTCCGTGCCCAATATTTGATAGTCTTCGTGGCCTTTGCCTGCGATCACAATGCCGTCGCCTGGTTTGGCTTGCAGGATGGCGCTGCGGATGGCTTGAGCGCGATCGCCTATTACCTGATCGTGAGCTAGCGGACCGTCAATCCCGGCTACCACATCTTTCAAGATCTGCTCAGGGTCTTCGGTTCTCGGATTGTCTGAGGTGACGATGGCACGGTCGGATTCTGCATAGGCAATGCGGCCCATTTGTGGGCGTTTGGTGCGATCGCGATCGCCCCCACAGCCAAACACACAAATCAAATTTCCTGACACAAAAGGCCGAGCCGCCCTGAGCGCATTCTCCAAACTATCCGGCGTATGCGCATAGTCCACAATCACGCTGATGTCCTGCGCTGCTTTTCCTGTTACCTGCACTCGCTCCATGCGCCCTGGGACACCCGTAAACTGCGGCAGCGCTTCAACCACCTGCTCCAGCGATACGCCTAAATGCAGCACCGCTCCAACTGCTGCCAACAAATTTTCCAAATTAAACTGCCCCACCAATGGTGAGAAAAAAGCAGCTTTTCCTGTTGGCGTACAGATAGTGCCGCTGACGCCAGTGGCCTGATAGCTCAACTCATTCATGTAGAGATCAGCGCTTGAATCGCTAACGTCGTATGTCCAAACGGCGTCATCTTTTAGGCGCGCTATCAACTTTTGTCCGTAGGCATCTGCCTGGTTGACGATGGCTTTCCCTTTTAAATAGTCAGGGTTAAAAAGCAGTGCTTTTGCCTCAAAGTAATCGTTGAGATCTCTGTGGTAGTCGAGATGGTCTTGAGTGAGATTTGTAAATACCGAGACTTTGAAGGGAATGCTCCAAGCCCTGCATTGGGCTAGGGCATGAGAGCTGATCTCCATAACAGCATTTTTACAGGCTGCTGCTTTGGCACTTGCCAGCTCTTTTTGTAGCTCAATTGAAAAAGGCGTAGTGTGCACAGCCGTTTTTTCATGACCAGGCCAGCGGGTGTAGAGAGTCCCAAGGATGGCCGTTTTCTGGTGTGCTCGATTTAAGAAATACTCGATTAGGTGAGTCGTGGTTGTCTTCCCATTGGTTCCGGTGACGCCCACCATATCCATGGCCGTAGCAGGCTGGCCGTAAAAGGCGGCGGCTAGTTCTGCGCAGGCAGGCTGAATGTTTGAATGTGTAAGAATTAAGGCTTCGCTGTTGTTTGGTTTTGCCTGTAAAGCTTCAGAAGAGACAAGTGCTGCTAATGCCCGTTTTTCAATAGCGCCTGGCCAGAATTCGCCGCCGTCTACGCGAGTGCCGGGCATACCGATGAAGAGATTGCCGGGGGCGATCGCCTGAGAATTAGCCGAAAGCCCAGTGACTTCCTTGTCCCAATTAGGATGATCTGCAAGCCCAGTTGGCACTTCAATTCCTTCTACTTCGGCAAACAGTTCTTTTAACAGCATCTAATTCTTTCCTTTTCTATTATAGATAAAGATATCTGGCTGAGATTATGCCTCAAAGGAGCCTACGTGCGTCTGTATAATTTGCGCCACCTTGGCAACTGAAGCGCGAGGTGAAATGCGAGGAATAGATTGCTTACCGTAAAACAGCACAGGTACTTCGTACTGATACTGCTGAAACCACACTTCATTAGTGGTGATATCTCGAATCTCTAGCTGAACTGGCATCTCCTCTAGCTTTTCTTGCAGCCCCTCACACAGATGGCATCCTGGTTTGCTGTACAAAATGAGCGTCTTCATGAATTTACCTGTCGATTACGGCCACATTATAGAGAAGTTCTGACACTAGGTTCTGTGCAGGAAAATTAGTGACACAAAGTACGATATTCTCTAATCCGTGTTCGGTTCATCCAATTGTTAAGTTAATCTATAGGCGCTCAATCCTTTTCTGTAAAAGCGTTTTGTGCCTTCTCTCACCCAAAATCTTCGAATGTCCGGTATCCCGACCGGAATATGTGTGTTTATGGAGTAGGATTAAAAATATCGCCAAAGAAAAGACTTTTCCTATTGCGATTAGCCACTTAGTAAATACGCTTTCGGCAACTACGTTTTGACCGGTTCTTACATACCCGGCAACTATTATTATGGTTCAGTGCATAGAAGCCCTCTCTACGGCCCCTTTCGAGGCTAGGGCTCAAAACTCTTCGCTTACTTACGAAGATACCAATCAGCTCAACCTAGACGCGCTCAATCAACAGTTCGAGCATTCTACGCCTCAAGAGATTTTGGCCTGGTGCGTTCGCTATATCCCCGATGGCCTAGCTCAAACTACCTCTTTTAGCATGTTGGCTGTAACTAACATGCTCTACAAAGAGCTATGTCACCCGGTACCCGTGATTTTTTTAGACACGCTTCACCTCTTCCCTGAAACGTTAGAAACGGCTCAGAATGCTAAGGCTCTTTATAACTTAGACTTGCATACTTATCGGGCCGTTGGCGTAGATAGTCGTGAAGCGTTTGCTCAGCGATATGGTGACAAGCTTTGGGCGCGCGACGTAGACCAGTTCTACGCTATTACTAAGGTTGAGCCTTTAGATCGCGCTCTAGACGAACTACAAGTAAAGGCTTGGATTACGGGCCGTCGCCGAGATCAGTCTGAAACGCGCCAGCACCTACCTATTTTTGAGCGAGCTGATAGCGGCCGAATTAAAATTAATCCTTTGGCAAACTGGACGCGTCAAGATATCTGGGCCTACACCGATAAAAACAACGTGCTCTACAATCCTTTGCACGATCAGGGCTACACCAGTATTGGTGACGAGCCGCTAACGACGCCAACTGCGGCGGGTGAAGATGAGCGAGCCGGTCGCTGGCGCGGCACTGAAAAAACAGAGTGTGGTATTCACTGGTAGCGTTTTAGCACTGTCTTAACAGTACAAATCACTGGCTGTATTGATACATACAGCCAGTGATTTATTTTTTGTCAGATACCGCTTTCATCGATCCGATGGGCTAAAGCTCCTGAGCAGTCGGCTGCTGTCAACTAACGTCGCTAGCTAACAATAAAACCTTTTTCTGCATCGTTTTAAATATATTGTAAAATCCGTTAGCCCTAGAAGGCGTCAGGCTAACGTCCAACTGTGTTTCTTTAATAAAATCAGGCGTAAGCTGCATAATCTCCGCAGGCGTCAGTCCGCCTAAAGCTTCAATTAGCATAGCCAGCAGCCCTTTCGTAATTTGCGCATCAGAGTCGCCTTGAAACGCAACTTTGCCGTCTTCTAAGCTAGCGGTGATATACACCTGTGAAACGCAACCGGGCACCTTGTTCTCTGTCACTTTTCCTTCAGTTGGAAAAGGCGCGAGCTTTTTGGCATACCAAAGTAGCTGTTGGTAGCGGCGCTTAGGATCATTAATACGGGCAAATCGTTTGACGAGTTTATCTAACTGAGCGGGGCGAGAAGAAGCAGTCATGCAAAAGCAAGGGTGAAGGGAAAAGCTACATCAGGTATTCTTTCACCATAGCGTTTATTTTGAGCTGCATTCGTACCTATTCTTCGGCACGCTCTTGGCTAGCGAAAAATCTACTTACTGCTTATTATTAGCAAGCTCTTTCTCCGCAATATCTTTTGAGTTTGAGCCCATATCTTTGTGGGCTACAAATCGATGCGCAACGGTTTCTGGCTGAATGGCCGATAAAATGACGTGGCCAGAATCGGTGATCATGACGGCTCTGGTGCGTCTACCGTAGGTGGCATCGACGAGCTGTCCGCGATCGCGCGCTTCAGAAATCACACGTTTGATAGGTGCAGATTCTGGGCTAACAATGGCAACGACTCGGTTTGCAGAAACGATATTCCCAAACCCAATATTAATAAGCTTCATAATGATTGAACTACTGGATGATGGTTGAAATAAAGGTCGCAACTAAAAGGAGCGATGTGTTTAGAGTTGCTTTGCCATTGGCTGCAATAAGAACTCATTTTCTAACAATTAGCCGCTTCATTAGTTTACTTCTAAGCCTTTTTTCTTACGACTCGAACATTTAAAGAAATGTCCTAATCAAACGTTTGAAGTAAGCGCTTAATGCAGAAACTATCAGACTCATTTATTAACGAATCAGCTCTCTTTAAGCTGGCTAAATCTTGAGTTTGCTACACCTCTTTTATAAATGAGTATATTGATGTCTTGTTTTTAATGTTAGCGAACAAACAATGCTTTTGTGTTTCCTTAACTCAAACATCGTTTGCAATGCTAAAAGTCTTATGTCACAGGTCTTAATTCCGCCCTTTTTATGAGAAAATCTTGCAAGATCTGTCATATTTCTACATTTAACGTTTTTCTTCTTTTGCTCTACCTTGATGGTTCGTTGATGGCTTGGCTGAATGCTTTAGAGTAAGAATTGCTCAAGATTTTAACAAAGAGGTTTTTCTGTGCAGCCGGTCGATTTCACAACTTTAGCGGCTGTTAGTGCCGACCTGCGATCGCGCTGGCTTCCGGCAAGATGCGAGCAGGTTTATCAACGCGATCAATACACCCTTTTTATTGCCCTGCGAACGCTAGATTCAAGAGGCTGGCTAGCGATTTCTTGGCATCCTCAAGCCGCCCGTCTTCACATGGCTGAAGCCCCGCCAAAGCAGCCTGACACCTTTACCTTTTCTCAACAGCTCAAACACCAGCTCGGTGGCCTAGCGCTCACCCAAATTAATCCGCTTTCTCCTTGGGAAAGGGCTCTAGATCTTCAGTTCGCTCGCCGCCCAGACGAGCCTGCGTTGTGGCATTTATATGTTGAGGTTATGGGCAAGTACAGCAACGTAATTTTGACCGCTGCCGATAATCAAATTGTCACAGCAGCGCATCAGGTTAGTGAGCAACAGTCGAGTCTGCGGCCTATTCAAACGGGCAAGCCTTATGTGTATCCGCCCGCTATTCGCGGCAAACTGCCCGCTTTAACCGAATCACTGGAAGACTGGAGAAGCCGCATCGCGTTGATTCCTGGCAATCTCAAAAAAATGATGGTCAAAACTCACAGTGGCGTTAGCTCTGCGATTTCTAGCCAGCTTATTGCCTCGGCCAATCTTCCGGCTGATGTTACAACCGACGCACTCGTAGAGGCTCAATGGCAAACGCTATTTCAAAGCTGGCAAAACTGGCTGCGCACGCTAGAAAATGAAACTTTCGTTCCTGGCTGGCAGGACAAAAACTTTGGCAGCTACACCGTATTGGGTATTGGTATTCGCAAGCCTGCCGACAACGTTCAGGTGCTGCTAGACGAGTACTATCGCCATCAGTTCAACCAAGAAGAATTTCGCCGTTTGTATAACCGTATTGCTCAGCGGCTGAAGGTTCTTCTTGCTAAGCTACGCCAGAAGGCAAACACCTTTTCTAAACGATTAGAGCAGTCCGATCAGGCCGAAAGCTATCGACAAAAAGCTGACCTGCTCATGGCCAACCTGCACCGGTGGCAAATAGGCTCCTCTCAAATTGAGCTGGCTGACTTTGAGACGGGACAACCGATTGTGCTGCTGCTCAACCCTGAAAAGAATGCAGTGCAGAATGCGCAGGCTTTATACAAACAGCATCAAAAACTGAAGCGAGCAAGAGGCGCTGTTGTGCCTTTATTGAACGCTGTCAACGCCGAAATTCAATATTTAGAACAGGTGGAAGATAGTTTGCTTCAGGTGCCTGCTTATGAGATGGAGGCGGACTTGCGATCGCTAGAACAAACCAGAACCGAACTTATCACGCAAGGCTACCTGCGCGACTCAACCGGCTATCAGGCGGGCACGACTCAGAAAAAATCAGCAGGCAGGCAAGCCGATAAACAGACCGGCCGAAATACTAGCCGTGGCAGCTCTGAAGCCAGCTTTCGTAAGTTCATAACTCCCGAAGGTCTAGCGTTGCTGATTGGCCGCAATAACAGCCAAAATGAACAGCTCACGTTCACACAGGCAAGCGACTACGATCTGTGGTTCCACGCTCAAGAAATCCCAGGCAGTCATGTGCTTTTACGCCTGAGTGCGGGCGATGCCCCCAGTGATGAAACGCTTCAGCTAGCGGCCAGCTTTGCTGCTTACTACAGCCGCGCTCAGCAGTCGGAGCAAGTTCCAGTTGTTTACACCGAGCCTAAAAACGTCTACAAGCCAAAAGGGGCACTCCCTGGCATGGTGATTTATAAGCACGAACGCATTCTTTGGGGGCAACCTCAAAAGGCACAAGCGCTCATCGAGCAAGCTGCCAATACTCAGGCTCTTAAGTAGCCTATGAATAAATCAGCCGTAGAAGTCTCTTTTGTTGTGAGTCCAAACATTCGACTTATAGTTAAGAGTGAAACTTGATAGTGAAAAGAGAGCCAAAAATGCTGCCGCTTAGTATTGCGCCGATGATGGATCGCACTGATCGTCACTACCGCTACTTCATGCGGCAAATTACTAAGCGCACGCTGCTGTACACCGAAATGGTGACCAGTATGGCTATTCGCTATGGAAATCTGGATAAGCTACTGGGCTTTAGCGCTGAAGAAAATCCGCTGGTGCTACAGGTGGGAGGGGATGAACCGGCCTTACTAGCTCGCTGTGCGCGGGTCGCTGCGGATTTTGGTTATAGCGAAATTAATTTGAATGTAGGGTGCCCGAGCGATCGCGTCCAAAGCGGTAACTTTGGTGCGTGCCTAATGGCGCAACCTCAGCTTGTGGCTGAATGCGTAGCCGCGATGATGGCGGCCTCTCCTTTACCTGTTAGCGTCAAGCACCGTATCGGTATAGATGAAATAGATCGCTATGAGGACATGGCTCATTTTGTTGAAGTCGTGTCGGCAACGGGCTGCCAACGATTTAGCGTTCACGCTCGAAAAGCTTGGTTGCAAGGCTTGAGTCCTAAAGACAATCGCACGGTGCCGCCGCTACGCTACAGCGATGTGCATCGTCTTAAGCAAGATTTTCCTCAGCTACAAATTGAGATTAATGGCGGCTTTAACGATCTCGATCAAGTCCAGGCTCAGCTACAGCACGTAGATGCCGTGATGGTTGGTCGGGCCGCTTATGACAATCCGTACATTTTTTCTAAAGCAGATCAGTTTATATTTGGCGACCACGCTGAACCGGTTGCTCGCTATCAGGTCGTCGAATCTATGCTGCCTTATATTGATCGTATGACGAGTCAGGGTACGAAGCTGCATAGCATTACTCGCCATATGATGCACCTGTTCTACGGTCAACCCGGTAGTCGCATTTGGAAACGCACGATTACTGAAAACGCCTGTTTGCCAGGCGCGAGCTCACAGGTGGTGACCAAGGCTTTGTTGAAAGTAAAAGAAGCGGCTGAAATGGCCTTGTATCACCAGAAAGCCGCTGACGAGCAAGCTTTTGCCACAATCATGTGTCCTTAAGACGCTGCTGCCTTTGCCAAAAAAGGCTGGATACAAAGTTAGTGGTCACGTGGGCCACAATCGGCACCAGCAAATTCCCCGTCAGCAAAACGCTGCCGCCCAACGCCAGGCCAATGACACTGGCCCACACCGCATACGGCCATTGCTGCAAGCTAGACATATGCAACACCCCAAAGCAGGCACTAGACACCACTAGCCCCGTCACACTCAGTCCGATAGCGGGAAGCATCACCCCCCGGAACAGCAGCTCTTCGCTCAGTCCGGGTAGCAGACCCACCCAAATAGAATCTGATAAAACCAACGGCGCTAAAACAAACGCCAAATAGTAGTCAGCACTTTGCCGATACGCAGGCCAAAGCTTATAGATTAGAACGCTCACGGATGAGATGCCTACACCAAGGCCAAAGCCTATCAGCGTATCCGGCCAGCTTAGGGTCGTGGAGAAGGTAAAAGGCTCAAAACATAGCCATACCCGTGCAATTATCAGCAGAATAAGCGCCGTTGCGGCCATCGCTGCTAGTAGCTGAGGCCTGCTTAGCCGTTCCACCTCCGGGCGGTTAGAAAATTTGCCCACGCTGATCCTTGTGCTCTTTAGGTATTCGACAATGCTCCTCATTCTATATAGCAATTGCCGCAGCCGTTATATTTTTTATATACGGAGAAGATCTAACGCAATTATGTTTGGATTAATACCTTTAAAGATATAGCGACGTACGTAGAACCCGCTCTTTAAAGTAGTAAATAATACTTTTTCATGAGGATTTCATCCTTACACTAATCGCGCGTGCAAGGCTTTTAGAATGGATTAGACGCGCTTGAGATCGCCTTGTATCAGAAAGTATAAAGAGTTATTGGGCTGCATAGAAGACAACTTTTCTTACATTATTCATTGACTAAAATTGATGCTAAGTAAGATAGCTCAAAAGCCTCTCATATCAACTTCTGAAGGTGTTATCTAAAAAGAGATTAAGGGAATTCAATAGTTACTCAGATAGTCTGATTGTAGAGCGCCCCTAGTCGTCAATTGAACCGTTAGACACTGATGATAAGGGTCTGCCGAATCTTTAGATTTTACCTAGACTGCGGAACTTAATTTTAAAATATGGATAGTTCAACAAATAGAGCTTTGCCTGATAGTGATGTTGGAATCTATGAGTGTGAAGTGCGCCTCAAATTTCGCATTATTGAGGAACAGCTAACGATGACCAACAAGGAGGAGCTAATAGAAACATTAGTAGATGCGTTTGCCTACGGTAGTGACGAATATTTAGAGGTCTTAGATAGTGATGTGGACGTTCAGCAGCTTCAGGACATGAACGACGCGTCTCCTCAAATGCGCAGGCAGCTTATTCGTCTGCGCAACTCTAGTCGGCTAGCTTAGGCGATCGCCGCCCTCCTCAAATGCCCTACCAAAGAGCCTGACAGCCTATTTCAAGAAGATATTTATTTGGTTTGACACAATGGTCAAATAGCAGGTATCTTTATGAAGGTTCAAAGCACAGGCCCCCATCGTCTAGAGGCCTAGGACACCTCCCTTTCACGGAGGCGACAGGGATTCGAATTCCCTTGGGGGTATAAAAGACAAAAGCTACCTAAGCATTTAACTGGCTTAGGTAGCTTTTTGTTTGCGTTTCATTAGGCTCCAATTCATGCGAGTTCCAGCACTCTTTGGCGGATGGCGAGCATGTTGGTCGTTAGGTTATTGCAAATGTGATGCTCAATGAGGCCTGCTGGCATTGCCCGAGGAGGCTTTACGGACAGGTCGTAGGAGAGCTGAGTGCTTTGGGCGTCGGCAGCGGGCTGAAGTCTCCAAGCGCCTTCAAACTGCTTAAAGTCGCCTTCCTTCATGGAAAAGCCAAGTTCGTTGGGAAAGTTCTCAGTCATATCAATGACGACGCGGGCGCAGAACTTAAATTTGAGAAAGCATTGAGAGCCAATTTGCTCTAAGCGGATGCGGCCTTCTGGATTAGGGATGAGCTTGCTAGATGTGAGGTTGGGTACGAAATCTGCCAGACCTTCGTAGTCGGTGATGACCTGCCAGACCTGCTCAATGGGCTGGGGAATTGTGATGGAAGCTAGGATGCGTCTTTCTCTGACAGATCGCTTCTCAGTCGAAATCTCGACGTAGGCATTGTCGTTTTGAAGGGCTGTTGTTTGACTGCTTGGCCGATTATTTTCGCGCAGGTCGTCACGTTGCCCGTTGGGCGAGCTGGCTTCGTAGGGAGAGAGGGTGTTATGAGTCACAGGCGGGTGCAGGGTTTTAAAGTCTGTTTTGGTTCCGCTCTAGTATTCTCGGCGGAGTAACCAATAGCACTCAGTAATTTAGCGGGTTTCTGAGTTTTAGGTTTTAGTCAGTCTTGAGAGAATGTGATGATTGTATTCTCAGCAAATTACTAGTCCTTCTAGAATAGCAACAGAGTAACAATTTTTTTTGATAAAACAACCACCTTCATTAGCTGTCTATACTTTTCTGACATAGTATTTTTGTATGGGTGAAGCGGACTAACTCCTGCTATGGCCATCAGTAAAACGTTTTGCACGGCGGCAACACATGGTTAAAGCTTCAGCAAGTGTCCAATCTTCTGGCCGCTCTTTTGTGATTGGTACGGTGAAAGGGCCAGGGGAGAATGGCAACCAGTATCTATTTATTACGGCTGATAATCGCCATGTGAAGATCGGTGAGTTTGTGTACTACGAGGTTCCAACACCAGCAGGGGATAAGCTGCTACAGATTATTGGCAAAATTTCAGACCGCCGGCTAAGCGACCATTTGCCTGACCGGATTTTTGCGGATACGGAGATTAGCCCTGAGGCGATCGCAGCGCTGATCGGTTTCTCACACCCTAGCCCTGAAATCTACGAAGTTACCGTGGATGTAATCGGCCACTTTAATCCAGCGTTAGGCTTTATCAACCCTCGTCTGACGCCGAATCCAGGCACCAAAGTTTCAATCGTTGATGACGAAACGCTGCAGCAAGTCATTAACAAAAAACAGCCGGGTGAAGTGGGCTCTGCAAACGTTGGTTCGTTGCTACTGAGGCCAAGCGGCGCGGTGCAGGTGGCGCTAGATGTAAAAGAGCTGGTGAGCACTCACATGGCGATTTTGGCGGGAACGGGCTCGGGTAAAAGCTATACCGCTGGCGTGCTGATTGAGGAGTTTTTGCAGCCTTATAACCGGGCGGCCGTGCTGATTTTTGATCCGCACGGCGAGTACGATACGCTCGCTGAAATGCGCGGCAATCCAGATTTTCAAGGAAAGGATGGCTATACTCCAGACGTCAAAATTTTGACCCCAGACGACATTACAATTCGGCTGTCATCGCTTGACTACCCTGATGTGCTAATGCTGCTGCCTGAAATGAGTGACCGTCAGCAGGCCATTTTGAGTAAGGCCTTTGTCAACCTCAAAAAGCATAAGCGAGGGGAGTACCGCTGGAATATAGACGATCTGATCTCTGCGGTTAATCACGCTGACACCACAGAAGATGAAGAAGGCAATATCAAAATAGGGTCTTCTGCTCCGGCGATTGAGTGGAAGCTGGATAAGCTAGCGGCGTCTAAACATTTTCATCAAACTCATCATTTAGCGCCTAAAGATCTGTTTGAGCCAGGGCGGGTGACGGTGCTGCAAATGAATGAAATTAATCAGGAAGAGCAGCAGGTGATTTGTGCGGCGGTGCTGAGGCAGAGCTATTTGGCGCGGATTAATACCGAAAAGGACAAAATTGATGAGGGCGATGAGAACTATCTGCCGTATCCCGTTTTCACGTTAGTAGAGGAGGCTCATCGGTTTGCGCCTTCTCATGAGCCGTCGCGATGTAAGGCAATTTTGCGGACAATTCTGAGTGAAGGGCGTAAGTTTGGTTTGGGCGTGGGGCTCATTACGCAGCGGCCTGGAAAGCTAGATTCGGATGTGCTTAGTCAGTGTATGAGTCAGTTTTTGATGCGGATTGTGAATCCAGTGGATCAAGAGAGCCTGAAGTATGGGGTGGAGGCGGCTGGGCGCGATTTGCTCAAAGAGCTGCCTTCGCTGACAAAGGGGCAGGTAATTATTTCGGGCGCGTGCGTGAATACGCCTGTGCTGTGTCAGGTTCGACAGCGGTTGACAAAGCACGGTGGTGAGACGCTGAATGCACCGACGGAGTGGCAGAAGCATTTTCAGAAGCATCGGGTGCGATCGCAAGAAATTGATCGCTCTCCCGTGGCCGCCAAAGCTAAAACCAAAACATTTCAAGGCGTCAGCATCGAATAGACACGGCTGATCGAGGCATTTGGCTTAAGGCGTTTGAACGCTGGCCGCTTTTTGAAGCGCTGCCTGACTGTTTTCTTGGTAGCTCGCTAGTCGATCTTGGGCAACGGCATATTGCTCGCTGCTCTCTGGAATATTGCGCATGAGATCGGAGGCCTTTTGCCAGCGGGCAGCAAGGTCTAACCATTCAGCGGCAGTGCGGGCCGTTTGTCCTTCAACGGCGGCTCGCTCAGCAACTCTAACGGCTTCGGCAAAGGCGTCGGTCGCGCTGCCTGAGTTGCCTGAGTTGCGATCTGGCGTTTGTGCGTTGTTTGAGGGTACTTGGCTGGGGGTAGGTTGCTGCGGCTCTAGCGCGTCAGTGGGGGTGATATCTGCGCTGCGATCGCCTCCATTTTCAGCCTCTACCGGTGCCGAGGGCACTACAGTTAGCCCACCGTCTGGAGGCGTTGTGCCCTCTCCTGGCGCTGGCGAGCCATCTGAATTTACGACTAGCTGCTTTTGGCCAAAGTCTTCTCTAAAGAGCCAGGCCGCTACTGCTACTAGCAACAAGAGGCATATGCCGCCAATGAGCTGGCTAGACAGTTTGGTTTTAGGTGGTTCTGGTTCAGTAATGTCTCTAAAAATGGGACCTGCGGGCTTAAGGTTGCGATCGCGAATCCACCTTTTCACAAAAAAAGGCCGCTTGAGTGTGATCACTTCGGTCCATAGCAAATTGTTGTCAGGGTCGCGATTAATTTCTTCCAGCCACAGCAACTGTTCTTCCTTAACAGTGCGGCTGTTAATTTTGACTCTTTTGATTCGCTGTGGGCTAATGTTTTCTAGCTCCATGCGAACGCGTTCTACAACCTTTTCCTTATCTAGTTCCTCAGCCGTCGCCGCTTCGCAAAGAAGCTGAAGCATTCCATCGGCAACTACAGCACGTGTCCGAACGCCAATATCAGCAAGGCGCTCGTTTAAAACTTGAATAATGGCGGCAACGCTGCCTTGTCGGGCCTGACCGAAGGTTTCGGTCGCTGGGTTAACGGTGCTAACTCCTTTCATAGAGGAAATGCCTTAAGCGAGGTGGATGGTTGTAGCTATTAGGTGGCCAAATCTAATAGATGCCCAGTTGGATTTTTAACGAATGCAAACGTTATGAGAATACCTGAAATCGGGTCAGCTCGTCGGGGCGTTGTCTGGGGAATTGTCTGGGGCGCTGTGATTGGGATCGGCAGTCAGGTGCGAGCAGTCGTTGAAGCGCTTTAGTAGCCAAAACTCGGGATTGAAGCGATCGTCTTTGAGCTGTTGCCATTGGTTTTGGTACTGCGTGCTCGCTAGCCAAAACTCGAACAGGGCAGTCTGTGGAATGGAAATTTTCCAGGTGCGATCGCATCCCATTATCACAGAAATTAGCTGCTGCAAAAACCCTTCATGAGACACCGCCCAAACCACATCACCCGGCTTATGCTGACTCAAAATATGCTTCATCCATGACCGAGCTCTGGCTCTAGCATCCACCAAAGACTCAGCTTGAGGGACTAGCTGCCACGTCAAAGAAGACAAAAGCTGTGTGCAAATCTTAGGATACTTTGACTGAGCTTCAGCCCAGGTGAGTCCTTGAAAAATGCCCTGATGAAGTTCTTGCAAAGCTGTGGTTGGCTGACTGTGAAAACGGTGGCTGGACTGTTGAAGTGCTGCGATCGCAGGCTGAATGGTTTGGCGCGCTCTCAGTAGTGGACTGCTGTAGATATGCGTCGGCAGATTTTGCGTGAGTAGATAGGTGGTAAGCTGCTGCGCTTGTGCATGACCTAGCTTAGAGAGTGCTGTAGAACGTTGTCCTTCCATCTGACCCTGACGATTGCCCACAGATTGCGCGTGACGGATAAGCAGAATCTTTAGGTGCGCCATGGATGTGATGGGCCGTTATAAAACGTTTACAATACTAATCAACTGAAGCTATGTTTTACGAGTGATTGTCATGCTGCTAAAGTCCACTACCCGCCATGTACTCATCTATGCGGCCACGATTGAAAACGACGAAATAGTCCCTAGCGAAAACCAGCTCACGCTGGATGTCGATCCTGAAAATGAATTTGTGTGGAGCGAAGCAACCTTGCAAAGGGTGTACGAGGAGTTTGACCGGCTAGTAGAGGACTATGACTCGGAGGCGCTGACCGACTATAATTTGCGACGTATTGGCTCAGATCTAGAGCATTTTGTTCGCGCCCTGCTACAGTCGGGAGATATTAGCTACAACTTGGAGAGCCGCGTACTGAACTACAGCATGGGCTTGCCACGTGTTGTAGAAGGGGCATCTTCTTAAGCAACGGCTGTTTTTGCCTTTAAATACCCTAAGGCCTGTTTTTCTGTGATTACCTGCCCCAACTTAAGCTGTAAAACTGTCAACCCTGAAAGCGCCGAGATCTGTCAGGTTTGTCAGTCGGCGCTGCCCCATCGCTACTTGTGGGGGGTCGGTGACTTGGTGAGCACGCTCAAACCTGGGGCCTTGTTTCAACAGCGCTATTTACTGAAGCGTGATCGCGTATTTCTAGACACTCAGCCGGGGCTCGTTCCCGAATCTCTTCCTGAGCTGCCCAGCTTTTTGATGCCGTACCTGCATCTATCTGCCTATCCGCTGCACATGCCCCGCCCTTACGCGGTGTTTTTATCACCTGCTCAAGGCTCTGTTCAAAGCTACTCACTACTGCTGGAGTCTAGCGCTCTAGCAACGGCTGTTGCTGGCCATGAAGTACCGACGCTACTGCCCAAGCTTTCTGCTCGCTGGGCCGATGCGCCACCTTTACAGCAGCTAAGCTGGCTTCATCAAATTGCTCAGCTATGGGACGCTTTTCACGCTGAGCAGGTTGCTGCTACGCTACTAAATGATTCTTTTTTGAGAGTAGATGGCTCCATCCTGCGGCTGCTAGAGCTGTCTTCTCCTTCGATTGGTCAGCGTACGGTAGAAGCGATTACTAAGGCGTCGACGCTTCAGCAGCCACTGTTAGTGGATTTAAGCCGTAGCTGGCAGCCTTTGGTTGAAACTTCCCATCAGGCTGTCAGGGCATTTTTAGACCGTTTATGCGAACAGCTTGATCGAAAACAGCTAAATGCTGAGCAGCTAAGCGAGCAGCTAAGTCAGGCAATTTCGGTATGCGGTCAGGGGCAGGCGGTGAGCTATGACCTGGCGGTGTATACCGATCAGGGGCCAACTCGAAAGCGTAATGAAGATGCTTGCTACCCGGAGAGTGGTACGGCGCTGACGCTGACGAGCGAGCAAATGAAGGCAACGCCTCGGCTGCTAATTGTGTGCGATGGCATTGGCGGACATCAGGGTGGGGACGTCGCTTCTAAATTGGCGATCGCCACCATCGAATCTAGGCTTCATCCGCTGCTAGCCCAAGACAGTCCTGATATCACCTCGACAGAGCTATCGCTGGCGATAGAGGCCGCTATATGTGCGGCTAATGATGAAATCTCGGCTCAAAACGATCAGGCTCAGCGTCAGGCTCGCGATCGCATGGGCACCACGCTGGTTTTAGCCCTGGTAAAGGGTGCAGACGTTTATATTGCACATCTTGGAGACAGTCGGGCCTATCGCATTAGCCAGCGAAACTGCCAGCAGGTGACGCTAGACGACGATGTGGCCTGCCGGCAGGTGAGACTGGGCGGTAGCCTGTATCGCGAGGTGCTCACACAGCCAGGATCTGGTTCGCTGATTCAGGCGCTGGGTATGAGTTCTTCGCAGACGCTGCGGCCTACGGTGCAGCGGTTTGTGTTGGATGAGAACTGTGTGTTTTTGCTGTGCTCGGACGGGCTGAGTGACAGCGATCGCGTTGAGCAATTTTGGCAGCAGGCACTCAGACCCTTAGTCCTAGGAGACAAAGCCGCAGAGCGTTCAACTGCAGAAATTGGCAAGCGCTTAGTAGAGCTAGCTAACAAGTACAACGGGCACGACAACGTAACGGTCGGGCTAATAGCGGCGCAGGTGGTTAGATCTTCTGAGCGAATGGTGCCCAGAGAACTAGCCAATTCTCTGGCTAGTACGGCTGCGGCCAGCAGTGCGGCGATCGCAGATCGCGCGAATAGAAGAGGCACTACCAAAATTATGTCGCTGCCCTCAGACGATGACAGCACAGGCCCAACGACGGCAATCGGCAAGGTGGTGACTTCTCCTGAATCTAGTCAGCCGCAGCCCGTGGCCGTACAGTCGAACAACACTTTGAAGATAGGGGTTGCACTCGCCCTAATCGCTGTTTTAGGTGGCGCCCTGTATTTTCTGTTTCCAGGTTTGTTTTGGCGATTCACATCTCCGACTGCTAGTGAGAATGACTCAGGTGCGCAGGTCGCCTCTCCACCCGATGTGGCTGCCTCCCCAGTGGAAGGAAATTCGGTGAGATCTGCTGCTGATATACAGGTGGGCGAGTACCTACGGGTTGTGCCAAATTTTGCCGCTAGTGGTTCTACAACGGGCCGCGAGTACGATTTGCTGCGGCTGTATCCGAATCCGAAAATTAGCGATAATGAACTATTGGTGACGGTTCCAACGGGCGGTATTGCTCGCGTGATGGAGCAAAGCGAAGTAGAGAAGACTCAGTGGGTGCGAATAATGCTGTGCTCTATTCCTTCAGGCGATACGCTTTCAGATATTCCGGCTGAAACCGATTCTCCGGCGGCAGAAGGCGCTAGTGGTGACCCTAGTAGTTTGGATGATCCTGCGGTGCTGGGTTCTAATCGTCCGATTCAGTTGGATGTAGGAAAGGAGGGCTGGGTAGTGAGATCTGCGATCGCCAATGCCTCAGAAAATATTCAAGATTTAGAGCCCACTCAACAAGGTAGCTGCGGCAGCTAGCGTTATTAGGAGAGTGATGGATGATGTCTGATTCTCTCTGTTTGTGGCTGGCTGTCGATAGCCTGAAGTCGCAGCGCGATCATTTTGCGATTTGGGTACTGCGCGCGCCGCACCCGAGTGGACATGTGCATCACGATTGTCAGTGGAGCTCCGAGCTAGCTCAGGCCTGGCAGAGCTGGCAGTCCATTTTTTCACTGCGCGGACTGCCGCAGGTGCCGCATATTCCGTCTGCTTACGTGCCTCAGTTTGTGCTGGAAGATGTTGCAGAAATGCCCGACGATCCGGTGACGGGACAGCCTACTAGCTACAGCAGTCGATATATGCAGCATTTGGGTGTGTGCCTGTGGCAGTGGCTGTTTGATGGGCCGATTAAGAGTAGTTTTGAGCGATCGCAAGGCATCGCCATTGGCCAAAGCCAGCCGCTACGCCTGCGTTTAGAAATTCGTGATCCTGAGCTGATTGCGCTGCCGTGGGAAATTATGCAGCCGCAGTCCGGTAGCCGCGCCCTATCTTTGAATCGAAAGATTTTGCTGAGCCGCACCAGCAGCGCTGTTGATCGTCTAGAAGCGGCTAGCCCAGATGAATCGCTAAAAATTTTACTGGTAATTGGCGAAGACAGTCCAGGACAAGCACCTTCTTCTACAGGCGAAGCAAGCACAGAATCGGGTGATGAAGACGTCATGCTACGGCTTGGTGAGGAGGCCGTACTGCTGAAGAAAATACTGGAACAAAGCAGTGACTTGAGTATGCGGCCTACGGCGAGACGAAAAGTAGACGTATTGCTTCAGCCGAGTGCTGCCGAGCTGAGTAAGGTGCTAGATACAGGCGGCCACAACGTCTTTTTCTATTCGGGGCATGGCGTACCGGGGCCGGACGGCGGGCTGCTGTTTTTGTCTGATGCGACACTGAGTGGCACAGAGCTAGCGCAGGTGCTGGTTCGCGCTAGGGTAAAGCTAGCCGTATTTAATACTTGCTGGGGAGCGCAGCCGGAGCAAAGTCAGCAGCAGGCGTTGCCGCGAAGTAGCTTAGCCGAAGTGCTGTTACACCATGGACTCCCTTCAGTGGTGGCGATGCGAGACTCGATTGCTGATGAAGAGGCGCTGAGCTTTATTCAGGTGTTTGCGCAAGCGTTGGCGGAGCGAAAGCCGGTGGATGAGGCAGTCGCGATCGCCCGTCAACATCTGCTCACCCTCTATCACTTCAACCAGCCCGCTTGGACGCTGCCCGTCCTATACATGCACCCCGACTACAACGGCGTGCTGTTACAAACTCAAGACACTGGCACCATTATTGGTGAGCCTACAGGCTATGCCATGCTGCGCGATCCGGCTGATAGTCAGCAGGTCTGGCCCATTTACAGTGATGTTATCCGCATTGGCCGAAAGCCTGATGGTAATGATTTGGTTATTTCCGACCCATGGGTTTCTAGCTGTCATGCCAAGATTTTTCAGCGCCGTGTGATGTCTGTGACGCCTGGAAGCAGCATGGAAACGACTTATTTTTTGGAAGACGATTCTCGCTACGGCACGTTTTATCTGCAAGACGGCTGCTGGCGTGGTGTTCATCGTCAAGAAATTACGCTGCGATCCGGGACACAAATTCGCTTTGGCAATCAGTCTGACGGGCGGCTGCTGGAGTTTGTAGTGGAAAGCTAGCCGGGCTTAATTTTATAAGCTGAGCGCAATTCATAAGCCAATTCCTAATAAGATCAGAAGAAAGTGGGTCGCTGATGCGGAACGGCTAAATCCGCCCCTGTATCCCTTTTTGTCACACTTTTAACTCTGTCACACAGATAAACGCATAGCTATGACTCACTCATTGTTCAGTCTTGAGGACAAAGACAGCTCGGCATTGCCCATCGCTCAAGCTGAGCTGTTGCAATCTGTATTAGCAGCAGAAGCGTATCCCTGGCTGATGGATGAAACGTCGATAGCATATGGCGAACAGGCGGAAAGTGCCGGACAGGCGCTAGAAGTTTCTGATGAAGAGGCGATGGCTGGCTGGAAGAGTCTTTCGGCGCAGCTCAATCAGATGTTTGATCAAAAGGGCGCTCAGGTAGATAACAGCTTTAGTCAACATATGAAGGCGAAGTTTGCGGGACGACTGCCGGCAACGATGATTGCTCAGATTGGCGATCGCGCTCAGCAGCTAGCCAGTGAAACCAAATCCAGCGGCCAAAGTGTACTAGACCAAATGGTTTTGTGTGTGCAGGATGTGATGGTACAGATGGCTGAGGATGATTTGCGGGTGATGGGTCGGCCCATGGCGATGGCAATGCGCGGTAACAGCACTGATGAGTTTGTGACAGCGACAATGCAGTCTGTGCAGATGGCGGAGTGGGAAACGCTCTCTGACATTGATCAGGCACGGTTAAGCTTAGCGGCGGCTCGCTATGCCATTTCGCGAGCTGAAAAATAAGTTTGAGGCGTTGCTGTTTTCTATGGCTGCGTGACAGATTCTATTTGCTCAATGAAGTAGTCTTCTTGCAGGTTTAGCTGATTGGCAATAACGAGGGCTTTTTCAAAGGCTTTGAGCGCTTCAAATGCGTTGCCCTTTTGCCGCTGAATAATGCCAATGCTGCCGTAGGCGTTCATGACACCGTAGCTGTTGTAAGCCTGCTGTTCTACTGGAATGAGTAGATTGTAAGCGCCGAGGGCTTCGTCGTTGAGAGCGATGCTTTGATACAGGGAGCCTAAGTCTCTAAGGACTTGAGCTGAAAAGCTGAACTGATCAAATCTTTGGGCGGCGCTGTAAGCAGAGCGATAGTATTCGATGGCGTTGTTGGGGCGATTGAGGGTGCGGTAGTTTTGGGCGATCGCCAGCAGCAGTTCCGGCAGCTTTTCTTCCTCACCTCTGGCCTGATAAATAGCAATCAAATCCGTCTGCGCTCTGACCGCATTTTCAAAAGAGTCCGCCTGCTGATAGCTGTATACCAGCCTTTCTAAATAGGCCATCTCCTGAGCCTGATCACCAGTTGCTCTGGCCGTTGCCAGCAGCGCCAGGTAAATGTCAGCAGCCTGGGCAAATTGAAACCAGTTGAGATGAAGTTCTGCGAGCGATCGCCGCTGCCCGGTCGGATCTATGCCCTGATCCTCACTCAGCTTAATGAGCTGACGATATACCTCTACCGATGAATCGATATCTCGAAGGGTAGTGAAGGTTTGCGCGATCGCTCCCAACACTGCAATATCCGACGCCTCTCCCCCACTCGCCAAAATCCTGGCGGGCGCTGACGCATCGGCAGGCCTTGCCGCAAACTGTTCATCTTCAGGCTCAAGCCCCAAGGTCGCCCGTACCGTTTCCCAAATTTCACGCGTGCGCAGCGTTAGTAACTGTACGTCTACCGGCTGCTGATTACGCCACGCCAGATCGGCCACGCGCCTAATTGCCGCAAATTCTTCCACCGGGCCTAGCACTCGTCGCAGCCGCAGCTCACGCCGCCATTGTTCAAAGGCCTGTTCAGTTTCTCCGCTTGCCAGCAGCGCTTGTGCAGATCGATTGAGCTGTGTGAGTTCGTTGGATAGGGTACTGAGTTCTAGCGGACTTAAGGGGCGCTCAACGGCCAATTCTGGCAAGAGCGGATCGCGAGGCTTTGCGGTGAGTGGGTTCGAGAGAAAGTCTTGGCGGAGCTGAGGGCTGATTTGCTGGGCGAGGGCTGATGGGTTGAGGCGATCGCTAGAGAGCGGATTACCCAGCAGTGTGAAGCTGAAAGCAGCGCTTGATAAGAGGCTTAGTACAATCTGTCGCCTGCGTATTGGGGGCGCTGACATGTGACGAATGAACGCTTGGCGTAACAGTGAGTACACAGTTGTTTGCAGAACTTTATGTTCGGGCTTTGGGTGCGGTAAACTTGCAATCTTGCGCGCCTGCACACTTACGTATTTGCGCGGCTCCCATCTCGATAAATCACCATAGCAAACGCCCGTCCTAGTATGTCTTCCAACGTTGCCACTCGTACCGTCCGGATCGGTTCTCGTAAAAGTCAGCTTGCTTTAGTCCAAACTCACTGGGTACAGGCCGAGCTGAGCAAAGCTTTTCCCGATATCACTTTTGAAGTGAGCACGATGGAAACCAAGGGCGACAAAGTGCTAGACGTGGCGCTCTCTAAAATTGGCGATAAGGGTTTATTTACCCAAGAGCTAGAGGACGACATGCTCAGTGGCGACATTGACTTTGCTGTGCATTCGCTAAAAGATTTGCCTACGAACTTGCCTAAAGGTCTGCGTTTGGGCTGTGTGACGAAGCGCGAAAACCCGGCTGACGCGATGGTGGTACACGAAAAGCATAAGGATAAACAGCTCGATACGCTGCCTCAAGGCGCAGTGATTGGAACTTCTTCTCTACGCAGACTCGCGCAGCTACGGCACCATTTTCCTCACTTTAAGTTCAAGGATATTCGCGGCAATGTAAATACCCGCCTGCGCAAGCTCGATGAGGGTGAGTATGACGCGATTGTTTTGGCAGCGGCGGGCTTGAACCGGCTGGATATGAGCGATCGCATCCATCAGCTTCTCCCCCCCGACATTTCTTTACACGCTGTCGGTCAAGGCGCTTTGGGCATTGAGTGCCGCGAAGGTGATGAAGAAATTTTATCTCTACTAAAGGTGCTTGAGCACGAACCCACCGCGCAGCGCTGCTATGCAGAACGCGCCTTCCTTCGCGATTTAGAAGGGGGCTGTCAGGTGCCAATCGGCGTGAACACCACTATTGAAGGCGACACGCTGACGCTGAAAGGCATTGTCGCTAGTTTGGACGGCCAAACGCTGATTTCTGATACGGTGACCGGGGCTCCAGTGGATGCTGAGCACATGGGAACTGAGCTGGCTAAGCGTTTGCGCGACCAGGGTGCGCAGGAGATTTTGGACGTGATTAATGCTGAGAATCGTTCGTAAGGCTTTTAAAGGCTCTGTCTGTAGGTAGTGCGATGGATGCGCCTAAGCGTACTTCTGATAGATGTTTGCCGGTGCGCTTTTAGATATAAGTGAAAAGCTATTTATCTAAAAGCTTGCTTAAACTCAGCACCAGCAAATTATGAGAATTACGCCTGAAGTTTCCTATCGCGGCATTGATAAAAACGATGCTTTGGAAAGCTTAATCAACGAAAAAATTGAAAAGCTAGAGAAGTTCTATAGTCAAATTAGTAGCTGCCGAGTTGCCATCGAAAAGGTACACGATCACCCTGAGAGTGGTTCGCCCTTTCGCGTTCGCTTGGACATTACAGTGCCTGAGAGCCGTGAAGTTGTGGTTGATAAAAGCCCCGATGACGGCGTGCAGTACGCGTCGCTAGAAACTGTCATTAGAGAAGCTTTTGACGTAGCAGACAGGCAGCTTAAGGCGCTCAACGAGCAGCAGCACAACCATATGAAAACGCACGTTCCTGGGCAGCGCGAAGTCGTGCTAGATGATCTGCCTGCGGGTGAAGTGCCTGCGCCGCCTGCTGATGTATCGAGTAGTTAGCTCTGGCCCGCGACGGCCCTAAAAAAGATTCAAGATGAAGCGATCCAATATACTGGGTCGCTTTTTTTTTGCGATTCTCTACAGGAGAGGCTTCGCGATCGCACAGCATTTATTCGTAAGCTTTTAGCGATCCCGTTAGGTTAGCGCCACCGCAAAAGTCATACCCAAAGACCCTACCAAATCGCTATAAACTTAAATTTGTATAAAGACATAGTTTCTAGTTAGGTCGTAGATATGCGAATTCTGTTTGTGGCTGCCGAAGCTGCTCCGCTCGCTAAAGTTGGCGGTATGGGCGATGTGGTCGGTAGCTTGCCCGCTGTACTCAGAGCAATGGGCCACGACGTGCGCGTATTTATGCCCTATTACAGTGCCATGGCCGATAAGCTACCGCTACGGGGCGATCCCGTATGGTGGGGCAAGGCCATGTTCAACTCGTTTGCCGTGTACGAAAGCGTGCTGCCAGATACGGACGTGCCGCTGTACCTATTCGGCCATCCCTGCTTTGACAACGGCATGATTTACGGCGGCGATGACGAAAGCTGGCGGTTTACCTTTTTTGCTAATGGTGCCGCTGAATTTGCCTGGAACTACTGGAAGCCTAATATCATTCACTGTCACGACTGGCACACCGGAATGCTGCCGGTTTGGAATCACGAGATTTCTGATATTGGTACCGTCTTTACCATCCATAATTTGGCGTATCAGGGGCCGTGGCGCTGGGAGCTAGATCGCATTGCGTGGTGCCCGTGGTTTATGCAGGGGCACAACACCATGGCGGCGGCTTTGCAGTATGCCGATCAGGTGAATACGGTGTCTCCGACGTATGCTGACCAAATTAGGACGTCAGAGTACGGTGAGGAACTAGAAGGGCTGCTGTCGTTCATTAGCGGCAAGCTCAGCGGAATTGTGAACGGCATTGATCTCGCGTCGTTTGATCCGGCGACTGATCCTAAAATCGAGCACAACTTCACAGCAAAGACGTTGGATAAGCGGGCGAAGAATAAGGCCGTTATTCAAAAAGAAATGGGCGTGGCCGAAAATCCAAACGCCTTTTTGATTGGCATCGTCAGCAGGCTAGTTGAGCAAAAGGGAATTGACCTAATTTTGCAGACGATGGATCGGTTTTTGGCGTATTCGGATGCGCAGTTTGTCGTGTTGGGGACGGGCGATCGCACCTACGAAAACCAGCTATACAATCTGGCTGCTCGCTATCCAGGCCGAGCCAGTGCCTACATTATGTATAGCGATGCGATCGCGCGTAAAATCTATGCAGGCTGTGATGCCTTCCTGATGCCTTCTCGCTTCGAGCCCTGCGGCATCAGCCAAATGGTCGCCATGCGCTATGGCTGCGTCCCTATCGTTCGCCGTACAGGTGGCCTGGTCGATACCGTCAGCCACAACGACCCGGCCAACGAGGCTGGTACAGGCTACTGCTTTGATCGCTACGAGCCGTTAGACCTGTTTACGTCGATGGTTCGAGCTGCGGAGGCCTATCGCTTTAAGCCACAGTGGGAGGCCTTACAAATGCGGGCCATGGGCGAAAACTTTGGCTGGGAGCAGTCGGCAGTAGAGTACATCAAGCTATATAGCAAAGTGATGAATCTTCCGGCTGAAGATCAGCTACCGGTAAAGTATGGCGGCACCGTTGAGATCTAGCAGATCGAATGGATTAGACAAAACAGCAAAAAGCCCTCGTCCTATTACAGACGAAGGCTTTTTATTTTTAGAACGGGCCCGACGAGATTCGAACTCGCAACTTCCGCCGTGACAGGGCGGTGCTCTAACCAATTGAACTACGGGCCCTTGATGTGTGTAAGAGGTGCAGTGACTGCTTTCTTCTCAAGGCGATCTCTATTGTGCGGATCCAAGTGCGCTTTGTCAAACAATTTTTTACGAAAAACTTGAATACTAACCTATGCGATCAAAAGCTCTCAGTACTTTTACAAGTTCATAGGTATTGTGGGGTCAATTGAACCAGACGGTTACAGACCTAGGGCAGTCGTATCCTCTGACCGTTCTTCTCGTAAGTTGATGAAAAAGAAACTGAAGAATAGGGATTATTATCTGACGGCTCCTCTACTTTTTCCCAGTCCCAAAACTCCTGTGCAAAGTTTACCAGCCAGTCTTTGACACGATAGGTGGCTTGGCAATCATCTTCATTATAGCGAAGGATAGTATTTAGATAGGTGCGATCGCCCGTCCGTAGCCAGTCGTCATACCAACAAATCGACTGCGCCCCATTCGCATCCTTATCTCGCCACTCAAACCCCATCCACCGGGCCAAGTGCTTCAGCGCATAGCTTTCTACCGGCAATGCTACTGCATCCACAACCCGCTTATGAATATCAACAAAGCGATCCAGCAAAGCTGAAATATCTATCCCGCCATTTCCGTATAGCTCAGCTAGCCTACGAACAGTCTGCGCTTCATAAGGGCAAAAGTGATAAATAGGAGACAGAGGGTAGCTATCGACCAGCCTTAAAAACTCAAACCAAGCCATTTCTTCAGCATCCGGTGTTTCTGCCACCAAGGCGTGAAACGTTTCTTGGTGGGTTCGATTATCTACAGCCAAGACACCGTGAAGATAAATAAGATCTCTGTCAGGAGCCGCCTCAATATCGAAATAAAGCTCAATATCAGTCGTAGGCACTTGCTCTGGCATCAGCGGAAACTGCCCGCCATGCAGCCGAGCAACGCCCTTTCCTGTCCACTGAGCCTGCGCCTGAAATATCATTTTTTCTGTCACCGGCTGCTCAATATCCAATGCCTGGGATAAGCGAGCTGGCTGCGCATCTGACAGCGCTTTGACGGTGGTAAGTCCCATTTCTACTAGCGTGGGATATCGCTTTTTAGTGACACCTGGCAGTAGAGAAAGATGACTGGTCGCTTTGGCTTCCTGGTAGCAGTGACCCAACCAGGGACACATATCACAGCGACTACGAGAAATAAAAACTTCAGGTGGTTCAGTCAATGTCAGCAGGCCATCTTGCTCGTTGAGGCAATCATCCAAGGCTGCTTGCAGTTTAGGAACGTAGCGCTCCAGGTTTACGGCATACTGTTTTTCTTTAAGTAATAGCCAAGCGACATCAGGCCATACGCCCTGCGTTTCTGCGAGTACATATGCACCAAAGGCCGATACAAGCTGATACTCAGGCTTTGGCTTTTTACCAAGCTTGACGTTATAGGGCACGTAGTACCAATCACCCAGCCAGGATTCACCAGTACACTTCACCAACACATCAGGCTCAGACCGATAGGTGACATCTCCTGGCCCTTTGGCAATCAGCACACCGCGATAGATAGCGTCTACGCCCTCAGCCATCATTTCATGGGTGGCTCTAGCGCCGGCTTCCCAGTCGTACCTTTCAAACACAGGCCGCTTCAAAGGCTCAAACTGCGCCAGTATTGCGGCTCTATGTTCGGCGCTATCTTCGCGAAGTTTTACAAAATAATCGCTCGGCGGATCTTTGAGTGTGGCATCTCCATAGCTGTCGAGATAAACGCGACGGCGGCAGCGATGGTAGTGAAAAAGCATGTGGTCGGTAAACCACGTTTGGCCGGATGTATTGTCGTCAGGATACTGCGGCGCACTGTCCGTAAGCTGCAAATTATCGCGCTGCACAGTTGACAAATTGACCAAGACCAGAAACTACTGTGAATAGCGTAGCGTATTGGAGGTCTTTACGCTGCTTTTGGTGGATACAAGCTATGCAATCACAAGCTCCATTACTCAGGTTGGTCTCTAGCAGCCAAAACAACCACTCCAATCGCGCCTATGATGCCGCATACCAGAAGAAAAATGCCTATTAACGGATCGCTGGCGAGGTAAATTAATCCAACTACAATCAATGCTGAAATCATCAAGATAGCGATCCACTTAGATCCTTTTCTAAGCTTGTCACCTGTTCGCACTAGACGGCGACTATCCTTTTTTGCAGATCGTCGAGACACGGTTGCTTCCCTTCGCTTTCAGGTGATGCTAACGCCTTGACCGTAAAGTTCACCAATAATTCGTTTTTTGTTAGGTAAGGTATATCTCGGTCTTTTTATCGGGCTAACAACCCGCCACTGATTCGTTGCAGCGCCTTCTGCACCACGTCTGCGTATTTCAGCTCGCCTGTGAAAACTTTACCCATTGCTCGCGAGGCTGAAGGCTGATTTAAGATTGCTTTGTAGCTGAGGTGAGGAGCCGTATAAAAAGCCTTGGCTAGTCGAGTTGCCAGTCGCATTTCACTACCGACTTCAGCCGCAACAGTTGCGGTGTAATCTGCCAGCGCTGCTGATTCTCCGGTAAGTGCTCGGTCAATCGCTTCGGCGGCTTTCACACCTGTAAAAATAGAAGGTCGAATGCCTTCAGCCGTAAACGGATCAACGACGCAGGCGGCTTCTCCTGCTAGCACGGCGTTTTGCGTATGTAAAATTTGATCGCCATCCCACAGGCAAACAGGGTGGCCGTACTTTTGTTCGCTCGCACCGTCTATATCAAAGGCCGCTGCGTAGTTCACCATGGGTTCTACAAGGTCTTTGCCTTTTCTCTGGTTAGTACAAAAAGCGCCGCTGCCGATTGAATAGCCGTCGCTTTTTGGAAAATTCCATACGTAGCCATTCTTCAGCAGCCCAAATTCGAAGTGAACGACATGCCCGTCTTCAACCGGCATTTTAGGCTCAATTTCAATAGCCCCTGCAATATTTGTGGTTCTCTCTTCAAAGCCTAGCCACCTTGCCATCGGGCCACGCCCACCGTCTGCGGCAATTAAATACTTAGCTTCCAAGGTTTCATAGTTACTCGTTTCGACATGCCATTTTCCTACTGAAAAGTGAATGCCGATGGCCTTTGTTTCATCTTGCAGTATCGTTCCTTGTGCCTGAGCCTGCTGCACAATGTAGTAATCAAATTCATTTCGGCGTACCATCCAAATAGAAGTGCCCAAATCAGCTTCTATGACTTCACCGAGCTTCCAGGTGTATCGAGCTTTAGTGACTTTTTGAGAAATGACTGGCTCGAAGTCAAAGTCGAACCAGTCTGCAATTTCAGGAGACACGCCACCGCCGCAGGGCTTGTACCTAGGCAGCGAGGCTTTTTCTAGCAGGAGTACAGTGCGGCCTCGTTTGCTCAAATGGTAGGCCGCGCTCGCGCCTGCTGGCCCTGCGCCAACAACAATGCAGTCGTATAGTGGCATGTTCTAAGTTTTCTTGATGTTATAGAGCTGTATAAAGTTTACCCCCTTGGCTATTGGATACGTGGTTGTTAGGCCCTACCGGCAAGCTAGCTCTATTTGGCTCACGGTATCTGCCACAATATCTAGGTTGAGCGAGCAGCCTGTTGATGGTGCGGCGTATATTGCCCTTTGTCTGCCACCTGCGGGAATGAGCGCGGTCGGCCCGAGGGTGTCAAATAATAGGTCTACTGAGTCTCCAGGACATACGCCTGAGGGCGTGCAGAATTTGGGTGAGGTGGCGACGATATCCCATACCATGCCACCGGATACAGCAATGGAAATGCCGCCGTAGTAAAGAATTTCATCAATGGATGGGGTAGGGCCAGCTTCACGGCTTTTTGGGGAGCCTAAGATGCTATAAATTTCGGATTCGGAGGTGTTGAGAGTGAGGCCAGAAAGGCTGAGTTCGCTTGCGTAAATGGTGCTGGCGATCGCACTTCCTCCAAAAGAGAGCAAAGCCGTCGTACTTACGAGGGCACTCAAAAGGGAGTTGGTAACCTGATGACAGACTGTGGAAAATGACATAGCGCTTTCCTTATGTAGATGCGGTTGTTGTTCATTGAGTCGAACTACGAAATTATACGTAGTGACCCAGCGAAATACTGGTATTTTATCGAACATTAATCCTGTAGGCGTCAGTTAGTTCCTGACGCTTGTGATCTAGGTCATTGCATATGACGATTAACTCAAAAACGCGCTTAGTGCAGTGTATTGTGCCGTCTGCACTCTAGGACTGAGGGGCCGCAGCACATTGCTGGTGCGATCGCCTTTGCCAAAGCTTCAAATACGCAAGAAGCCCCCACGTCATTGCTGGCATGGGGGCTTTTTATAGATGAGATTTTTGAGATGAACTATGCGTTGCTAAGTGCTAAGAAGAACACAGTCTAAAGCGCTTTTGCACGCGAAACAACGTTATCGACGGTATAGCCAAACTTCTCCATAACGATGCCACCCGGAGCAGATGCGCCAAAGGTATCAACAGAGATCATGTCGCCTTCATCACCAAAGTACTTAGCCCAACCGAAACTGCTCATGGCCTCTACAACTAAACGCTTCTTCACGGCTTTAGGTAGCACAGACTCCTTATAAGCGGCGTCTTGCTCTTCGTATAGCTTCCAGCAAGGCATAGAAACCACGCGAACCTTCTTACCTTCGGCGCGTAGCTTTTCAGCCGCATCTTCACACAGCTCAACTTCGCTTCCTGTTCCAATCAAAATGAGTTCAGGTATCCCGTCTGAATCAGACATAATGTACGCACCTTTGGCAACAGCATCAATAGAAGAGCCGGGAAGGTTACGCAGACCCTGACGTGAGAAGCACATGAGCGTAGGGGCTTTGCGCTTGGTGACGGCAATTTTGTATGCGCCAGAGGTCTCGTTGCCGTCTGCGGGACGAATTACGTACAGGTTAGGAATAGCGCGTAAGGAGGCGACCGTTTCTACAGGCTGGTGGGTAGGGCCATCTTCGCCCAAGCCAATAGAGTCGTGAGTCATAACGTAAATAACGCCTGCTTCGGATAGAGCAGATAGTCGAATGGCACCGCGCATGTAGTCAGTGAAGACCAGAAACGTCGCACAGTAAGGAACAAGGCCGCTGTTGTGCAGGGCTATACCGTTGCAAATTGCCGCCATGCCATGCTCACGTACGCCGAAGTGCATGTTGCGATTTTCGTAAGCGCCTTTTTGGTATTCGCCAGAAATCTTTAGTTCGGTGAGGTTGGAGTGGGTCAGATCAGCAGAACCGCCGATGAGTTCAGGCAGAACGGGAGCCAGTGCGTTGAGCGTCGCTTCGGAATTTTTGCGAGTCGCCAGGGCTTTGTCTTCAGGCGTATAGGTCGGCAGCGCATCGGCCCAACCTTCAGGCAGTTTCATGGAGATGAAGCGCTCAAATTCAGCAGCTTCTTCAGCGTACTTAGTGCGGTAGGTCGCTAGCGTCTTTTCCCATTCGGCCTGAGCGCTCGTGCCCTTATCGATAGCTTCGCGGTAGCGATTTAGCGCGTCTTCAGGAACTTCAAAGAAGTCGTACTTCCAATCGAGATTTTCGCGGGTTGCTAGGGTTTCGTCTGTATCGAGCATTGCGCCGTGAATGCCGCCTGTGCCCGCTCGGTTGGGAGAGCCATAGCCGATGGTGGTGGTTACTTTGATCATCGACGGTTTGTCAGTGACCTTTTTGGCTTGGGCGATCGCCTTCTCAATACTATCCAAATCGGTGTTGCCATCTTCTACATGCAGCACATGCCAGCCATAGGCTTCAAAGCGCTTGCTCACATCTTCGGTAAAGGAAATATCGGTAGAACCGTCAATCGAAATGTGGTTGTCGTCGTACAGTGCAATCAGCTTGCCTAGGCCCCAGTGACCTGCCAAAGAGCACGCCTCACCCGAAATGCCCTCCATATTACAGCCGTCACCCATGATGGTGTAGGTGTAATGGTCTACAACAGTGCAATCAGGTTTGTTGAACTTAGCGGCAAGGTGCGCTTCAGCCGCTGCGAGGCCCACTGCGTTACAAATGCCCTGACCTAGTGGGCCGGTGGTCACTTCAATGCCAGCCGTTTCAAAGTTCTCAGGGTGGCCAGGTGTGTTGGAGCCCCACTGCCGAAACTGCTTAATGTCGTCCATCGATACGCTGTCGTAGCCAGTGAGGTACATCATGGCGTACTGCAACATGCAGCCATGACCCGCAGAAAGTACAAAGCGATCGCGGTTGAACCACTGAGGATTCTTAGGATTGTGGCGAATGAACTTGTCCCACAGCACAAAAGACATGGGTGCTGCGCCCATAGGCAAACCGGGATGACCAGATTTTGATTTGTTAATGGCATCAATGGCCAAAAAACGGATGGAATTTATGCACAGTGTTTCAAGCGATTGAGTTGCGACAGCCATAGTTTTCTTTTGTGAGTGGGGGAACAGTTTTTAGTGTGAAACGGCCTGAACGCTGCTAGTAACACACTCCATATATGTTAAAGGCAAGTCTAAATAAATGGTTAAGCATTTTCTCTAGGTCATTGTACTTACGAACCTGTAACCGCAATGCTTCAAACGGTCTAGATGTACTTTTTGAAGGCTAGCGTTACGTTATGTCCACCGAATCCAAATGAGTTAGAGAGTGCAACATTAACAGCCTGATCTCGACTCTTGCTAGCGACATAATCTAGATCGCACAGCGGATCTGGATTAACGAGGTTGATAGTCGGCGGAACTTTGTCATTGGTGACAGACATCACAGCGGCAACGCCTTCGATACCACCAGAGCCACCTAATAAGTGGCCGGTCATACTTTTTGTAGAGCTGACCGTGATTTTGTAGGCATGTTCGCCCAGTACGGTTTTAATAGCCGCCGTTTCGTTAGGGTCATTTACTGGCGTACTGGTGCCGTGCGCGTTGATGTAGCTGATATCAGTGGGGGCCAGATTGCCATCTTTGAGCGCCATCCGAATTGCCCGCGTCGCGCCTTCGCCACCGGGTGCAATCCCCGTCATGTGGTAAGCGTCGCAGCTCATGCCATAGCCCACCATCTCGGCGTAAATATGAGCGCCTCGACTGAGGGCGTGTTCTAGTTCTTCCATGATGAGAATGCCGCAGCCTTCTCCAAGGACAAAGCCGTCGCGATCTTTATCGAAGGGGCGGCTGGCGTGGTCGGGGTCATCATTGCGGGTGGACATGGCGCGCATGGCTGAAAAGCCACCGAAGGTCAGCGGTGTGACGGCTGATTCGGTACCGCCGCAAATCATCGCCTGGGCGTAGCCGTTTTGCACGAGGCGAAAGGCGTCACCAATGGCGTTAGAACCTGCTGCACAGGCGGTGACTGGACAAGAGTTTGGGCCTTTTGCGCCGACTTGAATCGCGGTGAGGCCTGCGGCCATGTTAGCGATCATCATCGGAATCATAAAGGGGCTACAGCGGCTAGGGCCTCGGTTGAGGTAAATTTCCTGCTGGTCTTCCATGACCTTGATGCCGCCGACGCCAGTACCGATCATGACACCAATTTGTTCGGCGTTGAGGTCGGTAATGTCTAGTTTGGCGTCTTCTATAGCCATTTTGCTGGTTGCGATCGCAAAGTGAGCAAACCGAGCTGCCCGCTTAGCATCCTTGCGATCCATAAAATCTACGGGGTCAAACCCTTTCACTTCGCCCGCAATCTGGCTGCCGTGCTGCGACGCGTCAAAGGCCGTGATTTTGCCAATGCCGCTTTTGCCGCTCATGAGCCCCTGCCAGTAGGTTTCTAGGGTATTGCCGATTGGCGTGATGGCACCCAACCCGGTAATGACGACGCGCTTTTTCTCTGAATTAGACATAACTTACGCAGGACAACGGAGGCTTTGACTTGCCAGGTTTTCAACTGAAGCGAGCTGAAACTAAAAACGAAGTCTAAGGCCCTTCTTTTGTGACCGAGTAAGACGAGAAGGGCCCTTGAAAACAACTAATCGCGATTTTGGCGCAATTTTTATAAAACCGCTAGCGACTTAGGAGGCTTTTGACTTGATGAAGTCAACGGCTGCTTGGACGGTGCTGATGCTCTCAGCCGATTCATCGGGAATTTCGATATCAAATTCTTCTTCCAGTGCCATGACTAGCTCTACGGTGTCGAGAGAGTCTGCACCCAAATCATTTGCGAAGTTCGCTTCTGGCTTTACTTCGGCCTCATCTACACCCAACTGTTCAGAAACAATTTTCTGAACCTTTCCTAAAATGTCGTCACTCATTACTGTAATTACCTTAACTTCAGCGGCAAAAAGCGCAAAAAAATCACATAAATTTGGAGGCTAAAGCTCAGCAGTTGCTGTGTCTATAACGCTCTAATTTAGGTTTAATCATCTTATAGGAAAGCGTGACTTGTGATGAGGCGGTACGCTACGAAACGCCCACAGAATATTACATTCCATAAATTTTTGCACGCTTACATGTCGGATCGCTTGCGCCCCTGGGATACACTTTTGTGTGGGTTGGAGAACCCATGCTTGTTGGAGAACCTGTGCTTGGTGGTTAGCCTCGCGGTTGGTGTGCTAATCGTTTAGAGACATGGCAAGACTGAAAGCCAGTTCTAGCGGCTAGCGACGTTGCAATAATATTTTTGGAGTCTGTACTTCATGTCTCATTCAGTAAAGATTTACGATACTTGTATTGGCTGCACCCAGTGCGTTCGTGCATGTCCTACCGACGTGCTTGAAATGGTGCCTTGGGATGGTTGTAGAGCGGGTCAAATCGCCTCTTCCCCTCGCACCGAAGATTGTGTTGGTTGCAAGCGCTGTGAAACGGCGTGCCCAACTGATTTCTTGAGCATCCGCGTTTACTTGGGTGCTGAAACGACTCGTAGTATGGGTCTAGCTTATTAAGTGCTGGCTTATTAAGTACTGGCTTTACGGTTAACGTTTAGCAAAATAATATTCAGCCAGACTGCCTTGTTGTGAGGGCACTAAGTTGAATGATTGCGAATAAATTTGCATTAAAAAATCCCTCGTTGAATTCTGTGTAGTGGCAGAGATCGTCGGGGGATTTTTGGTTGAGTTGTGGCTTTGCTGATTTATCCAGCCGCAGAGACTTTCTTCACGGCCAGCAAGCTGCCCACTAGTCCAATGCCGATACCGAGCCCTGCAAGCGTTGTCGGTAATAAAATCCATTGCTGAGGGGTGAGCTGTAAGCCGTTGATCAAAAACTCAATGAAGGCGGGTTGTTTGCTCGCTGATAGCGACTTTAGGCCTTGCTGCACGGCTAGTAAAAGCCCCCAAGAGCCGCCTGCTCCGACAATGCCAAAGGTGCAGCCTTGAAGTAGAAAAGGCAGATAGATCCAGCTTCGAGTTGCGCCGACGAGCTGCATTACTTCGATTTCATGACGACGGGCGATCGCAATCAGCCGAATCGTGGTCGTTACCACCGCGATCGCGGTCATACTCAGCAGCCCTACTACCGTCAAACTCACCCAGCGCAGCCCTGTATTTAAGTCCCTAAGCTGATTAATCACCTCATCGACATAAAGCACGTCCGCCACACCGTCCATCGCCTTTAGCGTGTTCGCCAACTGCGGCACCTGCTCGGCTTCCCGCGCTTTCACCTTCAGCTCATCTACCAGCGGATTGCCCTTTAGCTGAGAAGACGCGTTCGATACATCCGACATTCCTAAATCTTCAGTCAGCTCCGCCCACGCCTGTTCTTTTGTCACAGATTCAACGTCTACAACCCCTGGCAGCCGCTTTACTTGTGAAGACAAGCTACCGGCATCGATGCCGCTATCGAGATAGGTCGAAATCACGAGCTGTGAGCCAAATTGATTGAGTAAGCCTTCTACCTGCCAGCTCGCCTGTAAGCTGACGCCAAAGAGAAATAATAAAACGGTCATGGTGCTCATGGCGGCCCAGTTCATCCAGCCGCCGCGCCTGAGGCCGCGTAGGGTTTCGTTGAGTAAGTAGTCTGTTTTGGTTAGCGATCGCAGCACGTAAGCCCACCCATTGCATATGACTTAATACAGACAGGCTTCCCGTAGACTTCTCGCCTAAACCATTCTTATCAACAAAACTTGATGATCTAAAAATAGCTCTACGCTTTGCCATTACATATCTCGAAATGAGTATGAGTTGTTACAATAAAAGCGTTCCGCAAGGCGTGACACCGCACGCTTTGACCTTCATTCGTAGAATCATGGCCGCAGTCATTGACGTTGAAAAGAAAAAGCTTAAAAATCCACCCCTTTCTATTGCTTACATAGGTGAACGTGGGCTGCGTCAGCCTTCTAAGCGCGTCATCAAAATAGACAATGAGCTGCGATCGCTCGTCCGCAAAATGCTGCAAACCATGTACAGCGAAGACGGCATTGGGTTGGCTGCGCCTCAAGTTGGCGTTAATAAGCAGCTACTTGTCATAGATGCTGACCCTGAAAATGAAGACGCGCCACCGCTCGTACTGATTAATCCTAAGGTCACAAAATCTAGTAAGGAAATGGCTAAAGGTCAGGAAGGCTGCTTAAGCATCCCTGGCGTTTATTTAGATGTGATTCGGCCTGCGGAAGTCGAAGTTAGCTTTAAAGATGAGCACGGTAAGCCTAAAAAAATAAAGGCGGATGATCTGGTGGCTCGCGTTATTCAGCACGAGATGGATCATCTTAACGGCGTGCTGTTTGTAGATCGCGTGGAGAATTCTATTGCGCTCAATCAAGAGCTAACCAAGAACGGCTTTGAACTTAAATATGTTCAAAAGGTAAAGTAGGCGGTCTGATTGTTAGACCGTGCCGGTGAGAAGCCGCTTTCTTTAGGACGACTCTTTCCGTAAAATAAGTAAACTATTCAACAGGAAAAGTCTGTGACTCCTAAAAGTGGCGCGTATTTGGGTATTGCTTGTTTGGCTGCGATCGCTGCAGTCGGCTCCCTCTTTGAACTTTCCTCCGGCGATCCAAACTGGGGTCAAGGCCCAACCATCGCAACGCTGGCTATTTGCGCGCCAGCCGTCGTTGTTGCCTTTATTGCCGCCGTGAAAGATGCCCGCGCAAACATGGAATAGCATTTGCTAAAACAAAACAAAAAAAGACCGAAGCCTTTTAGATAAGCTTTGGTCTTTTTTGATGGCTAGATTACTTACTGGTTCAGCCGAATGGCTCAGTCGAGCTAGGAAACTCCTGAGTCTATTCGTACAGCCAAGGCTTCATGGTGGGCTCCCAACTACATAGCTCACCATCGCCAAACCATAGCTTGATCTCGCTTTGAGCCGTCTCGGGTGCATCCGATCCGTGAATGAGGTTACGGCCGATAGTAATCCCGTAGTCGCCGCGAATCGTACCGGGCTCAGCATCCAAAGGATTGGTTGCGCCAATCAGCTTACGCGCAGAGGCAATCACGCCTTCGCCTTCCCACACCATTGCCACAACAGGCGCAGAAATGATGTAGTCCACGAGGCCTTTGAAAAAAGGACGCTCTTTATGAACGGCGTAGTGAGCTTCAGCCAGCTCACGAGAAACGGCCATTTGCTTGAGGCCAACTAAGGTAAAGCCTTTGGTTTCAAACTTTTTGATAATGTCGCCAACCAGACCGCGCTGTACGCCGTCGGGCTTGATCATGATAAAACTCTTTTCCAATTGATATTGCTCCTAAAAAGCCGTTAGATAATTTCAGTAATTTAAGACAAATGCGTCCAAACCTTTCCCATGCTCAATAAATAAGGGCCGTTTGTAAAGCATCTTGGCTATTTTCTTTGCTGCTAGCCGCTCACTGCTTTTACATCAATCGTGATGACACCGCCCTCTGCATTGTTTTCCCTGGCAGACTCACGCTTTGCTGAACCGTTTGGTCTGGGCAGTTCTATCGTCTGCTTTTGGTTTTGCTGCTGTTGAGAGCTCGCCGGATTGCGATCGCCCTCAGCTATCCCCTGATCCTTCTTTTGAGAAATCTGACGCAGCGTTCTAATTTGCTTCGCGTTTGTCCAAGCCGCCTGAGCCTTCTGGGCCTGTGCTCTTTCGGCACGAACCTGCTCTGCATAGGCCCAGGCCGCTTCCGCCTGAGAAGCTGGCTGGCGAACCGCCGCTAAGTTGAAAACATAAATAATGTCACCCTGGCACGTCGTTTCAAAAAACGCCGAAAACGCCTGTGCCTGAATATTGAGATAGTTTTGTGCCGCTTCGCCCGTGAGCTGAGTGCGCATCGCAAAGTCTAAAACGCTAATGCGCCCTCGCTGCTGCTGCAATAGCTGATAAAACTGAGCGTTGATCCGATTTTGCTGTCTTTGCTGCTGCTGCTTTTGTCGGCTCCACTGCTGCCACAGATAGTAGCTACCAGCCACTAGGCCAGCAAAGGCTAAAACCGGCAGCAAAAGCCTCAACAATAGAACGACGACGACGCTCAGCAGGCCGACGCCCAAAACTAAGCGAGCCTTAATCTCAAGATTAGAACGAGATGGCATTTTACCCTTCAACTTTGCAAATCACTGTGTCGTTGTCGTGCAGTCAAGTGCCAGCTTCAAAAAGCTGCCCTTGTACTCTAGTCGCAAGGGTGAATATTGGCTACTGATTGGTTGCAAAGCTAACGCCTTAGGCACTTATGAAGGGTTCTGCGGCAATCGGTTCGTTGGCAAAAATTTGGTAGGTAGCGATCGCAATCCTTGCCAAGTCTTCATCTAATAAAGGTGGCCAAGCCACTCTAGCCGCCCGCCCCACTTCAAACAAATTACGGCTTTCATAGGCCATCAAAAACAGCGCCAGCGCTAGCTGCCTATCTAGCGAATCTGCGCTTCTTGCGCCATCGTGAATGACCTTCAGCGCCAGCAGTAAAGACGTCACCTGTCCTGGCACAGGCGGCTGACCCGCGCGCAACCGACCTAAAAACGTATCGTCGGTTTCCTGTTCAGGTAGAGTTTGATTGGCAATTAGCTGACAAGCCGTCTTAAAGTCCATCGATTCGGGTGCCTCAGTTAATGCCTGTAAACGCCTGATGCTAACGCCTGCAAAAGAATAGGTAGCGCTAAAAAGTAGTGATGTAACGATGTCGCCGTGGCAGGGCACTCTTTAGCTATCTAATCAAAACCTGTTGAAGTAATTTAGGCAAGTTTTACAGAGAATTCATCCTTAAGCGGTTTGCCTGATCAAAATCGCGCCAAACTGGTATAAATCCACACGGGTTTTTGCGATTTGGCTCACATCGCTATTTAGACGACTCACTTTAGACGACTCACTGCGATCGCTCATTTTTACGCTATGACCTTTTCCTTCCCGACTGCACAGCCTGTAGACAATCAGCTTCTAGATAAAACGCCGACTCAGGAGGTGCCTTTTGTTGATCTTAGCTGGCAGCATCGTCCGCTTCATGCCGACATTTTGGCAGTGGTCGAGCGGGTGCTAGCCAAAGGCGACTATGTATTAGGTCAGGCGGTTGCTGAGTTTGAGGCCGCGTTTGCTGAGGCTTGTCAGACGACTGAGGGTGTTGGGGTCGGCTGCGGGACGGATGCGATCGCTCTAGGCCTCCGTGCCTGCGGCATCTGCGACGGCGATGAAGTGATTCTTCCCGCCAACACCTTTGTCGCTACCCTGATTGGCATTGTTCGAGTAGGTGCGGTGCCAATATTTGTAGATTGCGATCCGCAAACCGCGCTGATGGACTTGGCGGCAGTAGAAAAAGCCATTACGCCTAAAACTCGGGCGATTGTCCCGGTTCATCTATACGGCCAAATGGTGTCACCCTCGGGCCTGTTGGATATCACCAAACGCCACGACCTGATTATTTTAGAAGATGCGGCTCAGGCGCACTTAGCTCAAAGAGAAGGGTATAGAGCGGGTTCCGTCGGTATGGCAGCGGCGTTTAGCTTTTACCCCAGTAAAAATTTAGGTGCTTTGGGTGATGGTGGAATGCTGGTGACCACGCAGACCGTCGTGGCGCAAACGGTGCGATCGCTTCGCAACTACGGAGCCACCCGCAAATACTTCCACACCGATCCGGGCGGCACCAACAGCCGGTTGGATACGTTACAAGCCGGCGTACTGTCTTTAAAGCTACCGCACTTACAAGACTGGAACCTGGAGCGCAATCGCTTAGCGGCTTACTACGACAAAGCCCTTGCGCCGCTAGCTGCCTATGGTTTAGTCCCGATGAAAAATGTCAGCGGCCAGGGGCATGTTTATCATCTATATGTCATCCGCATCACAACTGAGTGCTCAGTAGATCGCACCCGCTTACAGCTAGAGCTAAACGGCCAGGAAATTCAAACCGGCATTCACTATCCTACGCCGTGCCACTTGCAGCCTGCCTTTCAGTCTTTAGGTCACTTGCCGGGCGACTTTCCCCACGCTGAAGCACTGAGCCAGGAAATTTTATCTTTGCCCATGTATCCCGGACTAAAGACGGCGCAGATTGATCGAGTCGTTGCCGCGATTAAAGCGGTTGTTCAGCCAGAGCAGTCTAGTGTTGAGTCTAAAACTTTGATTGCTGGTGAATTCGTCTAAGTCTGAATCAATTCCAATCGCCGTTAAAAAACCGGCTCTGTCACTCTACTTTTGCTCATGTCCTTTAGCTGATAGCCGCCATGCTCGCTTCAAAACCCAAAGTATTTTTGCCGATTGAAGGCATCATCATTGGCCTAGTTGGTGTTTTATACGCGCCGCTGCTGTGGCACTGGGTGGATGGCTGGCTCAATAAATCCATCAGCATTCAGCACGAGTACTTTAGCCATGGGCTGCTGGGGATTCCGTTTGCGGCGTTTTTAGTTTGGGAGAGGCGATCGCAGTGGAAAACCCTACCCGCCGCGATTCATCCGCTAGCCTATCCGCTCTTACTCATTGCCGCCGCCTTTTACAGCAGCGGCCTGCTCGACTTCATGAACCTGTCTTTCCCGATTGCACTAGCGGGCTTACTGCTCGCGCTTAAAGGCAAAGCGGGATTTCGACTCTGCTTATTTCCATGGATACTGGTTCTTCTCTCAACACCGACCCAGCTTCCATACCTCATTGAGCCCTACGTTCTGCCCTTACAGGCCTTCATCGCCTCAGTCGCCGGGTTTATTCTGCTGCAGTTCGATGTCAACGTTCAGGTTGATGGCATCTATCTATCTGTCGGCGGTCAGCTTGTTGAAGTAGCTCCTCACTGTGCGGGCCTTAAAATGCTGTTTACCAGCTTTTACATGGGTCTAATTTTGACCTATTGGACAGGCCTCAACCGTTCCCGACTCAAGACCAGCCTATTCTTCGTCGGTATTCTCTGCATTAGCGTTATGGGCAACATCGTTCGTAACACTGCCCTCACCTACTTTCATGGTGCTCAAATGGACAAAGCCTTTGACTGGCTGCATGAAAGCTGGGGCGGCGACCTCTACTCAGCCGCCATGCTAGGCATGTTAGTTGTCCTAGTTCGACTGCTGGAGCAGTTCGTACCCGACTCACTACAGCTTGCCTCCTCCAACGGCGCTAATCCTCCCAAAATATCGTCCAACAACCCACCCGACTCGCTTCCGGCTCCAAAACCGCCCCGCCAAGATTACTTCTAGCCGCAACCCCGTTTTAACCTGTGTCTTCCTCTTCTCCCTCTGGCAAAGTGATTCAGTCCTCTTCCAAGAAAAACTTTATACAGTTGGCTTTGGTTGCTTTGCTGACACTGTTTGTCGCCGTCAGTGCGCTGCCGCAGTATTTTGGCGGCTGGTCATGGGACACACCGTTAAAGCTCCCAGCCGCTAGTCGCACCGCCCTCCAAGCGGTGCCTAATCGAGGTATTGCCCTGACAGGCTGGGTAAGTGACGAGCAAACACGAGCAGAAATTGGTAAGGCTACGTGGTCTGTGCAGCAGCTATCGGTGGCTGCCGCTGCAAAAGAAAGCAAGCTTGCCCCGGTTTTTTTGCTACTGCGGCCTCAGACCTACGGCGGCGACCAGCCAGAAGTTGAATGGTTAGACCTAAAAGGCTCGCAGCGTTGGGACACAGATTCTTATCAGGTACTGTCTTTTGAGGTTTCTGGTGAAGCGATCGCGCCTCAGTCTGTTAAGAATTCCACCGCAAAAGCGGATAATGCTGAAAACATCCGGATTAGTAGCGACTTCTTCCGTGCATGGACTCAAGACCAAACCTATGCTGTTTTGCAGTGGTACGCATGGCCTACGGGCGGCAGTCCTTCCCCAGCTCAGTGGTTTTGGGCCGATCAAAAAATGCAGTGGCGTCGCCGTCAAAGAATGCCGTGGGTTGCTGTTAGCTTGTGGCTACCGATTGAACCGCTAGGTGACATCTCGCCCCATCAGGACATGGCCGAATCACTGGGTGAGACTATTCAAAAAGCGTTGGCTCAATCTGTTTTTGTAGCAGGCGATATTGCCCCTAATGTATCCGATGATTTTAGTGGTTGAAGGAAGTCAGTGTAGAGGATGGTATTTGCTTGTACAAGTTTCATTTGTTCCCGTTTGTTATTCAGTAATAGCGCGATTGTCAGCCGCTATGTTGAGTTGTTATGAGGCTAGAAGAAGATTTATTGATGTTCCTTTTCTAACACTGTGAATTCTCTTGGTACGTGGGATAAAGTGGCGATAGGTTAGCTCTGTCGCCCGTAGAACTACTCAAGCACAGCCTAAAGACATGCTTCATACCGCTAATGCTTGAGCTTAGTTTGCTTAAAAAATTCTTAATGACCTATCTCTAATCAACTTTTTTATCCATCTGCATCGTTACAAACTGCGTTACTCAGTGCGCTATTCGCTATTTAAAGAACACCGTCGCTAACGACTAACACCGACACATATCAATTTAGGGTTATGAATAACGGTTTATCAAAGTCAAATAGTTCCTTTACTCGCGTATTAGCCAGAACGCTTTACGTTACTAGTCTGATTGGCGGGAGTGTCCTCAGTAGCTTTATTGGTGGCGGGCTCATCTACAGCAGCTCTGCTTATGCTCAGGCCGCACAAAAGATTGCGCAGAACGATGACACGCTGCCAACCCTTTCTTCTCCTGGGCCAAGTGAGCCGTCTATTCTAGATGCGCCGCCGATTCCTGAGCAGACAGTGCCTGTAGAACGTAGCCAGTCGCCCTCCGACAGGGTCTTTTTTGAGCCTACTATCGACTCACAGGTCAGCCCCAGGTTTCCTAGAGTGCTCGTAGAGCCGGGAACGCAAACGAGTCCGGCTAACCTCTCAGAAAGCTTTGATGGCTATCATCTTGGCCCTGGCGACTCTATTTTTGTTAGCGTGCAGCGCTACCCCGAACTCAGCTTCCAGGCCACTTTGGATCTTCGCGGCAATATTGTGTTGCCGATTGAAGGTGCCATCTCTTTGCAAGGGCTGACCCTAGAGCAGGCAAGGAGCGAAATTCGCCGTCGCTATGATCGGTATGTCACCTTTAATCAAAATAGCGATCGCGAAGTATCCCTCACGCTCGTTGCCCAAAGAGGCGTAGAAGTCACGATTCTAGGAGCCATTCAGCGCCCCGGCTTCTACCCTCTTGCAAATCCCACCGTCGCCACGGCCTTGCTTACCGCAGGCGGTGCTACCCGCACCTCCGACTTACGCACTATTCAGATTCAGCGACGACTGCCTCAAGGCGCTGGATTCCAAGAAGCTCGCGTTAACGTCGATTTATTTACCCCACTCAAAGAAGGCAGCCCGCTTCCCGATGTCCGCTTAGAAGATGGCGACGTCATGATTGTCCCTGAGCTAGATCCTAGTGAAATCAGCAGCTATGACCGCTATCTGGTCGCTCGTTCTACTTTGGCCCAGCCGGTTATCAACATCCGTTTCCTCAACTATGCAGGCGGGCGCGGTGGCTTGGGTACGCTCAACCTGAACAACGGCAGCACATTTCTTGATGCAATATCTCTGTTAGGCGTCAATCCTGACGCTGCTAACCTCACCGATGTTGCCATTATTCGTTACGACCCCGAAACAGGCCGAGCGGTGACCGTCAGTATTGATGCAAAAATGGCTATTAGAGGAGACATCACTCAGAACCCAACGCTGGAAGATAGCGACGTCATTGTTGTCGGTCGTAACCTAATTGGCCGATTGTCATTCGCACTCAGCACGGTTACTCGCCCCTTCCGCGACGTTTTAGGCTTCACCAACTTCTTCAATAATTTCCTGGATGATAATGGCAACTTGTTTGACTAGCCACTTTTAACCATTCATTTTCAAGTGAGCTATTCAAATTAGCCCTGCTTGAAAGCTAGCTTTTCACCCGCTCACTTTCGCTTTATTAAACTCCCCAAAGTAGAACCATGGCATCCCCATTTATCAAACGCTATCTGCTTGCGCTAAACCGCTATAAGTGGCCGGGTTTGTTCACCTTCCTCTCTATTTTGGGTGCCTCTAGCGTGGTAGCATTTCAGCCCGAACCACCCCCAGAGTATTTCTCTGAGGCTTCAATGGTTGATAACTCGCCGCTGGTAACCTTTTCCGACACCAACACCCAGGTTCAGACTCAGGGACGCGGCATCATTGATGAGGACTTGCTGCTTTCGGATGCGCTGCTCAGCGACGTTTCCACAGAGCTGAAAACGCGGGACGTTATGCTTACGCCTGACGAACTCAGAGAGCGGACGCGAATTGCTGTTGAAACGGCGGGGCCAGCCGATAAGCCTGAACTGTTGAGCCGTCGAGCTACGGTGCGTTATGCCGGGCCAAGTTCTGAAGAGGCGAGTCTGGTGATGAACATCATGATTAAAAACATGATTGATTTGAGCCGCGAAACCAATAGCCGCAAGCTGAGAGCTATTACAGACGAGCTGAATAAGCGACTGCCTGAGATTGAGAGTGAGCTGCGTGAGGCAGAAGGACTTTTAGAAAAATATGATCGTGAGGAAGGACCAGCAATTCAGGCTTCGATTGACGGTAGTTTACTGGGCGCGATTACGGGCTCTCAGCAGCAGTTTCGCACCAACCAAATTACTCTGGCAGGTATTGACGCACAAATGCAGAGTATTCAATCCCAATTAGGATTGAATCCGACTCAGGCCTATGCTTCTTCAGCGCTCAGTGCCGATCCTTTAATTGCTCAGCTACGGGCTCAGATTTCTGAAACAGAAACGCAGCAGGCTCTTTTAACAACCCGAGGCCTTAAGCCAGACCACCCAAGCCGGGTAGAGATTAGAGAGAATTTGTCGGCCTTTAATGCGATGCTTGAGCGGCGTGCCAACGAAGTCCTGAGTGGAGACGGCCTTGCTCAGCCAATTGCCGGGAGAGTCCGGCAGGATAGCAGCTTAGATCCTGCTAGGGCTGCGTTGGCTAATCAGCTTGTTGGGTTAGATACTCAGCGAGATGCTTTGATTAGCCAGCAGTCTGTTATCCAGCAGTCTGCTGCCGACTTGCAAAGACAGTATTCTCAATTGCCAAACAAGCAGCTAGAGCGTAATCGGTTGGCTCAGCAAACGGCGCTACGTCGGGCTTTATACGATCAGTTGCAGGCTAGATTGGTCGATGCTGAAGCGGCTCAGGCTGAAACGGTAAGTAGTTTAACAATTGCAAACCGGCCAACGACCTACCCTAATGTGCAAGAGCGGCCTTCTCCTGCGCTGATTTTGCTAGCGGGTGCGCTTACCGGGTTAATTGTGGGCGGTGGTGTGGTGTATCTACTAGATATGCTTGATGGTACAGTGCGGACACCTGAGGAGCTAGAAGTTCTGTTGCAGGCTCAAGAGATTCCTATGCTCGGTATTGTTCCGGCGATGAAGACGCGTTCTTCCCGGGCGGTGCCTGTGCTGGTGCAGCCAGATTCTCTGTATCACGCGAGCTATGAGCGCTTTTTGAGTCGCCTACGGTTGGTGGGTACTGAGGAGAGTTCGATTGGGCCTCGGATGATCGTGCTGACGAGTACCCGGTCGCAAGAAGGTAAGAGTGTGAGTGCCTATAATTTGGCGATCGCCTCTGCTAGAGCCGGACGCCGCACCCTCCTGATAGAAGCAGACCTTAGATCAGGATCTAAAGCAGAAATCCTGGGTTTAATGTCTGATCCGCAGTCAGTGCTGGAGCCTTTACGCTACTACAGTGGTCGGATTGGTCAAAACGTTCAAATGGTTTCGCAGGTTGAAAATCTATACGTATGCCCATCGCCTGGGCCACAGCGCCAGCCCGCTGCGATCATCGAGTCGAGCGAGATGCAGCGGTTCTTAAAAGACGCCAGGTCACGGTTCGATATGGTGATTTTAGACACACCTTCTCTCACCCGCTGCGATGATGCCCTACTACTTGAAGAACAAACCGACGGTATCGTGCTCGTCACGCGTCCAGGCGTTACGGAAAAAGCAGTGCTCGATACTGCCATAGAAGAACTAGAGCTGAGTGACGATGTTCGCTTGCTCGGTGCGGTTGTGAACGCCGCGCGTGTGGGCTCGCAGGACTTGTCACTCGATAGCGACTTAGACGAGGAGCCGATTGAAATAGCTCGTGCACCTGAATTTAGCGGCGCACCCTCCGGTCGAATCGATTTCTAAAGTTTGGGTGGGTTGCGTCCTCATCGTAGGATAGTCAGTAGGACACCCTTGAGAGGTGGCCTACCAAAACCGTGAACAAAGACACATGACAACTTACTATTACGTGGCGGCGAGCCAGCGCTTTTTACTGGAAGAAGAACCGCTAGATGAAGTGCTCAAAGAGCGCTACCGGCATTACCAGTCGCAAGAAAAGGAAATTGACTTTTGGCTGATTAAGCATCCTGCCTTTTTAGACGCTCCAGAACTTTCTGCCATCAGAGCAAAATGCCCAAAGCCATCGGCTGCTATCGTATCCACTGACAAAACGTTTATTACCTGGCTTAAGCTCCGGCTCGAATATGTCGCTATTGGCGAATTTGAAGCGCCATCAGGATCAATTCCAGTACCGCTAGCGTCTCTAGAAGCTGCTGACTGATTGGCTGACTTAGTTTAATTACTCAAAGCCCTTTCTTGCACCGCCTACTTTCTAAAAAGCCGTTTCTCTCCATCTTGGGATCGCATCTTGAGATCACATAAATCGCTTATGACATTTTTTCGTTGTTTGCCTGCTATGCCTCACTCAATACCTACTGGAATAGGCGCTTCCCTATTCGGCGCACTAGCGGTTTCTTTTGCTGCGACCATACCTGTTTTTGCTCAGTCACGTCTACCTGCCTGCCCGCCTCCAGTGACTCAAGAGTATTTGCTGCTAGTGCGCGGGGAAACAGAAGCAGACCGCAACAAAATTGCCTCAGTGCTGCCCGCAGGTAATACTGTGCTTGTGTGTGAGTACTTAAATGAAACATTAGTGCGAGCAGGCGGTTTTGATAGTCTAGAGACGGTTAACGCCTGGGCAACTTACATGAAAACGGTGGCAGGCTTTGAAAGCTTTGTCTCCCGACCAAGCCAAACTGCTAGCTTGCCACCTGCGACTCGTTCTAATAGTTCGACTGACAGAGCTGCAGCGCCGATAGCAAGAGCCCTAGCCTATCAGCCTCAGCGCCTAGCACCGGGCTATGCAGTACTTGTTGACTATGGCAAGAGACCTGAGCTGGCAACGACAGTAGGACAGTTTGTCAATCCTGTTGGCTTAGCCGTGTACCAACAGCGAACTTATTTACTCGCTGACTATACGAGCGATGCTGCGACGGCTGCTGATACGCTACAGCAGCTTAGCGATGCTCAAATGGCCGCTATTTTAGTGGATGCTCAGCAGGTCGTTCAGCTCGTGCCAGAAGTGGCTCGGTTCTAAAGCCCTAGTGCTTACTTGAATCTAGGCTGTCGGTGCCGCAAGCCAAGCAATCATTACGCCCAGCGCTGAGCCGACAATAACCTGAACGGGGGTGTGTCCCAGTAACTCTTTAAGTCGATCTTGGTTGAATTCGGCGTGCTCTTGAAAGAGTTCGTCCAGAATCTGATTGAGTATTTTAGCTTGCTTACCAGCAGCCTGACGCACGCCAGCGGCATCGTACATGACGATGACGGCAAAAACAGAGGTGACGGCGAAAGCGGGTGTGTTCCAGCCGATGGTTTGGCCGACGCCGCAGGCTAGGGCGGTGACTAAGGCTGAGTGGGCACTGGGCATGCCACCGGTTTCAACCAGGACTCTTGGGTTTATGGAACGATGTTGTGCAAATTCAAAGACAAGCTTTAGGGCTTGAGCGGCGATGCAGGCAACGAGGGCTACCCACAGCACATGGTTTTCGAAGATTTGGTTGAAGTCCTGCATGGGTCGATGGTATGGGCCGATACTATAGGCCACGGGCAGATTTGATTTGGACAGTTGGGGGCAAACGGTAAGTGCTGCTTCAGGGGTGTTGCATTTTGTGAAAAGGAGTGGGCTAAGAAAGATATGATAAGACTAGTGGGTACGGGCTGTGATGTACTGGGCGATCGCAATCAAAGGCCGTGCTTTTTCTCCAAACTCACTGAGCTGATCTACCGCCTCAACCACGAGCTGATCGGCTTTTTTCTGCGAAGCTTCGAGCCCCCAAAGGCTAGGATAGGTGGCCTTTTGGGCGGCCACATCTTTCCCGGCTGATTTTCCTAAAGCTTCCGAGGTCGCTGTAATATCAAGCACGTCGTCCACAATTTGAAAGGCTAGCCCAATTTTTTGAGCGTAGCGCCTGAGCCGCTCAACAATAGCTGTTTCAGCGCCCGCCAAAATGGCTGCTGAGGTAACTGATACTTCTAGCAGAGCGGCCGTTTTGTGCATGTGAATGTAGGTGAGTGTGTCTTCTTCAATAGTTTTACCCTCTGAGTCCAAATCAACAATTTGACCGCCGACCAGTCCGGCTGCACCCACCGCTTTGCCCAAGTCAGCGATCACTTTGAGCACGTGCTTCGGTGAGGTTCCTTCGGTTTGGGTGGCGATGTATTCAAAGGCGTAGGTGAGCAGTGCGTCACCAGCTAATACAGCGACATCCTCGCCATATACCTTGTGGTTTGTCAGCTTGCCCCGGCGATAGTCGTCGTTGTCCATGGCAGGCAGATCGTCATGGATGAGGGACATGGTATGCACCATCTCTAGGGCGCAGGCTGTCGGCATTGCTAGGCTGGTTGGGGCATCAAGCATTTCGCAGGTGGCTAGGCACAAGATAGGGCGAAGGCGCTTGCCGCCCGCCATAAGTGAGTAGCGCATCGCTTCGTAGATTTTTTCGGGATACACGACTGGAAGTGACTGCGCTAAGGCTTTCTCTACCTGAGCTGCCCGCTCGGTTAGATAGGTTTTGAGATCGAAAGTGGTGGGGCTATCGATGTTGGTAGTCGCCATGAGTGGGTGGGAGGTTAGGAGCAGAACGGACAGGTAGAGTGGGGAGCCAATTTCTTTGTGACAACAGGCGGAAGGGGAAATCTATGTCGTGATTTTGAGGCGATCGCAATAGCTTTCAATGGTATTTTCTAGCAGCATGGCCACGGTCATTGGCCCAATGCCACCAGGGACAGGCGTAATTGCCCCAGCCACTGGCTCAACCGAGTCAAAATCGACGTCACCCACCAGTTTTGACTTGCCCGTTTTAGGATTGGGAATGCCGTTAATTCCGACATCAATAACGGTTGCTTCTGGCTTCACCATCGATTTGTCAATGAGATGAGGAATCCCAACGGCTGATACTAGAATATCGGCTGAACGGGTTAATTCAGATAAGTTTTGCGTTTTTGAGTGGGCCATTGTCGGCGTTGCGTTGGCTGCGAGCAGCATTAGCCCCATGGGTTTGCCTACTAAAATACTGCGGCCTAGTACAACCGCTGTTTTACCGGCTAACGGAATGTCGTAAGCCTTGAGCAAACGCATGACACCTGCTGGCGTACAGCTTCGTAAGCCGGGCTCACCTCTGACTAATCGGCCCAGATTAATCGGGTGTAGCCCGTCGACGTCTTTATCTGGATCGATCAAATTGAGCAGCGCGGTCGCGTTCAGGTGGTCGGGAAGCGGTAGCTGAACGAGAATGCCGTCTACCTGTGAATTGTTGTTGAGTGCGATGATTTCTTGCGCGATCGCCTCCTGAGTGCTTTCTTTGGGCAGGTTTTTACCCAGTGAAGCAATGCCAACGCGATCGCAAGCCTTTTCCTTATTGCGCACATAGCGGGCGCTGGCTGGATTTTCACCGACCATTAGCACTGCTAATCCAGGCGGACGACCATAGGTTTGACTCCAGGCTTTAACGCTGGCTAAACGGTCAGTTTGAATCTGTTGTGCGAGCGCTTTGCCGTCTAGGAGCTGAGCCATAATGTTAAAATACGCCACTGCCTTGTGTAGGCAGGTTGATAAAAAGCCAGAGAAAAAATCAAGACAGGCATCTTGAGACGAAGAGTGCGATTTGATCGCGGCGCTTCCGATAAAGCACTGAAACCAGATTACCAAAGCCGCGTAGAAATTTCTTAACCAGCCGCCTCAACTCATATCATCTGTGGAAATTATCGCTATGACACATTCGTTTTTCAGTCGTTGCTTGAGGTTCTCGTTTGGGCTCTCTCGGCACGGTTTGCGCTGGGGTTTGCTGATTGGGAGTGCATGCTTACCCGTTGTGCTACAGAGCTGCACGATGTCTGAAGTGGGTGTCACCGAATCGACAAAACCAGCGATGTCGGTTCGACTGCCTTCGCTTTTGGCCAATCGATCAGTGATGGCGATTGATTCGATTACGGCGGAGCAAGACGATAAGACAGTCGCGATCGCAGGCGAAGTCACTCAGCGCTCTGCAGTGCTAGAAGGCTGGCTATACGAGCTTAGTGATGATAGTGGTGGCTTATGGATACTAAGTAATAACTCAACACCAGAAATCGGTGAAAGGGCCAACGTACAGGGCGTTGTTCGCTATGAACCGATTGTGGTGGGTGAAGTTGATGCGGGCGATGTTTACCTGCAAGAGCAGTCGTATCAACGAGAGGGCAGCCAGTAGCGCACATGCCTCACTACCGCGAGCACGATATTACGCTGGATAGCTTTAAGCAAATTGATCGTGAGATTGGTACTCACAGCTTTACTCATGACGAGTATGCGGTGGTTCGTAGAGTGATCCATACCACTGCTGATTTTGAATTTAAGCAGCTCATAACGTTTGGCCAGCAGCCCTTGGTAGCGGCGACAGATGCGCTGCAAACGCAAACGCAGATAGTGACGGACGTTTCGATGGTGGCCGCAGGCATTAGCGGCGTGATGGCTAAAACCTGGCAATGTCCTATTTCGGTGGCTGTAAAGCGAGCGGATGCTGCTCCACCAGGTCAGACTCGAAGTGCACTCGGAATACAGCAGTGTGCACAGGATTATCCTGGCGCTATTTTTGTGATTGGAAATGCGCCAACGGCATTATTGATGTTATGTGAAGGTATCGCTTGTGGCGACTATCAACCTGCACTAGTGATAGGGGCTCCGGTTGGCTTTATTAATGTGGTGGAGTCTAAGCAGGCGTTGGCAGAACTAGCGGTGCCCTATGTGCTGGTGAATGGGCGTAAAGGGGGATCGGCGATCGCCGCTGCTATTCTCAATGCCCTCGTGATTAATGCCTGGGAGCAATCTTGATGTTGGCTGTGATCCACGTTGTCGGCGTTGGCCTTTCAGGTGCTGATAGCCTATCAGCGACTTCTTTAGCCTTAGTGAAGTCGGCAACACTGTTGATTGGAGGGCCACGTCACCTTCAGTCCTTTAGTGATTTGCCATCCGCTCAGTCGGTAGATCAGCCTGTAGAAGCGTGGCCTTTGGGCAACTTTACTCAAACGTTTGCAGACTTGCGATCGCGTTTAAAGTCTCATCCCAACACCCAAGCCGTTGTCCTCGCGTCAGGCGACCCGCTATTTTTTGGCATAGGCCGATTGCTGCTAGAGGCTTTTCCCGCAGAGCAACTCGTTTTTCATCCTCAAGTCAGTTCGATTCAGCTCGCGTTTAGTCGGCTAAAGCTGCCCTGGCAAGATGCCACCCTAGTGAGCGTGCATGGCCGGGATGAGCAAATGCTGATTCAGGCGGTGAAGCGAGGCGACGATAAGATTGCAGTACTGACAGATGGGGTGCTAACACCGGGTGCGATCGCTGCTCTGATAACAGCGCTCAATTTTCCAGTGCACTATCGCCTGTGGGTTTGTGAAAATCTGGGTAGCGAAAATGAGCGTGTGACCAGCCACTTCCCTCATGAACTAAAGGAAACTATACAGACACAGTCGTTTGCACCTTTAAACGTAGTCGTTCTGGTTCGCCAGCTTGATGATGTCGCGTCATTGCCTTTAGATAAGCTGCCGCTGATTGGATTGCCGGATTCGGTTTTTAAAGGATTTCGCGATCGCCCCACCCTCATGACTAAGCGAGAAATTCGGCTGCTCATTCTGGGCGAGCTAGCACCTTTAGATACTCAGATCGTTTGGGATATTGGTGCAGGCACGGGCTCTGTTAGCGTAGAGATTTCTCGCCTATGCCCGAACGCTCAGGTCTATGCGATTGAAAAAACGGCAATGGGTGCGGCATTAATTCGGCACAATGTTGATTTGCTGGCGATCGCGCCAGTTACGCCTATTCAAGGTAAAGCCCCTAACGCGCTGGTCGGTTTGCCTTGGCCCAACCGCGTATTTATTGGCGGGAGTAGTGGGCAGCTTGTGCCCATACTGAATTTTTTAGTATCACATCCTTCTTCTGTAGGGGAAGGGCTTGATCGGATTGTTTTAGCGATCGCAACGCTAGAAAACCTGTCAGAAGTTATCGCCTGGGTAAAACAACCGGCAATCGCGGCTCATTGGCACCATCAGCTCACCCAGATTAATATTTCGCGCTCTTTACCGGTTGGCCCACTGACCCGATTTTTGCCGCTAAATCCGATAACGCTTGTAACCCTTTCGGCGCTTCGTTAGCACTATCACGCTATCCATCAACTTATTCGGATTCGTCGTCACGACTATGCTCAATTTGTATTAAGCGAATATGTTTATACCCCAGCTTAATTTCAAATTCATCACCTGGCTTAAGTCCCATTTCTTGAGTGTAAGTAGAGCCAATCACGATCTGACCATTCTTATGCACGCTGACACGATAAGTAGGCTCACGTCCTCGACCGTCTTTTAATCCTGAAGGATTCAGTGAAACGCCTTTAGCTTCTAGTAGCGCATCGTATAAGTCAGCTAGATTCGCCTGAATTCGGTCGTCTTTCGTCAGCGTGTAATAGCCGCATGCCTGAGCCCTTTCTCGCTTAGATAAATGTCCTAATTCCTCAAACTTTTGTAAGAGTGCTTTTCCCTTTAGCGGCGCAGTTTTATCAGCCATAGCCCTCGAACATCTAACGTTTGAAAGTTTGTATAAAATCTTGTGTTACGCCACCGATCACCAATAGTAAATATCAGGCGTGTCGGACAATCACATCTAAACTTAAAAGCGGACAAAAGTAAAAATATCAAAAATTCTAAAAGCTAAGGCTACAGAGCATCAGAACCTAACAATAACGTCACTAGATTAACGTGAGCTGTCTATTAGTTTGTCTTACCTATTATATGAAGTATTCGCTAAGCCATAACAGTATCATCTTCCCTCAGAGTTTAGCCACTGCGCTTGCACAGAGCATAACTACTTGGATGACTCCAAAGTTTCTATCACCTTCTATTGCGCTCTATTGTTTGAATGATAGTTAATATCACAGGGCGTTTTGACTAACGCAATTTCTATTAAAGTATTACTCATTGAGTCGTCTCAATCATTCCACTGATGCGAGTGCCCAAAGCTAATCGCTTAGCGGCGGCTACATTCTATTGAGTGTTTCAACAATAGTGATATAAATTCTCTCCATAGCCGTGCTTAAGTCGTTTTATTGAGCGAGGCTAACTAAGCGCGTTGACTAACGCAAACGATCGCAAACGATTTAGTTTTTCCAACGTATATCAGCAATGAAGGTGAGAAGATACCCGCTAATATAAATAAGCGAAAGACAAGCCCAAGAAAAAATAAGTGCCTTCGGTTATGACTGCTAACTCCCCATCAGATTCGCCTGACACTTCATCATCATCACCTATCATTCTAGATGAGCCTAGCTTTGGCTGGACACAATATGCAGAGCAGATCAACGGCCGATTTGCCATGATTGGATTTGTCGCCCTGCTTGCCTTAAATCTATTCACAGGCCAGGACTTTTTTAGCTGGCTAGGGCTGCGCTAGCTACCGCAGATACGAAAAAAGAGCAGCGCACATAAATTGGGCACGCTGCTCTTTCGTTCATTTCAATTCTAATTCTGCGTGTCTAAGGCGGCTACGCGAGCCCAGTATTGGCACCCTGACGACCGGTTGCTAATTCTACCTTCACAATAGTGCCGCCCATTTTCTGAATGCGCTGCTGCTCTTTAAACCAGTTTTCGTAGGGAACTAGCTTCGTAAAGTAAGTATTTTGTAGCTCACGCTGAGTCCGAATCCTGGTTTGACTAGGGACGCAGGCGGTGACTCGAAACATTCGCATAGCAAGGGCCTCTTAGGTATCTAAAAATCTGAAACTTGTCAGGGTCGGTGTCTAAAACGCTTACAGCCATGCTGATCTCTTTAAATGTTTTCTAGTAGCTCTATCTAGCAGTTGCCCAAGACCGATAAGTCTCAATAGAGCCTGTATCAAAAAGAGTCGTGCATGACTTAAAAAGACTGTTCGTTTGTTCTTCTTGTGGTTCCTTAAAAGGGGAACACTCTAGAAGTCTGACAGGTCAATGCTACCTGACCGAAGCCTCTCAGTTAACGAGAAAGTTTTCACGCTCTCTCCTGCTAAGCCTTCAATCGTCTAACACTCACCCCCACACTTCTAGAGAGGGTTTGGTTCAATCATTTGCAGCCCTAAAGCGCAAGTCGTGAACCGATGATCCTAGCTGAAAATCAAATGCAATGAACGTAAGCCTAGCTTAGGCCAGAGCAGATGAAGTCAAAGTAAACGCCCATTTCTTTGCCAGCATCAGCGCCAACAAGACTAGCCGTAACTTCTTTCATAGCCTGGATGGCCTGAACGGTAGCACCGACAGGGACGCCCAAGGAGTTGTAAGTCTCTTTCAAACCGTTAAGCACGCGCTCATCGAGGATGGAAGGATCGCCAGCAAGCATAGCGTAAGTGGAATAGCGCAAGTAGTAGTCCAAGTCACGGATGCAGGCTGCATAGCGACGAGTTGTGTACATGTTGCCGCCGGGACGAGTGATATCAGAGTAAAGCAGAGACTTAGCTACAGCTTCCTTGACGATTTCAGCAGCGTTAGCGCTGATAGAAGTGGCCGCACGAACGCGCAGCTCACCCGTTTGAAAATAAGCTTTGAGCTTATCCATGGAAGACGAATCAAGGTACTTACCTTGAACGTCCGATGCATTAATTACAGCAGTAATTGCGTCTTGCATTAGTGTGCTTCCTTAAAGTGGACTTTAGAAAAATGAAATCGAAAAGAGCGGTGAACTGCCCCTTTAAAGGCAGTTCTTACTGAAGACCGCCAACAACGTAGTCAAAGTAAGAACCTGCTTCAGCAGCTTCATCACCTGACATCATGCCAGTTGCAACGCTCTTCATGCAGCGGATAGAATCAGCCATTGCAGGAATAGAGGTGCCGAGGGAGTTGTACATCTCACGTGCGCCAACGAGGCCAATTTCTTCGATAGGGGTAACGTCACCCGCAACTACACCGTACGTGATGAGGCGTAGGTAGTAGTCCATGTCGCGTAGGCAAGTCGCAGTCATTTCTTCGCCGTATGCGTTACCACCGGGAGAAACCACGTCAGGACGCTTTTGGAATAGCTGATCGCCTGCTGTTTTGACGATGCGCTCGCGTGACTCAGTAAGTACCTGAGCGATGCGGACGCGCTTTTCACCAGAGGTTACAAAACCTTTGATGCGATCTAATTCACCGGGGCTGAGGTAGCGAGCCTCAGCGTCAGCATTCACGATAGACTTCGTGACTATACTCATTTGTGGATTCCTCCGAAAGAATAAACCAGATGAGTTTCACTGGCTCTGTGTTAAAAACAGACAAATAACAAATAGCTGAGGGTTGGCAAGGCGACCTGCCTCATAATAAGGCGACAAGCAAAGCGTTACGGCTACAGACTAAAAACAGTCAAAACTTTGATTTTTGCTTGCTGGGCAAGCAAGATGTTCAGTCTTTAGGGCTTTTAGGCCTTGAGCAATCACTTTCATGCAAAGGTCTAACCCTTAGTTATCTCAGCTACCTTCTCGTAAACATTTTCCGGTATTGCGCCGACCTTCTTGGTCATTTGGCAATATTTCGTAATAAAGATCCTCAGATTTATCCAATGAGTGATTATTTCAACCGTTTAAAACGACTTAAATCCTTTACACGGGACAGTTGTAGAAAACAACATGAGAAAAAGCTGCCAATTTTCTTTTTGTAACGATTTTATAGGGTGGCCTGGAATAGTCAATCAAAAAGAAAACACAAGGAACGAGGGCATACCAGTGTGGTATGCCCTCGTTCCTTGTGTGTACAGCGTGCGCTTAAATAGCTGTCTTAGTCGATGATAGCAGCAGCCATCATCGGTAGCTGTTCTACGGGTGTACCTGTGTCAGCAGGGCTGAAACTAGGAACAACCACATCGTCACTTTGCTTTGTCAGGCGGTTGTACAGGATTTCCGTGTTCGGGAAGTTCGCTGCGGGCAGCGTTGGGAAGCGGCGGTAAGGTACCGTGTCTTCACCAAAGTACTGAGTGTATTCGGGTGCGTCAACAAGGGCACGAATAAAGCCGCGTAGGCCTTCGGTCGATAGAATTTTGTTGTACTTGCGAATCTCTGCCTGGTCTTGAGGGGCACGGCCTAAGAAGTGCTTAGTGCCTAGCTCGATCACCTTCGTATTCGGATACGGTGTGTAGAACTCTTTGATATAGAGTTTGGAGTTGCCGAGTCCTTCAATAAATTCTTTGAGATTGATTTCGCGGTTGGTGAGCTTGCTCTCTAGCTCAGAGAACTCGTTGCTGCCAACGATATAGGGCTCAATGTTACGCTCAAAGATTTGTCGGTAGGCCGCTTCGGCCACCATTTTGACAGTGGGTTTGTCAAAGGTGGTAAGTTTGAATCGTTTGGTTTGCTCACGTTGAACGCTGACACCCTGGCGAATTCGCTGCTTGACCTCAGGCGTTGGACGATCCTTCGTGACAGCTCCTAACTCGATGAACCGAGGTGTGGACTTGCTTTCTATACGTGTGCCTGTGTCTTGGATGGAGCCGACTCTAAGCGATCGCATCGACTGCCCCGCAGGCGTCAAATATCGCTCATAAGGCACTGTATCTTCCCCAAAGGCCTCAGCAAATTCCCGAGAGTCCATGATGGCGTCAATCAGCGCGTAGAAGCCTTGTTTCGCACAGATATCAAAGTACTTGTTGGTTTCCTGGCGGCCATAGGTTGGGCGGCCTAGCAGGCGACGGTGGATGTATTCCACAGCCTTCATGACATATAGAGATGTCCAGTAGGTCTTGCGGAAAGAATCTGATTTGGCGATCGCCCTTACAAACTCACGAACAGTCAGCTCACCATTTTTGAAGTAGCTTTCTGCCGCACTCAGCTCTTGGCCAGCGTAAGGCTTACGGCCAAATACCTGACGATAAACCGCATCAACAATGACCTGATTGCTGGTTTCTGAAGCTTTGAACACTTTCGCGCCCAATGAGCCGGGTGCCTGAGGCCGCGCCGCTGGGTTGCTGAGCTGGTTGTTGATACCTGCTCCCTGATGAATCAGAATGCGACGCGTATCTTTATTAAATGGTGCAGGCCGAGAGCTGGGATTTTCGGTTTCTTTCGGGAAAATTGCGCCGAACTGAATTTCCAGCGGATCGTTACCGGAGCCGTAAACGTGTTGATCAGGCAGTGGCTGATTGTAGGAAGCAAACAGGGTAACAAACTGAGGCACCTTGCGGAACGGCGCACTGTAGTTAAACAGATCTTGCTGAGCGCCCCAGTTGCGACATTCCTGAGCTTCTTGGCCAAGGCCACGAATGTAAGGAACGGTTTCTTCACCGAAGTAGTCAGCGTATTCGTTGGAATCGACTAGGGCATCGATCAACGCGGACTGGCCACCTTCAGAGATAATAGAGAAGTACTTTTGCACTTCCTCACGGGAGCTAGGGCCACGACCCAGGATATGACGGAAAGCAAGTTCTAGGGCTCGGCTATTGATGAATGGCTCAAAGAACTGCTTGCGGTATAAAGGAGACTTCGCCAAGCGACGAATAAATTCCTTCATTGAAATCTCGCCGTTTCTAACCTTAGACTCTAAGTCCGAGATGGACTGAGAATAGGCGCGAGTAATATCTCGCTCAAACACCTGACGATAAGCTGCCTTAATGGCCTCGTTTTTCTCAGTGCGAGAAAGACCAGTCTTCATGGCGTAAACCGGACGGCGCTCAGAAGCGTTGTAGTAAATCTGAGGAAGCTGGAGACCTTGCTGATCTTTTGAGGATCGCTGACGAACCTTATTAGAAGGGGTTGGCCCTTTGAACTCTGTGAGCATCACATCAAAGTACTGACGCAGAATGTCTTGAGCTTCGCTGTCGCCTTTGAAGTATCCAACAGACGCACCGCGCATCGTTTGCAGGGCAACGATGGTGGCGGGTGTAGAGCAGGCGTTCTCGATAATGTCGCGCAGTCCGCGTACGTTCACCTTGATGATATTAGGATCGCCTGCTACCACCGCATAGGTGAGGTAGCGCAAGAACCAGCTCATATCTCGTAGGGACTTAGCCATGTTGCTAGGGCCGTAGCGAGCAACGTTGATTGGCCGGAATCCTGGAGGTGCTGCGCCTGTCTCTGGGTTATTGACGAGCAGGTTGCGAATGCTGCCGAGGATGCCGCTGCTCTTTTCCTCACTGCCGTTGTCACCAGCCGCTGTGAAAGTGGCGGTGCCCATTTTCTCGGCTTCGTCTTGGCTGAGCGAATAATTGTTATTCCCAGCGTCTAACGGGTCGTCAACGGTTTCGAGATAGGCCAAAGCAGAGCCGCCTGTGAAGATGCGGTTGGCTGCCTGAGAGACGATTAGTTCGGAATAGCGAGTAAGGGTTTGGGCGATCGCCAAACGTCGCATCCCTGAATTAAAGAAAGTCTTGAGTTCACCCAGTTCGGTGTTCTCCATGTAACGGTCTTTTTGCTCTGCCTGAATGATGGTCGAGGCAGGCAGGGTTTGATAGAGTTGGGGCCGCGCTACAGAGCTTCCGCCACTAGCTGTCACTGTCATGGGTTCTCAAAGACTCCCTAGATAAGAATTAGGTCTTTAGATTAATGGATAGCTTTTCGAGAGAGCTTCTTTTTTAAAAACTTTCAAAAGCCAATGTGATATCAGAGTAAAACGATTTGGAATGGCCTCTACAGGATTGTTAAGAACCGTATTGATCGATACTGCTAACTCCGACGATCTCTTTTCTTGATCATAGAAGACAGGCGAACTCTCTGAGAGAATAGATAACTTTTGTAAACTTTCTTTTTCTTGTGTTGCTCTGCTTTTCGGGTGTCTTACCGGAAGGGACTTGACGAGGGATGCTAGAGAAGGAAGATTTGCCTCTATATATAAGCAGTGAAAAATGAGTGACGAGACGACGGTAAAAAAGGTGAGTTCGGCAGTCGCCAAGCTTTACGATACCTATCCTTTCCCACCGGAGCCGTTGCTAGACGAAGCACCTCCCGGCTATAACTGGCGCTGGCATTGGCCGAGTGCGTATAGCTTTTGCTCAGGGCGTAAGCCCAAAATAGATAAGGTGCGCATATTAGATGCAGGCTGTGGAACGGGTGTGAGCACTGAGTATTTGGTGCATTTGAATCCTGAGGCTGAGGTGGTTGGAATTGATTTGAGTCCGGGGGCGATCGCAGTCGCTACCGAACGCTGCCAGCGCTCCAAAGCCGATCGCGTCACCTTTCACAATCTCAGCATTTACGATGTCGATCAGCTTCCGGGCGAGTTCGACATGATCAACTGCGTGGGCGTGCTACACCATATGCCCGATCCTATTCGTGGCATTCAAGCGCTCGCTGCTAAGCTCAAGCCGGGTGGCATCCTCCATATATTTGTCTATGCGGAGCTGGGGCGGTTTGAAATTCAGCTAACTCAAGAGGCGATCGCACTCCTCCAAGGCGATCGTCGTGGCGACTACAAAGACGGCGTTTACGTAGGCCGGACGCTATTCTCGTCTTTACCGGAGGAAAATAGACTGCGAAAGCGGGAGGAAACGCGCTGGGCCTTGGAAAATCACAAGGACGAATGCTTTGCAGACATGTATGTGCACCCGCAGGAAATTGATTACAACGTCAAAACGCTGTTTACTCTGATCGATTCTGCGGATCTAGATTTTGTCGGCTTTTCTAACCCGCAGTATTGGGATTTGTCTCGACTGATAGCAGATGCGCCTGATTTGATGGAGCGGGCTGATGGGTTGGGGGAGCGCGATCGCTACCGCCTTACCGAACTGCTCGATCCAGAAGTTACCCACTACGAATTTTTCCTTAGCCGTCCGCCGCTAGAGAAAACAGACTGGACTGACGATGCGCTGCTTGCCTTAGCTGTGCCTGAACGTCATACTTGCATGGAAGGTTGGCCAAGCCGTAGCTTTTTTAACTTTGACTATCAGGTCATTTCGATTACAGAGCCGGAGTTCCAGTTCTTAGAGAAATGCGATGCGGGTCAAACAAAATCTGTGTCCGAGCTGATTTCAGAGCTTGGGCTAGACGCAAATGAAGACTTCGAAATGGTGCGACAGCTTCAGGCGCGGCAGCTAATTTTGTTAGCTCCAGCACAAAAATAATCGGGATTCCATGAGCAAAACTTTTTCTTAAGTATTGTTGCCGTGATATGATCTGCCTTGGTTTGACACAGTTAATGCTGCTTTGAACCGACTGGTTTGACAGCCATTTTTGACGATAGCCATTTGACAATAGCCCGCACGCCGTCCGTGCAAATGACACCGCTGTGACTCCTGCAAAAAAGACCATTGGCACTCTTCAGCTCTTTCCAGATGATTTGGCGATCGCTGACTCATTAGATCAAGAAGCCGCTGAAAAAGCCATCAAAAATGCAGACAATGCCGCTGAGGTCGCTCAGGAACCGGCGCTTGAGAAAGAAGGCAAAACGCCTCCTCTATTAACGCGACCGCCCTCCAAAACGTCCATGCAGGACTACTATCGGCTACAGCTAGATTTGATCAGGCTGACGGTCGTATTCGGCGCAGTAATATTCCCTTGTGTGTGGTTTGCCTACTCGCCAAACACGGCGCTCAACTATTTAGTCGGCGCGATCACTGGCATCGTTTATTTAAGAATGCTCGCTAGAAGCGTGGGGAAAATTGGCCGTGAAGCGCCTAAGTCGAATAGCGGACGACTTGCCATCTTAGTTGGTGTTCTAGTTGCTGCGACTCAATGGGAGCAACTATCAGTGTTGCCGATATTTTTAGGATTTTTAACCTATAAAGCCGCACTGATTGCTTTTGTTATCTGGACTTCTGTAATACCGGCCTCCGATTTGAAAAGAGAACAGGCCACACCTGAATAAGAATGCGTCAGTTTTCATTAGCTAGCGCGAATACGTAAAAGAAATTTAGACGAAGAAGAGAATTAAACGGCGATGCTAGATATTTTGCACCCCATTAATCAGCTACTGGCACCCGCGCTACTAGCCAAACTAGAAGTCGGCCAGCACTACTACTGGCACATTGGCGGCCTAAAGCTTCACGGCCAAGTCTTTATCGTGACCTGGTTCGTATCTGCCCTGCTGATTGGCGCAGCATTTCTAGCCACCCGCAAAGTAGAACGCATCCCCTCAGGCCTCCAAAACTTTATGGAGTACGCTCTCGACTTCATTCGTGATCTGACCAAAGATCAGATTGGTGAAAAAGAATATCGTCCTTGGGTTCCTTTTGTTGGCACGCTGTTCCTATTCATCTTTGTTTCCAACTGGTCAGGCGCACTCATCCCCTGGAAGCTGATCCACATCCCTGGTGGTGAGCTAGCAGCTCCAACCAACGACATCAATACAACCGTTGCCTTAGCCCTGCTCACCTCACTCGCTTATTTCTATGCAGGCTTCCGTAAGCGTGGTTTAGGTTACTTTGCAAAATACATTGAGCCTACGCCCATTTTGCTGCCTATCAATATCATTGAAGACTTCACCAAACCACTCTCGCTCAGCTTCCGACTTTTCGGAAACATCCTTGCAGATGAGCTTGTTGTTGCGGTGCTGGTTCTGCTGGTTCCTTTATTCGTCCCTTTACCTGTCATGCTTCTGGGCTTATTTACCAGTGCAATTCAGGCCTTGATTTTTGCAACGTTAGCCGCTGTGTATATCGGCGAAGCCATGGAAGGCCACTAGATCGTTGCTGACGATTTAGTTTCTCCTGAGAGATAGAGACTCTCATTAATCTCACTCTGCAAAACCGCCTCGCAGCAATGAGGGGCTTTCAACCTAGAACTTTAAAATCACAAGGAAGAACATCATGAATCCTACTGTTGCTAGCGCATCTGTAATTGCGGCTGCTTTGGCTGTTGGCCTAGCGGCTATTGGCCCTGGTATTGGTCAAGGTAACGCAGCAGGTCAGGCTGTAGAAGGTATCGCCCGTCAGCCAGAAGCTGAAGGCAAAATCCGTGGCACGCTGCTACTTAGCTTGGCATTTATGGAAGCACTCACCATCTACGGCTTGGTTGTCGCGCTCGTTCTGTTGTTCGCTAACCCATTCGCATAAATCTCAGTATTGGTGGGGCTTAGAGATGCTTTTTGAAGTGCCTTTTTTGCCCCACTTGCTGTGAGAAGACTAAAGGCTTTGCTGTTGGGACTCTGTTCTAAGACTTTGCTTTTAGAGAGCTTCTCTTTTTTGAGAATTTATAAGATTGGCTGTTTAGAGATCAGCGAGATTAAGAAAAGACCATGTGGACGGGACTGACATTACTAGCTGTTGAAGCTGTTGAAGCAACTGAAGAGGCGGGCGGGTTATTCGATCTGGACGCCACTCTTCCTTTGATGGCAATTCAGTTTTTGATTTTAATGGCTGTGCTCAACGCCATTTTCTACAAGCCTTTAGGCGCAGCTATCGACGAGCGCGATACCTACGTCAGGGAGACGAAAGGAAATGCTCAAGAGCGCTTGGCCAAGGCTGAAAAGCTAGCTGCTGAGTATGAACAGTCTTTGGCAGATACACGTCGCGGAGCGCGCAGTGTGATTGAGAAGGCTCAGGCCGAAGCTCAGCAGATTGCATCCGCGAGTCAGGCAAAAGCGCAGCAGGAAGCGGCGACTCAGCGTGAGTCGGTGCAAAAAGAATTGGATGAGCAAAAAGCAACGGCGATGAGCCAGCTAGAGCAAAAGGTCGATTCCCTGAGCGATCAGATTTTGAACAAGTTGCTAGGTTCAGCAGCGTAGGTAAAAAGCTTTTAGGCTTTGCGCCATTCAACAAACGCAAGACAAAAGAACAAGAGACGAAGCAGTATAGGTATCGAAAGTGTTAACGGAAGCGTTGGGGCTGCTGGCCTCTGAAACGAAAGGGTTTGGGTTGAATTTCGACATTCTCGAAACCAACCTCATTAACCTGGTCATTATTATTGGCGTCCTTTTCTACTTTGGCAAGGGCTTTTTGGGCAGCAAGCTCAAAGAACGTCGCGAGGCCATTGAAAAGGCAATTACGGATGCAGAGGCGCGGCAGAAAAAGGCGGCTTCTGGTTTGGCCGAGCAGCAGCAAAAACTGCAAATGGCTAAAAAAGAAGCAGAGCGAATTAAGGCTGAGGCTCAGACCAATGCTGAAAGCGCGCGTGAGGCTGTGATGGCTCAGTCCGCTAAAGACATTGAGCGACTGAAGGCTTCGGCGGCCCAAGACCTTACCTCTCAGCAGGAAAAGGTAATGCAGGATTTGCGGAAGCGAGTGTCGGTAATGGCGTTAGAGAAAGTGCGATCGCGCCTCCCTGAAGCCCTCAACGACAGCGTTCAGACAAAGCTTGTTGACCAAAGCATTTCACAGCTAGGAGCGTAACCCCATGAGTATTGCTACTTCCGAGGTCTCTGCACCCTACGCACAGGCACTGCTCTCTATTGCTCAGTCGAAAGACAGCGTAGATGAGCTAAGCAAAACCGCTGGCGAACTGCTCAATCTGTTGAAAGGATCAGACGAGCTATCTTCGTTTTTGGTCAATCCCATTACGGATAAAGACGCTAAGAAAGGCGTTTTGAACAAAGTATTGGGCAATGACGCCAATCAGCAGATGAAGAACTTTCTGATGCTACTGGTTGATAAAGGTCGCATCTATTTAGTGACGCCCATTCTGCAAGAGTTTCAGTCACGAGTTCGTGAGCTGAAGCAAACGGTTTTGGCAGAAGTAATTTCAGCCGTTGAGCTAACAGACGCGCAGAAAGACACGGTGCGTCAGAAGGTTCAGGGCATGACAGAGGCTAAATCTGTTGAGCTAGAAACGAAAATTGACCCTGAGCTAATCGGCGGCGTAATTATTCAGATTGGCTCGCAGGTATTGGATGCGAGTATTCGCGGTCAGCTCCGCCGCATTAGCTTGCAGCTAGGCGCATCGTAGTCCAACCCCAACATTTCCCAAGCACACAATCGGTAGTTATTTAGAGCGACTTTTGAAATATGGTAAGCATCAAACCAGACGAAATTAGCAGCATTATTCAGCAGCAGATAGAAGAGTACGACCAGAGTGTAAAAGCTGATAGCGTCGGGACTGTTTTGCAAATTGGTGACGGCATCGCCCGCATCTACGGCCTTGACAACACCATGGCCGGCGAGCTGCTCGAATTTGAAGACGGCACGGCAGGCATCGCACTCAACCTTGAAGAAGATAACGTTGGCGCAGTACTCATGGGTACTGGCCGCAAAATCCAAGAAGGCAGCACGGTAAAATCTACCGGTAAGATTGCATCTGTTCCCGTAGGCGAGGCCATGCTGGGCCGCGTGATTAACACGTTGGGTGAGCCTATTGACGGCAAAGGCGACATTGCTACGACTGAATCACGTCTGATTGAATCACCTGCACCTGGCATTATTGGTCGTAAGTCGGTTTATGAGCCGCTACAGACTGGGATTACTGCGATTGACGCGATGATTCCAGTGGGTCGTGGACAGCGTGAGCTGATTATTGGTGACCGTCAGACGGGTAAGACTGCGATCGCTATCGACACCATTCTTAACCAGGCCGATCAGGACGTAATTTGCGTCTACGTGGCCATTGGTCAAAAAGCATCTTCAGTTGCCCAGGTCATTGGCGTACTCGAAGAGCGCGGCGCAATGGACTACACCGTTGTGGTTGCTGCAAATGCAAACGACCCTGCGGCGCTGCAGTACCTGGCTCCTTACACAGGCGCTTCGGTTGCTGAGTACTTCATGTACAAAGGCAAAGCGACTCTGATCATTTACGATGACTTGACCAAGCAGGCTCAGGCTTACCGCCAAATGTCCTTGCTGCTCAAGCGTCCACCCGGTCGTGAAGCGTATCCTGGCGACGTGTTTTACTTACACTCACGTTTGCTAGAGCGTGCGGCTAAGCTGAGCCCCGAGTTAGGCGAAGGCAGCATGACTGCATTGCCCATTATTGAAACCCAAGCGGGTGACGTATCGGCATACATTCCAACCAATGTAATTTCGATTACTGATGGTCAAATCTTCCTCTCCTCGGATCTGTTCAACTCTGGCTTACGTCCTGCCATTAACGCTGGTATCTCGGTATCCCGAGTCGGTTCAGCGGCGCAGACTAAAGCCATTAAGAAAGTAGCCGGTAAGGTGAAGCTTGAGCTAGCCCAGTTTGATGAATTGCAGGCCTTTGCTCAGTTCGCTTCTGACCTTGATCCTGCGACGCAGGCTCAACTTGCACGTGGTCAGCGTCTGCGTGAAATCTTGAAGCAAAAGCAGTATTCTCCTCGCTCTTTGCCTGAGCAGGTCGCGGTTATCTACGCTGGTATTAACGGTAAGCTCGACGAGATTCCGGTTGAGAAAGTCGCTGACTATGTTGAAGAGCTGATTGCTTACCTCAACACCAGCAAAAAGGCTTTTGTCGACGAGATCATGAGCACCAAGAAGATGACCGATGATGCGACTAAGCTGTTGGAAGAAGCCATCAGTGAGAGCAAGCAAGCATTCTTGGCGGCATAAGGAGATGCGTCTTGGCCGTCGGGTTGAAGCGCTATCGCTAAGCTGACGGCCTAACTAAAAACGATTATGGCTAATTTAAAACTGATCCGCGATCGCATCAAGTCGGTCAAGAACACCAGAAAAATCACTGAAGCAATGCGCCTAGTGGCTGCAGCTAAGGTGCGCCGTGCCCAAGCTCAGGTAAACGCGACTCGTCCGTTTGCTGACCGCTTGGCTCAGGTGCTCTACGGTTTGCAGAGCCGCTTAAAGTTTGAAGACACTTCGGACTTGCCTTTGTTGCAGCAGCGCGATGCTGAGAAAGTTGCCTTGCTAGTAATTTCGGGCGATCGCGGTCTGTGTGGTGGCTACAACTCTAACGTGATTCGCCGCGCCGAAAACCGTGCAAAGGAACTCGTTGCAGAAGGCATCGAATACACCTACGTATTGGTCGGTCGCAAAGCCATTCAGTACTTTGAGCGTCGCAGTGCGCCTATTGCTGCCAAGTACACCGGTTTAGAGCAAATTCCTACCTCCGAGGAAGCAGCTAGTATCTCTGATGAACTGCTCACCCTGTTCCTCTCTGAGACCGTAGACCGCGTAGAGCTGGTCTACACTAAATTTCTTTCCTTGGTTAGCAATAAGCCGGTCACTCAGACGCTTTTGCCTCTAGATCCACAGGGTTTAGAAGCCCAAGACGACGAGATTTTCCGCCTTACCAGCCGGGATGGGCGCCTTGCTGTAGAGCGATCCGATGCGCCTGATGCTGAAATGAGCGAGTTTCCGAAGGACATGCTTTTTGAGCAAAACCCTTCTCAAATTCTTGATGCTCTTCTTCCTCTGTACCTCAATAACCAAATTTTGAGAGCAATGCAGGAATCGGCAGCAAGCGAACTAGCTTCACGAATGACGGCGATGAACAGCGCTAGCGAGAACGCAAAGGAGCTGATGAAGTCTCTGACGCTTTCTTACAACAAGGCCCGTCAGGCCGCGATTACTCAGGAAATTCTGGAAGTTGTAGGTGGTGCAGCCGCATTAGGCTAGTCATTTTCTACATTTCGACGACTAAGCAGGGCTCTAGCCCTGCTTTTTTATTTTGATGGTTATTTAAAGGTGAGGTTAACCGTCAAAAAACGGCCTAAAACCGCCAAAGGGTGACAGCGCAGCCGGTTCTATAGCGAGCTACTATGGAAAGCATATTATTGATTTGCCAAGCTGACACGACCTATGAGTTCTCCCATTAAAGCTATGCAGGCTCCCTACGGTGGAGGCAGCATGGCTTACAAAACGCCACCACCAGATTTGCCTTCTCTACTTTTAAAAGAGCGCATTGTCTATTTAGGAACGCCGCTGGTTTCATCTGACGACTTTAAGCGCCAAATGGGCATGGACGTCACTAAGCTCATCATCGCTCAGCTACTTTATTTAGAATTCGATGATCCCGATAAGCCCATCTTTTTCTACATTAACTCTACAGGCACGTCCTGGTATACAGGCGATTCAGTCGGCTTTGAAACAGAAGCCTTCGCCATTTGCGACACGCTTAAGTACATCAAGCCACCTGTACATACCATTTGCTTAGGTCAGGCAATGGGAACAGCCGCGATGATTCTGTCTTCAGGTGCAAAAGGCTCAAGAGCAAGCTTGCCTCATGCGACTATCGTGCTTAATCAGGCCCGTTCTGGTGCTAGAGGCCAGGCTACTGACATCCAAATTAGAGCAGAAGAAGTCCTTTCAAACAAAACATCTTTCCTCGATATTCTTTCAACGAACACAGGACAGACACCAGAAAAGTTAGATAAGGACACCGACCGGATGTTCTATCTGACGCCGGAAGAAGCTAAGGAATATGGGCTGATTGATCGGGTGTTGAGCAGTACGAAGGAACTACCGACGCCGATGCCTGTAGGAGTGGTTTAACCAATGTCTGTTGATGGAATTTTACGCGTTCCGTACAATTTGCCCGGTAGCCGTTCATGGCAGTGGGTGAGTGTGTATACGCGCATGAGCCAAGAGCGCATCCTCTTTATCAATCAGCCGTTGACCGATGGTGTTGCCAACTCAATTGTCTCGGCGCTGCTGTACCTCGATTCTGAGGATAATAATAAGCCGATTTATATCTATATCAATTCAATTGGCGATCCGGTTATGAGTGGCCAAGCGGATTCTTCAGCCGGAATGGTTTCTATTCGCGCTGGGCTTGCGGTGTACGACACACTGGCTTACATCAAGTCGGAAGTAATTACCATTTGTATGGGCACAGCTTACGGGATGGCGGCTGTTTTGCTGTCATCTGGAACCAAAGGAAAACGGGCAGCGCTGCCGCATACGACGCTAGCGCTCACGCATCCACAAACGTTAACGCGCGGTCAGGCGACGGATATTCAGCTAGAAGCTGAGCAGGTGCTGGAAAAAAGAAAGCTTATTCAGCAGATTTTGGCAGACAATACCGGGCAAACGCCTGAGAAAATCTCAAAGGATATGGAGCGGATGTATTATCTTTCGCCAGAAGAGGCTAAGGAATATGGCCTGATTGACCGAGTAATTGCTAATCCAGCACTTTAGACATTAGACACGACAGAACACAAACAAGAAGAACAAGACTCATGCCTATTGGAACTCCTAGCGTCCCTTACCGTTTACCAGGTGGCACTTACGAACAGTGGATTGGTATCTACGAGCGGCTGTTTCGCGAGCGCATCATCTTTTTAACTGAAGAGGTTGATGACGGCATTGCCAACGCGATTGTGGCGTACATGTTGTATCTCGATTCGGAAGACAATACGAAGCCGATTTATCTGTACATCAATTCGCCAGGTGGCTCGGTGACGGCGGGGATGGCGATTTATGACACTATGCAGTACATCAAGTCGGAAGTGGTGACGATTTGTGTGGGCTTGGCGGCTAGTATGGGTGCGTTTTTGCTAAATGCGGGCTCGAAAGGTAAGCGGCTAGCGCTGCCACATTCGCGGATTATGATTCACCAGCCTTCGGGTGGGGTGGGGCGATCGCAAGCAACCGATATTGAAATTGAAGCAGCGCGGATCGTGCAGGTTCGCAAAAGCTTGAATGAGCTGATGGCAAAGCATTCGGGTCAGGATTTGGCCAAGATTGAGAAGGATAGCGATCGCGACTTTTTCATGTCAGCCGCTGCTGCCAAAGAATATGGTCTAATTGATCGCGTGATCGAAGAAAGACTGCCCTCCTAGAACCGATTCACCACGGCAGATGAGCTTAGCCCAGCACTATCGAACTCTAGGACTGCGCCGAGGTGCTTCATCTCGTGAAGTGAAAGGTGCCTATCGAACGCTAGTGCGACAATATCATCCGGATATCAATCCGGATGAGGCGGCTGTTGAGCAATTTATCAAAATAAACGATGCTTACACTGCGCTTTCTGAAGCAGCGCAGTCAAAGAATTCCGCTGCTAGAACAAAAGGCAGGCCGTCTTCTGAAGACGGGTTTGGCTTTGAGAGTATTAGGCAAAAGCTCGAAAAAATTGGGCTAGGCCATTTAAACAATAATGAGCAAACTCAGACAGCGCATGGGACGGCGCATGAGTCTGTTGCAGAAAAATTCAGTGTTAGCAATGCCGCTGAACCAGCTAGTGCTGATGCGGAAGTTCGGCTTCCTGAGCAAGAAGAAAGCCTAAAGCAGGAAGCCTATCAGCAGCTAAAGGAACTGCTGAAGCAGCAGAAATATCCTCGGGCGATCGCACTCGTTGAAGGTCTTGCTCACAGAATGCCAGCCGATCTTGAAATCACGCAGTGGCAGGCAATTGTTTATCAGCGCTGGGGACGACGCCTCATCTATGAAGGACAGCCGAATAAAGCGCGTATCTATCTTAAAAAAGCATTACGGACTGACCCCAGCAATCAGTCACTTTGGAGTGAGGTTAACCGGGACTTTTGGCAGCTTGCGAATTTAGGCCGGCCTCAAGGCAACGTGAATGACCTGGAATCTGAAGGGTTGTCTTAGTTATTAAGACTCACAAGCCCTAGGACTATAGGCGGCTGTTGTCGAAGCTGCGACAAAACTTCGGCACGCCGCTTTTAAATACGTAGATTGCCACCATAGGCGCGATTAGCTTGGGACAATCTGTTTTCTGGCTGAGATAGGTTATCAGGGCGCTGAGTTGACCAGCAGCGATCGCCTCGCGGAACTGCTCCTGGCAGGCAATGTGCCGATAGCGCTTACTGAAGCTTGCTAGCCACTGCTCATTAGAATCAGGTTCTTGGTCAGATCTAAGGGCCAAAGAAATAGCTGCGTCTTCTAGATCGCCGTCGCAGTCCTCAATTTCTTGTAGGGCTTCAGTCGCTTCGGGATAGTCGGCCAAGCGATTTTTAAGCTGAGTGATTTCTTCGGAAGTTAGCGCGATCATAAATAGAAGGTTGATGGCGTCGAGGCTTAGTCATTAGCTAATTATGTTACCGGAAACGATTTGATAAAACCATCGCTCAAATCGTTTGCCCCAGGCAGATAGCGAATATAGCGTTTCGGCCTGCTGACGACAGTGCTGACGATCTATCAGATGAATCTTTGCAACTGCTTTCACTAATCCTGCGACATTATCCGGATCTACCAGCCAGCCTGTTTTACCCGAACGCACAATTTCAGATAAGCCACCTTGCCTGTAAGCGATCACGGGCACGCCGCAAGCTAGCGCCTCAATCGCAACTATGCCAAAGGCCTCTATCCACTTTGGCGTAACGAGTAGTGCTTGAGCGCAGCCTATTGATTTTTGAAGCTCAGCAGTAGGAAGAAAGCCACAGTATTCAACCTGTGCAGAGGATTCATCAATAAGCTGCTGAATGCTTTGCCAGTAAGCTGAGTCTTCTATTTTTCCAAATATTTTAAGCGATCGCCCCGCTTCTGTCGCTGCAATCACCGCGTCTTCTAGCCCTTTCTCAGGTGAGATACGACCCGCCCAGGCAATGTAGCCTTCAGGCTGCTCGCAATAGTCATACTGATCGATACCAATGGCGCAGCCTAGAATTTGCCACTGGTCAGCAGATGTTTGGGAAAAGGTGTTTGCTTGCGATCGCGTATAGGCTCCTAACGTACCGGGAAATTGAGTAGCCTGCTGGGCGATCGCCTGATCCACCCCATCACTCAAAGAACCCATGCTCACAAAGTGAGCCACTGGCGTCTTTAAAAATGGCGTGAGGTAGAACGGTAGCCAGTCATAGGCAAAGTTCACTAGCAAATCATACTTTGCTTGCTCCTGACGCGCGTATTCCCAGATGTTCGCTAAGACTGAACTGATCACCGTATCCGTGAAACGATCCTGGGTCTGCGCTGCAGACTGTAAGCTACCAGGAATCTGGACAATTTCTATGGGTGCTGAGCCTTTGGGAAGAAACGAGCCAGATGGAGCTGCGATCGCTACCTGGTGCCCTCGCGCAGTCAAAACATCAGCTAAGTTCGTGATCGTCAGCTCTACACCACCGCCAAGCCCTGAACCTATCGGCCCGACTGGCGTAGAAAGCAGTAGCAATCGCAAAGACATTAAATTAAGCGTCGCTGCCTTGCTACTTTAAAGGGCAAATCTATCCGCAGCGTCGATAGATTTGCCGCTGCCAAAAGAGCGAACATTTGCGTCTACGTCTTGGCTGCGGCGAATGCGGTTGAGTTGTTCAAGTGCCCAAGTTGCTGTTTGCCGAACTTCAGGATCTTCGTCTTCAGTCGCATGGCCTAGCATTTGACTAATTTGGACGACTAGATCGTATACACGAGTCAGGTCGCGGATAGCATTTTTACGAACTTCAGGGTTGTCGTCTTGAAGGGCGATCGCCAGGGCTCTGCTCATTGGCTTCAGTGACCGAATGCCAATTTCTGAAAGCGCTGCTAGAACCAGACTTTTCTCTTTTGAGTCGGCATCCACCATCGAGTCAACCAGCGGCTGCATTGCCAAGGAGTTACCCCGCTGACCTAGCTCCCAAATCGCCTTACGCCGTCGCGCTGGCTCTGGATTGCGCAAATCGCCTATCAGACCTTCAATTACATCAACTTTTGCGAGAGGCATTGTTCCCCCCATTTGGCCACTGTTCGAGCGCGCATTGGTCACCGGAGAAATTGCGCCACTGCCCAGATGCTGGCCGACATGTTCAGCATGGGATGTAGTGGCTTGGGCGTTTGGCGCGATTCTCCCTTGGAGAGACTCCGCCAGCGCCAGACTCGCAGTTGGCTCATTTTTACTCCATTCGTTTGATTCAGAGCCAACAGCTTTATTACGATTAGCGATAAAGAAGCCGATGCCGAAGCTTGCAACCACCGCAACTAGGCCCAAGCTCAACCCAAATATTCTACCAAGGCCGCTGGCTTCACCCTCTACAGCAGTGGCAGTAGTCGCATCTGTATCTGCAGGCAGCTCACTCGCTGTCGGTGCTGTCACAGGCGCAGTAGTAACATTACTAACAGCCGTGTTACTTGCAGGCGTATCGCTACCACTAGCAGCAGATTGTGCAGGAATAGTACTTCTAATTTGTCGCCATGTCTCGTCATCCAGCACCCCTGTTTCAGGCAGATCGGCCTCGGCCTGAAAGGCTTTGACCGCTCTTTGGGTACCTAAGCCATAAACGCCATCAACTAACCCTGTATAAAAATCGCCCTGCTGCAAGCGAATTTGCAGCAATCTGACCGCTTCTCCTTGGGAGTTGATATCTAAATTGCCATTGATGGCACTGCTGCCGGAGGCTTGAGCAATCAGCACTGGTGCAGAAAGAGATAATGGCTTCGTAGCAGAAGCGGCGCTCGCGGCCCGCATGGACGACGTGCCCAAAGCGGCCATGCAGGTGAGAAAGATTAAAGTAGAACGCCGAATCATTGCTATTTTTGCCTAATTTATCTTTTGGGTACCTAGCGGCGCTTGAAATGCGTAATATCAAACTGAACTAATATCAAAAATAGGATGCCCATCAAACCTTGTTCATGCCAGTCGCCAAGCGAATCAAAGGCTTTCAAAACGTCGCTTTCAAAAGAAATATAAGAACTTTCTATTTTCAGTAAGCACATCCTACCCTAACCATTTAATCCTACTGTTGATGAAGGTTCTAAGTTGTCCTGTTCTTTATGGTTATTATCCGTAGGTTTACGTGCTTTTATCAGAACACCCGTAGCCGCCGCTGTAATTGACATGTGGCTCTGCGCGTTTCTGACTAAGTTTTAGTTCAGTATGCGTATATATTGCGAGGCCCCCATGATATTCATTCGGACGGTTTTTGAGACGCTGATGTCTCAGGAGGACGCGCTGATAAGTCGATTGGTAAGCGGGCTGATAGCCAGACAGCGAGTTGCGATCGCTGATTGATGAGGTAGATGCTGAGTAAGGTAAGCAGAACCCCGCTCCACTGTAAGGTGCTGAGGCTTTCTGAAAGCAATAGCGTGCTAAAAAGAAGGGCAAATACGGGCGTTAAAAAGGTGAGGGCACTAAGACTAGTGAGATTTCCTTGGGCAGCGATATAGAAAAATATGCCGTAGGCGATCGCACTGCCAAACACCGTCGCATAGCCAATCTCGAGCCAGCCAGAAAGCGAAAGACTGCTCCAAGGCAAGTCACCTGCGGCCCATGAGCTATCAGTTAGCGAAGCAATAAATAAAGGAGCACCGCCTAGCACCATATGCCAGCCAGTTGCGGCTACCGGATCGGCCCAGCGCGCTACATAACGAATCAAAATAGTGCCCACAGCCATCGACATCGCGGCCATCAGCATCAGCCACTCACCCTGCTGAAACAACACCGACCACAGCTCTTGCTCAAAGCTAGGCACGGAATTTTGTCCATTAAAAAGGCTCAGGATCCAATCATCTGGCAGGCCGATAAAGCTAATGCCTAGCAGCCCAACCAGTAAGCCTATCCAACCGAGCGGCCCAATCCATTCTTGAAACAGAAAACGCGCCATAATCGCGACCGCCAGCGGCTGAGAGTCGATCATCACAGAGCCTAACCCCGCCCCGGTACGCTCTAAACCCTTCGCTAAAAAGCCTTGGAATAAAGTGCCATCGACCAAAGCAAACAAACCAATCCATAGCCAAGCTCGCCAGCCACTGGGCTGCTCTCGCTTGAGCAGTACTGACACTAAAACAACCAGAAGCCCTGCTGGCAGTAACCGCACACCTGCAATAAATAAAGGGGTTGTCTCAACCATGACGTCCTTCATAGCGACCATTGCTGTTCCCCACAGGAAGAACGGAGCGATTAGGACTAGCGGATTGGAAGCTAGCGCAGATAGGGGCTGCGGCAGGGGAATACGAGGTGCTTTGTGGGCGAGATCAGGAGAAGGGTGAGAATCCATGCGGTTATTGTCAATGATCTTAGGGCCTATGAAAGCAGCTAAGGGGAGAGGCTATCCGCACCTTGATTACTGGTATCGGGGTGGGCATGGCAGGTCGTATACTTACTCTAAAGTAATGTAAAGCTTCTAGCCTTGAAATTTTTATGATTTGGCCTTTTAAGCCTCGCTATCGCAAACAGATTGCTCGCATTGAAATTACTGGCGCGATCGCCCAGGCCACTCGCAAACGCGTACTAGAAGCCCTTAAGGAAGTAGAGGAAAAGAAATTTCCAGCACTGCTGCTACGAATCGATAGCCCTGGTGGTACCGTTGCCGATTCTCAGGAAATCTACAGCGCTCTCAGAAAACTTCAGAAAAAGGTCAAAATCGTCGCCAGCTTCGGCAATATTTCGGCCTCAGGTGGTGTCTATATTGGTGTGGGCGCAAATCATATTGTGTCGAATCCAGGCACGATTACAGGATCTATCGGCGTCATTTTGCGTGGCAACAATATTGAACCGCTGCTGGATAAGATCGGCGTGTCTTTTAAGGTGATCAAATCTGGCCCATACAAAGATATTCTGGCCTTTGACAGACCGCTGACGCCTGAAGAAGAAATCATTTTACAAGAGCTAATTGACGTCAGCTATGGCCAGTTTGTGCGCACGGTGGCCGAAGGACGAAACTTGAGTGAAGAGGTCGTCAGACAATTTGCAGATGGCCGGGTATTTACTGGAGAACAGGCGCTGGTGCTTGGCGTTGTCGATCAGCTCGGCAGTGAGGAAGATGCGCGTCGTAAGGCCGCTGAGCTAGGCGGACTCGATCCTGAAAAAGCGGAGTGCTACACCTTTGAGGAGAAAAAGCCGCTATTGAGCCGAGTGCTGCCAGGCAGTCGGTTTGAGGGGGCTTCACCTTGGGCTATGCTTCCTGCACATTTACCGGCGACCCTAGCACGTATTGATTTTGAAGTGTCCACCAGCGGCGTGCCGCTATGGATGTATCAGCCACCCAGCATCTAGTCCAGGATCTGCGCTTGAGATCACGCCTGAAATCAATGGTTAAATAGGGATGCGCTTGCATAAGTGAACACCGGATAGAAAAGGAAATTATAGCTGTGGACTGGCAGATACGAGCTATTCGAGGGGCGACGACCGTTTCAGAAAATTCAGCAGAGGCGATCGCCCAGGCCGTCACTGAAATGCTGAATGCCGTCGAGTCGCAAAATCAGCTCGATCCCAGTCAAATTGTGAGCGTGACTTTTTCGGTGACCAGGGACTTGGATGCTATATTTCCAGCTGCGATCGCCCGCACCCGTCCCAAGTGGGACAACGTTCCCCTCCTAGATGTCCAGCAAATGCACGTCCAAGGCAGCCTGCCCCAGTGCATCCGTCTCATGATCTATACGCCCCTCTCAGTCTCTCAAAATGACGTTAAGCACGCCTACCTACGCGGTGCGCGCGACCTACGCCCCGACCTATGCCTTAGCTGAACGTCTGCTGCTCACGACTTCGGCCCATAGAAAGAGAGGCTTAAACGCTGAATTCCCCCTTTCGGACATTCAGAACGCAACCCGCAGATGGCTACGATCCTGGAGTACAGCGAGCACCACTCGTAAAAAGGACGCATTATTATGCCAGCCAATCCAACCACCAGTCTGTCTCAACAGCTTTCAGAATTCAAAGGATTAAGCACCGATGAGCAGCTTGGCTTACTTTGGGTCGTATACAAAAACATGGGCGGCTCCATTACACCGGCAGCACCGGGCGCTGCTGAGCCACAGTTCACCCAAAACTTGCTAGAAACTGTAAAGGGCATGTCGCACGAAGACCAGCTAACCTTTATGCGCAACCTAGTAGAGAAGAAATCTACAGAAGAAACCAAGGCCTACAGCGCCTTTGCTGAAAACACTAAGTTAGTGTTTTGGTACGAGCTATCTGAAGAAATGAGTAAAGGTAATGTCGTTCCTGTTCCAGATGGATACGAACTCTCTGCGGGTGCCTCCAAAGCATTTGAAAGCATCGTTGCCCTCGAATTTAACGAGCAAATTACGTTACTTCGCGACTCTGTTGTTGATATGGGCGCTTAATATCACACCATTTTTTTAACCTGCAAAAAGACCTACCGATTATTGACCGGTAGGTCTTTTTGCTATGGACTTAATTTATTAAACAGATTAAACAGGGATACTACTTGCTTTTACCCGGCTTAGGATGAAAACGAATGCCTAGAAAAAGGTCGTACATAAAACCTAGAAAGTCTTTGGTCTGCATCAGGCCAAGCGACTGTGGCGATCCCTTCTCGTCTAGCAAGGGCTTCATTACCTCATAAGCAGGTTTGTACTTATACCAGGGAATAGAAGGCCAAAGATGGTGAATCAAGTGATAGTTCTGACCCATGATCAAAAAGTTCAAAATTCGACCAGGATAGACCCGAGCGTTCTTCCAGCGGTGTTGCGTTTTGAAAGGACGGTGAGGCAGGTAGTCGAAAAATAAACCCAACGCCAAACCGACGACTAGCGCAGGCGAGAACCAGAAATTAAACAGATAGTCGATGAAACCGTAGCGGCAGGCAGCGTAAATAAATAGTCCTACCGTCAAACGGCTTAAAAACCATTCTAAAAGCTCGTATTTTTTCCACAAGCGACGCTGAAAGAAGTAGATCTCATGGTAGAAAAATCTGGCTGCAATCAGCCACAAAGGCCCACCCGTCGAAACAAAATGATCAGGATCGTTTTCAGGATCGTTTACGTGAGCGTGGTGTTGCAAGTGCACTCTAGTAAAAACGGGAAAGGTGAAGCCCAGCATTAGTGCGCTGCCGTGGCCTAGCGCTGCATTGACGATGGGATTACTGTGGGCTGATTTGTGTGAAGCATCGTGAATGACGGTGCCCACTAAATGCAGAGCCACGGTGTTAAAAGCAAAGCAGCACCAGCTAGGCCAGTGCCAAACAAAATATCCAACTGTTGAAAGAATGACCAGTGAGACAGCCCCGAAAAAAATTAGCAGATTGGGACTAAGCCCACCCTCTGCATCTAGAAACCGCTTAGGGACTCTCCGGGTGACTGCCAGGGGCTCTACTACTGCCGCCGACACCATATGTGTGCTCCTACATACCACGTTCTTCGGTAGTATACGCTACCCAAGATAAATAATAAAGTTTTGTGACGTTGATTAAAGATATAAAAGAGTCAAGTTTTCCTGATTTTTATAGGCTTTATCGTATCCGACTAGCTGCTCATCAGGTTAGATACTTTAGCAGGAGAACAGAAATGATTTTGGGCTGTTAAATAATCTTCCCAAACCCTTCGCGCGACTCTAGCCCGAGAATAGGGCCTTACAGTGGTATCGTTTGAGCAGATAATTTTTTGTATTTCTACTGATTTAAGCGTATGCCACTGCGTCCTGCTCTGCGCCGAACCAAAATTGTCGCGACCATTGGCCCTGCCACCGAGAGTCCAGAAGCACTCAGAGCAATTATTGAAGCAGGCGCAACGACGCTACGACTCAATTTCTCTCACGGCACCCAAGAGAACCATCAAAAGAATATCAAGCTGATTCGTCAGATCTCCTTTGAGCTTAACCAACCTGTCGGCATTTTGCAGGACTTGCAAGGGCCAAAGATTCGCCTTGGCAAGTTTCAAGATGGGCCGATTAATTTGGTTAATGGTGACAAATTCACGCTTACGAGCCGTGATATTCCAGGCACTCAAACCGAAAGCTCTGTTACCTATGGCCCATTGGTCGAAGAGGTACCTGAAGGCGCCATTATTTTGATGGACGACGGCAAGGTTGAGATGGAGGTGATTGGCAAGGAGATGGAAGCCCGCAATCTGCTTTGTGAGGTTGTTGTCGGCGGCAAGCTTTCTGACAGTAAGGGTGTTAACTTTCCCGGCGTTTATCTGTCGATTAAGGCGCTGACGGAAAAGGATAAAAAAGACTTGATGTTTGGCCTGAATCAAAACGTAGATTGGGTGGCGCTGAGCTTTGTGCGCAATCCCCAAGACGTTTTAGAGATTAAAGAGCTGATTCAAAATACAACCAATCGCCGTGTGCCGGTGATTGTGAAAATTGAGAAGCACGAAGCTATTGAGCAAATGGAGGCAATTTTATCGCTTTCGGATGGCGTGATGGTAGCGCGAGGCGACTTAGGCGTAGAGCTACCGGCTGAAGATGTGCCGGTGCTGCAAAAACGACTAATTGCGACGGCAAACCGCCTGGGTATTCCTGTGATTACAGCGACTCAAATGCTCGATAGCATGGTGGATAGCCCTCGTCCGACGCGGGCAGAAGTTTCTGACGTGGCCAACGCGATTTTTGATGGCACGGATGCGATCATGCTCTCAAACGAAACCGCCGTGGGACAGTTTCCTGTCGAAGCTGTCGCCACGATGGATCGCATTGCACGGCGCACGGAAAGAGAGCAGCTAAAGCACATTACTGAAGACTTTAGCCAAACGCATACGATTCCTAACGCGATTAGTCAGGCAGTAGGCCAGATTTCAGCACAGCTAAGAGCCGCTGCCATTATGACGATGACTCGTAGCGGGGCAACGGCCAGAAACGTTTCTAAGTTTCGGCCCAAGGCTCCCATTCTGGCAGTGACGCCGCTGGTGGATGTGTCTCGACAGCTACAGGTGGTATGGGGCGTTAATCCGCTGCTGGTAGTTGATTTGCCGTCTACAGCGCAGACTTTTCAGGCGGCGATGAACGTAGCGCAAGAAAAGGAAATGGTGCGCGATGGCGACTTGGTGGTGATGACGGCAGGCACGCTACAGGGTGTCTCTGGTTCCACAGATTTGATTAAGGTGGAAGTAGTGACGGCGGTGCTAGGCCATGGGAAAGGAATTGGCGAAGGATCTGTGAGTGGTCGCGCCAGAATTGCCCATAGTACAGCAGCGATTAAGGACTTCCATGCGGGCGAAATTCTGGTGGTACCGAGAACCAGCGCGGACTATGTGGATGCCATTCGCAGAGCAGGCGGCATTATCACTGAAGAGTCCAGTATGACTAGCCACGCGGCGGTACTGGGAATGCGGCTAGGTATTCCGGTGATTGTGGGCGTTGAGCGAGCCACTGAGATTATTCGCAATGGCACTGTGATTACGCTAGATGTAAGTAAGGGGATGGTGTGCTCGGGCGGTGTGGATACGCCCAGCGATGGCTTTGTAAGTGTGATGAGTTAGCGATCGCTTTACACGCTTTACAATTAATTACCCCAAATTATTGGTTGTAGAAAGAAGGTGAGCCGCGATAAATGCGATCGCGCTGTGCCACAGAAATTCTAGATGACCCACGAGAGCCCGTCTGAGAATATTCGGCGGACTCTCGATTATTATTGTCGTACGCATCCAAAGACTGGAAGGGCGGGATAAACGTACGGCTCTTGCGGTCATAGGTGAGCACAGAGCCATCTACGATGTTGTAGATCCAGCCGTGGATCATGACTTCTTCTTTGCGAAGGTGCGATCGCACAGCCGGATATGTCCGCAAGTTATCAATTTGGGTCAGCACGTTTTCTGCCACCAGCGTTGCCAGCTTCTCTTGCTTGCCCAAGTGCCCGTAGTTTTCTTCGACCATTTCACGCGTGCCTTCGGTATGCTTTAGCCAGTTGTACACCAGCGGCATCTTAGCTTCTAGCTCACCAATTTGCAGCAGGCCTTTCATCGCGCCGCAGGTGGTGTGCCCGCAAACCACAATATGCTGAATATCAAGTGACTTAATTGCGTATTCAATCGTGGCTCCCTCGCCGCCATTCGTGGCACCATAAGGCGGCACAATATTGCCGGCATTGCGAATTACGAATAGATCGCCCAGATCCGATTGGGTCATCAGCTCAGGCTGTACTCGCGAGTCAGAGCACGTAATAAAGAGCACTCTCGGATGCTGTCCTTGAGCCAATTCTTTTAGCAGCGCCTTGTGTTCTGGAACGTAGTTGCTTTGAAACTCGCGCAATCCTTTAATCAGATCTTTCATGCCTTTAGCCTTCTAGCTCGTCTGTATATATTCTCATGTCGAGCGAGGATGAGCTTTTCGCAATTCATTTAAAATAACGAGCCAGGGAAAATAATGAGCCAGGTAACAGCCTAAGAAATAGGGCGAAGCGTGGGTGTATTGAATTCAATAAGTGCTTGAGCGGTGCGGGCTTCTTCGGCTGCGATCGCCGCATTCGTCTTATCTAGCAGCTTCCAAACTGCCCTAAGCAGTTCATCTTCACCCTCTCGACTCACTGCCGAAATCCGAAAAACCCTTTCACCCGTGGCCAGCGATAGCTGAGCGGCTAGCTCATCCACTTCCTCTTCTAAGAGTGAATCTATCTTATTAATTGCCAGCATCTGAGGCTTACTCGCTAGCCCCTGTCCATAGGCAATCAATTCCTGCTGAATTGTGTGATAGTCCGAAACGGGGTTTTCAGCCGTGCCATCAACCAGGTGTAGCAGTAGCTTGGTGCGCTCGATATGCCGCAAAAAGTCATGCCCAAGCCCCTGGCCCTCGTGAGCCCCTTCAATTAAACCGGGAATATCAGCGAATAGCGTGCCGTCACCTGTGGGCTTGCGAACAACGCCCAGGTTAGGAATGAGCGTGGTGAAAGGATAGTCGGCGATTTTAGGCTTGGCCGAAGACAGCGTGGAGATAAGGGTAGATTTGCCTGCGTTGGGAAGGCCAATGATGCCAACTTCTGCCAGCAGCTTGAGTTCTAATTTGATGCTGCGAATGGCACCAGGTGCGCCGGGTTGCGATCGCTCAGGCGCCCGATTCCGATTACTTAAAAAGTGCTTGTTACCCAAGCCGCCTTTACCGCCCGGTGCAATCACCAGCGTCTGACCCGGCTCAGTCAAATCGCCCATTAATTTGCCTGTGCCAATGTCATACACCAAGGTGCCACAGGGAACTTCAACCACCAAATCATCACCGCAAGCGCCCGTCTTACTTTTTGAGCCGCCTTTGACGCCATCAGGCGCTTGAAATCGGCGGGAATAGCGAAAGTCCAGCAGCGTTTGTAAATTGTTATTGGTCTGTAGGATAACAGAGCCGCCATTGCCGCCCGTGCCGCCGGAAGGGCCACCTGCGGGCACGTACTTTTCCCGGCGAAAGGAGGTCATTCCGTCACCGCCTGTGCCACCTTCTACTTCAATTTCGGCTTGGTCAATAAATTGCATGGCTAAAAACGGACGACGACGACCGGAAAATACTGAGTATGCAATTGTAGCGTGCTGGTGGGGCTGTGGCTTTTTGGCGCTACAGTTCGCTCATCGCTGCCTGAATTTGTCCCGCGATCGCTGGATCGGCTTTTTGGGCGGCGGTAATCTCGTTAAATTGCTGAGACGTCAGATTATTGGCAGTGGCAATCTCACTGGCCTCGTTGCAAAATTCGACGAGCACCGTACGCAGGCTCACCCGGTCAGCTTTAGGAACATCAGGCATATCAGACATCTTATTATTAGCGCAACTCAACCGCGTTTCTAAAATGCCTTCTTCAAGGCCCGCTGCGACTAAAACATCATTAGCTGCGCCATAGGCTACAATCCGTAAGTCTTCAATGCTCAAAACAGTCTGAGCGTAGTTCGCGACATCGGTTTCTGTGATGTCTTGAGCATGAGCGGGTGATGAAAGCCCCTGAGTGACTAGCGAACCAAGCTGAGCGATCGCGACGGTACTCAAGGCGAGTGCCAGCCAAGCGAAATGACGGCGATGAGTCTGGGAAGTCATAACAAGTAATCTTTAGCTCCTCAATATAGATACAGAATGTGCAGATGAATTTGGGTGAAACCGCGTGGTTTATCTGCACATTCTAGAGGAGCCGTGGCCAATTGCCGCGTGGTGTTTGCGTCTTAGGACATGTGATCAACAGCGCCTTAAATACAATTTTGCTAAAAACAGCTTGCAATTTCAATCATTTTCGTTTGCAGCGTAATGTCATCAGGGGCGCCGCGCTTGAGGCTAAACTCTAAGGCCATCAATAAGGAGAGGGCCTTACGAAGCTGAGCAGGGGAACAGCCCCGTACTTGTTTTTGCAATATATAGATACGTTTAGGGTTGTTAATTTCGGCAGCTTTGGCGATCGCCCGCGTATCCCGCTCGCCTTCAGCCGCCATTACAGCCACCCACAGCCACCGCCGAAACTGCCCAACTAACGTGGCAACTACCTTCAGTGCTGGCTCATTATTAGCCAGTAAATCGCTGGCTAAGCTCAGCGCCTGGTCGGTTCTACCGGCAATCAACGCCTCAGAAAGTTGAAAGCTCGTTTGCGTGCTCACGGCCACAAGCTGAGTAATCACCTCTGGCGGCAGCGGCTCTGCTTTAGTTTTTCCGGCTTCGCTCCAGTACAAACTGAGCTTTTCTACTTCGTTGTACAGCCTGCGCGTATCAGCGCCCACCGCTTCAGCCAGTAGCTCAGCCGACTGAGGCTTCAGCCGCAGATTCATTTCCTGAGCGACCCGCTTCACCTGGCTAATAAGCTGATCGGTTTGCCAAGGCGCGATCGCGGCAAACTCACGCACGTCCGCATATTTTTTCAGCAGCTTTGTTGACTTCAGCCGTCCGTCTGGCTTACTGGGACTGGTTAAAAGCAGTACCGTGGATGCTGGCACTAGCGGTAGTGTCCGCTCCATTTCAGTCATAACTTCATTAGGACATCGCTGGCCAATGGGGGTATCAACCAGCCACACCAGTCGCTGGCCCATGCCGAACGGTGGCGTCATTGCCTGGTTAAGTGCCTGCATGGGGGCGTCGGCTAAGTCAGGGCCGAGGCGGTCGTAGTTGAAGCTAGCCCAGTTGGAATCGAGCGTGCGATCGCGCAACGCCATCACCGCCTTTTTTAGCCGAAATTCATCGGCGCCCCAAAAGAAATAAATCGCCATGCAAAGGAGTTTAAAGGGTATCTTCACTCAAAGCGCATCATTGATTAACACATGATAATTTCATTCTCTGATAGACTCTTATCTATATAAGTGCCGGTATCATCAGTAATCAACGAAAGAGGTAGTCTCCCGTGATTCATGCAACGCTCCATCAGCTCAAAGTTTTTGAAGCGACAGCTCGACACGGAAGTTTTACGCGCGCTGCCGAAGAGCTATATCTCACGCAGCCAACTGTTTCTATTCAGGTAAAACAGCTCACAAAAGCCGTTGGGCTGCCGCTGTTTGAGCAAATTGGTAAGCGCCTGTACCTTACAGAAGCAGGACAGAAGCTACTCACTACCTGTCAAGAAATCTTCCAAGGACTAGAGCAGTTTGAGATGTCAGTGGCTGATCTTAAGGGCATGAAGCAAGGCAAGCTGAAGCTGGCTGTGATTACAACGGCAAAGTATTTTGTGCCGAGGCTATTAGGGCCGTTTTGCAAGCGCTATCCAGGTATTGATATTTCGTTACAGGTGACCAACCACCAGCGCCTACAAGAGAGCATGTCTACCAACGAAGATGAGCTATATATTATCAGCCAAACGCCGAGCCAGCCTGACTTGACGGTGCATCCTTTCTTAGAAAATCCACTGGTTGTGATCGCGCCGACGAGTCATCCGCTGGCACGGAAGAAAAATATTCCGATTGAGGCGCTGAATAATGAGCCGTTTATTATGCGTGAGTCAGGCTCTGGCACGCGGAAGGCTGTAGAGAAGCTGTTCACTGAAAAAGATATTAAGGTAAAGGTGCGGCTAGAGCTGGGGAGTAATGAGGCGATTAAGCAGGCGATCGCAGGTGGACTAGGCATTTCAGTGCTCTCCCAGCACACCATCATCTCCGAAGGAACCACAGGCGAGTTCGCCATTTTAGACATCCAGGGCTTCCCCATCGAGCGGCACTGGTACGTCGCTAACTTGGCGGGAAAACAGCTTTCTGTTGTAGCCGAAACGTTCTTGCAATTTCTGTTAGAAGAAAGCCCCAACATGGCCAGACAGCTACTCCCGGGCTTGGGCGCAACGGCCTTGAACACACCGGAGGAAGAAAGCTTAAAAGTTTCTCAGCATTCGGAAGTAGCTTCAGTTGCAAGCAGAGCATAGGAAACAAAACCCAGCGTTCAGTCGTCTCAAAACCGTTTTGTATGCCTATTTGCTAGCAGCCAGTGCTGCCAAAACTTTGTCGTGAATTTCGCCATTGCTAACAACAACGCCCGTTGTGCTGAGCCTGTCAGCCTTGGAAAAATCTAACGTCTCACCGTGCATATCAGTCACGCGGCCACCAGCTTCTTCTACAACAATTACGCCAGCAGCATGATCCCAAATTTTTTCCTGATAGCCTGGGTATTTGGGTGAAGGCAGGCGTAGGTATAAAATCGCATTGCCTGAGGCGACTGCACCGTATTTAGCTTGCGAGTCCATACGCATAGATTCGGTGGTAACGCCTGCGGCTTTGGCGATCGCACTCTGCAAGCTTTGGTCACCATGCCCTGACTCCACACTCTCTACAAAGCGAAAGTGCGCCTGATCGTCAGAGCTAGTCACTTTAATTGGCTGTGGCGTGCCGCCTGCGATCGCCTGCATGGTTGCCCCTTCACCACGCACCGCGACAAAGAGAATACCTGTTGTAGAGCCGCCTTTCAATTCAAGCGTCAGCGCAGGACAAGCCAAAACACCCACTTTAATTTCACCATCCGCCACCATTGCCAGGGCTACCGCGTACTGGTCTTTGCGTAAAAAACCTTTGGTGCCGTCAATTGGATCGAGTGTCCAGTAGCGGTTAGCGACCTTACCATTGCCATGATCAATCCACTGCGTTACGGTCTCAGGCGTTGCATTGGGTGCCACCTGTTTTACGTAGTCCGTTACCTGCTGCAACCGCGCTGTCATCTCGGGCGTTTTTAGCTCCCCTGCATCTTCTTCACCCACTACCGGATCGTTTGGAAAGGCTTCTTTGAGTGCTTTGCACACTACTGCTTGAGCACCAAAGTCAGCGACCGTTACCGGGCTTTTGTCCTTTTTTTCAATCGCTTCTGGCACCATTGTTTTACGCACCTGCTCGCAGATGATGGCTGCATTAATAGCAGCCGCGATCGCAACTTCTTTTTCCTTCTCAAACGGCATCAAAACTTAGTCCCTAACGAATGGCACACACGTCAATAGACTGCCCATAGGAGCGCGTCGTATCAAACTTTATTAGTCTACTGGTCAAGCCCACGCAAGTCAGGACGCTAGCTGTCTATCCTCTCATCGGCTTCATCCTCATCCGTCATTCGATAAATTTTTGTCCAGTCACGCGTACCCCAGTACTGGCAGGCAAAAGATGCACTTCGGCTCGCTTTCAGTAGCGTCTCTTCAAAAAGGTGGCTGATATAGAAGTGGCAAAACGCACCGTGAAAAATATCACCGGCTCCTAATGTGTCCACCGCTCGAATCTTGGGCACTTCTATCTCTTTTTGTTCGCCATTCTCCCAAAATAAAATAGGCCGCGCGCCTTGTGTGATGGCCACCTGTGCCACGCCTAAGCCTTTCAAATAGGAAAATATTTCATCTGCACTGCTGCATCCCGGCGGCATAAAATTAGCAGAAGCCACCACCACATCAGCAAAGCTCAGCACCGCCTCAAAACCAGGCTTCCAACTTCCCGCATCCACCACCACCGGAACCTGCTTCGCCTTCGCCCACTGCGCAATCTGCGAGCCAACGACCATCTGATGCCCATCAATCAGCACAATATCCACATCTGCCAGCACATCAGCAGACACCTGACTTGCGGCCACCTGCATATCCACCGCATCAGCGGCTACCACCGCTCTCTCACCGGTTTCTTTTGTGACAACAATTGAGGAGACAGGCGGTGGCGCTAATCTTTCAGGCGTCAGATCGATAATAGTGACGCCATATTCCTGCAAGTCTTCTTTAAGCAGCGTTGTGAGCGGATGCTCGCCCACAGCAGAGAGCAAGATGGCATCATTTCCTTGCGAGCCGCCTAGCTGAGTAAAGGCAACGGCCGCATTGGTGGCAGGCCCGCCCGAGACTAATAGGCTTTTGGTCGCAACAACTTTTTCATCGGCAGCAGGCGGACGCTCAGCCTGATACAGACAGTCCAGCGTCGTTATGCCGACAAAAAGTCCTCGCTTGTTAGCCATTTGCTTACCTTTTGGGTTGTCTTTAGTCGCGTCGCTGCGCTGCGGTAGGATCTCAATATAAAGCTTATTTTGGCCCTACTTCGTGACAGATTTTGAGCAAAGCCACAGCGTAGATAGCCATTCCATCGAACCTGGCACGCTCTATCTAGTCGGCACGCCTATTGGCAATTTGGAAGATATGACCTTCCGGGCCGTTCGCACCTTAAAAGAGGCAGATATTATTGCTGCAGAAGATACTCGCCATACGGGAAAGCTGCTGCAGCATTTTCAAATTACGACGCCACAAATTAGCTATCACAACCACAATACGCAGCAGCGGATTCCTCAGTTGATTGCTCGGTTGGAAAGGGGAGAGGCGATCGCACTCGTCTCCGACGCGGGTATGCCTGGAATCTCTGACCCAGGTTATGAATTGGTTTGCGCCTGTGTAGCTGCCGATATTGTTGTCGTTCCTATTCCAGGGCCGACGGCAGTGATTGCAGCGGTGGCGGCGGCCGGGTTGCCAAGCGATCGCTTCGTTTTTGAAGGCTTCCTCCCAGTTAAAGGCAAAGCTCGCAAGGCCCGACTAGCGGAACTTAAAACAGAGCCACGCACGGCCATACTCTACGAAAGTCCGCACCGGCTGATTAAAACGCTGACGGAACTAGGAGAAATTTTAGGCACAGATCGCGCTGTGACACTTGCTAGAGAACTGACAAAGCGATACGAAGAATTTTGGCGAGGGTCGATTGCAGAGGCTTTACTGCATTATGAAAAGGTTGTGCCTAAAGGAGAGTTTACGGTGGCGATCGCACCTACTCCCCAAACCCAAGCGCCTCTCACCGAAGCCGAAATCATCACAGCGCTGCAAAATCTAATTGCCCAGGGCCTTTCCCGCTCCGAGGCCAGCCGTCAGCTCGCCCAGAAGACAACGCTCTCAAAACGTGACATCTATCAAATTTCTCTCGAAATAGACATCTACAGCGTTCTTCAAGATAAAAGCAAAGACGATATTTTCTTAGATTGAAAAATTAAGGGCTGTAGTCATCCCACGATCGCACCATTATCCACGTCGCCATCTACGACATATCGCCCCCTGACATGAGATCGCACTCGACAAACACGAAGGGGCTGGCGCTGGCTACGATAGAGCACTTATTGAGGCTGACGGCTTTGGAAAATGCGTGACCTATATAGCCGCAGTGACACATGTTGACGAATTCTTACTACCGTTTTCTTGGTATCGAGATTTGGTCGTTGTAGGATGCGAGAGGCTTGGGTTTCCGTCGAGTTACGTGGAGGTGATACGAGCAGCGAGAGTGAAAAGGGATTTAGATTGCGATCGCCATACAGCCAACATGCAGCTTATCGAAAAATGCAAAGCATGGCATTGCTTAGAATAGGTCGATGAAGTGGTAGAGCATTCGATGAATGAGTGCCACTGGTGGGTGCCTCATTCGATAGTTGTTACGTTGCTTGGGAAAGATCTGTGTGCGGTTTGTTTGGCTAATGGCGCACTTCACGCGCGGAATCGATCCCGGTTGAGCTGATGCTAATAACCTGTAGAGACTTTATTATTTCAGTTGAACGTTAGGAGCGATGCCGAGTTATGAAAGTTGATTTGCAATGGGCCTTGAGTGATGCTCACATGCCTTCCCAGCAGGAAAACAATCAGCGCCAGCTATCGGTGTCGCTATCAGCAGCCGGCGAAGGGGCTCAGGCCCCTTTGAATTTGTGTTTTGTGCTGGACTGTAGCGGCTCGATGGGTGGAGTGCCGCTGAGGACGGTGAAGCAGGCGACGTATAAGCTAATTGACCGGCTGACGGAGCGCGATCGCATTTCTATCATCACCTTCGATCACAAAGCCAAAGTCCTGATCGAAAATCAACCCGCTACTGATTTAGCCGCGATAAAAAGTAAAATTGACAGTCTTAGAGCGGGCGGTGGCACCTGTATTGATGATGGGCTCAAAGCCGGTATTGGTCAGCTAGCGGCTGGTAAAGACGACCGAGTATCTCAGTTACTGCTATTGACTGATGGTGAAAATGAGCATGGCGACAATGATCGAGCGATGAAACTGGCTGATGTGGCTGTGGGCTATAACCTCACGGTAAGCACGTTGGGGTTTGGCAATCATTGGAACCAAGACGTTTTAGAGAAAATTGCAGACGCGGGCGGTGGATCGCTGAACTATATTGAACATGCGGAAGAGGCGATCGCGATCTTCGGTCGTCTGTTCACCCGTATTCAATCTGTCGGCCTCACCAACGCATACCTCAATATTGAATTAGCCGATGGTACTCGCCTCGCAGATCTCAAGCCAGTTGCTCAAGTTGCTCCAGAAACCGTCGAGCTACCCATCGTTCAAGAAGGCAACGAGGCCATTATTCGCATCGGCGACTTGATGAAAGATCAGTCCCGCGTGATTTTACTCAATCTGTACGTTCCTCAGCTAGCCGCTAGTACCGCAACGATTGCAAAAATTCATGTAACTTACGACGATCCTGCTGTGGGGATTGACGCCCAATCAACCGAGACATTTGTAGTAGAGATTGAAGCGCAAGATGCCTATGTGCCGAAGGTGGATGCTGCGGTGCAACAGAATATTTTGGCGCTAGCGAAGTATCGGCAAACGCAGATTGCTGAGGAGAAGCTGAAGGCGGGCGATCGCAAAGGAGCCGTCACCATGCTTCAGTCAGCCGCAAACACAGCCATTCAGATGGGCGATAAGAACGCAGCGACGGTGTTGCAGGAAAATGTGACGGTATTGCAGGCCGGAAATGAGCTATCGGAGAGCGATCGCAAAAAGACTCGTATCGTTTCCAAAACTCAGTTGCAGTGATTGATGCAGTGATTGATGCAGTGAATAGCCACATTACGTCCTATTCTATCGGTGTATAGTCATGTGCCTGAAATGCAGATTTACATTGAGCCCTTTACCCTCAACAAGCGCGTACCGCTGACGATCAGTCGGGGAACCACCACAGGCTCAACAAATCTGTGGGTTCGTATCGAAGCAGATGGCACGGAAGGCTGGGGCGAAGCCTCCCCCTTTTCTATCGGTTCTACAACCCAAACTAATGAGCGGATCAACAGAGATTTAGACTCTCTAGCATCTGTTTTATCTGAATATCATCCGCTACAGCATCAGCGAATTGAAGCGCTGCTAGCTGACTTATCTATATGCTCAGCCGCTAGAGCCGCTATTGATGTAGCCTTGCACGACTGGCTCGGCAAACACACAAGCCTTCCCCTTTGGCAGCTTTGGGGTTTAGATCTTCAGCACATTAGTCCCACGGCTGTTACCGTCGGCATTAGCTCACCTGAGGGCGCAGTGGATCGCTTGCAAAAATGGTGTAATCAGCAGCAGGTGGCTTCTGTGAAAGTAAAGCTAGGAAGCCCAAAAGGCATTGAGGCCGATCAGGCTATGTTTGAAGCGCTCATGCCTCAGATGCCATCTGGCGCTAAGGTCAGTATTGACGCCAATGGCGGCTGGAGCCTGCAAGATTCGCTTGTTATGGCCGATTGGTTAGCCGAGCGAGGCGTAACCTACCTAGAGCAGCCTTTATCTGTCGCTGATGATGGCCTGTTGCCTGATCTATATAAGCAGTCACCTCTGCCAGTTTTTATTGATGAAAGTTGCTTTACAGGGGCTGATATTCCTCGACTAGCGCACTGCATTGACGGCATCAATATTAAGCTAATGAAGTCAGGCGGACTAAGCGAGGCCCGACGAATGATTTCTACGGCTAGGGCTTGCGGATTGCAGGTGATGTTTGGCTGTTATTCGGATAGTGCGATCGCCAACACAGCGCTAGCCCACCTTTCGCCTCTAGCCGACCACCTCGATCTTGACAGCCACTTCAATCTAAAAGACGACCCATTTCAAGGCGCTCAGCTACAAAACGGTGCGCTAGTGCCTAACAATCTCCCTGGACTTGGACTTTCCCGCCATGCTCAAGCCTGATGATCGTATTGCTCTACTTATGCACGATGGCCTGAAAGGAGGCAAAGGTAAAACCGGCATTTCGCTTCTGCGTTATAGCCAATCGCCAATTGTTGTTGTCATTGATGAAACTGCAGCGGGTGAATCGATTGCCGATTTAACAGGTATCGATTGCGATGCGCCGATTGTGTCTTCTTTAAACGCTGCGCTGGCGCTAAAGCCCACAGTGCTCGCTATTGGCTTAGCGCCTTCTGGTGGTCGGCTACCAGAACCCTGGTATGCGGAAATTAAGCAGGCCGTAAAGTCTGGCCTTTCGGTGATGAATGGCCTGCATACTCAGATGAATGACGATCCTGAGATTGCAGATAATATTCACGCCGGACGGTGGGTGTGGGACATGCGGCGAGAGCCGGAGGGGCTGACGGTTGGGAGTGGAAAGGCGCGGTTGTTGCAGTGCGATCGCGTTCTCACGGTCGGTACCGATATGGCCGTTGGTAAAATGTCTGCCAGCATAGAGCTGAATCGGGCCGCTCAGTCTAGAGGTTTGCGATCGCAGCTCATCGCCACGGGCCAAACCGGCCTCATGCTAGGCTTCGACGGCATCCCGCTTGATGCCATCCGCGTAGACTATGCCGCAGGTGCCGTTGAACAAGCCGTACTCCGTCACGGCGATAACCACGATATTCTCTTTGTTGAAGGTCAAGGCTCTCTACTTAATCCAGCCTCCACTGCAACCCTTCCGCTCATCCGGGGTAGCCAGCCAACGCATCTGATTCTGGTTCACAAGGCGAATCTTACCCACATTCAGCACTTCCCTGATTTTAAGATTCCTGGGATCTCTGAAGTTGTCAGATTGTATGAATCAGTGGTGACGGCGGGTGATACGTTTGCTTCTGCGAAAGTGGTGGGGATCGCGTTGAATACGTTTGGGTTAGATGAGCGGGGGGCGATGAGTGCGATCGCCGAAATCACAAAAGAAACTGGCCTACCCTGCACTGATGTCGTCCGCTTCGGTGGCGATCCTTTGCTTGCTCAAATTGTGAGCTGAACTTCTTGTTTATTAGGGTTCAGTGAAGAATGAGCAGAGCTGTCAACTATCTCCATATCGATTCGTAATAATGAACTTTATACCCCACATTCCGCCCTTTTGACTGTCACATTGAGAATAAAGGCTCATTCAACATAATAGGTAGTATTCCTGAGCGGCAGAACCCAGGAAGAGCAGTATTTTGCGATGATTTTCGTTGAGATTCAGCACCTGTTGCTGGTCATTGATCGTGACGAGATGAATCGCCATGAAGGACTGAAATACCCAACGTAGGGTAGGCGTATC
>JBHYED010000004.1:0-183760 GCA_051860365.1 Phormidesmis sp.
ACCCACGCTAGAAGCCATGAAGCACAGTGCATGGCAGGCATTCACGATGCGTTGATAGCCAAACAGCTACGGCCCGATGAACACTACGTCGATGCCGCCTATGTGGATGCACTATTGCTAGCAAGTGAACAGGAGAAAGGCATCGAAACCGTCGGCCCCCCGCGCGTAGATCCGAGCTGGCAGAACCGTACTGAAGGCGCATACAGCGTAGACCAGTTCGAAATTGACTGGAAGAACAAACAGGTTACTTGCCCGCAGGGGAAAGTCTCTAGAGAGTGGAAGGCGCACACCAGAGCATCCGGCGACCCGTACCTATACGCTAGGTTTCGTCTCAAAGACTGCGCTGCCTGTAAGGCGCTTGAGCTGTGTACGAAATCTGCTGCTGGCTATCGCTCGTTGAGTCTGCTGCCGCAAGCAGCGAATGAAGCGCTCGCTAAGGCTAGAGCGATCAGAAAAACCAAGGCCGGTCAGAAGCGATATCGCCGCCGTGCAGGGATTGAAGGGACGATATCGCAAAGCGTGAGGAGCTACGGCCTGCGTCGTTCACGCTACATTGGGCTAGCCAAAACGCACCTACAGAACATGGCGATTGGCGCAGCGCTCAACATTGACCGTCTGTTCAACTGGTTTCAAGGCGTACCGCTTGCCAAAACGAGAACTTCTCACTTCAAGGCTTTGAAACCCGCTTAGCTTAGGCGCAGATAGGCTTTAGAGAATCTAAATACAAGAAGAAGAAAACAACAGAAATAACAACAGCTTTTTCAAGGATTGTTTGACTGCCTTGAACAGATTTTGATGCCTAAAATTACTTAGAGATTTTTTGTGGCCGTTATTGCGGTTCTTTGAGCCTTTTCGCTGGTACTGATGGGCATATCCTTAAAAAGAGAGGTCGGAGTTCGCCAACAGTATCGTACACCTTCACAAACCAAATGCTAGTAGCGCCTAAAATAAACCACAGGCTATAAAGGCTAATTACGCCCAGCACCAGCGGCGGCACCAGCGCTAGATAGGCCAAAGGTGAAAGCTCTAGCTGCACACCTGCATAAAAAACAATAATTATCCCAAAGATAAGATCTGGCAGACCCCAGGGCGAAACCGTATGAGCGCTGAGCCAAAACTGAGAGCTAATCGGCTTGAGCAAAACAAAGTCCAGCGTGCCTTCTTGTACGTACCCCACAATTTTGTTGAGGTTTGGCACTAGGAAAGTCGCTGACACGCCTTGTAGCAACGTGAAGAGGCCCAAGACAACTAAAGCCTCATTCCAAGACCAGCCGTCAAAGGTGTAGCCCGTTCTGTAGAACAAGAACAGGCCGAACAAGCTGCCTGCCAACCCGCCAATGCTGCTAATGACCGCAACAATAAAGTTGATACGGTACTCCAGCTCGGCTGCGATCGCCACCTGCCAAAACAATTTCAGTACACGAAAATATCGCCTCAAAAAGCGGCCTGGGCTTCTTTTTTGACTTCTCATCATTTTGTTGGCTGCCATACTTCTCGCTAACACCTTTCATCAAGGTACCAGCTAGACTCTTGAGCAAACGGCTATACTTGCGAACGCATGGTATTCGTTTGTCAATGGATATATAGCTTAATATCTGGGTTCAGGAACCTCTTGTAAAACGTTGAGGTCTTACACAAAAGAATCAGCTCTGTCTATATCTCTTCTCTCCAAACACTCATCAAGTTAGTTCACTAGCCAGCATTCAAATAAAGCTTTAGCTTCTCCTGTAGTCTCTGTCTTGCACGAGCAATGCGAGACTTTACCGTGCCTAAAGAAACGCCTGTAATATTTGCGATTTCTTCATACGACAGTCCTTGTAGCTCACGCATAGCGATCGTCTTTTGAAAAACGTCAGGCAGCTCAGCCATGGCCTGCTTAAGATGATCGTGAAACTCATTGGTCATCATAGTGTCGGCTGGCGTTGGCTCTACTGAAGGTAGTTCCCAGTCATATTGGCGATCGCTAGAGTAGCGAGGCACATCCAACGATACCGAGCCCTTGAATCGCTTACGCTTACGCAATTCGTCGTAAAACAAGTTGGTGGTGATTCTGCCTAGCCAGCTTTTGAACTTAGCGGGCTCTTTAAGCCGATGAATGCTGCGATAGACGCGAATCCAAACTTCCTGAGCAAGGTCGGCTCTATCTGACCAGTCTGAGGCGAGATGATACAGCAGCTTATCAACGTAGCGCTGATAGCGACTAACCAGCTCCTCAAAGGCGGCTCTGTCTTTTTGGCGTTGGTTTTGACAGCGGCTCACTAAATCGTGATTAGACAACTCGGTTAACAGAATCCCATTGGCGATCTCATTGGCGGGTGCATGGCTGGTTTCTAGAGGCTGGGGAAGCACTTGTAAAGATGCTTTTCCAAAGGAAACAGGCTGTTTTAGTGGAATTAAACTACTCATTAGTTTTTAGAACTCAATCCTAAATTGGGCTGCACTCTGAAATGGAAATATTAAGTGAGATCTACCAGGTGGCAATGTGGCCTGCTAATGAATCAATCTTCCGATTGATACTCACAATTAAAAGCACCGTAAAAGCACCTGTCAAAGCGGGGTGGAGGTATAAAAGCACCCGTAAAACAACGTGCTCTGACCCCTAGTAAACACGAATGCATACGTAAGTATTGTTTACTATGTATCGCTTTGTCTCAGCCAACATAGTAAACAATACTTAGGCCATACATCAGCTAAACAGCCTAATCTTGTTCGTATAATTACTAGGATATTAAAAGACAGTGATTGCCAAATTGACTAAAATTGATGAAAACGGCTCTAAAATTTGATTAAATTCGGTTTTAAGACTGCCGCGTATATCTATGTATAGTTGTATTTTTTACATAGACTCGATCAAAGCTGAGTTAGGCATACCTATGTTATGCGCCCATGCCAGAGTAATGTTTTAGACCTAACTTCCATAACTTACGGTTAATTACCCATGCGATTAGGCCCCATGCTGCCATCGTCAGCAGGCCTCGATTTAAATCTACGGGTCGCCCTATTAGGAGACTTGCGGGAAAGTAGACCAAGTAAGGAAAGGGTGTCCATAGCGCAAACGCTTTGATAGCGGCTGGAAAAAGCTCTAATGGCGCAACCATGCCGGAAAGAAAGGTGTAGAACAAAAACCAAAACTGCTGAATGGCTGTGGCACGCTCTACCCAAAAGGCGAGCATGGCAAAGGTGTACTGAATTAAGAACCGCAGGCAGAAAGAGAGTAACAGCGTGAGCGATCCCCAAAAGCAGGCGTAGGGCGAGGGTATCCAGATGGCGTCTGGATACAGTAGGCAGAATAGACCGACCAGCAGCGCAATGAAGGGTAGGCGGGTGAGTCGTTCTGCTAGGTGGCCGAAGAAATGACGCCAGACGGGGTCAATTGGCTGAAGCAGCAGCGGCGAGAGTTTGCCCTGTACGACTTCTTTTTCAAAGTCCCAAATGACCCAGACGACTGTGAACTGGCGAGCGAGGAAAACGGCTAAGAAGTACCTGGCAAATTCTGCGGGCGTAAAGCCTAGATCATTGCTTTGCGCGGCTTGATTCCATAGACCTAAGAAGATTAGCGGAAAGCTGCCTGAGAGCACCCAAAAGATCAGCTCTGCGCGGTATTCCACCATGTAGGCGTAGTAGACCGAGATGAAGGTGCGAGCAATTCGTAGCGGGCGATTCATCAGCCGATTCATTGTAGAGTGCCAGTTTGGAAAACTTGGCTGATAACGTCTTCAATAGGGGGCTCAGTCACGGTCAGATCCTGAATGGCGTAGTCGTTTAGTAGGCTGGAGACGGTGCGGGTTAGCTCGCTCGTTTTGATTAGAAAGGTCGCTTTGCAGCCTTCTAGCTTTTGTAGGTTGCCGTAGGGTAGAAGGGTTTCTTTGTCTATAGACTGGTTGCGGTCGAACTCGACGGAGACTTCTCGGTAAGGGGCGAAGCGTTCGAGCAGACCGTTGAGGAGGCCGTCGTAGATCAGGTTGCCTTGATGAATGACCAAGACGCGATCGCACAAAGCCGTAATATCGGCCATGTAATGACTCGTCAGCAGCACCGTCGCCCCGTAGCGCTGATTGTAGTCCTGTAAAAAGTTGCGTACGGCCACCTGCGCGTTCACGTCTAGCCCTAGCGTAGGCTCATCTAAAAACAGCACTTGTGGCCTGTGCAGCAGTGCCGCTAACATTTCGGCCTTCATTCGCTCACCCAAAGAAAGCTTGCGCACAGGCTGCTTAATTTGCTCTTGAATAGAAAGCATTTCTGCCAGTTCGCCGATACGCTGACGCGCTTCGGCATCGGTAAGGTCGTAAATGGCGGCGTTTATCCTAAGCGAGTCGAGCGCAGGCAGATCCCATATTAGCTGTTGCTTTTGGCCCATTACGAGCGTAATTTGCCGCAAAAATTGAGCGTCTCGTTGAAAAGGTCGATGCCCTGCCACGTCCACGCTGCCAGTCGATGGATGAATCAGGCCCGTTAACATTTTTAGCGTAGTGGTTTTACCTGCGCCATTTGGCCCTAAAAAACCAACAATCTCACCAGGCTCAATGCTGAAAGAAACCTGTTTGACCGCTTCAATATTGCGATAGGTGCGACGAAAGAAGTGGCGCAGCGTGCCTTTGAACCCTGGCTCTTTGATGGCGACCGGATAGACTTTGCCTAAATTTTGAACGGTGATAATTGACATATGACTGAATTTTATCAGTATGTATCATCAGATCTTGACGTTGAAAAATTGCTGTGGATGACTTTTGGCCTGAAGATATAGAAAAGCAGTGGAATAAAAAGCGGCTGTATGAAAGTGACAGAAGCGGATTTAATGGCGATTCGGCAGGTGATTGAGCAGCAGATTAAAGCGTTTCAGGAGGATGATCCGGTGGTGGCTTTTGCCCAGGCAGCGCCAGGGATTCAGGTGCAGTTTGGGACGGCTGAGAATTTTGTGAGTATGGTGCAAGCGGCTTATCCGCCTGTGCATCGGCCTCGTTCGGTGATGTTTGAGAATTTTTTGGAGATTGAGGGTTTGCCTGCGCAGCAGGTGATGTTGATGGATCGAAAGGGTCAGCTCATTCGGGCGACGTATACGATGCAGCAGCAGCGGATGGGGGATTGGAAGATTGCGGGCTGTTATTTGACGCCAATGGGATATGCCCAAAGCTAGGTGCTATGCCGCAGATTGAGAGCTGTGGTGTTCGTAGAAATGGCCGATTAGGTAGAGTGAGCCGCAGAAGACGGCCGGTGCGGTTTGGGTTGCGGCAGGAAGTGCGGCGGTCAGGTTGGTGTGGATTGTGGTGGTGAGGTGAGGACATATTTTCTGAGCGATCGCCTCCAACGTTTCAGGCGTTGCGCTCAAATGTTCAGGGACAGGAACCAAGTGAAGGCGATCGCCTGCCCGTAATAGTTCAGTCAATACGCCTTCGTGATCTTTAGTGTCCAACATGCCCATCAGCCAAGTAATTGACTGGTTGGGGAATGTGCGATCTATGTAGCTTCTGAGCGATCGCGCCGCCTCCCGATTGTGTGCGCCATCAATTAAAAGTTCGTGCCCTTGCCACTGTCCTTTTTGCAGTCGTCCTGGCCACTGCACGGCGGCCATGCCTTGTGCGATCGCCGCATCTGGAATTTTCCAGCCTTGGGCACGAAGGGTTTGGAGAGTAGCGATCGCACAAGCCGAATTCACCCTTTGATGCTCCCCCAACAACGCTTGCGGATACTCAATCCCGCCATAGCTAAGCCGTAGCGGGTCTGCTGAAACTTCTGTCGCGGGCGTCACCCAAGTTAGTGGTGCGCCGACCTCTTCAGATCTAGCGGTAACAACGGCCTGTGCTTCTGAAGGGAGCGGGCCTGCGATCGCCACGACACCCGGTTTCAAAATCCCGGCTTTTTCTCCCGCAATTTTAGCGAGCGTATCACCCAACCGCTGCCAGTGATCCATCCCAATCGAAACAATCACCGTCGCCAAAGGCTTTTCAAATACATTGGTCGCATCCAAGCGGCCCCCCAAACCCACTTCTACAACCGCAATATCCACTTGCTGGTCGGCAAAATGCTGCCAAGCCGCCGCTGTAAAAACTTCAAACTGAGTTGGCGTCGGGCCTTCCTCAGCGATTGCGACCTTCACCTTATTAAGGCTATTTTGCAGCGCACTCCAGCCAATCGGCTCACCATTAATGCAAATACGCTCTGTCCAGTTTACTAAATGCGGCGACGTATAGCGCCCGGTTCGATAGCCTGCCGCCGTCAGCACAGAAGATAAGTACGCGCAAACAGAGCCTTTTCCGTTCGTGCCTGCAACATGGATAATCGGTACCTGATGGTGAGGGTTATTCAGATCTGTCAATAGCGTCTCAATTCGAGCTAGCCCCAGATCCACGCCAAACCGTGCATACGTTTGCAGCAACGCTTCGACAGCTAATTTTGTAGAGGGAGACTCTTTCATGGCGCATTTTTACACAAGAAAAAAGAGATAGCATCTTTGCTATCCCCTTCAAAACACGTCCGGGATTTTTAGTTTGAAGATTTTTAGCCGCTTTTACACAGCCTCTAGGTTCTTCTCACCCGTACGAATCCGAACAATTTCATCGACGGGGCTGATAAATATTTTGCCATCGCCAATCTCACCCGTGCGAGCCGCTTCAACAATTTTGCTCACCACCATATCGACCTGCGCATCTTCTACGACGATCTCTAGCTTCAGCTTTTGCAAAAACTCAACTGTGTACTCAGACCCACGATAGCGCTCTGTCTGGCCCTTTTGCCGACCAAAACCACGCACTTCTGAAACGGTCATGCCAACGATACCTGCATTTACCAGGGCAATTTTGACTTCATCTAGCTTAAAAGGACGGATAATCGCTTCAACTCTTTTCATGACTTACTTGCACATCTCCCCAGTAATAACCAACCAGTCTTAACCGAACTAAAGGTGCGAAACTCTGGCACTGCATATACTAATACCACATGCACACACCTCAATTGCAGCATGGTCGTTTAGCGATCGTTCAGCAACGGCTTCATGATTAGGAAACCGGCGCCAAAGGCCGTCACGATGATCAAGATAATGGAGAGTGCTAGCCAGATACCGCCAATTTCTTTATCTTCTGAAGAGGCTAAAGAATTGCTGCGGTAGCTACCTGATTTTTCAGTAAATAGTTTGGCTGCTGGTGACTTCGTCATTTTGACTGGCGCTTTGCCTGACGTTTTCACAGATACGGCAGCCCTGTTCTGGGTAGGGTCTGTTGGCTTTACCGGCTGCTGACGCTGGGGTGCTTGCTGTCGCATGGCATTTGCCCGCTCTGCAATTTTGGCGGCTTCCCTGGCGGCTTCTCTGGCGGCTTCCCTGGCAGCAGGCCTGACGGCTGGCGCTTTCATAGAATGCTTAGCAGGATTTTGCCCGATGGGTCTGGGTACGCGGTTGCGATGTGTTGCGGGTGCGGTGCTAGGAGATGAAGGCGCTTGAGGGGTTTGGGCGGCTAGTTGGTAGGTGTTGGGTTGGTGCTGCTGAGAATAGGACTGTGGCTCATAGGTGGTTTCGGGCGCTGGGTTATTTTCCTGGCGAACGAGTTTGGCTAGGGTGTCTGGTGCAATGGCGTTCGGAAACTCTGGACGCATGACCTGTCCGCTCCCGTCGGCTTGCCGAGCGACGCCTGCAAACTGGCCAAGGTGAAGGGCTGCTTGCACGACGTTATGAATTTCCTGCTTGAGCACTCGATTTTGGTTGAGCAACTGCTGATTGCGGCTGTTGAGCGAATCGATCACAGCTTTATTGGCCCTGAGTTCAGCGGCTAGCTCTCGGTATACCGTCATCGGGACAGAGGGCGAATAGTGGCTTGGCTCTGCCCCTGTAAATTCAGCAGCAGACTCAGCAGGGTGTGAAGACTTCATAGGAGAGGAGGGGAATGTAGTCAAATTAGAGCAACGTCGGTGCAATTCGTCAAGACATCAAAGTCGATTGATGTAAAGGGCAGTCTAGTTGTACCCTATTTCGCACCGTTTCTATGGATTGTTTTGCGAGGGTGTTGAATTGAAAGGGTGTGATTATTTGAGCTGAAGCGACTGTACGAGCAGGGCGGCTTGAGTGCGATCGCGCAATCCCAAACGGCTCAGTACGCTGGTCACATGGTTTTTCACCGTGCCTTCTGATAGGTACAGCCGCTCTGCTATCTCACGATTACTCGATCCTTTCCCCAGATAGAGCAGAACTTCTCTTTCACGGGGCGTCAGTGATTCAATTTCCGGTGGCAGGGGTTTATCTGCTTCAGTCGCTGGTGGCAAGCTGCTGATCATCTTTGCAACAATTCCTGGCCCAAACTGACTGTAGCCCTTTGCAACTGAGCGAATCACCATCGCTAGTTCTTCAGAAGGCGTGTCCTTAAGTAAGTAGCCTTGTGCGCCAACTGCGATCGCCTGGGCAATTAGCTCATCATCATCAAAGGTTGTGAGTACCAGTACCTTAATGGTTGGATACTGCCGAGCAAAAGCTGTTGCGGTCGCCACACCATCCATCACAGGCATCCGCATATCGAGTAGCGCAATGTCCGGCAGCTTATCAGATGGCAAATCTGCTAGAAGCGCTAGCGCGACCTTACCGTTTTCAGCCTCGCCAACAATTGTGAGATCTGCTTCTAAAGAGAGTAAGGCGGTAAGTCCTTCTCTGATTAGCTGCTGGTCTTCAACTAAGAGAATTTTGATCATGGCTTAAGTTTAGAACTGGCAGGTTCACCTGAATTTTTGTGCCCTGTGACGTGGCGATTGGACTCACGATTGAGAAGGTTCCATTGGCGGCTTCAGCGCGATCGCGCATACTCTGCAATCCAAAGCCCGTACTCGCCTGCTGAGGGTGAAAGCCTTTGCCATCATCTTCTAAGCTCAGCGTCACCGTTTGCGTTGCGTTAATTTGCTGGTCGGTCAACTGGTCGGTCAACTGTAAGTGAACGTGGGTCGCTTCGGCATGTTTGACGATATTAGTGAGGCCTTCTTGCACAATGCGGTAGAGAATGGCATTGAGATTAGCGGGCAGCGGTTGGTTGAGCTGAATGTTGTTTGTGATGATCATACTGGCTGCATTGTTTTGGAGATCTTGTAGGAGGTGGGCGATCGCCTGTTCCAGGCTTTTTCCGTTTAAGGAATCGTGCTGTAGTGCGGCAACTGAAGTTCGTACATCTTGTAAAGATTGAGAGCCCAGTCGTTTGGCTGCTTTTAGGAAATGATGCGATCGCGGCGGATCTTTCTCAGAAAGCTTCACCGCACTTTCTAGCTGAATATTTAGAGCGGTGAGCGAATGCCCTAACGCGTCATGAATATCACGCGCAATCCGACTGCGCTCTTGATCCATCGCCAGCTTTTCTATTTTGTGTGCCGACGCTCGTAGCTCTCGATTCGCCTGTCGCAGGCGCTGCTGGCTTTGTCGTTCGGTGAGCAAAGCATTAATAAGTAGCACCACGAGCAGCAGTGATAGTCCAAAAAGAACAACAAAGTTGAGCTGTAATCCCATCACTAAATGGGTAAGACGACGCTGAACCGGTGGCGGCAAGCGGCGACCAATCCCAGAGATAGAGCGCAGTCGAAACTGTAGCCCCGTGACAAAAAGAACAAACGTCACTACCGTCATGACAATTCGCCCCGTCAGTCCAAACATGAGGCAGCTACGAATGACCAGCACCAGGTAGACAAACGGGAAGAATCGGCCCCCATTAAAAACGGTGGCCGAAGCGATAGATACTAGCGCGATCTGTCCTAGCGTGTGGCTCAATCGCGGCAGCTTATTACCGGGCATTCCCTGGGGCAGATATAGGCCCATTAGCCCAAACAGCAACAGAGGCAAAAGGGTGAGCAAAGGACTGTGACCTGTACCGGGTGGTATCTCAGGTAAGCGTCGAGCGGCATGTCTAGCCATTCGAACTGGAGGAGACTCTAATGTGCTGACCATAGCTACGGCCAGTAGTCCCCATTCTAAATACAGTAGAAAGCGAAAGGGGTGATTTTTGAGCCGTATGGCCGGGTGCTGTGTCTGTGGCACTTCAGATAGCTTAGGCGAGCGGTGATTGGACGGGTGATTGAACTATGGCTTAGTTTGGCGATCGCTGCCCACTGTTTTACTGAAACCCGTGACGAAAGTAATAGGCTTAGTCGTGACCTTTGCCGCCTCTCAATGACAAGGTGCGTTGCCTAAGCTTAAACAGTCAAAAGACACGTTCACTTAGCTCAATTCTTACGACTATGAAATTCAATCTTAAGCAAATTGCTCTCGGTTCCCTAGCGGCCGTCTCTCTACTGGCAGCACCTTTGGCTGCAACGCATTCGGCCCACGCTGAAGGCACTCACAGAGGTGGTCGTCACCTTGAGCAGCTCAACCTTACAGACGCGCAGTCTTCTCAAATTGAAGCGATTCGTGAGAATGTTCACAGCCGAATGGAGGCTGTGCTGACTGCTGAGCAGCGGGCAACTTTAGAGAGTAGCGATCGCCAAGGCCGCAGAGCATGGCGTAGCCTAGATCTTACCGATGAGCAGCGCAGCGAAATGCGCACTATTCGTGAGAACTCTCGCGGGCAGGTAGAGGCTATTTTGACTGATGAGCAGCGCCAGCAGTTAGCGGAAATGCATGAAGGTCGTGGTGAGCGTCAAGGGCGTGGAAATCGCGGCAATCGTTAGGTGGCTCAGTAGCAAACTAGCGTTGTTACGATGACGCGACTATAAGCTGGACAAACCTCTCTTGGAAGGCTCCGGCTTTCTAAGCCGCTTAATTGAGATTGGCTTGTTTCGAGATATCATCTATCCCTTTTGCTACGTTAGCAAGCCGCTGGGCTTCTGCTAAACTCGCTTCTGCAAATTCATCCAAACTGCCGGCCATTGCCTGAGCTGCGCTAGTCAGGCGCTTGGCTTTTTCTAGTTTGCTATCAAAAGCGCCCAAAGCTGATTCTGCTTCTGCAAACAAATCCTTCAGCTCTTCGGGCGGATTGTTTAGCCAGTTTTCAAAGTCTAAAGCTGACTTTTTGTTGGATTTAACAGATTTGAGAATTGCGATCGCCTTCTCCCAAGACACCTTGTAGCGCATGTCTAAAGGTTTTATTTCTGAATATTCCGCCTTGAGCTGCCGAGTGGTAGATACCTCAGCAACGCGATAAGCTTCTTTTCTCAGATCGGCTAGCTTCATATCAGCTCACCTTAAAAGTACTAAGCTGCTGTGCCATCTGCTTGTTCTCAGCCTGCAAGGTTTTGTTGAGCACCTTAAGCTGGTTAATCTGTTCTTGCTGCTCAGCTAAAATCGCCCTGGCTTCGTCACGCTCACGGCGGAAGCGTTTGGTATGGGCCACACGTCCGCCTAGGCTTTGATTGTTCTTTGCAAGTTCCTTGCGGCGTTTGGCGATCGCGTCAAACGCCTTTTGCAGCTTTTCAAATTCTTCTAACAGCTCTGCATATGCCTTACTCTGTTCCGAATCTGCTTTGAGCGCTTCGTTCTCAGCTTCTAGGGTTGCGATTTTCGTCTGTAGCTTCTTAACTTCCTGCTCTTTGCCGAATAGCGCTTGCTTAAACCGCAGAATAAGCTTGGCTAGATTGGAACGATCGGTCTCTAGCGCTTCATAGTTGCTTTCGATGCTGGCTATTTGCGATCGCAATATCGTTGCGCGCCGCTGAAGCACCCGCGAAGTGCACACGTATTTGATCACCGCAACCATTCGATCTTGCTCTAAGTCGGGCAAACCCATTACAGTTGGGCTTCGCCAGAGTTCATCGTAGTTAGTGCATTCGTGCCTTAGCTCAGACGTTTTAACGTGACCTGGCCCAGCAATCAAAGACTCGTTTCTAAATATGATGCGACTGTACCAATAGTCAAATAGCTCCTTGTTGGAGAAATCCTGAGTAGAAGGTACCGTCTGTAGAGTCATCTTGAAAGCCTGCAATAAAGTTGAGAGAAAGGCCGCTGTTTTACTGCTTTCAGGCTACAACAATTTTCTTACATCTGTCCCTGGCACAATCGCCCACTTATTCAACAGTCACAGGGGTTTTGGCATCCAATAAGTCATCTGCTGACAGTGCTGCACCGACCAAAGCAATCAGTGGCCCCATTTGCTCTTGTCCGGTGAGCGCTAATTCGCTATGGCAAAGAAAAACCCGCTCAGTTGTACGACCTAATAAGTCACGTAGCGTGCGACCTAGCTGGGCTTCATTGGCCGCTTCCATCTCTACTAGCGCCACGGGTTCGCCCGACCAGCCTTGCCTAAATATAGGCGCACCAAACATTTCGCCGCTGCTCATGCCCCACAGCGGCGACCCGGCATCTAACCAAAAATGCCAGCGATGGTTGAGGCGCTGGGCGCGGTACTGGTAAATAGTGGAGAGCGTGACACCCTGACGCTCGGGAGCGAGTCGTTTCACAGGATAAGGATTGGCAGAAACAGTGCCTTTGAGCAGTAGCTGAATAAAGCGGCCCACGTCGCCCATCGACTTGTCAGGGCCAGAATCGGCGGGTTTGCCTTCGATGAGCCGCAGGCGTTCTTCAACTTCCCAAAAGTGCTGGGCGGTTTCCATCAGTTCGCGGAGGGTGGCGAGCTGGTCGTAGGGAAGGTGATTGCCACGCCATAAAAAATCTTGAACGATGCGATCTATGGAGACAACGGGACTGGAGGTGAGACGCTGCTGGCGAAGCTGTTTTTGTGCGTCCATCCACTTCAGAACTTTGTTGTATGCCGTCACAGATTGATGGCCGAGTCTGTCCCAGCGGGGAAAGCTGTCGGCAGGTAGCAGGTGTGGGTTTTCAATGTCTGGAACGAAGCAGTGATCGGCAATTAGCTCAGCGCGTACTGGGTCAATGGATATTAGCTCGAACCAGGGAGTAGCGGTTGTGGCGTCTGTGGCAGTCGTTTGGATGGATGCTGGGGGCGGGCTTACGGGGATGCTAAAGCCGGAAAGACTTTGGCTGAGGACAACGAGCATTTCAGCGATCGCATCTCGATCTACCAGACGTCCTAATCCTGGATAAATCAGTGCCAGCATTGACAGCAACGCCCGCACCATCGGCGAACTGACCAAAGGCCGCTGGTCGTTTAGGGACTCAATCGCAACGCCTCTACTCGCCAAAATTTCGATCAGGCTATAGCGTCCAATCGCGTCTAAGCCAGGGCCGATGACGGCGACCTCTTCAGGCTTCACCAGGCCGCTTTCAATGGCGTTTGCGATCGCCTCAGCCGTTGTCCTTAGCATGTGCCCCCGCGACGTTTCTTGAATGAGCGCGACGGGCTCAGGTAAAACAGGCACCGCTAGCGGATCTTCGACCCACTCGGCAAAGCGATCGCCCCAACGGCCTAAAGAATTCGTTAGCGGTGGCGACAGCTCCAAGGTTTTACACCGACTCGCTAACGCCCGCAAAGCCTCTGGATCAGCGCCCAGCCCCAGCCGCACTTTTCCCTGTGGATTAAATGTGAATAAACAGGGTTTTTGAGCCTCTAAAAAAATAGAAAACAGCGCGGCTGTGATGGTCGGATACTCATCGACATCATCTGCCAGCACGCCGCAAAATCTAGCAAGGAGCTGCGCTTGATACTTTTCCATCGGCAGCAAATATCGCCAATAAAGCGTACTCATAATGCCGTAAGTAAGCAGCCCGCGCTGAAGGCACCAACCTTGCCATTCTACTAAGGCTTCACCGACTGTTTCCCAAAGTGATTTAGGCGCTAGGGCGGCAGGCATCCCAGCCTGCAGCATGGCCGGAATTTCTTCGATGGGTATGCAGGCCTGAGCTGCAAGCTGCAAAAAGTCAAGGGCGCGGCGAACCATGCGAGCTTCTCGCCAGCCGTCTATTTCTAGCGCTTTGCTCTCTAGCTTAGGTTGCCATAGACGCGTCGCCAGCGCCTGCTCATTTTCAGGGCGAAGCTTGAGCGGAAACTGTGCCTGTAGGCTTAGCTGCTGTACTAACAACGGCCAGAATAGGATGATTTCATCTTGGATGAAGCCTGCAGGCGTGGTTGTAAAAGTGGCTACGCGATCGCTCAGCGCCTCAGTAATCCGACTGGACAACACCATCCGGTTGTCGCCATTAGCTGCAAAGCACAAAAGCGGCTGACGTTGCTCAGCGCCTGTTTGCCTTGCAAAATCGATAAGCCGTTCCGTTTTTCCGCTTCGAGTCGGGCCAGATATCCAACGCACCACCATATGCACATGCTGTAAAAGAATCCTGAAAGGATTTTAGTACACTTGCATCGCTCTACTGATATCAGAATTGCTATTCAAAATTGCTACGCGAACGGCTCAAAAAAAACTCGCCTTCTGTATAGATAGAAGGCGAGCTGCTTATTCAAAAGGTCTTTCAAAATTAATTAGAGAGGAGAGTCTCAGTTTGAAAGCTTTTCAAACATCTGAAAAACTGAAACAAACCTAAGAGACGGCAGCGGCTACTGCAAAAAGGCCTGCCACCAAAGTTGCTGCGATGCTACCTAAAATAATGTAGTTGCGCTTTTCTGTCCCAGTAGGTGGCTCAGACTCATACATCTTTGGCTCAACTGCAAAGTTGTTTATCAGGCCCGTGTCATCTTCGGTATAACGCATAATATTAAGCTCTCTGAGTGTCTATGTTAAGTAATATAACAAACTGAGCGGCATTTTTCCACCACTTTATAAACAAATGTGTCGAAAGTGTGAAACTAGCACTAGCTATTAATCGTTCCTGTTACGGGAGAACTGGCGCTGGCATAGGTTTTTACAGGAATACGGCCTGACCGGTAGGCGAGCCGTCCTGCTTTTGCGGCCATGCCCATTGCCTGACCCATGACAATTGGGTTTTGGGCAAGGGCGATCGCACTATTTACCAGCAGCGCATCTGCCCCTAGCTCCATGGCATACGCCGCCTCACTGGGTGTCCCAATCCCAGCATCTACCACTACCGGAATACTGGCATTCTCAATAATGATTTCAATATTGGCAGCGTTGCGAATGCCTTGCCCTGAGCCAATAGGAGAACCTAACGGCATCACCGTTGCACAGCCAACCTCTTCCAACCGCTTCGCCAGCAGCGGATCGGCATTAATGTAAGGCAGCACCGCAAAGCCTTCTTTTACGAGCTGCTCTGCCGCCTTCAGCGTATCAATCGGGTCAGGCAGCAAGTATTTTGCATCTGGAATCACTTCTAGCTTCACAAAATTATTGTCCTCTTGGCCCAGCAGCTTAGCCATTTCTCGTCCCAGTCGAGCCACCCGAATTGCCTCTTCCGCGTTCTTACAGCCCGCCGTATTGGGCAGCATCCAAATTTTCGTCCAGTCAATTGCTTCGGCTAAGCCCTCATGCCCTGGCGCACCTGTCTGCACTCGTCGCACAGCCACTGTCACAATCTCACTACCGCTAGCTGCAAAGCTCTGCCGCATGGTGCCTAAGCTGCTGAACTTGCCTGTCCCAGTCATTAGCCGCGATCGAAACGTCTTTCCCGCGATCGTCAGCACGTCTGTGTGGTCTACAGCGGTCACCGGTTGAGGCGTTTCAACAGTTTGCATAGAATCTCCAGAAATAAACTGTAAAGGCAATTCAGCTATACGACTTTTTGTTTTTTGTTTGCCATTGTTCGATTGATTATCCAGCTCATTATCTGAGCAAAAACGCCGATAGCTAAAATCATCTAAAAGTGAATCGTGCTTGCCTTGAACCTTATCAGCAACTAACTTTGCTGTTATTGGCGTGAGCAAAATACCGTTGCGGTAGTGCCCAGTTGCGAGCGTCAAATTTTCGCAAGGCCCAGCCCCTAATATCGGCAGCTCATCTGGCGTGGCAGGTCGAAAGCCCCACCAGTACTCTTCAACTGGAAAATCCTTCAGCGTTGGATATAGCTCTATGGCTGCATTCAGTAAGCTAGCCATCCCCGCTGGCGTATTGTGTGGCGCAAATCCTACGTCTTCAACCGTTGCTCCAATTAAGATCCGCCCGTCCCGACGCGGCACGACATATACTTTGTGCCCGTAAAGCACGCGCTGCAAAGGTTGTTGCTGCTTGTAGCCCGGCACCCGCACTGATAGCATCTGTCCCTTACGTGGGGTGACTGGAACCGGCAAAAGTTCCCCCGACCAAGCCCCTGTGGCTAGCACATAATGAGCAGCCTGCTTGTCTCCAGTAGAGGTTCTTAGCCCAACTACTCGCTGCTGCCTTTGAATAAAGCCTTCTACACTAATGCCTTCTTGTACATTAATGCCTGCTTCCTGCACCGCCGTTCTGAGCGCATTTATTAAGGCCCGACTGTCTACCTGCGCGTCTTCGGCATAAAAGTGAGCACCGACAATCTCAGCGCTCAAGCCCGGTTGGTAGTGGTGGGCAGCGGCTGCGCTTAGGGTAGGTGCACCGTCAGCTTTGTCTGCTTTTAACTGTGGCGCTAAAATGCCGCAGGGCCAGTAGCCGGTGTTTTGGCCCGTAGTGTTTTCTAGCTTGCTAATCCAGTTGGGATATAGATCCAGGCTGCGAAAGCATAGATCGGCCATGGGGCCTATACCGATTTTCTCTGCGCAAGGGGCAAGCATTCCAGCGGCGGCATGACCTGCTGATCCGGCAAAGTCTCGGCTGAGAACGGTGACTTTGGTGCCTTGCTGGTGTAGCTCGAGGGCGATCGCAAGCCCGATTATCCCACCCCCTACAATTAATACGTCTGAGCGCCCTATAGCCAAAATGTTACGACCGAAATGGTATGGATAAAAGGTTGTTAGAGCCTGAATTTACGATTGACAGGTTCGCGATCGCCGTTCTATTCGTGACGGATGTATTACCAAAGCGCAGGTACAGCAGCCGGTGTTGAAGGCGATGATGTTGTCGGTGTTGCCTGAGAGTTGTCAGTTGTAGCAGACTCAGGTGCATTTGGCTGAGGGACTACAGCGGTATTGCCTTGTGCAGAAGTCGCGGAATCCTCATCTGTCGGAACAACAGTGACGTCAGTTGCTGCGACCACACTGTCTTCTTCTACGCGCTTTTGTCTTTGAACGTAGGTACCGGCTTTTTCTAATGGGGAGTCGGCCGAATTTTGCAATTCATCATCAGTGCCACTATTCTCAGTGCCACTATCTGCTTGACTGATGGTTTGATCGCTAAAAACGCTGTCCGATTGACTATTGGGCTGGTTGGCATCACTCCGAGAACGATTTCTATCGCTTTCAGTGCGATCGCCTTCAACAGATGCGATTCTGTCTGGTGTATCGGCGTTAGAGAGCCAGCTAGCGGCGCTGCGAATGCCTGCGGTTGCCATCAAGAAAATACCGAGAATCACGCCGCCGACTGTGTATTTATTAACCATGACTTAGCTCTCACATCACCGTATCTATTACTTGTATCATCCCGGCGCTCAGCAAATAATATACCGAACCTGACGCAAATTAGCGCCCATGGCACACTCAAAAGTTTTACCCTGCGCGGTAATCGTCGGTATAAAGGTGTCTGCTTTACTAAAGTCCTATCGTAGCGTCCGCCAAGTTTTTTTGGTTTAGGTCAATATAAAGTCTAAAAGCAATAAAAAAGAATTTTACTGATAATCACATACAGGCCTGCTTCGTCGCTATGCAATCTATTGTCACGCAACTTTGGACTTGGAAACACTGGAATGACAAGCCTTTTTTGACCTGCGCCCTTTTGCCGCAGCCCCACGGCTTTTTCACGCGTCATGCTGGGCCCCTGACGCCGCAGGATTTGACGCTTGCGCTATCACCAATCGCTAAATCGTACCGCCTCAAGCAGGTGCACAGTGCCGATGTGCTGACACCGACTGAGGTTGAGCGGGCGATCGCCGCAGGACTTTCTCCGCGAGAAGACGGCACTCAAGCCACTTTCCCTTCGGCTGACGGACTCGTCACCGAACAGCCGCGTCAAGCTGTATGGGCCTGCTCTGCTGACTGTACGCCCGCCCTTATTAGCGATGTTGTCACAGGACAATGCGGGGCTGTACATGCAGGCTGGCGAGGAACCGCTCAGAAAATATTGCCTGCGACGGTTCGTAAGATGCAGGCACAAGGCAGCCAGCTTAAGGATCTGCGGATTGCGTTGGGGCCTGCGATCGCTGGAGAAGTCTATCAGGTAAAACTTGACGTGGCCGCTGAAGTGGGGCTAACCGTTGCGCCGTCTCTGCCCGGTCAGGCTTTAACCGGTCAGGCTTTGATCGATCATTTGCTCGCCGTTAAAAATCCGCCCCTGCTAAGCGATCCTCACAAAAATAGAGTGCGTTTAGACGTAAGACGGATTAACCAGATGCAGTTAGAGCAGATGGGGATTGACGCGGAGCAGATTGCGATCGCCCCTCACTGCACCTATCAAGAGCCCGAAACCTTTTTCTCCTATCGCCGCACCCACGAAAAGCAGGTGCAGTGGGCAGGCATCGTTAGCACCTGTCCGTAGGCTGAGCGGAGTCAAAAGCTACGCTTTTTTGTCGTCTGCAGGCGGTGGATTACCAAATACGGGCGTCAAAAAGGCCACAATTGCGCCAATCAAAAAGCCAGATACGTTACGAATCACCGGTAGCAGCTCAGGTGTTCGCGTAACGACTGGCCCCAAGCCAAAGGCAATAAACAAAATCCCCCACAGCGGTGAGAACAATAGCGCCCACTGCCAGGCGATTCCTCCACCTTCTTTACGAGGCTGCGCTGCAAAGCCACAGATGACCCCGCCTAAAACAGATGTAATCAGCGTCAAAATCCACTGCTCGCGAGGTAGACCTGGCACTACTGCGCAGCCGCCGCGATTCAAGCACGTCTCTAACGCATCAATCGCACCGAGCACCGAGCCATCTTCCCCGTTGTCGCGCACATAAAACTGGTTGCCAAAACGCGTTTGTAGCTCAATCCAAAACGTACGCGGCAGCAGTGGATATAGCTCGTCACCTACGCTGAAGTTAAGTAAGTTGCCACCGCGTGGGTCGGCTACTAGCATGACGCTTTTTTTATTGAGTCCCCAAAAATCTTTAACGGCTCTACCGGGCGTTTGGTCAAATTGCGTCAGCACTCTGAGCTTCCAGCCTGTGCTGTCTTCAAATGTCGTGAGGCTCTCATTTAGATACTCTTCTTGAGCATCGTTTAAAATGCGGGCCAAATCGATGACGACGGTGGGCTCGTCAGGCAGTAGCTCAGGGTTGTTAAATGCGTGAGCCGGTAGCGCTGGCGACCATGCCAATAAAGTGACACAGCAAATAATGAGGCCCCTAAAGAAGCTGTTCAGCAACGACTGTGATAGGCGGAGTTTCTCGGGCACGGTTTTGCAGCGCATTTTCATTAGTTCAAGCCGAAGGCAATGACGCCTCTTTACAGTTGTTTACCTAATTTTAAGGTACCAGGGGCCGACAGGAAAATCCACTGTTCAAAAGAAAGACCTAGCTGTTGATGTCTAGTGCTTTGTGTTCAACGGCTGTTGCTTTGGTATTCAAGGGTTCGGCTGAAGGTTTGGTGTCAGGTTTTGGAGGGGCTGAATTATGAGAGGGGTAGGTTGAACTATTTACAGACGGTGAATGAGAAATGGGTGGACGGCGAGTGGGTGGGCGACGGCGACGACGTGGCTTGTTAATGAGAACCTGTACAGCGGCAGTCGCGCCCGCAAATAGGCTGCGGGTTGTAACGTGAGCCTTTTGCGCCTGCGCTTTGGCTTCTATGAGGCTTCGATCTACCTGCTGTACGACGCTGCGAGCGCTTTGCATACTGCCGCTAACTTCGTCGGTGAGTACGGCAATCTCTTTGCCAGTAAGCCGCAAATCTTGTAGCGTTGCCGGTAGCTCACGATTAAGGCTATCCAAAAGCTTTTCAGCGCTTCTCGCGGCTCTGGCCAGCTCTTGCAGCACTAAAATAGCTACCGTCAGTAAAGCCAGTAAGCTAATAGCTACTATCAAAATAGAGATGCCGAGCCAGAAGAATGGGTTGTTCACAGGTGAGGGCTACGCTTCCTCAACGAGGGTAGACACGGCAGTATTGCCACTAGCGCCGTTGCCGCTGAAGTCACTACTATCAGCAGCAGTACTGTTATTAGCATAGGTTGCTTGCTGCTGCCGTTCTCTTTCTTGAAGGCTAGCGGCACGTCCTGCTAAGACGGCTTCACGCAGTCGCCCAAGGGTGCCGTCCCAGTTGCTTAAGGTAGTGTCGGAAAACCTATCGGCCTGGAACTGAATGCTGGTGGCCAAATCTTCGGCCAGTTCAGGCAGCGCGTCGGCAGATTTTTTGAGGATGCGGCGAGTGTCTTTGCCGGTGCGTGGGGCTGCGAGAATGCCTGCGATCGCACCGACTGCTACGCCAATCACCATGCCGCCGAAAAGCCCGCCTGATTTGTTTTCTGCCATTGCTAAAATTCCTCTTTCTTAAGTGAGTTTTGTATTAAATCGTTTAAGTTGAATCTTAAGGCTTATTTGCTCGTGTGTTTGTTTGAGCGACGAAAGCTTGTTTTTCTAGCGCGAATCAGGCGCAGCGTTCTGAGGCCTTTTGTGAGCTGTAGGGTGAGCTGTAGAAGCTGCTGAATTTGGCGCGATCGCTGCTGCCACATGGCCAAACTCAGCCGAGTTTCAACAATCTGCATTCGCCGTTGCGCCAGTGCGTATCCGGCCTGCTTGGGCGCTAAATTCAGTGCTATTTCATGCGTTTGTAGCGTTTGGGTCAGCCTTGCGATCGCACATCGCCACTGCCATAGCCCTAGCGCCAGCCGACAAACCAGCGCCGCCAGCAGGCCGTTTAAGATAACGACCGCTATCACTACGCCCGCACTCATTCCGGCAAATAGCTCATAATCAATGGCGCTAGTCCAATCTCTTCTGGCTGCTTTGCAAGCATTTCAAAAAAGCCAACGATCTCTTTAATCGTTGGTCGCCCGCGCTTTGCTCCACTTGCACCCGTCGCAATGATGCAGCCGCAGCACTGTTGGTTTTTATCGCTGTTTTTTTGCCACCGCTCCAGGCTGCGGCTGTCAGAAGAATTATCGATTTCGTATTCGTTAAAAAGATGCAGATGTCCTTTAGCCGTTTGTAAAATGCCGACCTGGAAAATCTGGCCGCTCACCGGGTCATTGCCGGGATTAAAGCAAACAGAGCGAATCCCCCCTTCTGCCTGAAGCCTTTTAATGAGCTGCTGCGCTTTGGGCCGAGTGGTTTGAATAGTGAGCACGGGCCAATTTGCCTTTGCCCCTGGCCGCTGCTCAGGTGACTGTAAAAAGCTCTGATAGTAAATGCGAGGGGATGATCTGAGCGGCACCAGCCACTTCTCTTTTTGATCACCCAGTAATATGAGCGATCCTTCAGGCACGCTGTCGTCAATCAAAGGCGCTAGCTCGGGCAGCGACTCACCCACGCCGATCTCGTCTAAAAAGGCTGCTGACACTTCGGGCACGGTTGATATTTTGACGCTGATTGTTTCAGGTGCCTGAGCACAAATTGACTCATCCTTAGCGGGTGCTACAGACGCATCTAGGCTAGTGATGGGGTTTGGAATCCTAAATCGACTGCTAATAGGTTTTAAGGCAAAGTCTTCAAGGCCCAGATCGTGCTTTTTAAAGAATCGATGGAGGGCTTCTAACACCACAATCAGGCTGACGGCTTCTTCGGCGGCGAGCTGCGATCGCAATCCCTCCAAAGGATGCAAGCTGCCAAACTCATAGTCTACCGCCGCTGCCACTGGCTGGCTGGTCTTTTTCGAGCCCTTTATAGGCGGCCGCAGCGCAATCACATCATCGGCTGGATTGAAGTTAATAAACAGACAATTCTGCTCTAAAAACGCCTGCTGCATGCCGTCCGAAAAATCTTCAGAGTTCAGCAGCTTATGCCGAAACTGCTGTAGTGAAGACAGCTCTCGGTAAAACAGCAAGCCGTATTCCATGCCAGCGAGCCCCAGCACAGACAGGTAAAGCGTTTCTATTTCCCAGCAGTTCAGCTCAATCGCTAGAATTTCCTGCTCGCTTAAATAGGCCCAAGGGGCGTCTTTCCACAGCAGCGCCGCCTTTTTTAGCAGCGTTTTTTCAAAGGCTTTGGGCAGCTCGCTTTGAACAGCTTCTTGTGACTGAAGTTTTTCAAATACCTCGTCGATAATTGGCAGGTTGGGCACATGCTCAACCGGAATATCAAGATCTTGCAGTGCGCCTCTCAAAAAAAACTGAATTTCGCGATCGCACACCACCACCTTTCGCGGGCGAGCAGGTTCAGCCCCACTTTGAGGCGTTTCAATTGCCTGTAGCAGCGTCCTAACAATCGCCTCGTTGCCCGTTTCTTTGGGCACCACACTAATGCCGCGCACCACGCCCTGTAAGCCATCGACCCACATAATACAGTCACCTTGAGCGGCTTCAGAACTATCAGACAGCGCTAACCCGGTTGCGGTCAATGGCCGGCGATCGCACTCCCAAACGCTCGTAAGCCGAGGTAGCTGGCTCAGACGACGACAGGTAAATGGGCTCAGTTGATGCATTGAAAAGATCAGTGATATTCAGTGATATAAGGGATCAGCGGGTGTAATCGCAGCAATCTGTGCTCCTTTGGAGAATACATCAAGACTGATACATCACATAGACCAGCAATACTGAGGATACTAAGAAAGGCCCACGGAGATTGGGCTTTACAGAAGGGCAATGCTTATAGACCTGTGCGTTAAACTATGGCTATCTAATCCACCTATCCTAACCCTTATGACTCAGGCCACTACATCCACTGAAGCGCTTCTTCAAGATCAGACTAATCAAGCTGCCAGCCAAGATGCCAGCCAAAACAGCAATCCGGTCGTGGACGCGAATGGCAGAGGCATTTTGATGTCTGAAACTGCACTGGCGCACGTTAAGGCACTCAGAGAGAAGCAGGGCAGCGACTTGTGCCTGCGCGTTGGCGTGCGTCAGGGCGGCTGTTCCGGTATGTCCTATATGATGGACTTTGAGCAAACTGAGAATATTGGCGAGCACGATGAAGTGTACGATTACGACGGCTTTAAAGTGGTGTGTGATCGCAAAAGCCTGCTGTACCTTTATGGCCTTATGCTCGACTACAGCGACGCGCTTATTGGCGGAGGCTTTCAGTTCACCAATCCCAACGCCAACCAAACCTGCGGCTGCGGCAAGTCATTTGGCACCTAAGCGCTAGCCCATTTCAATAGATTCCTCTCATTTACTCCTTTTGTATGCAAACCCTAGAAACCAAATTCGACGAAGGCCTCGCTCGTTACAAAGACGGCGAGTCCGCCGAATCTTTGCTGCCTACCTTCAAAGAAATCTGTGCCAGCGCACCTAAAAACAGCGCCGCTCAAACCTGTCTCTCCTGGCTATATCTATTAGCTGATAAGCCCAACGCCGCCTATAAATCTGCCCAGCGTGCCGTCAAAATTACACCAGGCGACCCTCAAGCCCGGATTAATCTATCTGTGGCTATGTTGGAAACTGGCAAAAGCGGCGTTCGTGAGCAGATGGAAATGGTGGCACCTTTCCTCGCTTCGGCAGAGGAGCTTAAAGCTGAGATTAAGGAAAACTTTGAAGAAGGATTAAGAAGAAAGCCAGATTGGAAGAGCCTAAAGCGCGTTCAAAAATGGCTGTTCGAAGACTAATATCTTTGCTGTGCAAGGGCTAGGACAAAGGAAAGTGAATTAACGCACGCTTATATACTTTGCGTAACTTAATGAACTAACGTAACTAAAATTATAAAAAGACGGCGGGGATCGACTCAGTAAGCGATCCCCGCCGTCTTTCTTAAAGGCCTGATAAACGGGCGTTTTGAGCTGTTTTAAGGATGCTACTGCTCTGTTTACAAGCGTTAAAGAAGAGCTAAAACATTGCAACGATAACTTAATGCGCGATCCCCAGCGCGACTGATAAGCTTAGATGAAACGGATGAATAAGTACAGCTTAGGTGTCACTTAAGTATCTGTCTTAGCTTTTCGCTCTATCTGGATTCGCATCTGCCCCCTTTTACTCAAATTCTCGGAGTCGCTTATTATGAACCTCAAAACTGTTGCAATCAAGCCCGAAACGAGAAACCATAAAGGCTTCTTCGTACAAGAAACAGACTATACTTTTGTGGAAATTGACAAGTCTGGCTGGGCGCTCATCTGTGTTGATGACGCGGTTTGCCACTATGTTGATCCCGACAACATTTTAGCGGCTGAGCTAGACGCTCCAAAAGCAATGTAGGCTGTGTGCCCTTTCCAAAAACAGAGAGGGTTCGTTAAATGGTAAATAAACAATATGGCTAATCATAAGTGGCTGCTTCTCCGACGAAGCAGCCATCTTTTGTTTTGTCTAATTTGGCTTATCGAAAGTTGCTTGATCTAAGTTGTTTGATTTAAATAATCGGCAATTGCGCTAGCAAACACCCATTCGTTTCTATGAAAAATTCACCATGAAAGACCGCCTCATCAGCGCTTTGAACACCGCTTTAATGTTCAACTTATTTTTTGTACTATTCTGTTTTGCCTGGTTTGCGATCGCCCTCGTCGGTCAGGGCACCAATGTCAATCTAGGCTTTGATACGTGGTATAGCCTGTGGGATCCCGTCATTATGCCGTCTATTGGCATTTTGATGCTGGGCGCGCTCGTCAGCGGAATTTCTAGCTGGGTGAGTAAAAAATTTCTAAAAGCCCCTTCTTCAGAACGCTAAGAGAGCATTGATGGGCGGTTTAATCAGCTACCGCCAGTTTCCTCTAGTGCGCTCGTACCACTTCACCAGCACGCTAGCTAGCCGCTTGGGATTATGGCGAACGGTGCCATCTTCCTCGCTCATCACATTGGCGAGCACAATTCGGCGATTAGCATCTATCACCGCCTTGCGATCTAATATCACGGGCGTAGAGCCCTCTTTCAGATATCGATTGATGGCCGTTTCAGACGGCATTTTTTTCTGCACCAGCACGGCATCAAATAAATACTGTCCGCAGGCGCGATCAATGGCTTGGATGTGTTCAGAAACCGTGTAACCTTGGGTTTCACCGGGCTCGGTCATAATGTTGCAAATATAAATGCGAGGTACCCTGCGAGCGGCTAAGGCTTCGACCAGTTCGGGTACCAGCAAGTTGGGAATGATGCTGGTGTACAGGCTTCCAGGGCCGATAATAATATAGTCCGCAGTGTTGATGGCCTCTATGGCTTGGGGCAGGGCAGGTGGATTGGCGGGCCTACAGCCAATTTCGTCAATGCTGCCGCGAGCTTTGGTGATGTTAGATTCGCCTTCAATGTGGCGGCCATCGCTGAGGTTGGCCCACAGGCTGACATCGCTAAGAGTAGATGGCAGAACGGAGCCGCGAATGGCGAGGACTTGAGAGCTAGCCGCGATCGCCTGCTCCCAGTCCCCCGTAATTTCATTCATGGCTGATAAAAACAAATTGCCAAAGCTGTGGCCGCTTAAGCCGCCCACCTCAAACCGATACTGAAACAGCTCGGTCAGCAGCTTTTCCTCATCGGCTAGCGCGGTAATACAGTTGCGAATATCGCCTGGAGGAATACCGCCCATTTCCCGCCGCAGCCGCCCGGAAGATCCGCCATCATCAGCTACCGTTACAATCGCAGTAATGTTGCTGCTGTAGTGCTTGAGGCCTCGCAGTAACGTAGATAGACCAGTGCCGCCGCCGATCACGACAATGCGTGGGCCTTTGCGCAGGCGGCGGTGAGTGGCGATCGCATCCCATAAGTTGTCCTCGCCATTTGCGGGCAGCAGCACCTCTACAATCGCGCCCAGCGTCCGCGTTTGGCCCCATACAATAAAGAGCAACCCGCCTAAAATTGCCAGCGGCCCGCTCACATAGCTGGGCAGTAGCTGGGTGATTAAGTTCAGCAGATTGCCGACAAACTTCACTGTGTAAAACACAGGCGTCAGCTTCAGCGACACCATAATGCCGAGGCCTACTGCAAAAATGCCCAGGGTGCTCAAGAACATCCAGCGCTTAACAAACAGCCCCGGCTTGAGCCATCTTACCCAGCGCTTGGGCTTTGCATATATTTTTCTACGGTTGGAGCGCATGAGGGCGGTCGGCCAAAAGGCAGTCTACGCAAAAGGGATCGCGCATTAGGGTTATACCTCAAAAGGGCGATCGCTCATACAGCTTTCCGTGGATCCTCATCCTTTCAGATTAAGATTAGGAAGCGTTGATGCAGGCATAGCGGCTCAACACTTACTCGTAGATCATGCCTTTTAAGACGTTCATGGCCAACTCTCACTTTCCGCTGCCTAATTCGCCCGATGCACTACCGTCTGGCGAAGCACCCTGTGGTGAAGCGCCTTTAGTTCAGCTCAAGGGCATCTCTAAGCAATTTGGCAACACTCGCGTGCTCAAGCGCATCGACTTTGATCTCAATGCAGGTGAAGCGATCGCTATTATCGGCCCTTCGGGCACCGGCAAATCGACTATTCTGCGAATTATCGCTGGGCTGCTCGCGCCAGATGGCGGTGAGATTTGGCTGGGTGGGCGCAAAAGAATTGGCCTGATAGAAGACTCGCCAGATCCGTTCGGTGTGGGTATGGTCTTTCAACAGGCCGCCTTATTCGACTCGCTGACGGTGGCTGAAAATGTAGGGTTCTTGCTCTATCAGCACTCCCGCCTCTCGAATCGAGACATTCGGCGACTAGTTGTAGCAGCGCTTGCAAAAGTTGGCTTGCCCGATATCTCAAGCCAGTATCCGGCTGAGCTGTCAGGCGGTATGCGTAAGCGGGTGAGCTTTGCTAGAGCCGTAATGTCTAATCCAGACAACCCTGCTGATCAGCCGAGTCTTTTGCTGTACGATGAGCCGACAGCAGGGCTCGATCCGATTGCCTCTACCGTGATTGAAGACTTAATTCGCAACGTTCATGATGGGCGTAGCTGTAGTGCGTATTTAATTGTCACCCACCAGGAAAGCACAATCCGCCGAACGGCTGATAAGGTGGTTTTTTTGCATGATGGTCAGGTGCAGTGGGCCGGCAAGGTGAATGAAATTGATTCGACTGACAATCCGTTTGTCCGTCAGTTTTTTAGTGCTCGAACGGAAGGGCCCATTCACGTGACAGGATAAAGAGACTTTAGATTAAAGAGACGTAAGCGCTAGGAAACTCATGCGGGCACGAACAATTCGAGAAGGTTCTGTAGGACTATTGATCCTGTTAGGAATCGGTATGTTTGGTGGGCTAGTGCTTTGGCTCCGTGGGTTTAACCCAACCAATCGGCCCTATCGGCTGGTTGCCGAATTTGAAGATACGATGGGCGTTCAGCTCGGTACCCCAGTACTGTATCGCGGCGTGCCTGTCGGGCGGGTCACCTCTATTACGCCGCTGTCTAACAGCGTGAAACTAGGACTAGAGGTCACGCAAAAAGATCTGAGAATTCCTAATGAGGTTTTGGTTGAGACGGTCGAATCGGGACTAATTGGCGAGATTTCGGTTGAGATTACGCCGCTGGTAGATTTGGCGGCCAGCGCGGTTGATATTAATCCTTCTGGAGCAGACTGTGACAGCAGCGTAATTCTGTGTGATGGCGATCGCCTAGCCGGAGAAGTGGGCCCTAGCTACGAAGCTGTATTGCGTTCGGCGGGTGAAGTGGCAGAGCTACTGGCCGACCCTGAGCTAATTGCGCAGCTCAAAGCTGTTTTGGAATCGGCAGCTACCACCACAACGCAGGCAGGTTTGCTGGCCCAAGAAGCCACCGCGCTCGCTCAAGTGGCACGAGATAGCATCGTTCCGCTCGCAGATTCGGCCAAAGTGGCGACTGTTTCAGCAGCAAGCGCCGCCCAGCAAATCGAAAACTTGGCCGGACAGTTCACGCTGACAGCCTCTGAAGTCAACGGCCTGATTGGTGAGAATCGTGGCGTTTTGGTCAATACGCTAGGTAATTTACAGGCATCAAGCGTCCAGCTTCGCGGGGCCGTCGATACGCTAGGGCCGACCTTACAAAGTGGCGAGCTAGTCGGCAATCTAGAAACTGTCGTCAGAAACGCATCTGCCGCATCTGCCGACCTGCAGGCCATTACCGCTTCAGTTAATACACCCGCCAACTTAGTACTACTACAGCAAACATTAGAATCTGCCAGAGATGCGCTTGCGAGCGCTCAGAAGGTAATGGCTGATGTGGATGAAATTACTGGAGATCCAGCCGTTCGCAATCAGCTACGTGAGCTGATTAATGGCTTAGGCGGACTCGTTTCTTCGACTCAATCATTAGAACAGCAGTCTGAAGTCGCCCGTGTGCTAACGCCACTTGAGGTAAATCGCGATGCCGCAAAACCGGTTCTACCGTCTCCACCATCTTTTGACGGCAGCGCTGGTCAGCCGGTGCTCGTTTTTGATGGTGAACGCTATATTATTCGGCAAACTGATCGGCTAGCAGAGGTTGAAAAAAAATCGGCTAATCGCGCTACCAAAAAATTAATGCCCAGAAGTATTCAGAGGCAGCGCACAAAACAATAAATGCCCTGCGCCTACGCGCCTGTAGACATTGCTGCTGAAGACCGATAAATGTGAGATTTGGTTCAATCAAATCTGAGATTTCGGGAACCTTGAGATCGCCAGCATCAATTTTTGTCTTTGCCTCATTTTTATAGGGCCGTGTTTAGGGTGACTTATTCTCCGCTTGTATCGACAGCTCAGTCAGATAGTTGTTCCCTGCCTGCACTATTATCTGCTCGGGCGTCATCCGTTATATCAGCAGAGCGTCTACTGAGCCAAATAGGCTGTCTTTTGCACTGCCCTCTTGATACGCCACATCTTTGGCCGCAGGTACTTTCTGTACTAAGCAATGCTTTTGATACTGTAAGCACACAGCTATTTTTACCTGGCGTATTGAGCACCCATACCCACTATTCTTGGCCGGAAATTTCCTTAAACTGTGCGTCAGATGAACCGCCTTCAGAAACGGTTTTACCTGATGAAGCCATTGTGGACACGGAGGTTCCAGCGGATGCGATCGCAATCCTTTGGCAATATTTGGGCATCAAGCAAGCTGAAATAGATGTGTTGTGGCAGCACCAGGCAACCGACTTGCAGGCTCAGCTATTGAGACTGACCGCCAGCGGTAATTTTCATATTAACGGTGCCAAAGCTTACGCTTCAACAGATTGGCCCCTAGCCTTAACCTCGATATTCGGCGCTGCCAGCGGCCGTCAGCTTGTTTTGCTGCCGCTGTGTCACGAATGCGTTGATCAGCACGCAACGCCTGCTATGCAAGCACCTAGTTGCCTAGGGGTACTAGCTTTAGTGAGCCCGCCAGATCAACCCTTGTGGACGGGACAGTCACTATGGCTTGTTGAGTTAGTGGGTAGCCAAATCTATCTGGCGATGCGGCGATCGCACCTCGATCAAGTCTGTCGTACCCGCAGTGCCTACGACCAGCTCACCCAGCTCCCTGATCGCGTCCTGTTCAATCAGCAGCTCACACGATCAATCGCGATGGCCGCTAAGTGTGACGTTATGCTTGGCGTGGCCTTTTTAGACCTGGATCGCTTTAAAAAAATCAACGACACGCTGGGCCATGAAATCGGCGACTGCCTTTTGCAGCAGGTCGCCGACCGCTTAAAAAGCTGCTTGCGTGGCTATGACGTGGTGGCTCGCTGGGGCGGCGATGAATTTACGCTATTGCTCTCTAGCCTGCGGTCGGCTGAGGACGTTTCCAGTATTTCGGCGCGAATTCTACAGCGGCTAGCAGCGCCTTTTCGGGTGCAGGGTCATGAACTGTTTGTCACGGCTAGCCTAGGAATTGCGCTCGCGCCTTACGACGGGGGAGATGGGCAGACGCTGCTGCGAAATGCGGATGCGGCGATGTACGAAGCAAAGTCAAAAGGCCGCAACAACTTTCAGGTTTATTTTGAAGAGATTAACGCTAACGCGCGTACCCAGCTCAACTTAGAAACCGATTTGCGTAAGGCGCTGGATAATCATGAGCTTTTCTTGCACTATCAGCCTCAGGTTGATTTAGTTAGCGGCGAGTGGATTGGACTAGAGGCTTTAATTCGCTGGCAGCATCCAATACTGGGGCGCATTCCGCCCGATAAGTTTATTCCGATTGCAGAAGAAACGGGCTTAATTGAACAGATTGGTCACTGGGTGCTTCACGAGGCCTGTGCTCAATACGTTCGCTGGCAGAAGATGGGTTTTCCTCATCTGCGACTAGCCGTTAACCTATCGGCTCATCAGTTCAACCGCAGCTACCTAGTGCGCTCCATTCTTCGCGTGCTGGAGGCCACTGGCTTTGACCCCCAATACTTAGAGCTAGAGGTGACTGAAAGCGCCGCGATGCACGATGTTTGCTTTGCGATTGAGGCGCTCAAAAAGCTGTCTCGATCAGGTGTGCAAATTGCCATGGATGACTTTGGAACAGGCTATTCTTCTCTAAGCGTATTGAAGCATTTTCCACTAGATACGATTAAGATTGATCGCTCTTTTGTGATGGATTTGGTGAACAGTCCGAGCGATGCGGCGATCGCCTCCACCATTATTGCCTTAGCGAAGGGCCTTAACTTCAAAGTGCTGGCTGAGGGTATTGAAGATGCGGCCCAAAGAGCGGTGCTGACCGAGATGGGCTGTGACTATGCGCAGGGCTACTGGTTTAGTAAGCCGCTATCGGTGCAGCAGATTAATGATTTGCTCAGTCAAGGCATTTTTTACGAAAAGGCTAAGCTATCAAAATAGCTGCTAGCGAACTGGGCGCTACAGTTCAGTGCGCATACCACAGAGTTCGTCGGCTTCGGTGGCGCGCATGTCCCAGGGCACGACTGAGAAGAAAAATAGCGTAAAGGCCATGACGAGGCCGCTTGTGAGAAACTGCCAGCCGGGGTGGAATGAGAGTGCGAAGATGGCTAAGCCGTGAACGAGGCTCGCGGCGGTGAAACTGCGCGATCGCAACCCTACACCCATTGCCAAATAGCCAAAACTACACAGTCCTAGCCACAGCGGACACAGGTTCAGCAGCACAATGCCCACCCCAAACGTAATGCTGTAGGCTGTTAGCGCCATACCGCCCGACATCAGCCCCGCCCACAGAAAAATCACCCATCGTAGCCTTTCGCTACAGGCCAGCCGCCAGGTGAGTTTGGACGTACTGGCAATGCCTACACTGGTCAGAATGGCGTCTATAAAAGATTGGGTTGTCCAGCTAATGAGTGAAAATTGGGCTAGGGAGAAAATAGCGATCGCGACAATTCCCCAGTAAATGAAGGCCTGATCAAGCTCGCTGAATGAAAGTGTTGGCAGGTTAGATACGAATTTTGTTAGAAAAGAACCCTTAAAGTGAGCCTTGATTAGCCCGCTTGAATCTCGCATAGCCACGGCTTCTGAAGGAAGCGGTAACGGGTGTTCGTTGAGTTCAAATGAAGTCATACAGACGGTTGTAGAATCCTAGCTAACAGCGTGATTGTGATTCGGTTCGCGGGTTGTCTCTTTTTGCCGCTTTAAAGATCGTCAAGAGAAAAAACATCAAAACGGTGTGACAGATGCAATTGTAACCGATGATTAAGCAATTATTACTTTTACATTAATTTGCGGGAACCCTGTATCCCTCGAAAGTGACGAATTCCTTGAGCGTGTTCAATAACCGGCCATAACGAGCGGTTGGGCGCGTTACCATACAGCCTTAGCTTCACTAAAATTACGCCTTGATAACTTCTGACTCACCTGTCTCTAATGGCTTGAATAACCTGCCTGCTTCTACGCATACGCTGCCCGCTGCGCTCGAATCTTATGATTTGAAAAAGCGCTATGGCAGAGGAAAACGTCAGCTAGAGGCTGTCAGGGGCGTTTCATTATCAATTGCTTCTGGTGAGGTGCTAGCTTTTTTGGGCCCAAACGGTGCGGGAAAAACGACCACGATTAAAATGATCGCAGGTTTGATTCGGCCAGATTCGGGTTGGGTAAAGATTGCAGGGGCCGATCCGCATAGGGAGCCGCAGGCGCTCAGAGGGGTCGGCGCTGTTTTGGAAGGTAATCGCAATCTGTATTGGCGGTTGACGGCGATAGAGAATTTGGAGTATTTTGGCGTGCTGCGGCAAATGCCTCGGCGGCAGGCAAAAGCCCGAGGTGAGCAGCTTTTGGCGGAGTTTGGCCTGCTTGATAAACGTAAAGTGCCGGTGCAAAAGCTTTCGCGGGGAATGCAGCAGAAAATTGCGATCGCAGTGGCCCTCATTCACGAGCCTAAGCTACTCCTTTTAGACGAACCCACCTTAGGTCTAGACGTAGAATCAGGCGAAACGGTCAAACGTCTGGTGCGACAGGTGGCTGCTTCTGGCTGTGCTATTTTGCTCACGACTCATCAGCTCAACGTGGCTGAGGAACTGTCCGATCGCGTGGCCGTTATTCGCCAAGGCCAAATTGTGGCGGAGCAATCTACGCAGGCGTTAATTCGACAGTTTTCTCATAAAGGGTCTTATCGAATTGAGTTTGAAGGCGTGTTAGATGAGAAGAGGACTCGGGCGATCGCTGCTCTAGGAGCCACTATCAACGGCCATCGCATTCACTACTCACCCGAACACGCAGCCCTCACCGACGATTTTGACCGCTCGTCTACGGGCGTCTATAAAATTCTGACGCTTTTATCACCGTTGACCCTAGTAACTGTCCAGCAGGACAAAGCCGATCTAACCGACGTCTTTTTACAGCTCACTAAAGGAGACGCTAGCCATGATTGATTTGCTGATTGGTGAACTCAAGCGAACCTGGATTCAAACTCGCCGCTATCCTGCAGAAGTGGTTGGTGGCGTTGTCATTCTCACGACGGTATTCTATGGCATCTTTTTGAGCACGCAGTATATTGCAGGGCCAGCCAGTACGTTTGGCGACCGATTAGATTCTGTCGTGATCGGCTACGTCATTTGGACGCTGGTGCTCTACATCGTAAATGACATTGCTAACAACCTTCAGCTAGAGGCGCAAACGGGGACTTTGGAGCAGGTGTTTTTATCACCGTTTGGGGCTCCGAGGGTGTTTTTGGCACGGGCGATCGCCAGCCTCAGCCTCAGAATTCTCCTCATTGCCATCGTGCTTGCTATCATCATTGCGATCACCGGCAGTCAAATTGCCTTTCCGCCGCTGTTGGTGCTGCCGCTCTTAACGCTTTTGCTCAGCGCATACGGGCTTGCCTTTTTCATCGGCTCCTTTGCACTTGTGCTCAAAAAAGTTCAGCAGGTACTAGGCTTATTTCAATTTGTGCTGCTGTTTTTATTGGCAGCGCCGACAGAGGACTTTACCGGCAGCGCGCGAATCATATCGAACCTGGTGCCGATTTTGCCAAGTACGGGACTATTGAGAGGTTTGATGGCCAGGGGCGAGGCTTTGGATTGGGGAGTGTGGGCGATCGCACTAGCAAACGGCCTTTTCTACTTCATCCTCGGCATCCTGGTCTTCCGCTGGGCCGAAGGCAAAGCCAAACGCCAAGGCACTCTAGGCGGCTACTAACCCTAAAATTTAGCGGTTATCCCACTCTTCAGCAGCATCAGAAACCGCCTCATCAACCGTCTTATCGCCCAGCATCGCCGCCTGCAAGTTGTCATAGACAATTTTTTGCAGCTCCTTACCATCTTCCATCGCTGGAATCAGCACTGCTGCGTCCTCTAGCTGGCTTGCACTCACCGAACGAGCCACTTCTACTGGCGTCGCGTCAGCCGAAACCTCAGTAAAGTAGCTATCTTCCATCGCGCCTACCGTAGAAGGCAGCACGTTCCCGGCTTTGGCAAACTCAAGCTGATTGGCGTCATTGGTGACATAGGTTGCAAACTTCAGCGCTGCCGCTTCAACATCAGTAGATTTTGGAATCACCAAGTCCATCGCCGCTACATTCTTTTTACCGGTGCTGCCGCTAATTTGAGGAGCGCTCTTAGTCGCCGCTGCAATATCAGGGGCATTGCTTTCAATGCTGCTCAAAAACTCCGCACCAGACGCTAAGATTGCTGTCTCGCCTGACTGATAGAGCTGAATGGCCTGCTGGTGGCCCTGCGTCAGCACCTCACGAGGCAACAGCTCCTGCTGATAAAGGTCAGTCCAGTACTGAAAGACCTGCTTACCTTCAGGCGTGTTGAAAGCCGCGCTACCGTCTTCATTCACCAAGGGCACGCCCATCTGGACGAAAGATTGCAGCACGTCAGCCGCATCTTCAGGGACAAAGCTAATAAAAAACGCATACTTACCGGTTTTTTCCTTAACCTGCTTAGCCACTTCAGCCAATTCTTCAAACGTTGCCGGGGGCTCGCTGATCCCGGCTTCTTCAAAAATGTCGGTGTTATATAGCGTCACGCGAGCCGTGAGATACCAAGGAAAGCCAAAGCTGTCACCGTTGAGCTGTGTAGCCTCCCAAATTTTGGGTAAATAAACGGCCTGCTCCTCCGGTGAGAGCTTGTCATCTAGCGTCAACCATGCGCCTTTGGAGGCAAGCTGTGAGGCGAAATTAGGGTTTAAGTTCACAACATCAGGCGCGTTCCCGGCTGATACTGCCGCCAAGATTTTGGTTTCCATATCGCCCCAAGGCACGTCTATCCAATTCACCGTAATACCTGGGTTCTCAGCTTCAAAGTCGGCGATTAGCGTATCAAAATAGTCGTCGAATTTGGGCGATAGCTGCATTGTCCAAAATTCAACTTCGGCACTGCCTGAGTCCTCTGCTGTGGGGGGAGTACTGCCGCAGCTAATGAGCCAGCTTGATAGCAAACCCACTAGCGCTAGAGCCACAAAGCGTTTCCAGTGACGAATAAAAGACATGGTTTTTAAAAGTGCTTAAATAAACGTGGTGCCGGTGATGCTCTGTGACTTTACACCACGGATCGTTGCTTTGAATGGAAGGCGTGACAAATTTTTAGCTATAGCGAGCGTTGAGCGCGCTAAGAGGAGTGCGCTAAGAGACAGTGACTTGACTAGCGCAGGCTTTGGCCCGCTCTCTGGCTTCGTCGGTGGTGCTGCCTACGGCCAGTGCCACGCCCATTCGTCGATTTTTATAGGCTCTTGGTTTGCTAAAAAGCCGGAGCTGACTTGTGGGCACTGACAAAGCCTCGGCCATGCCGCTAAAGCAAGGATTGTCGGTTGTGGCCTCAGCTAAGATTACGGCAGATGCGCCGGGATGTATCAGTTCTATTTCGCCAATGGGCAGGCCCAAGATTGCTCGAACATGGAGCGCGAATTCAGATTGGTTTTGACTGGCCATTGTCACCATGCCGGTGTCGTGTGGGCGCGGGCTCACTTCACTAAAATAGACGGTTTGAGGCCCCCCGGCTGCGCCAGCAATAAACAGCTCTACGCCAAAAAGGCCCCAGCCACCGAGTGCTTCAGTCACCTTTTCGGCCATGTCTTGACAGGCCTTGAGCGTATCGGGATGTAGCTCGCAAGGTTGCCAGGATTCGCGGTAGTCGCCGTTTTGTTGAAGGTGGCCAATCGGCGAGCAAAAGTGAGTGCCTTCAATTGACCGTATTGTGAGTAGCGTAATTTCGGTTTCAAAGTCTACAAAGCCTTCTACAATGACGCGCGCTTCCTGACCGCGACCTGCCTCAAAGGCATAGTTCCAAGCGGTATCGATTTCCTTAGCGGTGCGAACGGTGCTTTGACCTTTGCCTGAAGAACTCATGACGGGCTTGACGACGCAGGGAAGGCCGATGGCGTCTACGGCTTGGCGATATTCTTCGGCGGTGGAGGCGAACTGGTAGGGGGATGTTTTGAGCCCTAGCTCATCGGCCGCTAGGCGGCGAATGCCTTCTCTGTCCATGGTCAAATCCGTGGCCTTGGCGGTGGGGATGACGCGCCAGCCTACGGACTCTAGATCGATCAGGGTTTTGGTTGCGATCGCCTCCACCTCCGGCACAATCAAATCCGGCTTCACCGCTTCCACCAAATCCTGCAAGGCCTTCCCATCAAGCATGTTTGTTACATAACTGCTGTGGGCAAACTGCATTGCTGGTGCCTTTTCATAGGCATCCACGGCAATCACCTCTATCCCTAGTCGCATAGCCTCCAGAGCCACCTCGCGGCCCAGCTCGCCCGAACCCAACAAAAGCAGACGCTTTGCCTGCAAGCTACCAGGCGCACCCCAAGCGGCATCAACAGAAGCCCCCTCTGAGGGTGACTGAAAAGAGGAAGCGGGAAGATTGCTCATAGCGGAGGCCTTTGGATTCACCGTAGCTTTAATGTGATTTAAACGTAATATCACTCTCCCACAAGTTAAAGCCCATCGGTTAAAGGCATTCAATCAAACGCCAGCACTCCAGCAAAGCGGCTTAAAAACATCCTGTAAGCGCTTTCCCGCAGCAATCAAACGGTTTTTTCGTCCACCGCAGGAACACTCAGTTACGAAGGTCTTAAATGTAATTTTCTTGTTTAAATATGGGCAATCTAGAGTCCAAATTCAGAGCTTTTTTCCTGACAGGGCCGAAAGGGCTTTCAATGCCGTCATCACTCACCGGGCAAGCGTAGTCGTGAATAGACTCAAATCTTTATTTTCTAAAAAATCGTCAGGCATTGGCATTGAGCTAACGCCTGAGCGCGTCAACATTGCCCGCCTAAAAAAGCAGGGTCAAAAGCTGAAGCTACAAACGCTAGCCACTGCTGAAATTCCTGAGGGTGTCTTTGAAGAGGGCCAGATTGTCGATAGCATCACAATGGCTGAAATCATTCAATCTACCCTGGCAGAGAACAAAATTAAGGCTACTACCGCTACCACGGCTGTTCCAGGCAGAGCCGTTACCCGTGTGATTCCGGTGCCCGCAGAGCTTGACGACAATGAGCTTCGAGAAATGGTGCTCAATCAAGAAGCGAGCCTGTATCTGCCGTTCCCTCGCGACGAGGCCGATGTCGATTATCAAAAGCTGGGGTTTTTTGTTGATGACGATGGCATTGAGAAAGTTCAGGTGCTGCTGGTTGCCGTTAAAAAAGATATTACTGACAGCTACACCGAAACCTTTGCCCAGGCTGGCCTCAACCTCAGCGTGTTAGAAACCAGCAGCTTTGCGCTCATTCGCACCATTCGCGAACAGCTCAGGCAATTCACCTCTCAAGAGGCTGCTGCTATCGTCGATATCCAGTTTGAAAGCACTGAAATATCGATTGTGGTTGATGGCATTCCGCACTTTTCGAGAACGGTGCCCCTAGGCACTTCCCAAATTCAGAATGCTTTAAGCAGGGCGATGAACCTGCCGCCTTCGCGAAATGCAGATTTACTTCAGGGTATGTCCATTCCACCAGGGCCCATGGCAGGCGGGCCCAAAGGCGGCATGAATCCAGGCACAGCGGCTATGCTGCGCGTTGTGGGCGAGCTATCTGATGAGCTAAGGCGCTCAATTGACTTTTATTTGAATCAGGGCGAAGACATGGAGGTCGCGCAGCTTTTGCTGGCGGGTGCTGGGAGTGCCATTGGCAACTTAGATGAGTTCTTTTCTCAGCGACTGGGCTTGCCTGCGAGCGTGATTGACCCAGTGGACTCACTGGCGATTGAGATGGAGGAGGAGCTTTCACCGTCTCAGCGGTCGGGGCTAGCGACGGTGCTTGGTTTAGGCCTTAGAGAAGTTTAGATAAGGAGGTTTGAGCCATGTATGGAATCGATATTAACTTTTTGAATGATCGCCAAGATCGCCCAAGTGAGGCGATTGTAGCGGTTAACAAACCGGCTGCGAGCAGTGGGAATAAGCTGCCGTTGCTGGTGGGGGTGGGGGTGGCGATCGCAGCCTGCTTCACGGTCGGCGGTAGCTACCTCATATTCAACAGCCAGCAAAAAAATCTAGTCGCTGAAAACAGTGCGCTAGACGCACAGCTTATTGAACTACAGCAAAAGCTTGCCAAAGTGGACACCGTTCGCCAGCAAACCCAAGCTATAAATGCCGAAGTCCAGGCGTTAGCGGGTGTTTTTGAGCTGATTCGCCCCTGGTCAGCGATGGTTCGCGATGTGCAATCTCGCATCCCTAACCGCGCTCAAATTCAACGTCTGGTACAAACAGAGCCTAGTGCAGAAGGAGGCTCAGCCGCTGGCGGGCTTGAACTTGGCGGCAACGCCTGCTCCTTTAATGATGTTAACGACTTTCTGCTGACGCTTAAAGACTCGCCCTTTTTAGATGTTGACTCGCTAGAAATTACCAAAGCTGACCTAGGGCAGATAGTTGAAGGGCGCTGTCCTGGTGAGGTCGAAGACGGTTCGCAGCTCGCGCTCGTGAACTACACCATCACCGGAGACATCAAGAGCATTCCGGCCACAGCGTTGCTGGATGAACTAAACCGCCTGCAAGAATCGACTGGGCTCGCTGCCCGTATCCGAGCCCTTCAAGAAACAGGAGCAATTGAGTAATGGCTGCCGTTGGAGACTTTATTCCGCCAAACGATGCTGATTTCTTAGACGAACCGACCAATCCGGTTGTTTTTGGAATCGAGCTATCACCCGCCATTATTGGCGCTCTGATTGCACTGGTTGGCATCGGTGCAGCCGGCTACGGCTTTGTGAAAGTTGTTCAGCCGGTACGAGAGCGTAACGACACCCTGCGTCAGGACATTGTGTCTAAAACAGGTCAGCTTGCTTCCCAAAGACAGCAGCTCGAAGACGTTGCCAAAATTGAGGCTGCGCTAGAAGTTGCGATGGAAAGACGTCGCAATGTCTATTCACTGTTTGCTAATGAAGAGACGATGGACACATTGCTGCTGGACGTCAATCAACGTATTGAGTCTAGTAACGCCTCTTTAAGTGGTGTTCGCGCTCAAGTCTTTAGCCGAGATATTCCGCCAATATTGGTTGAAGCGCAGCTAAAGTCATTCACGCCGATGGACAAAAGCGTGATTGAAGACGGCTCTATGGGCGCAGATATTAACGGCAAGCTCAGGCGCGAAACTTACGCTGTCAAGTTTTCTGGAGACTACGCTCAAACACAGTCTATTTTGCGTAATTTGGAGCGCTTAGAGCCGCTGCTGCTGGTTCGCAACTTTAGTATGAGCAGCGGGCAAGAAGTGCTCGAAACGGTGATTGGAGAGAGTGGCCAGGTGGTTGCCCGCGCCAAAATTCCGATTGAAACGTCTTTTGAAATAGATGCGCTGATGCCTACTGCGGATGCGGATGTGCCCCCTGATGTGACGCCGCCACCGGTTGAGGAGGCTGCCCCAGAAGGCGGTTAGACTGCGACATCGCTCAATCTTTATCCGCTATCTTCTGCTCTCTATCTTTTTTCTCAAATTTACCGCTAGTTTTGACTCAAGGAGTGCCTTTGTGAAACGTCATCTTAATTTCAACTCTCTTAATTTTAAGAGCCTAATGGTTGGAGGTGCGTTAGCTGTCCTAGCGGGGCCTTTAGCTCTAGCCGAGTCTGCCAGCGCAAAAATTACCCCCATTCCTGTTACGTCGCAAAGCAAGTCGGCTCCGTCTAAGTTGCCTGACAGCATTGAGACTGTTCCGGGTGAGGCGATCGCCCAGCCATCTCAAAAGCCCACTGTAAAACCCACCCTGCTCGCCCAAGAACAAACCGAAGACATCCCCGATATCCTCGTCCCCGATCCTGAAGTTATTATCGACGGTGCACCCGTTGTTGCTCCAAGGCTTAACGGCGCACCCCCTTTCTTGCCTCGTGCAGTCGCGCCTCCTGTTGGCGATCAATCCGTTTCTGAAATTGATACTTCCTTAGATGAAATCGACTTGGGCACGGCTGAGCGCGTACCGCGTTTAGTCCTTCGAGATGCCTCAGCGCGTGAAGTGTTGTCTCTGCTCGCCAGAGCCGCAGGTCTGAACCTGGCATTTTCTAACCTCGATGAAGAAGGCAATGCCGTAGAAGCTGCCGATGTCAGGGTATCTTTAGATATTGAAAATGAGCCGGTACAAAATGTCTTTAACTACGTTTTACAGCTTTCTGGTTTAGAAGCGAATCGAATTGGTCGGACAATTTTTGTAGGCACTGACCTGCCCGATTCTGCCCGCAACCTTATTACTAGAACCATTCGCGTTAACCAAATTACGGCGTCAGCAGCAGCTAACTTTTTAACAGCCCAAGGTGCGATTACTCAGGTGCCGATTGAGCGTACAACCATTGAAGTAATCGGTGGTAACGATGGCATTCCTGCTCGAACTATTGAAACTAGCCAGCCTGAAATCTTGGCATTGCGGGCCGAAGACGGTGATGGGCCGCTATTGCTTCGTGGATTATCCATTGTGGCGGACAATCGGCTTAATGCAATCACCCTGCTAGGTACGCCGAGAAAAGTTCAAATTGCCACAGAGTTTCTTACTCAGCTAGACCTCCGCCGCCGTCAAGTTGCCGTTAACCTACGCGTCATTGACGTAGACCTGAATGCGGGCGATCAGTTTGGTGCTAGCTTCTCTGCGGGTCTTGGTAACACTTCTGTCGGTAGTCGGGCTGGGCTAGGCATCATCAACTTTGGTGAAGCTTCTCCAGTTCGAGGCTTCAACGAGGATGAATTTGCGATTGGTACCGCTTCTGCTCTATTTGGAGGTGGCGCATTACAGTTCGCTCGTGAGTTTTTAGCACAGCTTCAAGCAACGATTACAAACGGTCAGTCAAAGCTCATTACCGATCCAACGTTGGTTGTGCAAGAAGGGCAAACAGCTAACATCAACTTGACGCAAGAGATCATTACGGATGTTGATACAGAAATTGACCAAGAAGAAGGCACAATTACGGTTGAGACAGAGAAGGGAGAGGCTGGCTTGACGCTAGACGTGAATGTGGAGCGTATTGACGACAACGGTTTTGTGACGCTTTCTGTGGAACCTACTATTAGCGCTCCTACTTCTAGTCAGCGTGTTTCAGGGATTGACGTGACGCTGTTGGCCCAGCGAAGTTTGTCTTCGGGAACCGTGCGTGTTAGAGATGGGCAGACGCTTGTACTGTCTGGCATTATTCAAGAAGCTGATAGAACGATCACGTCTAAGGTGCCTATTTTGGGTGATATTCCGCTGATTGGGGCGCTGTTTAGAAGTACGGAGCGAACAAATGAGCGCCGCGAGCTGATTGTATTGCTCACGCCTCAGATTTTGGATGATTCTGATGAAGCGGTATACGGCTATAGCTATACACCGGGTGAGGACGTTCAACAACTGCTAGAGGATCGTCAGCTTGAACGGTAGAAAAACTAAGATGGCGTTAGTATTTTTGAGTTAGAGTGAGTTTTCCGGAGATTCTAAATATATAACGCAAGCCGATGTTTTCTAATTTCAAAGAAAGCATCGGCTTTTTGTCAAGACAGAATTTTTAATTTTTTGTTTTCAAACTATGAACTTTGTTAAAACTACCTGAAATCCGTATAAATTCAAGGTTGTGTGTGTTCATATGGCACAGGTACCCCTTAGAATGGGGCAGTAAAAATTATGAAGTTTCAAGGGTTTCAGCGATTGCTGTTCTGTCTTAATCAGGCCCTAACTAGGAAACCTCATAAAAACTTTAACTTTTGCCATTGGGCAATGCGCAGTCCCCGATGATCTGTGACCACAGGTCAAAGTAATCAAATCATCCCTCTAAGGAGATAAGCATGAATAAAGGTGAACTCGTTGATACCGTTGCCGAAAAGTCTTCAGTGACTAAAAAGCAAGCGGACGCTGTGATTTCAGCAGCGGTAGAGTCCATTATGGAAGCCGTGTCTAAAGGTGAAAAGGTGACGTTGGTGGGCTTTGGCTCGTTTGAGCCTCGTGACCGTAAGGAGCGCGAAGGTCGCAACCCTAAAACTGGCGATACGATGGTGATTCCGGCGACGACTGTGCCTGCTTTTTCTGCGGGTAAACAGTTTAAGGAAATGGTGGCTGGTAAAAAGAAGAAATAAGTTCTTTTTACGGCTTTTTAATGAAACCCTTCACGGGGCTTTTCTTGAGCTTATTTTATGTACAGACCCGTTCATGGGGGCAACTTAACCTGGGCCGCAAGGCTGGCGCAGTGTGCCCCTAACAAACTGCTCGATTTTTCAGCTAGCATCAGTCCGCTTGGATCGCCTCACTCTGTACTTGAGGCAATTCGAGCGGCTTTTTCGTTGATGGATGCGTATCCAGATACGGAGTACGGCGAGCTGCGAGCGGCTTTGGCTGAGTATCATGACGTGGCGAGTGACTGGGTGATGCCGGGGAATGGAGCGGCGGAGCTGTTGACTTGGGCCGCGCGGGATTTGGCTGAGCTATCAGGGAATTGCTTTTGCTTGTCGCCTGGATTTAGTGACTATGATCGGGCGCTGAGAGCGTTTGGCTGTGTTCCTCAGAAAATTTCGCTGCTGGAGGCTTGGGATAATTGGGATGATTTGCTGTTGAGTCAGCCGGTTGATTTGGGCAAGTGCGGGCTTTTGTTAAATAATCCGCATAATCCAACGGGGGCGTTGTTTGCGAGAGAAAGGGTGCGATCGCTCATTTCAAAATTTGCCTTAGTGGTCATAGACGAAGCTTTCATGGACTTTTTGCCCCCCGAACGCGAGCAAAGCGTGATTGATTGGGTGAGCGAATTTCCTGACTTGGTGGTGCTGCGATCGCTCACAAAGTTTTATAGTATGCCGGGGCTTCGACTGGGCTATGCGATCGCTCAGCCCAAAACCCTTCAGCGCTGGCAGCAGTGGCGAGATCCCTGGTCAGTAAACGTATTTGCCGCAGAAGCAGGCATTGCCGCCGTTCAAGATACTGATTTTCAGCAAAAAACCTGGGACTGGCTGCGGGTCGCAAACGAGCAGCTTTACACAGGTCTTGCCGCACTGCCTGGGCTGAAGCCATTACGCGGCTGCGCTAATTTTTTGCTGGTGGCTTGCGAGGTGTCCGCAACAGATTTGCAGGTTGAGCTGCTTCAGCGTCATCGGATTTATATTCGCGACTGTATGAGCTTTGATGCGCTGGGCGATCGCTACTTCCGCGTGGCCATCAAAACCACCCAAGACAATCAGCGTTTGCTCACCGCGCTAGCCGACGTTTTACCGAGTTTAGCCAATGCCCTCTAACTACGATTTAGTCGTTTTGGGCGGCAGTCTTGAGGGGCGAATCGCGGCGATTACGGCTGTAAACTACGGGGCTCGAGTAGCGTTAGTAGAGCCGCTTGGACTATTTGATCAGCGGCAAAAAAAGCGCTATTTGCTTCAGGCTTTGCAGCAGTTAGCCAAAGGGGCTTTACAGCAGGAGGTTGTTCAGTGCTTTAAATCAGGTGTGAGTGTTGGACAAAACTGGGACTGGCGGCGGATTTTAGAGTGGAGTGCGATCGCCGCAAATACCCAAAATCCAGAACTTTCCCCAGCGGTGATGAATGCTAACGGCATTGACGTCATCTTAGAAATGCCCGAGCGGCTATCTGCTCAGTTAGTCGTCACCACCGAAAGCCGAAAGCTCAAGGCAAGAGGCATTTTAGCGGCTTTTGGAACAGTGCCTTTACCGCTACACAACGACTCTACGCTGCCCTCGTCTACCGGAATCGATTCGTTGCTGAGCGCATCTAAACTACCTGAATCCATCACGATTTGGGGCGATTCGGCAGAAGCGGTGATGTGGGCGGAAGCGCTGGGCGTGATGGGCGTGCTGGTGACGCTGGTGAGTGAGCGTTTTTTGCGATATGAGGATTGGGACGTGCGGGCTTTGGTGCGATCGCAGCTCATCACATCAGGCATCAAAATTATCTCACCAGCCGAGTTTTTACAACACCCAAACATCAGTTGCTCACTACGCTTTGGTCGAAGTCAACCGGCGTTAGTGCTACCTGATTTTGTCCATTCCCTGACCCGCCCAAAAGATTGGCAGGCAGGCGAAACTTGTCTAGCCTCGAACGATCGACTGCAAACCTCACACCCTCGCGTGTTTGCCTGTGGTTCGCTGCTGTCGGGCTTTCCCATGCACGAGACTGTGGCGATCGCAGAAGCTAAAACGGCCGTACGCAACGCCCTATTTTTCCCAACGCGTCAGATGCGCTACGGGAAAATTCCTGAAGGCTATGGTCGGTTTGCACGGGTTGGCCTAACGCCAAGATTTGCGCGGGAAGGACGAGCGCCAAGGAGAGGCGATCGCGCAGTGTCTCCAGAGGAGAATCGCGGCTATGGCTCACCTGAAGACTGGCAGGTATGGATGGCAAGCAGCCCTAATAGCACTGATTTGAGTCGAACAACTCCCTGGCCTTCGTACTGCAAATTAATTTGCTATGACGGACGATTGCAGAGTATTCACCTGCTCGGAGAAGGTGCTAGCGAGCTGATTCAGCCTTTAGCAGCCACGATTGGACGCCCGATTGGTTCGATAGTGAACTGTTTGCCTGAAACAGATGGACTGGTGGGATTGGTTTGGGACGCGGTGAGGCGATCGCAACAGTACAAACGGCAGCCCGGCCACTGGCAACGCAACTGGGCCGAAAACTGGTTCAACTGGCGACGAAACACTTGATTAACGTCCACACAAGGCTACTTGACCATTACTACACGCGCGCGATCGTAACCGCTTCAGGCTGATCTTGATATTTGCCTCGTCGGGTTTCGTAGCTCACCTCACAAGGCTCTCCTTCCAAAAATAATAACTGCACAACACCCTCATTGGCATAGATGCGGCAGTCGGCGCTCGATGAGTTTGAAAACTCTAGGGTGAGGTAGCCGCGCCATCCGGCCTCAGCGGGGGTAAGGTTGGCGATAATGCCGCAGCGGGCGTAAGTGCTTTTGCCGATGCAAATAGTAGTCACGTTGTCAGGCATTTGCAGGCGCTCTAGCGCTACGCCGAGGCCATACGAATGCGCTGGCAAAATGAAGTAGCTGCCGTTATCGCTGTGCTTTAGTTCAGCAGGCTCTAGGTTTTCAGGATTGAAGTTTTTGGGATCGATAACGGTGCCGGGGACGTGACGGAAAATGCGGAATTCGTTGGGTGATAGGCGGATGTCGTAGCCGTAGGAAGAAAGGCCGTAGCTGATGACAGGGGTTTCTTTCCTCTCTTTTTGAGCTGCTGTGGCCTGTGGCGTGGATAGCTCAGTTCTGCGGATGAGTGAGGGCTCAAAAGGTGCGATCAGTCCTTTAATGGCGGCTTCTTTTATCCAAGCATCGTTTTTAATCATGGCTTTACACTATGGCCCTACACCACGTAGTTTCGACGAAATTCTGTGACCTGATCGGCCACAGCCAGTAAAGAGTCAGGCATCTGTGGCCCGGCTAAAATCACTTCTACGTGAGAAGGCCGAGTCTTAAGCAAGTTCAGCAGCTCATTTTCTTTTATCAACCCAAAATCAATCGCGAGGCTCAGCTCATCTAACACGACTAAGCCATAAGTCCCCGCTTTCACCGCTGCTTGAGTGTGCTGCCACAGCTCAGAGATGGCCATTTGAGTAGCAGGCGAAACGTTTGGGCCGCTAATGCACTCAAGACAGTCGCAGCGAATCCAGGCCAGGTTTTGACCCATCTGCATGGGGCTTTCTGCCCCTTGACCGATGCCGCCCTTGAGAAATTGTACGACGAGAACGGGCAAGCCTTGCTCTGCAACCCGGATAGCCTGAACCATCACATTAGTGAAGAAGGTGCGGTGCGGTGAGGTGAAGACCTGCACGGTGCCTTCGATGGCGCGAAGTAACGGATGGCGATGAACGGGCGGTAAGGGCGTATTGAGAATGGGGCGTGGCTGCGAAAGCTTGGAGACGACTGAAGGGCGTTGTGAAACCATGAAGCCAGTGAGGATAGAACCAGAGAGCAGCCAGAAGGTGGAAGAAACCGCAGGACAGATTGACTAGCTAAATATAGCGTAGTTGATGTCATCGACTGAAACGAATACGCTATATGTCGAAATCAAACGTCAGTGCTCAGGAAAATTGCTGAGGGTCATGCTGTACGCTGATGCTGGTTCTTATCTATATTCTTTGAGCATTTGTAAGGTTTTGCGTATGACTTGGCAACGTCCTGATAACCGACAGCCGGATGAGCTGAGACGCATTAAGTTTGAAAGGCGATTTACAAGATATGCAGCGGGTTCAGTGCTGGCGCACTGTGGCAATACGCAGGTCATTTGCACGGCTTCTGTGAGTGATGGAGTGCCCCATTTTTTAAAGGGCTCTGGGCAGGGTTGGCTGACGGCGGAGTACCGGATGCTGCCGGGGGCGACGCATACGCGAAAGTCGCGGGAGACGATGAAGCTGTCGGGGCGGACGCAGGAGATTCAGCGGCTGATTGGGCGGAGTCTGCGGGCGGCGCTGGATATGGCGGCTTTGGGGGAGCGGACGATTACGATTGATGCGGATGTAATTCAGGCGGATGGCGGGACGCGGACGACTTCGATTACAGGGGCTTATGTGGCTTTGGAAGATGCGATCGCCCATTTAATCCAACAAGGCACCCTCACCACTTCACCCATTCGCCAGCAAATCGCCGCTATTTCCGTAGGCCTGCTAGAAGGCGATCCGTTCTTAGATTTGAACTATCCCGAAGACTTTGCTGCTGATATTGATTTCAACGTGGTGATGAACGACAAGCTTGAATTTATCGAAACTCAGGGCACTGCCGAGGCAGGTAGCTTTAACCGCAAGCAGCTCAACGCTATGCTCGACTACGCCGAGAAAGGAATCGGTGAATTGATGCAGCTACAAAAAGCAGCGCTGTCTGAATGAAAGGTTGGTATAACCCTTCAGAAGTGCTACATTCCCAGCATTACTAATACGGCTTTATGACCGTTTCACTTATGGCGAAGGATCTGCGAGATTTTCTCAAAAAAGTTAAGGCGCGAGGACAGCTTAGAAACGTCAGCGCCTTGGTAGATCCAAATTTGGAAATTGCCGAGATTTCCAATCGGCTGCTGCAAGCCGGTGGCCCAGCAGTATTGTTTGAAAACGTAAAAGGCTCGCCTTATCCAGTGGTTGTTAACCTGCTGGGTACGGTGGAGCGGGTGTGCTGGTCGATGGGGATGGAGCACCCAGAGGAGCTAGAGGTGCTGGGTAAAAAGTTGGGTATGTTGCAGCAGCCCAAGCCGCCCAAGAAATTTTCTCAGGCGATTGATTTAGGCAAAGTTCTTTTTGATGTCGTCAAAGCCAAGCCTTCGAGAGACTGGCTGCCGGCCTGTCAGCAGGTCGTGCAGATCGATGAGCGAGTGGATCTCACCAAGATTCCGATGATTCGGCCTTACCCCAAGGATGGCGGGAAGGTGGTGACGCTAGGGCTGGTAATTACGAAGGATTGTGAGACGGGCGTGCCGAATGTGGGTGTGTATCGTTTGCAGCTTCAGAGTAAGAATACGATGACGGTGCAGTGGCTTTCGGTACGGGGCGGGGCTCGGCATTTGCGGAAGGCGGCTGAACGAGGGAAGAGTTTGGAGATTGCGATCGCGATCGGTGTAGATCCCCTGATCATCTTGGCAGCAGCTACCCCTATTCCTGTCGATCTCTCAGAATGGCTGTTTGCCGGACTTTACGCTGGCAAAGGCGTCTCGCTTGCTAAGTGTAAAACCGTAGACCTTGAAGTCCCCTCCATGTCGGAATTTGTTCTAGAGGGAACAATCACGCCCGGCGAAACGGCCGTCGATGGCCCCTTTGGCGATCATATGGGCTACTACGGCGGTATTAACGACGATGCGCCGCTAATTCGCTTTCACTGCATGACGCACCGTAAGAATCCGGTGTACCTGACGACCTTTAGCGGCAGACCACCTAAGGAAGAAGCGATGATGGCGATCGCCCTCAACCGCATCTACACGCCTATCCTCCGCCAGCAGGTTTCTGAGATTGTAGACTTCTTCCTCCCCATGGAAGCACTCAGCTACAAAGCCGCCATCATCTCCATCGACAAATCCTATCCAGGCCAGGCTCGCCGCGCCGCCATGGCCTTTTGGACAGCGCTGCCTCAGTTCACCTATACCAAATTTGTGATTGTTGTAGACAAAGACATCAACATCCGCGATCCGCGTCAGGTCGTGTGGGCCGTGACCTCCAAAGTTGATCCCATTCGCGATGTTTTTATCCTGCCAGATAGCCCGTTTGACTCATTAGACTTTGCTAACGAGCGTCTTGGACTAGGTAGCCGCATGGGCATAGACGCGACCACCAAAGTACCGCCCGAAACTGAGCACGAATGGGGCGAACAGCTAGAGTCTGATCCACAAATGGCCGAGCTGGTGAAACGTCGCTGGCGAGAATATGGACTGGATGATATTAAGCTGAACGAAGCGAATGCCAATGTATTTGGCTACGACATCCGCTGATTTTTCAGCGAAGCGAATCTGTTCTTTAGGGCATATGACAGAGTGACGGTGGCATCGCAATACTGAGCTACGTCTTAGCTTTGGTGCCATGGAACCCAAGATCATTTTGTACATCGTTTTTGGTCTGGCGCTGCTGGGATTTACCTGGCTACCGACGATTAAAGGCGCTCGTTTTATCAATGTGCCGCTGCTGTATTCTCTGCTCGCAGTCGTCTTATTTAGCCAAATTTCAGATCTGCCACTGCTCGATCCAATTAACGACAAAACGCACACCGTTGTGACTGAATATGTCACAGAGATAATTGTCATTATTTCTTTAGCTGGAGCAGGTCTAGCGATTGACCGGCGCTTTCGCTTTGGCACCTGGCAATCTACGCTGCGGCTGCTTTGCATTTCGATGCCTGTTTGCATCGCCGCTGCGGCTTTTTTAGGCCACTGGATTTTTGGTCTGTCCATAGCAGATTCTGTTTTGCTGGGCGCTTGTTTGGCACCCACCGATCCGGTGATGGCACATAGCGTTCAGGTGGGCCCACCGAACAAAGGTGGCGAAGACCCGGTGCGCTTTAGCCTAACGACTGAGGCAGGGCTGAACGATGGGCTGGCTTTTCCGTTTGTCTATTTGGCAATACGATTTGCTGAGCACGATGGTGCACTCGGCGGCTGGCTGGTGAACTGGGTCGCTTACGACTTTATCTTTAGAGTGGTGATGGGATGCGCTGTTGGTGTTGCTGTTGGCTGGATGCTGGCTCACTATGCGTTTCGGGTGTCAGATGAAACGGTGCGTGAGCAAACTAGGGAAGGGCTATTTGTAATCTCGGCTATTTTCCTGGCTTATGGAATAGGCGAGGCATTACATGGATACGGGTTTTTGTCTGTATTTGCAGCGGCGACTTCTGCCAGGCAAAACATTGAAAAGCATCACGATTACTACGCTAAGCCCTATCAGTTTGCAACGCAGCTAGAGCGAATTTTTGCAGGGTTGCTGCTGATTGCCCTAGGCGGCTTTATTGCCAGCGTTGATATGAGTCTGCTGTCCTGGAAGAATTTCTTATTTGCGGCATTATTTATGCTGCTGGCAAGACCGATTGCTGGGCTGATTGCGCTCACCGGTATGAAGCTTTCGCAGTTAGAGAGGGGTGCGATCGCCTTCCTCGGCATCAGAGGATTCGGCTCCTTTTACTACCTAGCCTATGCCCAAAACCACGCCACATTTGAAAATATCAGCTTGCTTTGGAGCGTTACAACACTAACGGTATTAATATCGCTATTACTCCACGGCAATACAGCTACTTTCGCGATGACATGGATAGACGAACGGCAGCAGTCTCAACGGAATAGTCGGGGAAGGCAAAGACCGCACCCGGATCCGTCCTAAGCAATTCGGCTCTGTGCGATCGCCTGGTTTTGCTCTAAGTTGAGCTGTAGGTCTGAAAGCTGAGTAAGCTGTGCTTTGAGCTTGTCAGCTTCTTTTTTAGCGCTGACTTTACGATGCAGAGCGGCGCGGGCCAAGTCTTCACGGTCTTTGATGAGCGCGCGCTGAGCCACCTGATGCCAGGTAAGCACGTCGTGAGTGGCTTCTTCGTAGTTAGGTAGGATGGTATTTGTGGCGATCGCAATATTATTCAGCGCCTCTTGAAACAACAGCCTGGTTTTTGCAGGCGACTCATTCAAAGCTGCTTGCTCTGCTAACACGCCTACCTCAGGCAGCTTGATCTGACTGAAGCGCAGGCCAAAATTATCGAGCTGAGTGCACTTTCCACCACCCGTCTTGCACCAGTCGGCAAAGTGCTCACAGTTATTAAAAAATAGATCGTATTGCCTTTCGCCCAGGCGACTCTCAGCTCTTTCTACTACAAATTCTGGAATGAACGCAGTTGAAACGCGTTGGGTATAGACCGCACTACCGCGCGCAAAAGATTCTTTAGAAGTGCGAGTGACCTGGGCCTCGCCAGTTTTACTGTAATGAATGACGCTGCCATCGCCGCAGTCTATGCCGTGGTGCTCATAGGGCACCCCTGCAATTTCTCGATATGCGTAAATCTGGTCGCCCCGTGCCATAGGTTATGCGGTCGGCTAATGTTCTTGCTAATTCCTTAGACTGAACTTAGCACTACTTTGCTGCCTGCTGCTTTGCAATCAGCGCATGAATCGAAGACATTCCTTTGGTCTGACGGGTCACGCTAATTTGAATGTTTGGCCCAGAGCGAGCAAGACGAATGACCAGGCCGTCTTGCACAGGCTCATGCTCAATTCTCTGACCCGCTAAATAGGTGCCGTTCGTTCCAATATTATGGATTTCCCAGCCATCTTCGCCCTGCCGTAGCTCCACATGATGACGCGAAACCACCGCACTATAGAGGATGACGTCGTTGTTTACCGATCGACCAATCCGCACCACTGACTCTTCTTCAAATGTCCAGCTTTGTACGGGCGTTTTGTCGATAGGGTGCAGCAGAGAGAGCGTGATGACGTTGTTTAATGCAGACACAGCGCGGGCACCAAATGGAAAAGGACACTCAGGCGATCTTGTGTAAAAGACGCGCCTGGGTTCAATTCCCAAAAAGGCCCGTCCTACTTAGGCTGACTCGAAGACAAAGCTGACTTTATCCCCTTTACCGAGGGCAATGCGATCGCCCGGACGCAACCGATGACGGTTTCCCGCAGCAAGCGGTAACCCATTGACGTAAGAGCCATTAGAGCTGCCTACATCTTCGATGTAATACACATCGCCTTCTACGCGAAGGTTGGCATGGACTCTAGAGACCACTTCGGAGTCTGGAAACCCAGATACATCAATGTCAGGAGGCGTTTGATCATTAGGTTTCCCAATCCGTACAACAGATAGCTGCCGAGGAATCTCAATTAGGGTGTCTGTTTGGGCATGGCGCAGACGAACGCGAACCACCTGAAGCTGAGTCGCCTTTATGGGCGGCGCTGAGGCTGCGGGGGATGGCAAGCTGCTAGGTTCCGGCGCAGAACCGACGGGCTCTGGCTCAAGGGTTGGATCTGTGGTGGCCAAATCAGGAATGCCAACGGCCGCTTCACTGCTAGCCGGTTCAGCTTCAAGCTTTGGATTTGTGGTGACCAAATCAGGAATACTCGCCGCTTCGTTCTCTACTAAAAAGTTTTGAGTCTTCGGCTCGGAACTTGGAGGTGATGAGACTTCTGTAGAGCCGCTGGTGGTCGCGGCTTCGGCTCTTAGATCGGCTCCACATTGGCCGCAAAAGCTGGCATCTTCTTGTACGGGTGTATGGCAGCTAGGGCACATCACCATGGCGGGCAGTGGCGTGTAGCAGGCTTCGCACTGAAGCGCGCCTTCAGGATTTTGGTGGTTGCAGTTTGGGCAGGTAATCATCAGAATCGCCTCAATTATTTGAATGCTGCTGGGACGCCACCGCCTGCGGCTGCATCCATCAGCCAAAGCGGGTTAGCGGGTTGGATGAGCTTGCTGGGGTAGGTGTGGTCGTCGGCTTCGGCTGAGAACACGTTAGACAGTGCCGACTGTTTGTTTTCGCCTGCGACTAAGAAGACGATTTTGCGGCCTTGTTTGATGAGTGGGGCCGTGAAGGTAATGCGGGGTTCGCCGTCATGATTGCCGACAGTGATTAGGCGATCGCGCACGTCTAACGCCTCGGTATGTGGGAACAAAGATGCGGTATGGCCATCGTCTCCCATGCCTTGCAACACAAAGTCAAAGGCGGGAAACTCGCCAGCGTCGGTCTTAAAAAAGGCTTTTAGCGTTTCCTCGTATTTAGCAGCATCGGTCGCTGGATCATCAGCGCCAGTCGGCATCGGAAACACGTTCTCGGCTGGGATGGCAACGTGATTGAGCCAGGTTTCGCGCGCCATGCGAACGTTGCTTTTTTCGTGGTCGTGAGGCACGTAGCGCTCGTCGCCCAAAAATATGAATATTTTGTCCCAAGGAAGGTCTGCTTTGGCGAGCGCTTTGTACAGGGGCTTGGGGGTACTGCCGCCTGAGAGGACGACGGTGGCCTGATTGCGTGCGGCGATCGCCGCCTTAATACTCTCCAGTGCAACCTCATAAGCCCGCTCAATCAGCGCAGCTTTATCTGACAGAATTTCAACGGTAGGGGCCATAGCAGTTTTTCGTTAGAAGATATAGGTGATAGCTTAGCGCGATGGCCTACCTAAAAAACGACGGCTATTAACGGCTGCTATCTTGCTAAAAACACCCGTGGCAAACTCTGTAGGATTCGATTTATGTTCTCCGTTGTTTTGCCTTGCTTTAATGAGTCTCGCCATGGCTACTTGCCCAAAATATTAGAGAACCTATGCGGGCAGTCGGGCCATAAGCAGCTCATCGCGGTGGTGAGTCCTAGCATGGATGATACGCTCCAGGTAATTCAGCAGTTTCCTGAAATTGACATTGTTGAGACGGCGGCGAGCAACCGCGCCCAACGGTTAAATATAGGGATTGCGGCCAGCGAGGGTGACGCTGTATTACTACACCATCCGGCAACGCTTTTACCGAAAAAGAACGCGCTTTTGCAGGCTGAGGCAGCTTTAGAGACGGCTGCCTGGGGTGGGTTTGTACATAGCTTTGATATGGAGCACTGGCTGCTGCGGTTTACGTCCTGGTATTCGACGAGAGTGCGATCGCAACGTCAGAGCATCCTTTATTTAGACCACTGCATTTTTGTTGATCGGCAGGTGCTACTAGAAATTGGCGGCGTGCCCGATATGGATATTTTTGAAGATACGGCGCTGAGCTTGGCCTTAGCAAAGTGGGGAAAGCCTGCGATCGCATCTGGCATCGTGACCACATCGGCTCGGCGGTTTCAAAGTCGCGGCATTTACCGCCAAGCCCTACTAAATCAGCTACTCAAGCTGATGTACCTCACCCATCAAGATCCTCAAAAGCTCAACTGGCTATACGAAAGAAAAAGCCAAATCAACGTTGCCTACTCAGAACAATCTTCAGAACAATCCTTAAATAAACTGGACTTAAAGCAATAAAAATGGATGCGTGGACACCATAGACCCGATTAATTTCTTCACTCCAACCAATTCTGCAACGCCACACACTAAAGCCTCTACTACAGTCGCTATTTCATCAGCTTTGCTTTATTCTTGTTGAGAAATCGTACTGATTTTGACTGCACTGTCGGGCAAAATGTTGTAGAAAATACAACCCCGACTCACCCACGCTGAACCTGCTATGACCCCGACTCCCCCACCAAAGGCCCCCTCGGCTGCATATTCCAAAGAACTTATTCCATCGCCACTCGCGGCGACTTCTTTAAAGCTGGTGGGGGCCATCACCATTTTGGCTGCGCTGATTGACTTCCTCACGCTGCTATTTCCACCCCAGTTTGGCAATCGTGCGTGGCAGCTCTCAACCACCACACAGCTTGTAGATCGCGGCATTGTGCCACTCGTAGGCATTGCCCTCCTCTTTACGGGCTACTGGATCGACAGCAGCATCGGCAGAACCAAGCGTCGCGTAAGTTTGGCCCTAGACGCTCGGTTTTGGACGTGTCTACTATCGTGCCTTCTGGGTTTAGTTTTTCTACTGACGACGGTACTGCATCCCAATAATGTACGCATTCAAAGCCGTGAAGCGCTCTCTCAGGTAGAGACAGAAGCGACAGAGGCGACCAGTCAGCTAGAACAGCAGCTCAATGCTGACCTAGGGCAGCGTCGGGCTCAGATTGCGTCGCTTTTGCAGAACGAAGATCAGTTGCAGGCTGCGATCGCCAGCGGTGATCTCGATGAAGCTCAGCTTGCTCAAATCGAACGCTTCCGTGAAAATCCAGAAGAACTCGACGCGTTCTTAAATTCACAAGTTGGCGAAGCGCAGAACCAGCTACAAACCCGCATCGGTGAGCAGAAAAACGATGCCACGGCTCGTCTCAAGTCCGAAGCCCTAAAAGCTACAGTGCGCGTCGCGCTCAGCAGCCTGCTGCTAGCGATTGGATATACCTACATCGGTTGGCAAGGTCTGCGCCGGTTGCTTTCAATGGTGAGCTAGTAGTCGTCAGGAACCTAACTCAAGGCTGTCATCATGGCCTGTTGCGCAACTGTTTGATACAGCGTCTTAAAGTGAGCCATCACAACTTGTGCCTCAGTCGTGGCTAGCGGCATATCGCCAATCACGTCTAAAACGGTTTGTTCAGCAGGTGTAATGACGACCAATGATGGATCTAACGGTTCGTCGTACTGCCAAAAGTTTTCTAGCTTGACAACAGGCTGCGTTGCTTTAATAGGGAGCGTAGCCTGTTCGCTATCGTCTATTGCTCCTTTAGGTGATGATGCCGTTTCTGTGCTCTCTTCTGAGTCTGCCTCTTCCGAGTCTGTTTCTGCTTGAATAGAGAGCTGACGCTGCTGCCTTAAGGCCTCAAGGATTTGTTCCTTTGTGCGGCCTCGCAGTTGAAACAACACAAAAGGATCTTCTCGAAAGAAATCTCCAAGCTGGTAGTAGACAGCTGCGATGTGCTTACAGGGATTTTTGGGATCAGGGCAGCTACATTTGGAGTTCACGTCAGAGAGCGTAAAGGGAAACAAGCTCAGGCCATTAGCGGTAAAAACACGCTCGATATCGTCTGGCATTTCTCCAGCCAATAGCTGAGCCGAATAAAGTGCCTGCTTTCCTAGCGTATCAATGACAAAGCCCCAGTCTTCATCGGTGAATCGCTCAATCCAAATGGAAAGCTGATAGGGCTCGCTGGCGGTGCCCTGTACTTTGGCATGCACTCTGGAGTTTTTGAACTCAAGGCTGAGAATGTGGCCTTGTCGGGCGTAGTTGCGACCGCGCTCAAGACGTTTTTTGAAGCGATAGGAATTTAGCAAATCTACCCACTGCTGCACCCACCAGGCGTCTTCTTGTGTCTCGGTGGCTTGAGGTGCGGAATAGGTCATAGAGGACTCTGGCAATACGGTGGCGGTATAGAAAAATTAACAGACTTTGAAGATCAATGGATGCCAACTGGCAACTAAAGGATTATATTTCTTTCAGCCGCTGTTCATTCAGCCGCTGTTCATGTAGTGCAGATACGGGCGACGATGGCGCGGAACAACTAAGGCCGCCATCAGCTTCTGAATCCGTTAGCTTTTTGCTAGCTAGCCAGTTAAGGCGTGATGTCTTGCTCAGCCACCTGAATTCTTTCATAAGTGAAACTTAAACCGGTATTGAGTAAATCAAATGAGGTGTGAAATAAGAACAGATAAATGCAGTGGTATATTGTATGTATAGATTAATTCCACTGTTTTTTGAGAATGGATAGATGTGAGTCTATCTGCCTATATGATAAACGCTAACTTTATTGCCCAAACGAGCTGGCTTATTCCTTGCTACCCGTTGATTGGCGCTGCGCTATCGGTTTTTTGGTCGCCTGTGCTTATCCGTCGCAGCGGCCCCCGACCGGTAGGCTACATCAATATTTTAACGACACTCATTGCGCTAATTCACAGCGGCTTAGCGCTTGCTGCCGTTTGGGGCCAGCCGCCGCAGTTTGTCTCGTTTTCTTGGCTTCAAGTTGCCGATCTCAATCTGACTTTGCCTTTGGAACTTTCAGCCCTAACGCTGGGCGCGAGCGTGGTGATCACCATCCTTAATCTGCTGGTGCAGGTGTACACAGTAGGATACTTGGAAATGGACTGGGGATGGGGGCGAATGTACTCCCTGCTGGCCCTTTTTGAGGCGGGATTGACAGCGCTGGTGCTGTGTGACTCTCTGTTCTTTAGCTACATTCTGCTAGAGATTTTGACCTTGGGTACCTACCTCATTGTGGGTTTTTGGTTCAATCAGTCGCTGGTGGTGACTGGTGCTAGAGACGCTTTTTTGACCAAGCGAGTGGGCGATCTGATTTTGCTAATGGGTGTACTAGCGCTTTACCCGCTGGCAGGTACTTGGAACTTTAGCGAGCTGGCGCAGTGGGCTCAGTCTGTTCCTTTAGCGGGTGAAGGTGCGCGGCCACTGACGCTGGCGTTGATCGGAATTGCGCTGGTATCTGGGCCGATTAGTAAGTGTGCTCAGTTTCCGCTGCACCTGTGGCTAGATGAGGCGATGGAGGGGCCACTACCGACTACGATTTTGAGAAATTCGGTGGTGGTAGCAACGGGAGCTTGGGTGCTGGTTAGATTGGAGCCGGTAATTGCGCTGTCGCCTTGGGCTACGGGGCTGACGGTCGTTATTGGCTCAATTTCTGCGGTGGGTGGCAGCCTAATTGCCGCTGCTCAAATAGATACGAAGCGAGTGCTTTCTTATTTGGCAAGCACCTATATGGGCCTGATTTTTATTGCAGTGGGCACCGGGCAGACCACGGCAGCGCTGCTGCTGGTGCTAACGCACGCGGTGGCCACTGCGCTGCTACTCATGAGCACAGGTTCGGTAATTTTCAATGTGGTTACTCAAGATTTGACTCAAATGGGCGGGCTGTGGAGCCGTCGGCCTGTGACAGGGCTTTCCTTCTTGGTGGGGATTGTTGGCCTGGTTGCGCTGCCGCCGTTTGGTGGGTTTTGGTCGCTAATGGCAATTCTAGAGGGATTGCAGCGACAGGGACAGTGGGGTCTGGTTGGTGTGGTGGTGTTTGCTAACGCTATAGCGGCCTTTGCACTGCTGCGGATGTTTGGACTGATATTTGCAGGCAAGATGGGTTCGATGACCACGCGATCGCCTGAGCCCATATGGCTGATAGTGTTGCCGATGACGATGATGGCGGGCTTTACGCTGCATGTACCTTTTGTTATCAAAGATTTTTCGCTGTTTACAACCGATTTGCAGGGTAGCTGGCCGCTAGGATGGACGTTATTTTTATCTAGCGTTGCAGGCTTAACGGCAGCGAGCTTTTTCTATATTTTCCGTCCAACAAAAAGTCCCAAAAGTTTCCTACCGCCTGTGTTTAGCCGCTTGCTGGCCTATGACTTTTATACGACTAAAGCTTATGACATGACAGCGATCGCGCTCGTAGATATTCTCTCTAAAATCACAGACTGGCTAGATCGCTACATTTTGGATGGCCTCGTGAACCTAATCGGTTTGTCGTCGCTCTTTAGCGGCGAAGCGCTTAAATACACCAACAGCGGCAGAACACAGGTTTACGCGCTGACTATTGCCTCTTTTGTCACTGTTATCTGCCTGTATTTGAGCTGGAGCTATCTCCTTTAATTCGTCAATCTCTTAACTCCTTTCACTATAGATAACACCATGCTGAGTCCTCTGATTTGGATACCGACAATAGGCGCTGTGGTCATCGCTTTTCTGCCGCTAAAGCTCAGTTCCGAGCAAGTTAGGAACGCCGCCCTAACCGTTTCAGGGATAACTCTACTGTGGACAATTGGTCTATTTACACAGTTTGACTTAAATGCGACTGGCTTCCAGATGCGAGAGTTTAGAGTGTGGCTGCCGATGCTAGGCCTCAACTATGACCTGGCAGTGGATGGCCTTTCGCTGATGATGCTTTCGCTAAATGGCTTGCTCACCTGGATTGCCATTTGTAGCAGTGCGAAAACCACAGAACGACCTCGGTTTTTCTACTCGTTGATGCTGTTGGTGAGCGGTGGTCTAGCTGGTGCTTTTCTCTCACAGAATTTGCTGCTGTTCTTCTTGCTGTTTGAAATTGAGCTAGTGCCAATGTACTTCTTAATTTCAATTTGGGGTGGGCCTAGACGTGAGTATGCAGCCACTAAGTTTTTGCTGTATACCGCGATCGCAGGAGCCCTTGTCTTTGCCGGATTCATCGGCACCGTTCTGCTGGGCGGCACGCTCGACTTTTCCTATGAGCAAGCACAGCAGCTTCAAATACCGCTACCCGCGCAGATTGTGCTTTTGAGCATTTTGCTGTTAGGCTTCGGCATCAAAATTCCACTTATTCCTTTTCATACCTGGCTCCCAGACAGCTATGTGGCAGCTTCTCCACCCGTCGCAATTTTAATGGGCGGCGTGCTGGCTAAGCTCGGTACCTATGGTATTTTTCGGTTTGGTCTGGGGCTATTCCCTGATGCTTGGGCAACGCTCTCTCCGTTCCTAGCAATTTGGGCAGCGGCGAGTGTTTTGTATGGTGCGATTACTGCGATCGCACAAAAAGACATCAAGCGTATGGTGGCCTACAGCTCCATCGGCCACATGGGCTACGTCATGCTCGGTGGTGCCGCATTCACCAAGCTCAGCATGGTTGGCGCTATCTCTCAAATGGTCTCTCACGGCCTGATTCTAGCCCTGTTATTTCACCTCGTTGGTGTCGTCGAAACCAAGGTTGGCACCCGGCAGCTCGATCAGCTCAACGGATTGATGAACCCCCTACGCGGTTTGCCTATGGTTAGCGCCCTGCTTGTTCTCAGCGGCATGGCCAGCGCGGGTATTCCAGGTTTGGTCGGCTTCATTACAGAATTTCTTGTCTTTCAAGGCAGCTACAGCACTTTCCCGATCGCCACGCTCTCCTGCGTTGTCGGCACAGGTTTAACCGCTGTATATTTCGTCATTTTGATCAACCGCACCTGCTTTGGTCGGCTCGACAATGAAAAAGCCTACTACGAAAAAGTCACCACTAGCGAGCGCGTTCCGGCCTTAATTCTAGCGGCCTTAGTAGTCGCTTTAGGGCTCCAGCCCAACTGGCTAGTGCACTGGAGTGAGGCTACCTCCGAAAGATTGGTACAGCCAACGCTCGAAGCTTCCGCAAGGCATCAAACCTTCAGTGAAGCCTTAATACTCAAAGCCCCGAACCTGGGATAATTCTTTTCTTTTAGCAACCGGCCTTATTTCTGTGTAATCGCTATGACAGTCGCTACTCTCCCCACCACGCTTCCACCCTCCACCCACGAATTTGCTGAGATTATTCATCGTCTTGAAGCCGGCGGTTCCATGCTGCCCGACAACCCTGACAACCTCAAACAAATCATCGGCATCTATAAGGCCTATGCCGTGCCGATGGATTTTTACTGGCGCGACCTACTCTACATCGCTGAGCGCGTTTTCCTGAACCCTTTACCCGCTTTCAAATACTTTATTTCTAAAGACTATTTAGATAGAGACAATGCTTATTCAGGAGACAATGCAGACCTGCGAATCTGGCGCGGTGGCGGTGACGCGCATCCTGAGCTGAGAGAATTTATTCAAAAAGGCGAACGTAAACGCAAGCTGCCTAAGCTGCTACATCATTTGTGGCACGATCGCGTCAATATGGAGTTTGCCGAAGCCTGTATGCAGGCAATGCTTTGGCACGAAGATATCAATCCTAAGTTCAACGCTTACTTAGATAGTGACGAATATCGGGAAAACAGTGACAAAGCTATTCGCGCTTACTTTAAAGGCAATCCGGTGATGCTTGGCCTCTACAAGCTCTTTCCAGATATGTTTTTAGAGCAGGTTAAGCAGCTTTCTTACTACTCGAATTTAGGCTTATTTTGGGAGGTCATGGCCCCCGTCTTTTTTGAGATGAGTGACCTTTATGATGAAGGCAAGCTTACTAGCGTCCCTGAGGCTATGGACTTTTTAGTGAACGGCATCTTTGCTGTTGCCGGTCGCCCGATTTATCACCATGTTTACATCCGTGGGGAGTGTTACGAGATCATTCCTAAGTCTCAGGGTTTTACCTGGCTATATGAAGCCGCACTGCCTTACGTTGAAGCTGTGTTTTATCGCACCGCGCCTTTTAGAGGTACCAAGTCTTACAATGCTCAAGCTGGGCAGGTTCCAAGTGAACAAAAAGACTTTCACTACGGCATTTTGTATGCAGATGTATTTCCTGTGGGCAGTGCGGGCATTCCGCCAACGCTGCTAATGCAAGATATGCTGCACTTTTTGCCAGACTACTTGATAGAAGAGTATAAGCAGCATGGACGAGGAGAAGATGACGAACTTATTCAGCTTGGAATCACCTTCCAGCGGTCTATGTACAATGTGACTTCAGCCGTGATTCAAGCGCTTAGAGGCGCACTGCTGTATCCGCTGAATGATCCTAATCCGGAGCATTTGAAGGCAAATCGCCAGTTTTTTGAGCAACAGCTTGACCGATTTAAGCGACCAGAAGCAAGACTGGTGGATATTCAAAGTCAAGATTATCGTTAGCGACCAGTTCTAAAACACTCAGAGATATTATGCCGAGCATTGTTGATATTGCCGTGACGAATGAAGGATTCTCTACGCTCGTAGCGGCAGTGCAAGCTGCGGGACTCGTAGACGTTCTGGCCACCGGTGGCCCTTTTACCGTATTTGCTCCTACTGATGACGCTTTTGCTAAGCTACCGCCAGGAACGGTGCAAACGCTGGTAGATAATCCACCTCAGCTTGCTCGTATATTGAAATATCACGTTGTTGCGGGCACCTGGCACAAGGCCGATATGGTAGGAAAAGAGACTTTAGAGTCGCTGGAAAGTTCTCCTATTCCTATTCGCGTTGAGCCTATTTTTGAGGTGAAAAATGCCACTGTCTTAGCTGCCGATATTGACGCGGACAATGGCGTTGTTCACGTGATTGACAACGTTATTTTGATGGGATAGTTGTTTTATTGATGAGAAGGTTGGCAGCTTTGAGACTTTGCTACCAGTGTTTTTAATTGCTCTTTGCCATACGCTCTGCTGAGTAACGGTGGGATGAGCTTATGTACGAAAGGTATCTTTTCAGTTTTACAAGTGCCGATGAGTCGTTTCAGCATAGCGGTATCTACAGCAATAGCCATAGCTTGTTCAGACTGTGGCGGCTGCGCTTTTAGAACAAGTTCGTCGTTCTTATTCTTGAATTGAGTTCGTTTAACGAAGTCTGTTTTGAAAAGGATAGCGATCGCTTTACGAAGCTTCGTGCGATTATGCGAAGAGCTAAAAGCCTCAGTTAAATATTCCAACCCTTCTTTGTGTGTAAATCCGTCTGGGAAATGAGCATCTAGCTTAGTCAGTACATCCCACAAGAAAGAAGAGGGATATAAACGCCAGCTCTTCTTTTTGAGAAGCTGCCTGTATAGTTCGGTAGTGGGTTTGAGTTTCGTTGATTGAGCTGAAGAGGCATTATTTTGGGCTATGTTTTTTGCAGCTTTAGCCTTCGTTGCCTTGATATGCCAGACCTTGCCGTTTTGATATAGCGTTCCTATTTCAGGCGCACTCTCAAGAAATTTCTTAAACTGCTTGAATCCTAGAAGCTTCTGATCAAAATTTGGTTCTATTGTCTGCATAGCGTTCTTAGCCTCAGAGAGGACAACACCATTAGGGCGTTTGCTTAGAACTGTTTTTAATACCTTCAGCGCATCTTTTTTTTGAAGTGTGGAGGGTGTGGTGATCGCACTATCACAAACAGCCTTTTCATCGGTATAAATAAACTGATTGCAGGATGTTTCTACGGCTTCACTCAGCGCAGACTGCGGCCCTACGCCTACCACCGACTTTCCCAATTCTCTGAGCCTTCGAAATAAAGGTGAAAAGTCTGAGTCGCCTGTTGCTAGCACAAACCACTTGATGTCGGGCATTCGGGCAAAATACTCCATGGCATCGACCACCATTTGTATATCCGCCGAGTTTTTACCTTTGACTGAGTGGTAGACATGCACAAATTCAAAACCTAACAGGTTCAACTCTGGCTGCCGTAAGTGAACAGAAGGCACGCTAAAGTCTCCGTATGCTTTTAGGACGGCAACTTGACCCAGCTTGTTAGCCTGCTCTAAGAGCGTTTCACCGCCGCCTGCTTTCAACCAGCCAGATAGATTTTCAACGTCTAAGAAGACAGCAACTTTGTCGAGCATGAATAGCTTTGAGCGCAACGGTTAAGAAGATCTTTCCCGCAGTCACCTTTTACTATCTATAGCCCGTTGTAGCTAATGGTTCGCTGTGGCGGTTACCTGCTGCTATGGCGATGGCATCTGGCTCATCTTTTGCAGATCAAGAACGCTGTTGAGTGTGGCTTCGTCCATTAGCTCGCGCTCTAGTACGAGCTGGCGCAAGGATTTGCCGGTTTCGAGAGATTCTTTGGCAACAGCCGCCGCATTCAAATATCCAATATGCGTATTCAATGCCGTCACCAGTGCCAAACTCCCTTCGGCATAGTCCATACATCGCTCAGGAAAGGCCGTAATCCCCTGCAAGCATTTCGTATCTAATGCTTCGACAGTATTGCCTAATATCTCAATGCTGTGAATTAGGTCGTATGCGATGAGTGGCATCATCACGTTGAGTTCTAGCTGGCCTGCTTGGGCAGCAAAGGCGATCGCACTGTCGTATCCCATCACCTGAAAGCACACCATCGACGTCATCTCGGCCATTACCGGATTGTACTTACCCGGCATAATTGACGAACCTGGCTGCACGGGCGGGAGCTGAATTTCCTTGAGTCCTGTTTTCGGGCCAGAGTCCAGCAGGCGTAGATCGTGAGAGATTTTTACTAGGTCTTGAGCGAGATTGCGTAGGGTGCTGCTGACGGCTACAAAAGGTGCCATGCTCTGCATTGCCGCCATCAGATGAGGCGCGCTCGTAACGGGCTGCTGAAGATATTCAGAGAGAATTTCAGCTACGCGAAAACGATATTTTGGGTGCGTGTTGAGCCCGGTGCCTGTCGCGCTACCGCCTAGCCCAATCACAGCGAGTTCGACAGCCGCTGCTTTAATTCGCTTTTGGTGACCCGTTAAAATATATTCCCAAGCGCGGAAGCCTTCGCCCAAGCGTACAGGAACCGCATCTTGCATATGCGTCCGGCCTGAGCGAACGACGGTTTGAAACTCTTCAGCCTTAGCTTTTACGGTCGCGATCGCTCCTGCCAAAGCCGGATATAGCACGTGCTCCAGCGCCAAGATTCCACCCACCCGAATGGCCGTTGGAATCACATCATTTGTCGATTGACCGTAGTTTACGTGGTCATTTGGACTCACCCGCTCGTAATTACCTTTCTCATCGCCCACTATCTCCAAAGCCCGGTTTGCCAGCACCTCGTTCACGTTCATATGGTGCGACGTACCCGCTCCTGCCTGATACACATCCACCACAAACTGATCGCGTAGGCTGCCAGCCAAAATTTCATTCGTTGCCTGCACAATGGCTTGGCCAATATCGCCCGGAATGCAATCAAGCTCGCTATTCGCAGTGGCGGTTGCCTTCTTAATGAGCAGACAAGCATCGACATAGGTGGCCAGAGGCCGCAGGCCGCTAATCGGAAAGTTTTCAATGGCTCGCAGCGTTTGAATTCCATAATAGGCATCGTTTGGAATCTCCAGCGCGCCCATAGAATCCTTCTCGATCCGAACGTTTTGGGAGCCTGCTTCTGCCATTGCGAACAACCTAATTGATAGAGCTTGGGTTTGATTATTTTAAGATGCGGGCTCCATCCTACGAAGATAATTTTTTGCCTGCACGCGCGCAACGTATTAAAAAGGCCTGCTGCTTTCTGGGAATACTGTGGGCGTCTATCAACTGGCTCTAGGTCATTACGATACAAACCTGTGGTTACTTTTCCCCCTAACTTTGCAGCAAGACACCAGGATAAAGCCGCCATTGACGCTCAGTCTAAATGGGTAGAACACGTCAGTCTGCTTGGAAAAGACAGCTTCAGAGCGCAGTCAAACGTTGTTGAAATGGCGGGACTTGACGAAACGGCTGGCTTGGATGACTCTGGCCTTGATGAGGCTTTGAAACCTTTACAGCAATTGCCTTCTCTCATTGATGAGCAGGCAGACGAACAGGACGTTAAATTGCTGATCGGACAGGGCTTTGAGCTGCGAAATGCAGGTAACTACAAGGGCGCGGTTAAGCGGTTCGACCGGGCGATTCTTCTAGGGGGAGGCTGTGCCAGTGCCCAAGATGAAACCTACGCCAAGCCGTTCTTGTATCGGGGTCAAACCTTGATTCAAATGTGTGAGTACGAGGCGGCGCTAAAAGACTTTCGTAGGGTGCTACAGCTCGATTCAACCAACGCTAGAGCATGGCATGGACAGGGCGTGGCAAAAGCTGAGCTGGGGCTGTATCCCTCGGCAGTGGACAGCTTCGATCAGGCGATCGCCTGCGATCCTAACAGTGACAAAATTTGGTACAACCGAGGCCGCGCCCTGCTCAAACTACAGCAACACGAGCAAGCGCTCATCAGCTTTGATCGGGCCCTTGCGCTTAATAAATTTAGATACCACGCCTGGTATAGCCGTGCCCTTGCCCAGGCCCCTCTAGAACTCATTCAGCCCGCTATTGAAAGCTTAGAGCAGGCGATCGCACTTAAAACAAGCTGCCACTACGCCTGGAACTATCGAGGCACCCTGCTCAATCGTCTATTTAAGCGTGCAGCCGCCATTGAAAGCTTTCAAACCTCCCTAAAATACCGCACGCCAAATCCTAACGCCTGGTATGGGCTCGCCGCTACCTACGCGCTGCTCAACGATCCAGAGTCCGCTAGCATTCACCTGCGCAAGGCCATTCAGTTAAATCCTAATATCTATAGCCTGATGGCTCGCAACGATATGAACTTTGATCTGGTTCGCGATCATCCTAAGGTGCGGCCTATTTTGTGTCGCTCAGACGAGACAATTTCACGAAGAGTCCCAAATAGAGAGATCTTGTAATGCTGTGTCAAAAGAGTGAAATATTATTTGCTGAGAGGGAATCTTGTAAACAGCCATAGCGCAACTAAAAGCGCCGTAGCAAAGGCTTTTGCTAACATCCAATCTTTTTTAAATCGGCGTACTTGAAAAAGCGCCCTTTAAAGAAACTTAGCGTTTGCTGATAGTGATCCCTGCCAGAATCAATATCAGGAACATCGCTTAATACCTCATCATTTTTCACCGCTTTCTACAATCGTTCACTAATACAAAGTTATGTCAACAACTGCTGCTGCTAAAACAAAGTTCTCGATAGTTTGCTGTGAAGAAACTGAAGTCACTAAGCAGATTTCCAAAGCTGTTTCCGAGTGGCAGCTACCGGGGGTGCGATCGCTTCACTTCAACGATCAGCCCACCGACCAAACTTCCACTTCCGACGAAAACGATGTCGCTCAGTCCGACTACGCTATTTTCATCACACCCTACGAGCAGCCGTCCTCCCAAATAAAAATTGGCCCACTCAGCGCCGTCCAAAAAGTAACCGATGCTAAGCAGGGGCCGGCCACCCTTTTGGCAGACATTCACAGCCGCCATGGCCAGTCGCCTCAGTCTTGGTGGCTCCAGCTTCCTACCACAGAGTTAAGAGCCCAAAGAGTGCATCCGGTTGCCTCAGAAAAATCTGTTGCCCAAGCGCTCAGCCAAATTGAGATTTTTGTGCGCAACTATCGGCTGGCCGTAGCGCCTAGAGCCATTAAGATCGATTCCAAACAGGTGGCACTATCCCATTAGAAGACCTCAAAAAGAGAAGGTCTCAAAAAGACCTATTAAATGACGCCTTTCGAGCTAGGAATGCTGCCTGCTCTGCGAGGGTCAACTTCAGTTGCCATCCGCATTGCCCGAGCAAAGGCTTTGAAGGTGGCTTCGATGATGTGATGCGAGTTGATGCCGTCTAGCTGGCGAACGTGCAGCGTCATTTGAGCATGGTTGATAATAGCTACGAAAAATTCGCGCACGAGCTGCGTGTCGTAGGTGCCGACGCGCTGAGTCGGAATATCTAGGCCATAGCTGAGGTGTGGACGACCTGAGAAATCAAGAGAAATTTGAACCAGAGCTTCGTCTAGCGGGGCTACAAAGTGGCCAAACCGAGTGATGCCTTTGCGATCGCCTAGTGCCTGGTGCAGTGCCATTCCTAACGTAATGCCCACGTCTTCATTGGTATGATGGTCATCAATTTCAATATCACCTGTGGCCCGCACTTCTAGGTCGAATAGCCCGTGCGAGGCAATTTGGTGAAGCATGTGGTCTAAAAACGGAATGCCCGTATCGGCGGTGCATTTACCCGCACCGTCTACGTTTAGCGTCACCTGTACATCGGTTTCTTTGGTGGTGCGGCTCACCGATGCAATGCGGCGATCGCGATTCAATTGTTGATCAGCTTTAGACACCTCAGAAGGTGCAGAAATCCGAGAAGCACTAGAAACCATAGCTATATTTATTAATCAATTCACTTCTCTATACTACGACTTTCATCGGCTCCTATCGTGATTGATGCCTTTGCGATCGCAGCAACCCTTCTTCACGACCGATTGAATCTTTTCAAGTCAGCTAGCATAATAAGCGTTTAGTGCGCTCATTTAAGTTAAGTACTCCAGCGCGATTCGACCTGCAAAGTTTGGCGAGGTTTTATCTTATGTCTGTTAGTGAACTCAACCACCTAATGACTTACGTAATTGAGGGATGGATGCTGTTTAGTGCAGGATTCATCAGCATTGCATTCGTTTCATTCGTAGCTAGGCGCGTTCAAGAAGATGTAGAGGCTGCTGAGCTGGCGCAGATAGAAGGGCAAGCGGCAAGTTTAAGCGGGTCTGAATCGGTCACGGTGACAGAGGCCGCAGCAGGAGCGGCAATTCAATCCGCGAATCAGACAGTGCCGAAGCCTAAAGCTTCCCCGGCTAAAAAGACAGATGAGCTGCTCGGTGAAGAAAAGATTTTAGACGAAGAGAAAGAGAAAGCTCGACTTGAAGAAGTTGTAGCCATCTCTAAAAAATTAGCAAAAGACAAAGATAAACAGTCAAATACCTCATCTGTTTCAGTATCCACCTGACCGCAACCGACTATGGCCTGTTACTGTCTAAAATATTCCGTTACGATCAAGCCGATGAATGGAGAAAAGCCAGAAATGAGCTGCTACATGAGGCAGTCAAAATAGAGAACGGCGTAGAAAAGCAGTGGACTCAGATGATGGTGAAAGCTGAGCAAACGGCTTCAGAAGGCTACGAGCTGTTTAAAAACTTTCAAAAAGTTACTGCAAAATTGAAAAACAGGCAGCTCAAGCCGTTAGAACAAACTTTCTAGAACTGCGCGCGCTTTTTCATCAGTCACTTGATCGGTTACAAAGGCCGTTCCAATGCCTTTGGGCAACACAAAGCGAACGCTACCGTCTTTCACTTTTTTGTCGCTTTTTATCGCTGTAAGAATATTCTCGACACTGATACCTTGAGGCAGTCGCGTAGGAAGTGCGGCCTTCTCAATCAGCTTATTCTGACGCTTGGCCGCATCTATCTTCCATAAACCCATGTTTACCGCAATCTGGCCCGCTGCGACCATACCAATGCCGACCGCTTCGCCGTGATTAACTTCGCTGTAGCCCGTTAGGCTCTCTACCGCGTGACCGATGGTATGTCCGTAGTTCAAAATGGCGCGAATACCACCTTCTCTTACGTCCTGACTGACTACATCAGCTTTCGCCCGACATGAGTGCTCCAGCATATATTGCAGTAGACCTTCGCTAACATGGTTGAAGTCATCAAGTCGTTCAGCAGCCTCTAGCTTTTCAAAGAGTGGCAAGTCCCAAATAACGCCGTACTTAATGACTTCTGCAATGCCTGCACGAAACTCACGAACCGGAAGCGTTTCGAGCACCTGCGGATCGATCAAGACGAGTCGGGGCTGATGGAATGCGCCGATTAGATTTTTACCTTTGGGATGGTTGACGCCCGTTTTGCCACCTATGGAAGCATCGACCATGGCGAGCAGGGATGTGGGCACCTGCACAACGGCGATGCCGCGTAGCCAGGTTGAAGCGGCAAAGCCTGTCATATCGCCAATGACGCCACCGCCAAGGGCGACCATTGCCGAGCTGCGCTCTAAGCGATTTTCGTAGGCGATATCGTGAATTTTTTCGATAGACGCCATGTGTTTGTGCTGTTCACCTGCGGGCAAAATGCAGTGGCAAACGTCGTAGCCTGCTTGGGTTAAGGCGTCTATAGTGCGCTTGCCATATAGGTCAAATACAATTGGATTAGAAACGACTAATACTTTTTGACCGGGTTTGATGGGCGGTTTGCCCTCACGGGTGTCCTCACCGGCTAACCACTGTCCCAAAGACTCTAAGCCGCCGGGTGCAATGCGGACGTCGTAGGCGTCTTGAGGGATATTGACGCGGATGGTGGTTTTGGTGAGGGTGCTCATGAGGGGCGATCGCTAGAAGAGGTCAGCTAAAAGGATTGGGTGTTGAAAGATGGGTGCTGTGGTTCAATAGAAGAAGATATTAGAACATTTTTTTAGGAGAAAACGATGGGCGCAGCAGTAGTTTACGTTGTTTACCTTGCAGCTTTGGCCGGTACAGGAATGGGGCTTTACTTTGGTTTGCGGGCCGCAAAGATTATCTAAATCTGATCGATTTGGCATCTTTTCGGTATCTTAAGAAGCGTGGGCGATCGGTCGCTTGCGCTTTTTTCCGTAGCGGCGGCTCAGTACATAAATGCTAGAGAGCAGGCCCCAGCTCAATATGTTGATGCGTGAGTCAAATAGGCCGACATCAAACAGCGAGAATAGCAGGCAGCTAGCGAAGGCGAGCAGGTAGCCCAGTAAGATAGCTTGTTTTTCGGTAGGCAAGTTGCCTTTAATCAGGAGCTTGATGCCGTCGTAATAGAGGGTGCCGACGACGATACAAAAGCCGACCATGACGGGAATTCCGGCTTCTGAAGCGAGAAATAGCCAGATGTTGTGGGCGTGGAAAATGATGTCGTAGCCGGGAATGCTGTCGGGTTCGTATAGCAGGCGCAAACCCGCAAATCCCCAGCCTAGCCAGGGTCGCTGGTGAATCATTTCGGTGGCGAGCTGCCAGACGCCGACGCGGGGGTCGTTGGTGAGGAGCGCGAGGGAGAGCGATCGCCCGCCTATGCCAAAGCTAAAAGCAGCCGCCAAAATCGCACCGCCAGCCGCTAGGCCAGTGAGCAGTATCCATTGGTAATGGCGGGCATAGTATAGGGCGATCGCAATCAAAATTAGCGCAATCAAAATGCCGTTACGAGAGCCTGTGCAAAATATTGCGATCGCACACAATCCCAACGCCAACGCCTCAGGCCACAGTGCCTTTTTCTCAGCCAGCCGCTGCAGCAAAACGCCCAGTCCCAATCCCAGCACAATCGCAAGATATGCCGCTAGCCCATTGGGATGGCTAAAAATGCTGTGAGCACGGTGGCCGAAGTCGGGAACGTAAATCCAGTTCAGCAGCCCTTTTGGAAGTGGGAGACTTTGGATTTTTGGCGCGATCGCCTCAAACTTAATCACAAACTCTACAGCCGCCAGCACGCTCATCGGCACCGACGTCAGCAGCAGCCACCGAGCCAACACCGCTAGCTTTTCATAAGGCTGCTGAACCACACTTGGCACCGTCGCCAACACGCCAAAAAATACAAAAAAAGGCAAAAAATTAGTGAGCTGTAAAAATGACTCACCCCTATCTAACGCAAACGTTGAACTCAGCAGCAGACCAGCCGTTAGCCACCCCAAGCCTCGCTGGCCACAAAGCTGTAAAACCTGCCTACCCCGCTGACGAAGCGCGCTAATAAACAGCACTAGCATCATCACCAAACCCAGATAGCTGACATAGGGCAGCACAATCAAACTTGCCAGCCAAACCCGCTCTCCATTTGCCGAGCTTTTCGACGTATTAATAGGCACCATCGCCCGCCAAAACCACCTTAACTGTGCGAATCAAAATGTAGATATCTAGCCATACCGACCAGTTCCTAACGTAGTAAGCGTCAAAATTCACCCGCTCATCGTACGTCACATTATTGCGGCCCGACACCTGCCACAGTCCTGTTAAGCCTGGAAGCACCTGCAAGTACAAATCAAACTTATCGCCATAGCGCCATGCCTCCTCCTGCACAATTGGCCTTGGTCCCACCATACTCATCTCACCTCGCAAAATGTTCCATAGCTGCGGCAGCTCATCTAGGCTTGTCTGTCGTAACAGCTTCCCAATCCGCGTAGTTCGAGGGTCTTGCTTGAGCTTATGGTCTTGCTTCCACGACGCTCGCAGATCTGAATGCGTTTCCAAATACTGGGCTAAAGCCATATCTGCATCTGTCACCATTGAGCGAAACTTCCAGGCTTTAAATCGCTTGCCGTTTTTTCCAATTCTGGTTTGACGATAAAAAATTGGCCCTGGTGAATCGCAGGCAATGAGCAGACTAATGAGCCCAATCAGCGGTAGCGCTAGCAAACCGATCAGCAGCACTAGGCCTTTATCCAATATCGCTTTGAGCAGCCTGGGCCCTGGTAAAAATAGCTGCTGGCGAACCTCTAAGCCCAACACCCCACCGAGATCTTTGGCTGCGACCCACAGGCTCGCCATCCCAAATAAATCAGGAATAATCATCAGGTGCGGAAACGTGCGGCCATAGCGCTCCAGCACCTGAGAAAGCCGTTCAGGTGGGACTCCCGGCATGGCCACAATGGCATAGGGAATCCGAAACTCTCGGGCGAGCTTGTAGCCCATAGACAACCTTCCAACCACTGGCACGCCGAGAAGGGTGCCGTGCTTACTCGGATCGTCATCCAAAACCGCAATTGGCTTGAGACCTAAATTTGGCTGATGCTGGAGCGTCCGAATGACCATTTCTCCGGTTTGGCCCGCGCCCATGACCACTACTGGATAGCCCCACCAGGTTTGCTTTGCGCATAGCGATCTGATGCCGTAACGGCCCATAACCACTAGCAGTATGGACAGCAGCCACGCCATGATAAAAGCGGCTCTAGAGTAAAGTGCCACCTCTCTAAACAGAAAAATGGATGACCCTAGCAAAAGATAAAGCAGCGTGGTGGTGAGCGTCAGCCGCCGCAGCTCTTCTACTGGGCTCATGGCGATGCCAGGATATAAATTCGCCAGCGCGTAGGCCACGATGAAAACGCCGATAAGGGGCCATAGCCGCCAGTACAGCGCAGTGGAAAACTGACCGTTGAACAAAAGTCGGGTGAGGACGCTGATAGCACCGGCAATGCTAAGGCACAAAAAGTCAATGCTGATAAGGGTGGCTAGGGTGAGCCAGGGACGGGTGCGGACGTGAGCGATCGCCTGACGAAAATTAGCCGCATGAGTTTTTTGAGAAGCAGACGATTGATAAATAGTCACAGTGTCCTATCGCGCTCCTTACTGCACCCGCTATCTGGCAAGCTATGCACCTTCTTCAAACTGCACCCAGGCTTTTTCCACAAAGCTTTTAAACTGCGTTTTGAACTGATCGATCGAGAACCGCTCAGCATTTTCAACGAGCCTGTACGTCTCAAATTGATCCACACTTGCCTGTAGCCTTTTGACAGAATGTACCAGACTTTCAACTGTCTGATGTGAAAACAACAGTCCGGTGCGCTCGTGCATCACCGTTTCGGCCTGTCCGCCTTTGGCATAGGCAATCACAGGAGCCCCTGCTGCCTGTGCCTCTACCGGCGTAATTCCAAAATCTTCTTCTGGTGGAAAGATGAATCCTCGGCAACGCTGCATATAATTTGATACAACGCTATCAGGCTGCTTGCCTAAAAAACGAATGTTAGGTGCAGCTACTTTTTGCAATGCTTTACGACTTGTGCCGTCGCCAATCACAACCAGCGGTAGGCCCAACTCATTAAAAGCTGCGATCGCTAAATCCACTCGTTTATACGGTACAAACCGCGACACCACCAAATAAAAATCCTCTCTTTTCGCGCGACTGCTGCTCTGGTCAAATTGCTCGATATCCTTAAATCGCTCGGTATCTACCGGTGGGTAAATCACCTCAGCCGACCGACGGTAGGTTTTCTCAATTCGCCGTGACACATATCGAGAATTGGCAATATAGTGGTCTACCCGATTGGCGCTAGCCACATCCCACAGCCGTAGATAGTGCAAAATAACCCGAGTCAGCACGCTTTTTGGCCCGCGCGTTAGCCCAGCCTGCTGCAAGTACTGATGCTGCAACTCCCAGCCATAGCGCAAAGGCGTATGCACATAGCTGATATGGAGCTGATCGGGCCTGGTTAATACGCCCTTGGCCACCGCATGATGGCTTGAAATAATCAGATCGTAGCTCGATAGATCAAACTGCTCTATCGCCGCTGGCATCAGCGGTAAATAGTTGCGGAAGTGGCGTTCAGCAAAAGGCAACCGCTGAATAAATGAGGTGCTAACAGGCTTGTAATTAATGAAATGCCGCAGCGCTTCAGGCAGAAAATTGACCAAGCTGTACAGATCCGCATTAGGATAAATGCTAAGAATTTGCTCAACGACTTTTTCAGAGCCAGCGTAACTGGTAAACCATTCGTGAACCACTGCAATTCTTTTCATAGCTTTGACAGATGCCTATGCTGGTTTGGAAAACTCAAACGTTGAATATAGATGTGGCAAGCCTACGCTATCGGTGCCTGTTTCCCCTCCGCTACCTGACTCAGCTCGGCATTTCCTCTGTCATCTATAGCGGCACTGATACCATCAAATTCACCGCTGATATCCAAGCGATTATTTTCGTCAAAACCTTTCAGTCAGAGGATATAAAAGCCTGCGAGCAAGCTTATCAGCTAGGCGTACCCGTCATTCTCGATCTGTGTGACAACATTTTCATCAAAGACTACGCTCAGGACTGCAAGTTCGTCCCGTCTGTTAACTTTTTGAAAATGGCTCAGTACGCGACGGCCATTGTGACTACAGGTTCGGCGATGAAACTGGCGATAGAACAAGCGATCGCAGACTCTAATAGACCACAAACCAGGTCTTTCGCGCAGGCTCTCCCCGTCGTCATTATTCCGGATGGAAACGAATCTCTGAGTGATATCAAATATGCTTTCAGCGCTACTTGGCAACAGCGCATGGTTAAAAAACTGCTGCGTGCTGTTGCAAAAATTGAACGACTAGCTAGGAGACTAAGGCCGCTACAAAAGCTGAAATCTCTTCAAAAAATACGGAGACGTCTGCAAAATAAAATAAAACAGAGTCACCGACAAATTGGGCCTAAAAGCAAGACTGCGTTTTATCAGCTCAAGGGTAAAGCTGGTAATGTGTTGAGACGCTATGGCTTGCGGAAACCTTTGGCCGTTCCTCCAAGTATTCATCCGCCTGTACCTGTCGAGCAGTCAGTGAAAAAAAAGGAACCCACAAAGGTTTCCCTCCAGAGCCCTTGTCAGGCGGTGACTAGCTCAGCTAATAGATTATCCAAATTATCGGATAAGTCGCGGCCTGAGCCTCCACCTGCATGGCCGCAGCGATGGCCACAGGCTACAGAGATGAAAACAGTGCTGTGGTTTGGCAACTATGGCGCAAAGCATGGCAACTTTGGCATGCTTAACATTTTGGATGTGGCAGCGGCCTTAGAAACCCTGAGTCAGGAATGTCCGCTGCGGCTAATGGTCGTTAGCAACAATCGCGGCAGATATGAGCAGTCTATTGCACCGTTGCCTTTCAACACACACTATTTGCGATGGCATCCGCGCAAAATTTACGACTACATTCGCGCCAGTGACGTTGTGATTGTGCCAAACTCTCAGTCGGTGTTCAGTATTTGCAAATCAGCAAACCGGACGGTGCTAGCCCTATCACAGGGAACGCCTGTGGTCGCTAGCTACACGCCAGCACTGGACATGCTCTCAGAGTGCATATGGCTAGATGCCTGGGAAGCAGGGCTGCGAGACTATCTCCAACATCCTGAAAAGGGTAAGAGCCATGTTGCGATCGCCCAGCAAATTATTGCGCAGCACCTGAGTGGAGAAACGATCGCGCGACAGTGGCTGAGCCTGCTAGAAGAAGTAGCCTTCTCCGAAACAGCCGGTTCCCAAGTAGAGTCTAAGGTTTTGGCATGATTCGACAGTTCCTTTTGCGCGGTGCGACCCTTCTGTTGGGGCGTCGCAGGCGTCGCAGTTTGGCCATTTCAGACCCCTCAGACAGCCACCCCGCTCAAATTTTGATATATATAGACCTCCCGCAGGATCTAGATATGCTGCTGCCGCTAGCGCGCCGGCTACAAAAGAGCCTGGATCATCATCTGACAGTGGCCGTCAGCGATAAGGCGCGGAACGATTCACCTCGGATTGAAACGCTGCTAAGAGCCACCGGTATTGTGCCGAAAGTGGTTAGCCATCAAGGACTTATGGCTGGTTTGCGGCCACAGTTCGGCAATATTAGAGCGGTGATAACGGCTTCAGAGAGTACAACGGGCGCACATAGAGGCGCATACACGCTAACGCAGCAAGCGATCGCAGACGGCCTTTTGACCTACACTATGCAGCATGGCTATGAGAACGTGGGCCTTAATTACTTTGATGAAAAGCATCCAGTCGGAGAGACGATGTTTACCTCCGATACTTTCTTTACCTGGGGGCCAGTTGAGCATTTGCCAGCCGAAACGCCAGCCGAAACTAGGGCTAAGTGCGTGGCGGTGGGCTGTCCTAAGTTTGTAGATGCACCAGGACTAATGGCTCAGGTGCCTGGAAGAAACCCAGGAGATAGGCTGGTGGTTGTGTTTGAAAATTTACACTGGAAGCGATATAGCGATAGCTATCGTCAGCGGTTTGTAGACGATTTAGAAGCTGCGGCGTTGGCGCATCCTGATACTACGTTTCTTGTGAAGCCGCATCACATCGGGCTGTGGTTTACAGAAGGATATGGAGGTGAAGCCCTAAGCGCGAGCAATTTGGTTGTTGCCGATCCCAAATTGCCCGAATGGGAAGTGTTTACGGCTCCGGCTCTGATCGAAATTGCTGACGCGGTGATTACGACGCCTTCAACAGTGGCTATCGATGCCGTGCGTGCGAGATGTCCGGTGGCTGTTGTGGCCTATGATTTGGACTTGCCAAACTTTGAGCCGCTACCGTTGCTGCATAGTCAAAATGACTGGCAAGCCATTGCTGAAAAGGCAGACGGGCGGAGTGAATGGGGCGTTGATGTTTTGCAGGCTTTTGAGGAAGCGCGTTTATTACCGGGAGATGCAGTCGGCAGAATTATGGATCGGGTGAGTGCCGATATGGCTAACGCTGATATGGCTAGTCAGCATTAGCCAGAAATAGATTTTGGCTAGCAAGTATGGTTCAAATCTGCATCGGTCAAGTAAGATCGTTGTGCTTTTTATGCGACTTGGTGCATGATTCGACCAGCTACTCGTGAAGCGCCCGAAATAATTTATACCCCAGAAAGCTATATTCGCCAGCCTAGAAGGCTATTGCGAGAGATGACGGGTGATTTGTGGCGATCGCGCGAGCTGGCATGGCGACTACTTGTCCGTGATATTCGCTCGCAGTACCGCAGCTCGTTTCTAGGGACAGCCTGGGCAATTGTCCCGGCTGCTGTGACCGCTGGTGGCTTAGCTTTTGCGAGCCAAGCAGGTGTGATTAACGTGGGCCAAACCGATATTCCCTATCCTGCTTTTGTGATGCTAGGAACGATTTTATGGCAGACCTTTTTAGAGGCTTTTAGAGGGCCAGAAAGGGCGATTAAAATGTCGCGTACAATGCTTTCGCGGGTGAAATTTCCCTATGAATCTATTATCCTCTCGCAGCTCGGCCAAATTCTGTTCGATCTGCTGCTAAAGCTGATTTTGCTGGTCATTTTGTTTGTGGTGTTCAGCGTTGCTATTAGCTGGAAAATTTTGCTGGCACCTGTAGCGTTCGCTAGCCTAATTGTTCTGGGGACAGGTTTAGGTCTGTTTTTAGTGCCGATCAATCATTTGGTACAAGATGTTTCACGCGCGATGGAGCTGATTGTGCTGGTGTGGTTTTTCCTCACGCCTGTAATTTATCCGGTACCGACTCAGCCGCTGATTGGTACGCTCGTTCGGCTTAATCCGGTGACGCCGCTGCTGGTGACTGCCCGCGAGCTAATGACAACGGGCAATGTGTCTGAGCCGCTGGCGTTTGTCGCGGTGGCTATTGGCGCGATCGCAGCCCTCTTTTTCGGCTGGCTGGTCTTTCGCCTGTCCATTCCCTATTTGGTTGAGAGAATCGGCTAGACCTCATGAGCGACCTTCCTACCCCTGACTTAGCTCCAACTGATTCTGTGACGCCTGAGCTGGTGACAACTAGCTCCGATTCTGCGCCTATAGACTCTATTTTGTCGGTGCAAAACGTCTCTAAAAAGTTTTGCCGCAACCTTAAAAAGTCCTACGTGTATGGGCTCAAAGACATTTTTTCAGAAGTGGTGGGCGCGCCACGTCGGAGCGATCGCCTACGGCATCAAGAATTTTGGGCGGTTCAAGGCGTTAGCTTAGAGGTTAAACGCGGTGAATCCATTGGACTAGTGGGGATTAACGGCAGTGGAAAATCAACGCTGCTGCGGATGATCAGCGGCCTGATGAAGCCCGATACGGGCCGAATTGTGGCGCGGGGCAAAATTGCGGCCTTAATTGCGCTAGGTGCAGGCTTTAATCCTTTGCTCAGCGGTCGTGAAAACGTATTTATTAATATGGCGATTTTAGGGTTGGGGCGATCGCAAATTGCCGCCTGCTTTGATGACGTCGTTAACTTTGCAGAAATATGGGAGGCCATCGATTCGCCTGTGCGCACCTATAGCTCAGGAATGCGGGCGCGACTAGGATTTGCCTGCGCTATTTTCACGCAGCCCGATATTTTACTGTTAGACGAAGTGTTGGCCGTCGGCGACGCCATGTTTCGCGCTAAGTGCTACCGACAGCTCGCAGAAATGCGGGAACAGGGCACCTCTTTTTTCCTGGTGTCTCACAACTCTAATGCCGTGCTAAACCTCTGTAATACGGCAATCTTTTTAGAGGGTGGCAAAGTGGTTATGTATGACGCTGCCGAGGCCGTTATCACCCGCTATGAAGAGGCTTTGCTCGACTACAAAGCAGATGCTAACAAAGGTGCGGTGGCAGCGGCGATGGCCACGGGTACCCATGCGGCTGATACCGCACTGAGCATTGAGAAGGTGAGCTTTATTGATGCTAAAGATGAGCCAATTGCCGCGCTAGCGAGCGGTCGTGCGGCCAGTATCTGCATTCACTGCGAGGTCACCGAGCCGATTGATGAGGCGATTGTCATCGTTATGATTAGAGAACTCAACACGGGTACAGACTGCGTGCTGAATCTCAGCAGCGAGCGCGACAATCAGACGCTGCCGCTAGTGCCCGGTCATCAAGAAATTCGGCTGCACTTGCCTTATTGTGGCCTCAGCCCCAATCTTTACGTGATGAAGGTCACGGTTGCCCGTCGGCCCTTCTACGTGTTTGATATGGTCGAGTCATTTCGATTTGAAGTGAAAAGAAGTAAGAATATGAACCAGTGTCAGTTCTACCAGCCTCGGAAGTGGCAGCTTCAGTAAGTGCATCGCTTTAAAACGTAATTGCCCTAAACGGCTCATGAAAATCGCAGGAATATTTGAGATGTCAGAGGTCAGCAACACCGACCAAGCGACTGCTCCGCAGCCAAAAACCAAAAAGAAAAGCGGCAGACCGATGAACTTTACGTCGCGCACGCCGCTACCGTTTGATATTCCTCATCATCTGTACTATGCGAAGCGAATTTCGCTGATGCAGACCTTTCGCTCGGCTTTACTGCAGCATTATGCGAGAGAGAGCGGCAGGCTCAACCCGCTGCAAAGAGGGCTCAGACGGTTCGGCGATTTGCTCACGAGTGGTCATTCTCACATGGCGGCGGAATGCGGCGTTTTTCAAGGTTCTTGCCTGGTTGCCTGTGCTGAGATCATTCGTCAATATGGCCTAGATGCTCATATTTATGGTCTTGACTCGTTTGAAGGGTTGCCAGAGTTTGGCCCAACAGATCGTGAGATGGCTGACGATGAGATTTTGAATTTGGTACGCGATCGCGGCACCATTTTTGACGATACTTCCCAAGCGCAAGTCCAAGCGGCGCTTGATGAAAGAGATTTGAGTCGCTATGCCACGCTAGTGCCTGGGTTTTTTAAAGAGACGCTGCCGACGCTGCCAGACGGGCCATATTTTTTCGTCAATATTGACTGCGACCTATATGAAGGCCATCTGGAGTGCCTAGAATTCTTTTACTCCAAAGTAGAACCTGGCGGCATTGTCTTTTTTGACGACTACTATTCTGTGCAGTACCCGATGGCTAAAGTGGCTATCGACAAATTTATGCACGGACGCGCTGAGGATCTCTTTCATATTCGCTATGGCCCAGATAGCACAAACTGCACGAAATCGTTCTTTGTGAAGCACTGAAGAATTTGTGAAATGACTTTAGAAGATAATCAGCAAACAGAAGATTGCTTGCGCACAGACTATCAATCTGTTGTTTCACTGCTAAAGGCTGAGGCTGAGGCGATTCACCAGGCTGCAACGGCGTTAGTGCCTGAGCAGGTGGAAAAGGCGATCGCGCTGTTGCACCACTGCCAAGGCAAGGTAATTATCCTAGGCATGGGAAAGTCAGGGATTGTCGGTCGTAAAATCGCAGCAACCTTAACGAGCACTGGCACGATGGCGATTTATCTGCACCCTAGCGATGCGCTGCATGGTGACTTAGGACTGGTTGGGCCGAGCGATGTGGCGATCGCGCTCAGCAACAGCGGCTACACCGAAGAAATCATCGGTCTGCTTCCCTATCTAGAGCACCGCCAAACGCCAATTATTTCCATTGTCGGCAATGAGAACTCTCCCTTAGCCCAGCGATCAGACGTCGTGCTAAAGGCCACCGTCGATAAAGAAGTGTGTCCGCTGAACCTTGCGCCGACGGCAAGTACAACGGTAGCTTTGGCGATTGGAGATGCGATCGCTATGACCCTGATGCAGCGCAAAGGCCTTACCCCTGAAGCGTTTGCCTTCAACCATCCCTCAGGTCGTTTGGGCAAACGCCTCACGCTCAAAGTCTCCGACCTGATGCACACGGGTGTGCCTGCTGTGCAACCGCAAACGCCTTTGATCGAAGTGATCTCGGCGATTAGCCAAGGCGGCCTTGGGGCCGTTGCCGTTGTGAATGCGCAAGGCAAGCTGCTTGGCATCATCACCGATGGCGACCTGCGCCGCATGTTTGAAAAAACAGACCAGTCGAACTGGCAAACTGCCATCAGCCAAGACATTATGACGGCAGGCCCGGTGACGGTTGCCACCACCTGTTTAGCCTACGATGCACTGCGGACAATGGAAAATCGGCCTTCACAAATATCTGTCCTGCCTGTAGTCGATAGCGCAGAAACCTGTCTCGGGCTTGTCCGCTTACATGACATCGTTCGCAGCGGACTATAGTGTGTTCTACGCAGTGAGATTTGTAGTGAGATGAGATGACGCATGAGCATTCAGATACTGGCGGTGATTCCGGCTCGCTATCAGTCGCAGCGATTTCCGGGGAAGCCGCTGGTGAAAATCGGCAATCGCACCATGGTACAGCGAGTGTATGAAGCTGCTAAATCATGCAACGCCTTTAGCCGAGTCATCGTCGCGACCGAAAGCGAAAAAATTGCCGCCTGCGTACGTGAGTTTGGCGGCGAAGTCGAAATCACGTCTGACCAGCACGAAACCGGCACTGACCGAATTGCAGAAGTTGCTGCTCGCCATTCTGAATATGATGTAGTTGTTAATGTGCAAGGCGATCAGCCCTTCGTTCGGGCTGAAATGCTTCAGCAGCTTGTATCACCTTATCTAGAATCGGGTGAGATGCCAGATATGACGACGCTGGCTTGCCCGTTGGATTTAGAGAACGATTTGAATAATCCAAATGTGGCAAAAGTGATATGCGATCGCAATTCAAACGCCCTCTACTTCTCCCGCTCACCCATTCCATACTTCCGTAAGACCCTAGCTGCTCCGGTATTCCATCACCTAGGACTCTATGCCTTCCGCGCCGACTTCCTCGCCAAATATACTCATCTAGAACCTACACCTTTAGAGCAGTGCGAGAGCTTAGAGCAGCTACGTGTCTTAGAGCACGGCTACCAAATTCGCGTATGCCAAACAGAAACTGCCATCATAGAAATTAATACCCCCGAAGATCTCACCGTTGCTCAAGCCCTCATTGCAGAAGGAAAAATTTAGTTTATGGTTGCTACTCCTACCAAACCTCGTACGGTTCAAACTCAAGTTGCTGACAAATTTTCGATTGGTGACGATCAGCCGCTAGCGCTGCTCGCTGGCCCCTGTGTAATTGAGTCAGAAGACTTCACGCTGAAGATGGCTGAAGAGATTAAAAAGGTGTGCGATCGCCTCAACGTCAACCTCATCTTCAAATCCTCCTTTGACAAAGCCAACCGCACCTCCATCAGCTCCTTTAGAGGCCAAGCGATGGAAAAAGGTCTCGCCATCCTCAACAAAGTAAAACAAGACGTCGGCGTGCCTGTTGTCACTGATATTCACGAAAGCTATCAGGCCGCACCCGTCGCAGAAGTCGCCGATCTCCTGCAAATTCCTGCCTTCCTATGTCGCCAAACTGATCTATTACTTGCCGCTGCTGCAACGGGCAAAGCCATCAACGTAAAAAAGGGTCAGTTCCTCGCCCCTTGGGACATGAAGAACGTCGTGAAAAAACTAGAAGACGGCGGTGCGAAAAACATTCTGCTCACCGAGCGCGGCACCAGCTTCGGCTATAACGCACTCGTTGTTGACTTTCGCGGCCTGCCTCAAATGCGTGAGTTTGGCTATCCGGTTGTGTTTGACGCCACTCATAGCGTGCAAATGCCGGGTGGACAGGGCAATACGTCCGGCGGCCAGCGTGAGTTTGTGCCCTACCTGGCGCGTGCTGCTGCCGCTATTGGAATCGACGCCTTATTTATGGAAGTGCACGAAAACCCAGACCAGGCGCTAAGTGATGGCCCAAATATGGTGCCGTTAGACAAGCTTGAATCTGTCCTCACTCAAATTGTTCGTGTCAGAGAAGCCCTCAACAGTGGGCCGACAGTAGATCTCAAGAGCGTATAGGAAGCACCAACACAACTCACCTCAGGCCAAGCAATGAAAACCATCGAAACTACCGCAAAGGTTAATAAAGAAGGCACGCTCGTCATCGAACTGGCTTCAAATTTGCCACCAGGGACGCATAAGGCAGTTCTGGTAATTGAGGAAGCCGCGTCAGTACAAACGGAAATACCCGATGCAGAACTCATTCAGGCACCAACAGATAAAAAAAATGCATGGACAGTTTTGCACGAGCAGGCAGGCTCAGTAGAGATGCCGGAGGACTGGGCAAAAGAGCACGACCATTATCTCTATGGCACGCCCAAACAGCAGGCTTAGGAAATGAGCCAACGCCGCATATTTCTCGATACGGTATTTATTCAAGCTATCTACAACGTCCGTGACCAATATCATAAAAGGGCATTAGCCTTGTTGCCCGAAATCGAGAAAGCAGAAGCGTGGGTAACAGAAGCCGTATTGATTGAAGTCGGCAACGGTTTGAGTGCAGTAAATCGGCAAGGCGCGGTTGAATTTATTCGGATGTGCTACGAAACGCCAAACATTCACGTTGTGAGATTTGAGACAGATCTGTTAGATAAGGCTTTGCGACTGTACGGCGATCGAGCCGATAAAACATGGGGATTGATAGACTGTACTTCCTTTGTGGTAATGCATGAGCAAAACATCATTGAAGCCGCCACTGCTGATAATCATTTCGTACAAGCGGGCTATCAAGCCTTGCTATTGAGCCTCTAATAGAGATGATGTTTGGCAGTATTGCGATGGTAGCTCTTATTGTGAGCAAAGGACAGCTAGCACAGAACGTGTAAAAACTGCGTAACCACACAACGGATAAAAGATACTTTTACTTCCATAAGCCTTTACGGAATACATTGTGAAACTGTCCAAAAAATTTTATGACTGAGTTCACCTTCAAGAAATTTTATTCTTACAATCTTATATTTCTTATAATCTTCCCACTCAATAATCTCAACAAGTACACCTGCTGGAATAAGTGTTCCATGGCCGTTTTTTATGGCATTAAAAAATCCATTTATATCTTTCTCTGCGAGCTTCGTGGCCATTTCATAGATCGAATCTCGGCTGACTGCCACGAAAGCTACTGGATTTGACTGTCTATGTGGAAGTTGAATTGTATCGCCCCTGAGCCTCGCTGTCTCATTCGATCTTTGTGCAGGACTAGCTGATTTGTCAGGGTTGAGATTTCTTCTCTTCAACGCTCGACTTATACGAGCTACTCCATCCTCCCAGTTTGGGAACATATCGACTCTTTGAAGATTTTTCAATCGATCAAACCCTTCTTCACACGGCTCTAACCTAACTGGAATAATGAAGGTCTCTGATTCAGGAAATTCATCCCAGACTTCTAGAGCTTCTCTTATCTCTTTCTGAACATATCCTCGCTTAGAAACGCTATTGGAAGAAAGAACGAGAATGAAATATTGAGCTGTTCGTATGGCTTTCTTTATTTCGAGTGCCCAATTTGATCCAGCTTCAAGGTCTTGAGAATCTATCCATATATCGTATCCTTCTGCTCTTAAATCACGATAAAGCTGTTCACATTTAGTTTTATCCTCCCTAGCATAACTAACAAAGATTTCGGGCATATTTCCTAATTCCCTTAGATTGATCTAATCAAAAACGGTTGCTAAGCTATCTTCACAGATATTCCTCAGTTGCTCTCTAGAAAGTCGAATCTTCATGGCGACCTTCCCAACTGATTCTCTCTACGTTTTTATAAGTCTAGTAATCCAGACGGCGGTGTAACCTCTATTCGGCCTGATGCAGTATCTACTATTGGTACAATTTCTTCTACAAACGGAATGAGCAGTGTCTTAGGCGCTTTTTTCTTTCGCTTTCGCTTAGCTTGAAGCTTCAACTTTTTGACCGCTTTGGCTCGCGTAGAAGGATGTTCAATTTCAGCAGAAGTCTCGGACGCTTTCTTTGTATTGACGGGTTCTGTTATGCCTTCTACAACACCTTGGTCTGCAAGCAAGACTTCTAGCATGTCATGCCCAGTTGTAAACACGTCAGTCACCGTACCAAGGACTGATTGATCCGACTGTATGATGACAGTTGAACCGATCAAGTCAGAGACATGAAATTCGCCGGGTTCTAAGGCTAGGCGATCGCTCGCCGGAACCATGAGCTGAGCCTGCCGCAAATCCTCCGCCTGATCGCGATAATCAACGCCTTCTAACTTCACTAGATACTGGTTTTTACCGTCTAAAAAGCGTCCGCTCGTAATGCGAACCTTCTCCGGCTCACCGTTAGGCTTTTGTAGCCAGCGATCGCCTGCCTTCGTAAATCGCTTAGGAAAGTCACTTTCGGCAAACACTTTCACATGGCCATTCAGACCATGTGCGCCCACAATTTTCCCAATCAGCAGCCATTCCTGCTCTGTTGCCTCGTTCGTCATAACCATCAAACTGCCGCCATCGCAGGCTGAGCTGAATATACTTTGTCGGTTAGCGTCGCCAAATGCTTTAGCGCCGTCACAAGCTGATCTTCTGTGGCCGTCAGGCTAATGCGGAAACACTGACGCATGTGCGGCCAATCTTTACCTTTTAGGCTCTCTTTTAGTCCAGGGAAAAACGGAGAACCTGGCACAATAATCACGCCGTAGTTCTTTAGCTCGTTATAAAATTCCCAGTCGGTCATAGGCAAGTCTTCAAACCATAGCCATGCAAAAATTGCGCCTTCTCCACGATGTAAGCGCCAGGGCACTTCATTTGGCATGTGCTTGGTGAGCGTATCTTCTAAAACGGTAAATTTGCTTTGGTAGTGAGGGCGAATTACGTTTTTGGCGATGTCGGCAAGTGCGCCGCTGCGAATGGCCCTAGCTGCGATCGCCTGCCCGTACCGACTCGAATGAATACACAAATTCGTCTGAAACGCTTCTAGTATTTGAATAATTTTCTCATCGCCAATGGCAATGCCCACGCGTTCACCCGGCAAGCCTGCCTTAGAGAGGCTGATGCAGTGAACAATGTTTGGCCCAAACACCGGCTTCATCTCAGTAAAATTCAGCGCTGGGAAAGGCGGCGCATAGGCTGAGTCTATAAATACGGGGACGTCGAAAGGCTTCGCCAAATCGACAATACCCTGAACTTCTTGGTCTGTAATGACGTTGCCAGTGGGATTGCAAGGCCGCGAAAATAGGACAAATCCCGTATTGCTATTAATCTCTAGCTGATTGAAATCAGGCCGATACTTAAATGAATGCGGATCGTCACCTAGCTCAATAAAAGGGCGGTAGGCTTTAAGTGCCTCAGGGTATAGCGTCACACCACCATAGCCGGTATAGTCTGGACTTAAGGGGAGCACAATGTCTTTGAGCTGACCGTCAGAGCCATAGCCGCCTAGGGCATTTGCCGCTAAAAAGTAGAGGTTTTGGCTGCCCGGTGTGATTAAAATGTTGCGAGAGGTGAGGCTAAGTCCGTAGCGCTGGTTAAAGTCGTCACGAATGGCTTCAATAAACGGCTCGTAGCCTTGACTTGCACCATAGCGGCAAACCACTTCGCCATATTCTGAACTGGCTAGTAGCTCTGCGGTAGCATCGCGCCAAAGCTGCTCAACCTCTGGCAAAATAACCGGATTGCCTGCACTGAGGTTAATGAACTCCTGATTTGAGTTTGACGCCTTAGCTGAGTCTAAGGTTTCGATGATATCTTTCATAATCGCGCGCACCCCGGTTAGGTGAGACATGCGATCGCCAAACTGGGTAAGAGCAGGAATCATGATGTATCCGGTATCAACTTTTTACGTTCTGTTCGACCTAATATAACCCTATTTACTCATGCGTTCTTCCTGGCAGCTTGATTTTTACCGCCGCCCTCTACAAGATCCGCAAGGCAGTCCACTGTGGGAATTACTGATTTGCGACCCGCAAATGAACTTTAGCTACGGCGAATTTTGCCCGCAGTCAGAAGCGGGCGCACCGTGGATTAAAAAGCAGCTACAGATCGCGCGGACAAAAGCAGAGGGCTGGCCCGATTGCATAGAAATTTTCCGCCCTCAAAGCATCAGCCTGGTAGAAGTCGCTTGTCGAGAACTCCCCGTCGAAGTTCATCCCGCCCGAGATGTCCCCACCCTAAAGCGGTGGCTTCGCCAAAGAGCCGTCTGGTACGCCAACCTCCACAATTACACCCGCGAACCCTACGATCCCGTCGCTATCGATCGCCCAGCGCCTCAGCCCATGGCCGACTACCTGATGGGCGAGCAGTGGCAATTCGCCGCCATCAGCTCAGACGCCCTCATGCGCCTAGAGCATGAGCCCATTCCCATACAGTCAGTGCCACCAGAACTCAACCCTATAGAGCTGGGGCTGCCCAGCACCCTACTTATTCCTGGCGTCATCATTGACGGTGGCAGGCAGTCGATGATGCTAGTCCAGTGGCTACAGTCCGTTCAGCCAGTTATGCTGCAATACATTGCGGGTAAACCCGACGGTCTTTTGCTAGAAGCCGGACTTTCTGACCGCTGGATTATGGCCACTTTTGAAGATGCGGATGTGGCGGGCGCGGCGCGGACGTTTACCGAGCGAAAGCTAGCGGCCAGCGGGCTGCATTTTTTGCTGGTGCGTCCTGATGATTCGGGGCTAACTTACACCGGGCTATGGCTGCTGCAATCGACTGAAGGCAAAAAAATACACCCTAAACAGTCTGGATGACTTTCTAAGGTGCGTTGGTAAGGTAGTGGAGTGGAGTGTTGAAAGGGCTAAAGGCGCGATCGCATCCTCCACCTGCCCAGCCCCGATATGCGCCTGACCAATATTTACTAGCAAATGCGCTTTCTGCACGGGCCGATCCATCGCTTTGAAAATCACCTGCGCCTGCTTGTAGGCACTCAAGGCTTCAGCGTAGTTTCCGCTCAAAGAAGCTGCGCGGCCCAGGTTGTTGAGTGTAGCCACTTCTTGAGCGCGATGGCGTAGCCTCTCCTATGGAGAATCGCCTATCTGCTGAAACAAATCCAGTGCAGACTGCAAATATCTAACCGCTTCAGCCGGCTGCCCAATCATCACATGAGCATAGCCGAGTTCCGAAAGCCCTTTGCTGTAGGCTGCGATCGCCTCCGAATACTGCCCCGTTATCCGGTATGCACTGCCCAAATTCAAATACAAACTAGGCTGATTGTCCGCATTGCCGAGCTGTTGGTACACCGCCAAAGTCCGCTCAACCATCATCAGCGCCTCACTGGGACGATTCGCCATCCGATGAATCACGCTCAAGTTCTCCAGCATCCGCCCTGCACCTGCCAAGTCATCAGCCGTCTCATACAAAGCCAGCGCCGCCTGCCAATGCTCAAACGCTATTTCCTAACAAAATGCCGTCAGTCGCTTGAGTGGCCGTTGCCTGCGTTAATGATGGGTTCACGTTAGCAGGAGGCGCGGCGGTGACTGGAAGTGCTGACAGCTCTACCGCCAAAAAGCTCAAGCCAAAAGCCAGCTTCAATGCGCTTCTCTTCAAAAAACCAGTGCAGTGGACTGCTTACCAGTAATAGACGCAGAACGAGTGTGAGTGAGTGAGCTGGTGCTAGAAAAGCGCATAGTCGTAAAACCGGGCAGGTGTGACAAAAGCTTTCAGGAAATGTAGCGGTGCCAGTACGTACGCCTGTGTGCTAACCGTTCATGACCCCGTTATGACACGGGTGTTGTGAAAATTGGTTCCGTACGTGTTTTCTCTCAAAGCGAAAAACATATTGCGTGCAGATGTTTTAAGCACAGATGAGAACGGTAAGATCCCTCTTGACGACCTCCCAAGAAAAATTGGTGGAAAAATTTAATGACCGTTCAAAGCAGTCCGCTAGAGCATCCGGTAAAAATTGGCATCATTGGCGGCAGCGGCCTCTATCAAATGGAGTCTTTAACTGATGTTGAAGAAGTAAAGCTAGAAACTCCGTTTGGTAGTCCTTCGGACGCAATCATCGTCGGTAAAATTAACGGTGTATCTGTCGCCTTTCTCGCTCGCCACGGCAGAGGTCACACCCTGACGCCTACAGAACTTCCTTTTCGTGCCAATATCTACGCTATGAAAATGCTTGGCGTCGAGTATCTAATCTCAGCTTCTGCGGTCGGTTCACTCAAAGCTGAAGCGAAACCTGTCGATATGGTTGTTCCCGATCAGTTCATCGACCGTACCAAAAGCAGAGTCTCTACCTTTTTTGGTGGCGGCATCGTTGGCCACGTTTCCTTTGGCGATCCAGTTTGCAACACCCTAGCGAAGGTTCTTGCTGACGCTGTGGAAAGCCAAAACCTAGAGGGTGTGACGCTGCATCACGGCGGTATCTACGTCTGTATGGAAGGCCCCGCATTTTCAACTAAGGCTGAATCCAACTTGTACCGAAGCTGGGACGCCACCGTTGTTGGCATGACAAATCTGCCCGAAGCAAAGCTGGCCCGGGAGGCTGAAATCGCCTACGCCACATTAGCGATGGTGACAGACTACGATTGCTGGCATCCAGACCACGACAGCGTGACGGTAGAAATGGTGATTGGCAATTTGCAAAAGAATGCGGTCAACGCGCAAAAAGTGATTGCTGAAGTGGTGCGCCGCCTGAGCGAAAATCCGCCTGAGTCAGAGGCGCACTCTGCACTAAAGTACGCCATCATCACGCCTTTAGACAAAGCACCTGCTGAAGCGAAGGAAAAGCTGGCGATGTTGCTAAAAAAGTATCTGTAGAACTTGCATTTGTAGATTCGTGGAGTTAGGAGGCTTTTTTGAAAGGAACTGGAAAAGGAATGGTTTTTCCGGGTAAAACAGCCTCTAGCTTCGTCGGTTCAGCTTTGGGACTCAGAATGTTTTCGTAGCCCTCATACTGTGTGCCAAGCACTTTGTCCCAAAAGGTGAAGTACAGGCTGTAGTGGACGGTGTACTTGCGATGATGCAGCCAGTGGTGCGTGCAGCCAACCATCCAGCTCCCTAGCCACTCGCCAAACGCGGAGCTTTCAAACAGCCGCACGCCAAAGTGATGAATTAGCGCGCCCATTGTCATCACCATAATTAGGGCCACCAGCACAGACAAGTGAAGCGGCAGCCATAGGGTGATGCCGATTAAATAGATGGACTGAATCATCGCTTCGGCTGGGTCGAAGGCAAAAGCTGTCCAGGGGGTTGGGTCTTTGGAATGGTGGTGACCGCTGTGGAGCCACTTGTAGCACTTGGGATGGTGTGAAAGGCGATGGGTGAAGTAAAAGTAGGTGTCTTGTAGAGCGATGACAAATACCAGGCTAAAGCCGAGGTACCAAAGGCTATGCTGCTGCGGCTGTAAGTAGATGCGGGTGTAGCCTATTTTGTAGGCGGCGGTCATTACGGCTGCGCAGATGGCAAAAATGCCGGATGAGAGAATAGAGAGGGTGACGTCGCTGCGAATTGAGGCCCAGGCGCTGGCAGCGGTGGTTTTGGGTGTTGCAAACTTTGAGTGCGATCGCAAATATAAAAACCAATACAGACTTCCTGCTGCGGCAAAGTAGCCTGCTGCGGTAACCACAAAAAACACCAGACTGTGTTGGCACAGTTCTATCAGAAATAAAGAGAACGTCAAAGCCTGTATAAATTAATAATTTCGTCTCTGAAGTTTACACAGCTTTAGCCCCGTTTGACTACAGCAGCGCCTATTACAGCGCTTTTCCATCTTTTTATGAACAACTATTAGCAACCCTTAGAAGGTGCAGATCACACGCTTCAGCCTTCTCTCATAGTGTTCCTATAGGGCCTCTGCTTGAGCATAGGCCACAACCAGCAGGGCCTTGCTGCCCTCCTACTAACGGCATAAATGCAGCCTTAATTATATGTAAAGAAATGTAACGGAAACGAGGTTATATAAAAAAGTGTTGCGACTTACTGATCCCGTTGTTAGCGTATGCATGTTCGTTCATTAAGTTCCTTTAACAAATTCTCGAATATAGGAATTCAATCAACGAGCGCGACTTGCTGTATCTACATTTTTTGTCTACCTCAGGAGGCTTAACCGCTATGAAAACTTGTCTTAATCAGCTAGCAAGCCTTTTTCAACAAAGTGTCAAAGCAAGCTTGTTTGGCAGCATGTCCTATCTACAGCACCTACTGATGAGAGCTGCTGTGGCAACGTCTCTTAAGCTTTGTCTATTCACTGCTCGCACTTTACTCAGCTCAACGCCTAAGCAGCGAGCTGGTCAGTCTTTTTAATTGTTAATTTTTTTTAGTAGACGCGATCGCTACTCCAACTAATTTTGCTGCCGAAGCTGTGGCTAGTGCCGGTATTACAAAAGCGTGGCGTCTAAAACTCACGGCGCCCTCTATACTATGTGCGAATCATTCATTAGAATTCGCTGCCATTCATGACTAATCAAGATACAGCCGCGACAGCCACAGAAAAATCGACGCTATATGGTGAAAGAGCGATTGAAGAAGGTCGTTTGATCACCTTTCCAAATCCTAGACCGGGGCGAGAGTATACCGTTAGCATTACCTTGCCTGAGTTCACCTGTAAGTGCCCGTTTTCTGGCTACCCAGACTTTGCCACTATTCACGTGAGCTACGTACCTGATCAAAAAGTGGTGGAGCTGAAGGCAATTAAGCTGTATATCAATAGTTTTCGCGATCGCCATATTTCCCATGAAGAATCTGTCAATTTAATCATGGATGACTTCGTGGCCGCCTGCGATCCGCTTTCAGTCACTATAAAAGGCGACTTTTTACCCCGTGGCAATGTGCATACGGTCATTGAAGTCAGTCACCGTAAATCTTAGATGTTTTCTTGACCTTAACCTTCTCTTTCCTTTCCGTTAACGCCCTATTTTGACGAGTGGATTACAGTTCTGTTGAACTTAAACCGTTTATCTCTCTAATGGGGCCGATCTGTTTTGACTTTGGCAATTTCTATACCTACGGTTTCTACGCCTATACAGGCTATGAAGTCGGCCGCTGATTCTAGCCCATTTGTAACGCTTTTGGAGGAGATGTATCAGGGGCGATCGCTCATCACCTGTTCGGCAGGTTGCAATATTCCACTACAGCGCCAAAACCTACAAATTATCTATCGAGGTGTGGTGCAAATACATACCATTCATGCAGATGGTGGTGAAACGATTATGGGCCTATGCGGGCCGACAATGACTTTTGGTAAAGCCATCACCAGCGTGGAACCGTATTGGGCAACGGCATTAACAGAAGTGAATTTGCTGGTGCTATCAATGGCTGAAATCGAAGCTTCACCTACGCTGATGGCAGGCATTTTTCCTCAGATGGTTCGTCGGCTTCAGCAGGCCGAAGCCTGGCTAGCAATTTCGGGCAAACGCTTAGTTGCCGACAGACTGCGGTACGCTTTGGTGCAGCTCGCTCAAGACTTTGGTCATGTAGAGCCCGGTGGCGTTCATATTAAGCTGCGGCTGACACACCATCAGATTGCAACGATTATTGGTACGACCCGTGTGACTGTGACACGCTTACTGCGTGTCTTCAAAGCCGAAGGCTGGCTTACAGTTACGCAGCGTCAGCTTATTTTGAGTCCTCAGGCTGCTGGAGTTGCACAGTGTAGCGATCGCAATACTACCGATCTAAAAATAGCCTAGACCTTGCAATGAAGGCCTAAGCTTCGTTTGCTAAAAACGAGTCCTATGCGCCGACAATAACACCGCCATTGGGATGCATGACTTGACCGGTTATGTAAGAAGAGTCTTCAGAGGCTAAAAACACAAAGCAGGTAGCAACTTCTACCGGCTGTCCAGGACGCTTCATCGGCACCTGCTTACCAAAGCCTTCCACTTGTTCAGCGGGGAAGGCGTCTGGAATGAAGGGTGTCCAAATTGGACCCGGGGCGACACCATTAACACGAATGCCTTTTTCTAAAACACGTTGGGAGAGCGATCTCAAAAAAGCTAAATTAGCGCCTTTTGTGGTGGAGTAGCTCAGCAGCGGTGCATTCCCTTTGTAAGCGTTGATAGACGTTGTAATAATAATGCTGCTGCCTTCTTTTAGGTGTGGCAGTGCAGCCTTTGTAAAGTAGAACATTGGGAATACGTTTGTGCTGAAAATGCTGCCAAGCCGAGCGGCATCAATATTTTCCCAGTCTTCTTCTAAGTATTGTTCGGCAGCATTGCTGACTAAAATGTCAAGCTGCCCAAACTCATCGACTGTTTTTTGCACTACTTCTTGGCAAAAAGTCTCGCTGCTAATATCACCTGGCAAAAGCAAGCACTTTTGACCCTGTGCTTCTACTTCCGATTTTGTTTTTTCAGCATCTTCATGCTCATCTAGGTATGAGATTGCAACATCTGCGCCCTCTTTTGCATACAAAACAGCGACCGAACGACCAATACCGCTATCACCCCCGGTGATCAAGGCAATCTTGCCCTTTAGCTTCTCGCTGCCTTTGTAGCTGTCGCGGTCGTAAATCGGTGCAGGCGTCATCTCCGATTCGTGGGCAGGTTGCCTGTCTTGTGCTTGAGCTGGAATCTGGTCGGCAGAAATTACCATAAAGTCTCCTGTTAAGAACTATTCACCTTCATTTCAGCGAAAATCTCTTAGTTTTTTAACCTTCAAAAAGGAGACTTTTTTAGTACAGACAAGCATCCGTCTATGCCATAAGAGACAAGTCCTAAGGCTCTATGTCTTTTGGTTCTGTAGCACCGATTACAGTTCCAGCCATTTGAAACATCCATCCTATAATAGCGGCAAACAGTATTAGCGTCAGTGGTGCAAGACCTGCAAAGGGAAACACCAGCATAAGCAAAACAGACAATAGAATAACCAGCCGTACGAAATCGTTGTTCATGTTTAGATTAGGCCTCGATAAAAAATGAAGAAACAACCCCTAAACGATAGCCACCAATCACAATGTCTGTCTTCAGTCAGACGACTAATTGTTCGCGAATCAATATGCTTAGCACTGAATTTATAAAAACAGAGGAATCTAAAGTACCATGCGTCTTTTCTCTACACGTCTTTTTTCACAGCTTGCTAAGCAGCTACGTCAGTCACTCATCGTATTTTTAGCGGGCGTTTTAGTCATTGCTACAACAGCGTGCTCTCAACCTGATACCACAACCCAGGTACCTTCTGGTCAGCCTGTGACTGAAGCAACAGAGGCGGCAATTGATAGAGCTCGAAGCAACATGAGTGATACAGCAGTGGATGAAAATGTACTTTCTCAGCAGAGTCCTTCGCAGGCCAAGCGTGCAGATGGGACTGTAGTAGCGCCTTAGTCTGTAATGGTGCCTTCTGTAATGGTGCCTTAGTTTATCTTGCCAACGTTAGAAACTACAAACGAACAGGATGGCCGCTAGCTTACTGATAGTAATCACCGGGCTTGCGGCTGCTTTACTCGCGCTCATTCATATATACGCCGGTAGCCTCAAGTTTTTGAAAAGCACGCCGCGCAGCAACTGGCTCTCGTTTGGTGGCGGTGTGTCAGTTGCCTATATTTTTGTGCATGTTTTGCCTGATTTGGGTGCAGCTCAGGCAGACTTTCAAGCGCAAACTCAGGTTCTAAATTCCATTGAACACCACATCTATGTGCTTTCTTTGGTAGGGATGCTAGCGTTTTATGGATTGGAGAGAGCGGCGAAGATTTCTAGAGAGCAAAGTGTCCAGGAGGGGGAGGGTGATGCTACTCAGCCGGGTGTTTTTTGGCTGCATATGGCGTCGTTCTCTTTGTATAACGCGCTAATTGGCTATTTGCTTATGCACCGCGAAGAACCAGGCCTGTGGAGTCTATGTCTGTACGCGTTTGCAATGGCCCTACACTTTATGGTTAATGACTACAGCCTCTGTGAAGACCACAAACATTCTTACCGACACAAAGGGCGCTGGATTCTTTCTGCTGCTGTTATTTGCGGGTGGGTCGTGGGGACTCAAATTGAAATTCACGAAGTGGCTACGGCTGTTTTGTTCGCGTTTTTGGCAGGGGGAATTATTTTGAACGTGCTGAAAGAGGAGTTGCCTCGGGCTAGAGAAAGTAGATTTTGGACGTTCGCGCTAGGTGCGTTTGGCTACTCAGGGCTATTGTTGATTTTATAAATCTGCACTTTCAACAATCATATCGGCACGTTCAATGACTGCATCTGGTAGTGTTACGCCCATTGCTTTTGCTGAGGATGGATTTATCGAGAGCTGAACGGTATTTATGTACTCTACGGAAAGGTCTCCCGGTCTGCGGCCTTTGAGTACTTTTGCAACCATGGCTCCGGTTTGGCGGCCAATGTCGTAGTAGTTAAAGCTGATGTTTGCGATCGCTCCTCTCTTTGCTGCATTTGCATCACCTGCAAACACCGGCAAGTCATTATCTCGACCCACCTGAACGATTGATTCCAGTACCGATATAGCGGCATTGTTAGTCGGCACATAGATGGCGTCTACAGTGCCGACTAAACTACGCGCCGCCCCAATGACACCATCAGGCGTAAAGACCGTTGCCTCTTTGATGTCAAAAAACTCTTGCTCTGATGCCTGCGCTTTTACTAGCGTCACGAGGCTCTCAGCCCCCTTATCCTCAGCGTTATAAATCAGGCCCAGGCTCTTTGCATTCGGTAATATCTCCCGAATTAAAGCCAAGTGTCGATCTGTGGGATAAAGGTCGCTGACGCCTGTGATGTTGCTGTCTGGTCTGTCTGTGTTTTGGACGAGATTTGTGCTAACTGGATCGGTGACGGCTGAGAAGATAACTGGGATATTTTTGGTGGCATCAGCGGTTGATTGTGCGCTTAAAGGAGCGATCGCGACAATTACATCTGGATTTGCCCACGCATACTTTCTGGCAATTTGCATCGCCGTTGCTGGATTGCCCTGAGCACTTCGCCACTCCCAACGCAATGTTTCACCCTCTTTGTAGCCCGCCTCAGCCAGCGAATCTTTTACCCCGTCTCGCACGGCATCCCACGAAGGATTTTCTATCATCTGCGTCACGGCAACAAAAGACGTTTCAGTTGTTCCACCGGCTACTTGACGACGACTGCCACAGCTCATTAAAAGCGCAGAAAATAGGCCCACAAATGCAAATAGAAATGGCTTAAAACGGAACAGATTTACGCAGCTCAATGGAAACACTTCGTTTGCCAAAACCTAAAAACTTTCGCTCATTTTAGCGATTTTGATAACAACTTTTCTTGTCGGGTAATCTATAGCTACCGGGCAGTGGGTTCTTAAATTGGACTCACTGCAAGCGTCATAATTTTTAAGTGCGCAGTATGTTTTTTAGATCCGCTGTAGATCCTTGGTTTTATGGGTTAGCCATTAGCCTGCCTATCGCCATTATCTGCGTAGCCATACCTACTTTAGCCAGCGTTGAAGAACTTACGCTGGCTGTTCTGATACTCTTTGCGCTCGCCGCTGTGGCCTTTGTCCCTGTGTGGCTACTGTTCTCTACTTACTATCGAGTCGATTCGGCTATTTTACGAATTCAGGCTGGCCCGTTTTCCTGGTCTGTGCCGCTAGAACAAATTCGTTCTGTGACTGCTAGCCGCACCTGGTTTTCCTCCCCCGCGCTTTCTACTAACCGTCTCAAAATTGAGTATGGTAAGCAGCGCTCCGTTTTGGTTTCACCTAAAAAACGCGTTGCTTTCATCGAAGCGATTGGCTATCAGCCGACCGAAATTCTAAAAGACCTGCGGCTCTGATCGAATTTGTCCGTTTCTAGTCGCTGCCGTACTGCGCTTTAAGCTCAGCGACACGATCGTCATCTATCTTCTGAATGAGTACGGGTGGGACTTCAAAGGTTCGACCCGCTTTTAGGATGCTTAAATCAGTAGCCTCGGTCATGGTACTGCGGCGTTCGCTGTCGGTGAGCTGTAACGCATCAAATAGGGTTCCGGCTGTCGTTGGGATGAAAGGAACTGAGGCCACTGAGTACAGGCGGATTAGGTTGATGCAGGTGCGGATAACGACAGCAGCCTGGTCTTTGTCCTGTTTGAACAGTGTCCAGGGGGCGCGAATGTCAATGTACTGATTTCCCGCTGACCATAGGGCGTTGAGGGTTTCGGTAGCTTTGCGAAATTCCATGCTGTGGAGATGCGATCGCAACACATCTACCAGTTCCTTACACCGACTCTCTAGCTCCGCTTCCGCCTCACCCGGCTCACCGCCCGCAGGTAGCTCATTGCCAAATCGCGACGCCGTAAACTTCAAAATCCGATTAATAAAGTTGCCAAAGTTATCTGCCAGCTCTTTATTCACCTTGGTTTGAAACTGCTCCCAGGTGAACGCCGAATCTGAAGACTCTGGCGCAGAGGCCATCAGCATATAGCGCCAGTAATCGGGTGGGGCAATCTTAAGCGCCTGATCTAGAAATACGCCCCGCTTAGAACTCGTTGAGAACTTGCCGCCATAGTAGTTTAGCCAGTTGAAGCCCTTAATATAGTCCGCCATTTTCCATGGCTCACGCGTGCCCAATATCGTCGCGGGCCACATGATGGTGTGAAAGGGCAGGTTGTCTTTCGCCATAAACTGGGTGTAGCGAACGTCTTCGGCGTCGTACCACCAGCTTTTCCAGTCTTTGTTGTTGAGCTCGCCCCAAGTTTTCGTGGCCGACACATAGCCAATCGGCGCATCAAACCATACATAAAAAACTTTGTCTTCAAAGCCTGCTTTCGGCACCGGTACGCCCCACTTCAAATCGCGCGTAATCCCTCGACTCTGCAATCCTTCATCTAACCATTTGTAAGCGATTGACTTCGTTAGATTTGGCCAATTAGTCTGCGAATCTACCCAGGTTCTGACCTCATCGCTGAGCTGATCGAGCCGTAAAAACAGATGGCGACTCGTGCGCACTTCTACGTCTGTGCTGCCTGAAACGGCTGAGCGTGGATTGATTAAATCCGTCGGGTTCAAAAGCTTTGTGCAGTTCTCACACTGGTCGCCTCTGGCCTTCTCATAGCCACAGTTTGGACAAGTGCCTTCTACATAGCGGTCAGGTAAAAACCGTTCGTCGGCAATAGAATACACCTGACTAATTTCGCGCTCTTCAATAAAACCTTGTTTATCTAAGCTGCGATAAAAGTCTTGTGTCAGTTCCTTTTGATCGGTAGAAGAGGTGCGCCCAAAGTAATCGAACGAAAGCCCAAACTTTTTATACACATCTGCTTGCCGCTCATACTGCCGCGTGCAGAACTCAGCCACGTCTAGCCCTTCTTCTAGCGCTGCAATTTCAGCAGGTGTGCCGTGCTCATCTGTCCCGCAAATGTAGAGAACCTCCTCACCTTCTTGCCGCAAAAATCGCGCATAAATATCGGCTGGCAGCATAGAACCCACTAAGTTGCCAAGGTGCTTAATCCCGTTGATGTATGGAAGGGCGCTGGTGATGAGATATCGCATATAGATCGGGGATTGGAAGTCGCTAAAGGGCTAAGCACAGAGGTCATAATAACCTTACCTGTTTTACCTGTTCCTTTTCTACTTATGCCAACTTCAGCGATCTATCGTTACGACGTAACTGTGCCTGCTTCTGCGATTGATGAAAATGGGCACTTAAATAATGTGGCGTATGTGCAGTGGATGCAGACGGTGGCGATCGCCCACGCCAACCACACCCGGTGCACCCAAGAAACCAACGCCGTCGGCGCAACCTGGATTGTTCGGGCTCACCGAATTGAGTACTTACGCTCGGCTTTTGAAGGGGAAGCGATCGCGATTTTGACCTGGATTTCTAATATTCGGAAGGTGCGATCGCAGCGAAAATATAAATTCTTCCGAATCTCAGACCAAGCGCTCCTGGCACAGTGCGAAACCGACTGGGTTTTTGTAAACGCTGAGAGTGGACGCCCCTTGTCAATTCCTGAAGCTGTGGCTAATGCCTTTGAAATTGTGGCTGATGATCAAGCACCTGACACCCTAAATTGAGTACTAAGCTAAGCAGAGTAAGACTTTTTCGATAGCCGCTTTTCCTGGTACATGTTGGCATCGGCCTGCCGCAGCAAGTCTTGCAAAGTCACACCATCTTTTGGGTAGTAAGCAATACCGACGCTGGCGCTCAAGGTGAATGAATGACCCGATAAGACCACAGGGCGGGCCAGCAGCTTCATTAGGCGCGATCGCACTTCTAACGCTACGCCTGTATTAGCCTCATGCACCAGCGCGACAAACTCATCGCCGCCAATCCGAGCCACAGTGTCATCTTGCCGCACGCTATTTCTCAAGCATTGCGCAAACGTCTGTAGCACCGCGTCACCGACATCATGACCATAGGTATCGTTAATGGGTTTAAAGCGGTTAAGATCGACGTAAAGCAACGCCACTGATGTTTCTGCACGACTAGCAGGCCGCTCAGAATGAGATACAAATATTTCTTCTGCCTTCAGCTCTAGCTGCCTGCGGTTGTACAGTCCCGTCAAACTATCAATAAAAGCAAACTGCTCTAGCTGTGCCTGCTGCTGTTTTTCTAGAGTGACATCGCGAATGATAATGACCCAGCCCATATGTCTACCGCCAGGACTAAGTAGCGATCGCACCTTCACATTCCGAAAAATATCTCTCACCTGACCGCTTCTCGAATTAAGCGGCAGCCGAGACAGCTTCACTACTTCAGTTAGCTCACCAGTACCTTCCGCTAACTTCTCAAGCAACGTGCCATAGTCTGGAAACACGCGTCCAAACGGTTTGCCAAAGGCAGCGCGCTTATCAATCTGCTTTCGCCCTTCAGCCAAAGCGCTCGGATTTAAATCTACAATGCGTGATCGTCGATCTAGCAAAACGACCGCATCAGCCGTATTTAAAAAAACTGTTTTATACGAAACGGGCGCAATATCTAAAAATTTGGTGTGAAATAGGCTCAGCCGAATCGCCAGGCTCAAAACTGTAAACCCTATTGGCGTAGGATCTAGCCCGTACAGGTTATGGCCCGTCATGATGTAGACGACGTTGAGCATAAACGTAAATAAAGCAGAGGTCACAAGCACAAACGTCTGCCGTCGATGCCACCGCGATCCAGCAAAGGACGTCGTTAGTAGTACGCTTAGTCCGGTGATGAGCATGGCATAGCAATAAGGAGTAGCCACGTGGTTGAACCACCAGCCGTGCGTTATTTCGAGTCTGGGGAAAGGCTCAGAGTAAAACTTGGTGGCTTTCCAAATTAGGCCGTGATAGCGATCACTCAGCGCAAACGTTAGCGTCAGTATTGGGATAACGCTCAGCGCCTGAAATACTCGCTTGTTCAGCCAGCCGTCATACTGAGCGTACTGAAGCGTAAATACAATCCAAAATGATGGAAAAGGTGCAATGCCGAAGTACTCAAGCTTCCCGAAGATAATTTGCTGCGATCGCGTGGGTGAAAGCTGCTCAAAAACAGCAAAAAAGCACCAGATAAAAATGCTGGCTGAACAGAGGGCAAATGACTGGGCCCCATTGATGTCACGACGCTGCCATGCATAGAGCGTAAAGCTACCAAGAAGACAGGCCGCGATCGCAGGTAAAATAGCGACTAATAGATGAAAAGGTGCCGCATCTGTATTCAAAAGGTCATTTAAAAGCTAGCAAGCATCCAGTTTACAAACACAGAATACCCTACGTTTGTTTGTACGTCTGCATACAAGATCACCAGTCCGGTCTGACATACAAAAAGCTCGCTATTCCCGAAAAAACAGCGAGCTTTTTATTAGTCAATTCTCTTCTGAACTGGTGGCAGCAGCGGAAAAGAAAATATGCCAGAAAAGAATGCTATGCAGAAGCTGGATAGACACTGACCTTCTTACGGCTCTTACCTTTGCGCTCAAACTTAACAACGCCATCAATCAAAGAGAACAGCGTGTCATCGCCACCGCGACCGACATTCTCGCCCACGTGATACTTAGTGCCACGCTGACGAATCAAAATGTTACCAGCAATAACTTGCTCGCCGCCATACTTCTTCACGCCCAACCGTTGAGCGTTAGAGTCACGACCGTTTCTAGTACTACCTGTACCCTTCTTATGTGCCATAACTGAGGCTATCTCCTTAGCGAATAGTTTTTCTATTGTAGAGGTTTCGAGGCTGAATAGCTGCTCAGCACTTGCTAAGCTCAGCAGCCACTTATCTTTTTACTCAGCCGTCGCTTCAGCCGCTGCTTCAGCCGTAATGGTTTTGCCGCCGACTGTAATAGAGTCGATCATCACTCGCGTCAATTCCTGACGGTGACCGCGCTTCTTACGCGTCTTTTTCTTAGGCTGCATTTTATACACAATCACCTTTTTGCCGCGCAAGTGGCTCACCACAGTACCAGTGACGGTTGCACCTTCTACTAAAGGCTGACCGATGGAAAGATCGTCGCCGTTCTCTACCATCAATACATTGTCGATAGTGATCTGTTCGTCAGCTTCAACGGCCAGACGGTTGATATCGTAAAAACGACCGGGTTCTACTCGTAGCTGAGTGCCCCCAGCCGCAATAATCGCGTAAGCCATAGTTTCTTTTTCCTTTGAGTGCCGTACAGGTATCGCGAGCGATCGCTCACGTTTTTTCACCTGATCCGAGACACGAAATTATCAGAACACACATTGTCGCGATCTGTAGGCAGTCCTGTCAAGGGGCCTCTGTCAAGATGCGATCGCACCTCTGCAATCCATTGCTTGTGCACTTACCCCGTACAATTAAAAGCCTGTTACGCGCATAATTTACGAAACTTATGAAGCCCTATTTGGCGGCTGCTCTACAAATGACCAGCGTGCCTGATCTAGCTAAGAACCTAGCTCAGGCTGAAGAACTCATCGACTTAGCGACTCGCCGTGGCGCTGAGCTGATTACCCTTCCTGAGAACTTTTCCTTTTTAGGTGACGAAGAGACTAAGTTCAAGCGTGCTGAAGATATTTGCGCAGCCAGCGAAAAATTTATTAGAACCATGGCTCAGCGCTATCGCATTACCCTATTAGGTGGTGGCTACCCGGTGCCCTCACCCGACGGTCGTACCTACAACCGAGCGCTGCTGGTGAATGCTAACGGTGAAGCCCTTAGTCAGTATGACAAAGTTCACCTGTTTGACGTAGATTTGCCCGACGGCAATAGATATCAAGAATCTGAAGACGTCACTGCTGGCACAACGCTACCAGACATTTACAAATCGGAGCGGCTTGGCAACCTAGGCATTTCCGTCTGCTACGACGTGCGCTTTCCCGAGCTTTATCGCCAGCTTTCCAAAGCGGGTGCTGAAGTTTTGATTGTTCCGGCTGCTTTTACAGCGTTCACCGGAAAAGATCACTGGCAGGTATTGCTCCAGGCCAGAGCTATTGAAAATACCTGCTACATGATTGCCCCTGCTCAAACGGGCTTTCACAATGCGAGAAGGCAAACACACGGACATGCAATGATCATTGATCCGTGGGGAATTACGCTGGCAGATGCAGGCGACACTGTGGGCATGGCGATCGCAGAAATTCATCCCTCACGCCTAGAACAAGTCCGCCGCCAAATGCCGTCACTCAAACACCGTGTCTTTGGATAGTGTCCTATGTAGCATCTCGGCCCTAAGGAATATTTGCTTGTATACCCATTTGAATAGCAGCTTATGACCAAATAAACACTTTTACGTATCGGTTACTCGTGTACATTAGACAACGAACATTAGCCAACAACTTGTTGCTGACAACAGCATGATTGACTTAGGACAGCTTGGTTCAACGCACACAATAGCAAGTCATTTAACGCCAGCCCCCATCAATGGTATCAATGGCAGCTCACTTACTTTAGGTAACATGATGAATGGCCTGATCTCACACACTGCATGGCACAATATCGCCTGGAGCGGCGCAGGAGACGGTCTTTGGCCTGTGATGTCGCCGCTCATAGCCGAAATTGACGAAGCCGAAGTCGGTTCTCTAGTCATTGCGAGCATTCTCCTCAGCCTCATCACTATTTTTATTGCCGCCAAAGTTGGCGGTGAACTCTGCGCCAGACTCAACCTTCCCTCTGTGCTAGGTGAACTAGTCGGCGGCGTTGTCGTCGGCGTATCTGCGCTCAACCTGATTGTGTTCCCCGAAGGTGGAGAGGTGCCTGCCTCCGCCCTAATGAACATCATTCAAATGACCGCTCACCTAGAGCCTGGGGACTTGCTCAGGGTCTTTAGCGGTGAAAGCGAAGCCCTCTCAGTACTCGCTGAGCTAGGCGTTATTATTCTGCTTTTTGAAATTGGTCTTGAGTCAGATCTTAAAGAACTTATTCGAGTTGGCCCGCAGGCTGCTGTGGTTGCCGTTATTGGCGTCGTAGTTCCCTTTGTTGCCGGTACAGCAGGCCTCGTGTTCTTTTTTGGTATTGGCACTATTCCAGCCGTTTTTGCAGGTGCAGCCCTAACGGCCACCAGCATCGGCATTACGGCCAAAGTACTCGCCGAAATGCAGCAACTCAGCTCCCGAGAAGGGCAAATCATCATCGGCGCGGCTGTACTAGACGACGTACTCGGCATCATCGTACTTGCTGTCGTGGCTAGCCTTGCCAAAACTGGTGAAATTGAAATTACGAACGTTGTTTATCTTGTTCTCGGTGCCGCCGCCTTTCTAATTGGCTCTATTCTTATTGGCCGGCTGCTGAGCCCGCTGTTTGTGCTGCTAGTCGACCAGCTACAGACCCGAGGCCAGCTCATTATTACCTCGCTCATCTTTGCCTTTGCGCTCTCCTACATTGCTGCTGCCATTCAGCTAGAGACCATTCTAGGTGCTTTTGCTGCCGGGCTTATCCTGGCCGAAACCTCTAAGCGCCGCGAGCTAGAAGAGCAAATCACTCCGATTGCTGACATGCTTGTGCCAGTCTTTTTCGTGACTGTAGGCGCGCGCACTGACATCAGCGTTCTTAACCCACTGGTGCCTGCTAACCGAGAAGGTTTGATTATTGCTTCTTTTCTAGTAGTAGTGGCCATTATTGGTAAAACCATCACGGGCTATGCTGTCTTTGGTCAACCGGGTATTAACCGCTTAGCTGTAGGCTTTGGCATGATTCCTAGAGGCGAGGTTGGCTTAGTATTTGCTGGGGTTGGTGCTGCTAGCGGCGTGCTCTCAGAATCTCTAGACGCTGCCATTATTGTGATGGTTATTGTGACTACTTTTATTGCGCCGCCGCTGCTTCGATTGGTTTTTGATGATAGCGATGATGAATCAGGCGACACCTTAACGGCTACCGAAGCCGTTTTAGAAGGTGCTGCCGAAGCCGCCGCTTCGACTGTGCCAATGCCTGAAGCCACAGAATCTTAGGTCACGCTTCTAGCGGCTAAGTCGTCAATAAAAATAGCTTTTTAAAAAACCTGCCTGTAGAGTGTTTGCATTAATTGGCATTATTCGTAAGATTGCTGAAAGGCGGACGTAGCGCGTGTAGTTTAAGTGACCTCTAGTTGCAGCGCTACGTTTTGAAAGCAGGCTTGCCTAATTTAATACTGAGCTTCAATTCTCTTGTATCTACCGGTGTTGGCAGAGAAACCGTTCGTTCCAACAGCGAATGGATGGGTTCTGCGTGGTTGCTGTGTTTTTACAGCGACTACATCTAAAGCTCAGCGGCTTTTAAGTAAAAGCTGTAAAAGCTGTGCGTAGTTCACATTTCTTGCGGCATGAAGCATCAAAATAAAACGAGTAAAACGCTCAATTCCAACTAGACTCTAGACAACATTTAATCGCTACCATAAAGTGAGCATATTTACATATGAGCATTCCTGCACTGTCCAGCAAGCTGCGCTCCAATTTCAAAATTGGTGTTTTTGACAGCGGTGTGGGAGGCCTTACGGTACTCACAGAGATGTGTGCTCAGCTTCCTCAAGAGTCGATGATTTATTTTGGCGATACGGCTCGTGTGCCGTATGGCAATCGGTCAAAAAGTGAGATTCTGCGGTTTGTCCGAGAAATCATCGCTTGGATGATGAGCCTGGAGGTCAAAATGATCATTATGGCTTGCAACACTAGCTCTGCACTGGTACTAGAAGAGGTTCGTTCAGAATTTCCAATTCCAATTCTTGGTATTATTTTGCCGGGTGCTAGGGCTGCGGTAAAAAGCGGTAAGCGAATTGGTGTGATTTCAACTCAGGCAACGGCTGATAGTAATGCTTATTATCAGGCTGTTTTGGAAATTGATGCGACCGCAAAGGTTTGGCAGGTTGGCTGTCAGGATTTTGTGCCTTTGATTGAGAGCGATCGCATTCACGACCCTTATACAATGGTTGTTGCCAAACGGTATTTGACTCCGCTGCTGTCAGAAAACATCGATACGCTAGTGTACGGCTGTACGCACTATCCTCACCTGGCACCTGTTTTGCAAAAGATTTTGCCTAAAGCAATTGCGCTGGTGAATCCTGCAAAGCACTTAGCAGCGGCGGCAGCACAAGAACTTAAGATTTTAAGACTGCGGCGGAGTAAGGCTGCTATTGAACTTACCGCTTCCACGGTACAGTCAAGCTCTCAGAAGACTTTTCAGAGCACAGAATTCTATGTCAGCGGGGAACCTGAGCATTTTTCTAAGGTTTCAGAGCAGTGGCTAGGCTATCGGCCTGTAGTTAAGCAGGTATCTGTTTCTGCCCTCGAAGACATTTATACAGCAACGGCTTCACGTGTTGGAACGGCTGCTGGGTTCGTCTCTAAAGAACGGCTTCGCCAGCACTCATAGTTTTTCCATCTGACCACTAGCTGCAAACACAGAAAACATTGCACATCTGTTAATAGGCGTGCAATGTTTAAGAGACGAGTTAAATGAGCTATCCCTAACGGCCTGGTGCCTTTGCGTATAGCTGCGTATAGCTACTACATATCAGGCGTTCGGGTACTCATCCACATCATGACAAAGTACACGGTCATTAAGTAGCCTAAAGCAGGCAGCAAAAAAGCGATTGGGCTTGTTGCAGAAAATGAAGACATATTCGTTATCGATAATAGAGTGTGCGTTTGAGAAGTAATAGGGAAGCTAGTCGTCAAAGATCAGATGCGCTCTAGCCATGCGTAGAAGTAGGCTAGACTCGCTTTGTGCAATTATTTAAGTGCTGCTGTTATGAACGTGCACACGAGCTAATGCGTAAACCTGTACACTGCTTTGACACATAGATGTACAGAGCGTTATTAACCTGTATGTGGAATAAGCCCAGCGGCTTGCATCAACGACTAGCCAAGTTTTTACTCAGCTATCAGAGCAATAACCTCCTCACAAGTCATTGCTTCGATTGTTAGCTTTCAGCCATTTGGCTAAAACCAGACGGCTGAATTCATATTTGAGTAAAGTGTGCGATCGCCCGAAGCTTATGGTTAGGGCTTTAAAGGCGACTGAGCACTGCTTGATTTGCGCAAAAAGCCTGAGACATCAGGAACCTGTTCTAATAAAGTAGTCGCATAGCTTACGCCAGAGATAACTGCTTTATTTCTTATAGGCTTTTCGGAAATTGTTTTGATACTCCCATTCTATCATCAGTTTTCGTTATCGGACAGGTCTTTGCCATAAATTTTGAAAACTTTCTAAAGATAGTAAATAACACGCTGCAGCGCCGCTGCGGTCTGATCTACAGCGCTGATAATTCACCAGCAAGATGCAGACACGCTTGACATTTTCAATCTTTTGTCTGGTCAAAAAAACAAAAACATTCCAAATCTGGGTCGTGAAAGGTGTGTATGCCTAATTTGTCGGCTTTCATTTCAGTGGTAAGTCCCTTTACCAACGCGATAGCTTAGAATAAAGAAAGACAGCTTAAAATTTCGTAACTTAATCCGCCTGAGTCGCGTATTCCATGACCTCAGCCACATCTCTTTTTTCACCTGTTGAAGCCGATCTTGCGATCCTTACTGACAACCTTAAAAACCTTGTCGGTGCTCGCCATAAAATTCTGTATGCAGCCGCAGAGCATCTTTTCGGTGCTGGCGGCAAGCGCATTCGGCCTGCCATCGTGCTCTTACTCGCTAGGGCTATCTCCCCCGACGGTGACATCACGCAACGGCACCGCCGCCTTGCCGAAATCACTGAAATGATTCATACCGCTAGCCTCGTCCACGACGATGTTGTCGACGAATCAGCAACGCGTAGGGGGGTGCCGACTGTTCACAGCTTATTTGACAATAAGGTCGCTATATTAGCTGGCGACTTTTTGTTTGCACAGTCATCCTGGTATTTAGCTAATTTAGATAACTTGGAAGTGGTTAAGCTGCTGTCGCGGGTCATTATGGACTTGGCTGAGGGGGAGATTCGCCAGGGGCTAAAGCATTTCGATACGACGCTGACCATTGAAGCTTATTTAGAAAAGAGCTACTACAAAACGGCAACGCTAATTGCAAATAGTGCAAAGGCTGTGGGCGTGCTGAGCGAGGTGCCGGCTCCTATGGCTGAAAATCTATACCAGTTTGGACGCAGCCTAGGCTTGGCCTATCAGGTCGTTGACGACATTTTAGATTTTACAAGCTCTGATGAGGTGTTGGGAAAACCGGCAGGTTCTGATCTTTTGAGCGGGAATTTAACGGCTCCTGTGCTGTATGCGCTGGAGGAAGTGCCCTATCTCAAAACACTAATTGATCGAGAGTTTTCGCAGTCTGAAGACTTTGAGCAGGCGATTGAGCTGGTTCACTCTAGTACCGGCATCAGCCGATCGCGTGATCTGGCAACTCAGCATGTGCATCACTCATTGGAATGTTTGAGCCAGCTTCCGGCTTCAGCCTCACGTCAAGCGCTTGAAGACATCTCAGAGTATGTGCTGCGAAGGTTGAAATAAGCGTGCGGTGATCTTTCAGCACTAAAGTGTATGGCAAAAGAAATTGAGCGTAAGTTTTTAGTGGTTAGCGATCGCTGGCGACAGTCGGCTCAAGGAAAAGTCTACTGCCAGGGCTATATCGCCACGGCTCAAGTGGGCCAAAGCGTGCGTGTGAGAATTGCTGGTGACCAAGGCTATCTCACGATCAAAGGGCCTGCAAATGGGCTGACACGCGCTGAGTTTGAGTATGCTATTCCATTAGAAGATGCGCGAGAAATGCTGACAACGCTGTGCGATCGCCCCTTCATTGAGAAAATCCGCTATCGCTTACCTTTAGGTAAAGTGATTTGGGAAATAGACGAATTTGCCGGTGAAAATGCAGGACTGATCGTGGCAGAAGTAGAGCTTACTTCAGAAGATCAAGCCTTTGAGCGTCCTGACTGGCTAGGGAAAGAAGTGTCGGGCCAACCAGAATATTACAATGCAAGCCTGGTAAAAAAGCCCTACTCTCAGTGGCTATAGCTAAGCTGCCCAGTTGACGTACGGTAGCTGGGCAGCCGTTTTGGCAATAGCTGCTTGCTGAGCGACGAGCTGACCGCACGCATCCCAAGTTCCTTTTAAAAACATCTGCCGAGACCCATCGCCCATGGTGACGGGTACAGATACTTCGCCCGCAGCTACGTTCATTGCTTCTAAATCGACTGATAGTTCAACCGTTGGCTGGCTTATAATGACCTGCTGTAAAGCGGTCACTGCTTCAGTGGTTGCCATAAGACAGGGAACGCCCATCGCCACACAGTTACCAAAAAAGATTTCGGCAAAGCTTTCGCCAACGATTGCGTTAATGCCCCAGCGGGCGATCGCCTGAGGCGCATGTTCGCGAGAAGATCCGCAGCCAAAATTACGATTCACTACGAGCACCTTGGCACCTTTGTACTGAGGCTGATTGAATGGATGGTCGGCAAGCTGCTGGCGATCGTCGGCAAAAACCTGCTCACCTAGGCCATCAAACGTCACTGCTCTTAAAAACCGTGCTGGAATAATTCGATCGGTATCAATATCATTGCCAACTAGCGGTAACCCGCGCCCAGAAACAGCACGAACTTGAGAAGCGTTACTCATCGTTTTTTTTAAGAACAGCAGTGACTTTAAAATATCGCATTTTACCCTGCTACAACCGTCAAGCTACAAAGCAACAGCGCCTCTGTCCATTCCACCACGGCCCCGTACGTATCGCCGGTGTGTCCGCCTAACTGACGATAAAAGTAGGCGCTTGTCATAACTGATATTGCTAACCCTCCACCTACCGTATGCCAAACCCATGGCCACGGCACAGCATTGAGCACGCCTAACCCGCCGCTAAGCACGACTAATCCAACTAGGCTCGGCAGCGCATAGCTAATAGAGGGGAGTGCGGCTTGGTGAAACGCGCCTTTGCCTTCCTTTTTGAGATAGGGATAGCGCGCGATCGCCCACTGCTGTCCCCACCGCCCCCACATCGCCACGCTTACCAGCACAAAAGGTCGGTTCGTCGCCACCGATCCGAGTGCCACCACCTTCATCATCAGCAAAACCACGACCGCCATTCCCCCAAACGCACCCATCCGGCTATCTGTCATCACGGCTAGTCGCCTGCTAGCATCGGGCACTGCCAGCCCATCTGCGGTGTCCATCACCCCATCTACGTGTAGCCCGCCTGTTAGGGCAATCCAAAACGTCACTACTAACGTACTTCTAACCAGATCAGGCATATGAATGGCAGCTAAGCCTAGATCCAATAGCGCCAATAGCGCCCCTACTACGCTGCCGACCCAAGGCACCCATCTGGCAATCCAAGCAAACTCCAGCGGCCAGCTAGTAGGGATAGGCAGACAGGTATAAAACATGAGCGCGCCGCCAAAATTCGCACACATGCGCTTTAAATTCATCGTCAACCTAGTCATATATGCGGGCAAAGTTACTATGCAATAATGACAGCGCATCTGGCAGCATCAGCACATATACATACAGGCACATACAAATCAGACGTATCATAAACACACTTGTGTAAGGTATAAGATATCGTTAGATGATAGTGCTTAGGCGCTGTTGTTACGGTTGTAATAGCCGCGCGTAAAGCAACAAATCTCACGTTTTTTATATCTTGTACGGAAACGCCAAGACCGCTCGAATCTGTCGCTTTATGAAGATAAAACCACCTATATGAAGTGTTTCAAGATCTTACAAATCTGGTATGGCAAACCTATAAAAGTCGGATATCGTAAGGGTGTAATTGCTGAGCTGGCCCGAGTTCGCCCTCAGTAAATCTTCGCTCATCACTATTGTCTCTGTCTAACTAACTGGCCTTTTTTTGGTCTTCTCTTTGTTGTTGGCCCACATACGCAGTTCCTTCTAATGAACCCTAAAAACTTTAGTAGCTTACCGGCTCCTTGTCTGGTCGAAAACGGTATTGTTGCCAACAAGATTGATATGCTGAGGCTTTTAAAGGGCCTGCATCAGGTTCGGTATATACATCGGCAAGGTAGTGAGATCACGAATAAGGGTGAGGGCCGCGTGATGGAAGCCTTCTCCGACCCTGCTCAAGCGACGATTGTGGCCAATTACAGTCTATATCTCAACGTTTATAGCTTTGACTATTTAGAAATAATTACCAGTGGTGAAGAGACGACATTTGCACTCGTTCAAGACGATCGCTGTTTGTGCCTAATGCCATTGCCCAGTGAGCCAGAATCCGCGATGGCAGCTCAGCTAGATGCTGCCACGCTAGAAGCGATTGTAAATGAGGCACTCTCCGCGAGCTGGGATGCTTCCATTGATGATGAGCGTAACCTGCATTAATGTACATGCCGCTATATGAGCGCGTAAGAGACAGGCTAGTTAACTCGATTTAATTCAAATAATAGAAGTGGGAATGTTTTAGTAAAAGGATTTCTCTAGAAATCTGAGTACATCTAGGTTCCTACCATGAATACGTCTCAAACGATAGCAGCGGCAGCGACTCAAGAAGGTCTTTTACACCGCATTGCTAACCGCATCCGTCAGTCTTTAGAGCTGCAAGAAATATTGGATGCGATGGTCGCAGAAGTTCGAGACTATTTGGGTGCTGACCGCGTAAAGGTGTATCAGTTCAATCCAGATAACAGCGGACTGGTAATTGCTGAATCGCTAAATGGCGATCGCCTACCCTCCTTGCGCGATTTGAACTTTCCCGCAGACGATATCCCGCCCTATGCTCGCGAACTTTTTCTGAAAGCCAGACAGCGCTCCGTTGTCGATACTAACAGAGCTGAAATCGGCATTAGCCCGCTAGATAATCCTGACACTGGTAATCCTGAAGCTTGTCAAGATATTCGATACCGACCGCTAGACCCTTGCCATAAAGAGTATTTGATGGCGATGGGCGTGCAGTCTTCTGTGGTTGTTCCGATTGTTTTAGAAGAACGCTCTACGGGAAAAAAGCCTGCTGACGCGTCTACTCATTTGTGGGGGCTGCTGGCCTGCCATCATAGTGAATCGCAGCCGGTGACTGAAGAAGATCTGCAATTTATTCAGGCTGTCGTCGATCAGGTGGGGGTGGCGATCGCTCAATCCATTTTGCTCGCCAGAGTTCGCGCCCAGGCGCAGCAAGAAGCTAATATTAACCGCGTTACCAAGCTCTTACAGGCCAGCCCAACGGTAAAGCTACAGGCTGCTTTAGAAGAAGCTGTCGAAACCCTCAATGGCTCTGGCGGTCGGCTTTATTTGCTCGGCGAAGGCAACCTCGGCAAAGAAATTTACACGCACGGCTCCCAGCCAAATAATATAGAGCCCAAACATCAGCGCACGGTTGAAGAAAACTACCTATGGAAAAATTTTGTTCATTCCGTTATTGAACCTGGCACTGATAGCACAGGCCTAAGGCCTTGGTCAGTGCGGTGGATGAACACCGTATACAGACTTGGTGACGAAGGCCAGGTGCCCGATGAATATCCTGATGTATGGGCCATTAAAGATATTTATCGTGAGCCCTTGTTTAGAACGCTTGCCCCTTTCTTTGAGCCGACGCCCGTACGCGGCTTACTGATTGTGCCGCTGTATTACGGAAGCCAGGTGCTGGGCTGTCTCAGCATCTTTCGCGACGAGATTGACACAGAGGTAATGTGGGCGGGCTGGCATAATCCAGATAGCCGACAGCTCATGGCCAGACAGTCTTTTGAAGTATGGCGACAGGAGAAAACTGGCACTGCTCAGCCCTGGACGGCTGAAGACATTAACTATGCAAGGGCGCTGAGCGAGCGGTTTTCAAACTCGATCAAGCAGTACCGACTGTATCAACAGGTGCGATCGCTCAACGCCAACTTAGAGCAGCAGGTCGAAGATCGTACAGAACAGCTCCAGCAAAGAACAGAGCAGCTCCAGCTTTCTAATGTAGAACTAGAAAGCGCTATTTCGAGACAGCAAGCGCTTTCTAGTATCGTTGCCAAAATTCGTAAATCGCTTAAGATCGACGATATTTTTCGGGTCACAACCCAGGAAATTGGCCAGCTTTTAGATGCTGATAAAGTCTCGGTTTATCGCTTTGACGATGATTGGGGTGGCGAGTTTGTATCCAGCTTTGAAGCCTTAAGCCCGCGATGGGCAGAGGTTGGCAATCTAGGAGAGAACACCGTTTGGAATGATACCCACCTGCAGGATACGAAAGGCGGGCGCTATCGTAACGGAGAGAGTTTTGTGGTTGACGACATTACTCAGCAGGGATTCTCTCAGTGCCATATTGATATATACGATCAGTTCCAAATCAAGTCGTTTATCCATGTACCTATCTTTGTAGGCCAGGTGCTATGGGGGCTTTTGGCCATATTTCAGCAGCAGACAACGCGACACTGGAAACCGGCTGAAGTCGATTTTGTCAGCCAGATTGCTGCTCAGTTAGGCGTCGCGCTGCAGCACTCTACGCTACTCACGCGCACTCAGCAACAGGCCAGAGAACTCAAGACCTTTAATACAGAGCTGTGTAGAGTGATTGACCAGCAAAAAACGCTCTCTAGTATCGTCGCTAAAATTCGCGAGTCTTTAGATATCAATCGTATTTTCAAGACAACAACGCAGGAACTTACTCAGGTTTTAAAAGCAGATAGAGCCTCTGTCTATCGATTTAACGAGGACTGGGGCGGTGAGTTTATTGCAGAGTTTGAAAGTACCACGGCTGGCGGCATTGACGTAGGCCGGTTCGACGTTGATGCGGTTTGGGATGATACCTATTTGCAGGAAAACAAAGGGGGACGGTATCGCAACGGCGGGGTCACTGTCGTAAATGACATCTATAAGGCCGAATTTTCTCCGTGTCATATGCAGCTATACGAGCGCTTTCACATCAAAGCGTTTATGCTGATGCCTATTTTTGTAGAGCAAACTCTTTGGGGGCTGTTAGGTATATACCAGCATCAGCAAACCCGCCAGTGGGACACCTCAGAAGTCGACTTTGTTCAGCAGATTGCAGCTCAGCTAGGCGTTGCCATGCAACATGCCTCTCTCGCTGCCAGCGACAAACAAAAGAATAGCCAGCTATCTACCGCGCTTATCAATCTTCAGACGACTCAAACTCAGCTCATTCAAACTGAGAAAATGTCTAGCCTGGGCCAGCTAGTAGCCGGTATTGCGCACGAAATTAACAATCCGGTTAACTTTATTCACGCTAACGTCAGCCATCTTAAAGAATACTCAAAAAATCTGCTTACAGCGCTTGAGTTCTATCAGCAGCAGTATCCGAACCCATCTGTTGAGCTTCAGACACTGTTAAAAGAGATTGAGATTGACTATCTCGCTGAAGATTTGCCTAAGCTTTGTGCCTCACTCTCTACGGGTACTCAGCGCATTCGTTCAATTATTATCTCGCTGAGAAACTTTTCGCGGCTAGACGAGGCTGAAATAAAGGCGGTTGATTTGCAAGAAGGCATTGAAGGTACGTTGCTAATTTTGCAACATCGCCTGAAATCTAGCTCTTCTAAAGGTGCTGTTGACATTGTTAAAGACTACGGTGATTTGCCTTTAGTGGAGTGCCATGCTAGCCAGATTAATCAGGTGTTTATGAATCTAATTGCCAATGCTATTGACGAGCTTCAGTCCGCTGTATTTACGAGTGAAGCCGGAAAAAATAAAGTGATTCGGATCTCGACGCAGCGGCTAGATGAAAAGTGGATTAGCATTTCTATTCAAGACAACGGCGGAGGCATTCCTCAGGCCACTATAGACAAGCTATTCGATCCGTTTTTTACGACCAAGCCTGTTGGTAAAGGCACCGGCTTGGGCCTTTCTATTAGCTATCAAATTGTTGAGAAGCACGGCGGTAATCTGGCTTGCTTTTCAGCGGTGGGAGAAGGCACGACTTTTGTGATTAAGCTTCCGGTCAAATCGCAGATGCCAAAAGAGAGTGCTTTAGATAAGACGCTAAAATAAGGCGCTCTCTTCGGTAGCCCTTTTGTGACGACAGCTTTCTCTTATCAGCTCCAGACTCAGTGCAGTTGCACCAAAGCCCGTGCGGGCATATTCCACACCCCCCATGGGCCTGTGCATACGCCTCGGTTTATGCCAGTTGGCACGCTGGCAAACGTGAAAACCATCACGCCCGACCAGCTCAAAAGCTGTGGTGCTGAAATGGTGCTGGCCAACACCTATCATTTGCACTTGCAGCCAGGGGAGGGCTTGGTGGCAGAGGCGGGCGGCTTGCACAAATTTATGGGCTGGGATGGCCCAATGCTAACTGACTCGGGCGGATTTCAGGTTTTTAGTCTGAGCGAAATGCGTACGGTGACCGACGAGGGTGCTACGTTTCGATCACCTCGTGACGGACGCATTATTGAAATGCCCCCTGAACGGTCTATTGAGATTCAAAATCAGCTAGGGGCCGATGTAATCATGGCCTTCGATGAGTGTCCACCTTACCCAGCGACAAGAGAAGCTGTTGTGGCGGCTACTGAGCGCACCTATCGTTGGCTCAAGCGCTGTACAAAAGCACATAGCCGTGATGATCAGGCGCTGTTTGGCATCGTGCAGGGTGGAACGTATTTAGATTTGAGGGCGGAGGCTGCTGAGGCGCTGGCACAGCTAGATTTACCGGGCTATGCGATTGGTGGGGTGAGCGTAGGTGAGCCGCCTGAGCTGATTGAAAAGATTGTGCAGGCGACAACGCCGCTGCTACCGGAGAATAAGCCTCGGTATTTGATGGGAGTGGGTACCTATCGGGAAATGACTCAGGCGATCGCGGCTGGCATCGATTTATTTGACTGTGTGATTCCGACTCGACTAGCTCGTCACGGTGCGGCATTGACGGGCGGGGTGACAGGCGGCGATAATCCACACGCAAAAACAGGTCAGCGCTGGAATCTAAAAAACGCTCGCTTTCGTAGGGATCTTACGCCGATTGATGCTGAGTGTCCCTGCTATACCTGCCAAACTTTTACGCGGGCATACCTTTGTCATTTGCTGCATGCCAAAGAACTTTTAGCCTATACGCTGCTTTCTATTCACAATATTACTGAGCTTATTCGCTTCACGCAGGCGATTCGTGAAGCGATTTTGAGCGATCGCTTCACCCACGAGTTTGGCCATTGGCTCACACCGGTTTCACCACCAGAGGCACCACCGGGACTTACCGAGTAGTCATCACAGATCGTGATAAAATGGTAGTCACTATTACATAAGCATTTGGAGACATTGGATCTATGGAAGCAGCACTGCTAGTAGCCACTCTGCCTGAGGCGTATCGCGCGTTTGGCCCACTGATTGACGTTTTACCCATTCTTCCTGTTTTCTTTTTACTGTTAGCTTTTGTGTGGCAGGCTTCTGTCGGCTTTAGATAGCGCGAAAGTAGAGCAGCAGGACAGCCATTTAAAGTAAAGAAACGAGCGTTCAGGTAAGGCGCTCGTTTTTTTACTTTAAATGGCTTTTTATCGAATAAAGAAAAATGCCGACCGTGTCATCTATTTTTTAAGCAGTTACACCGATATATCAATTTTTATTTAAGTGTAAAGACAGTATTTCTCCGTTCTTTCTCGGTTTGATTCGCTTTCTGGCCATGGGAGAATTCACCAATAATATTACGTGTAATCGAATTTGATTTATTTGCATGTAACTTCCTGCTTCAAAGCAGCGTCTGTCCAAAAGCTTCGATTAGCTAGCCTAAATCTATACATCACAGGCCACAGGCTTGGGCAGCCGCTGCTTTACTCCACTCTTTTTGCATCTTCATACATGCATCTCGTAGGACTCTCTACCCATGCGCGCTCTAAAGCCAATCCGCTTCAGTGCTCTTAACCGGAAGCTTTCAGTAACCCTATTCGCTTCTTTGCCAAAACCTACTTACCAGCCTGCTCGAAAGGCTATAAGCTGCCAGCTTGTTCTCGGCGGTGAGCTTTCTCGGGCAGATGCCACTCTGCTACTAGTAAAGCAGGCCAGCCACGCCGCCCGAACAAAAAACTATTCGAGAGCGATCGCAATTTTTGACCGGTTGATTGCCCTAGCGCCAACAAAAGCAGATTGCTATAACAACCGTGGGCTAATGCACTGTGCCCTACACCAGCCCGAACAAGCGCTCGCGGACTATAGTCAAGCGATCGCTATAAATCCAATGCTAGATAAGGCTTATAATAATCGGGCGAATCTTTACGCGACTCAGCATAGTTGGGCAGATGCACTGACTGATTACGATCGCGCCATTGATATTAACCCGCTTAATATTCGCGCTAGGCTCAATCAGGCGATCACCTTTAAGGAGATCGGTGACTACGAAGAAGCTTTAATCTGTTTAGATATCGCGATGGTTTTTCAGCCCGGCAATGCTGCACTCTATGCAGAAAGAGGCCGTATCTATCATTTAGACGGTGACTGGAACTGTGCGATCGCCGACTACAAGACAGCGCTTCGGCTGCATTCTAAACACATTCAATCTAATCACAATAGTATGCAGCCGCTAGCGCGCTGTACACAAGACGCCGCCTTGCGTAGCCGCGTTCTCAAATGGCTTAATGCTTTAGAACCCGTTGCCTAACAGCCGCTAGCCTACATCACGACTAGTCCACTATTAGTCTATGTCAATCGACTGTGGGCCTTTATCTGAAGCGCTAGTCGATGCTGAGCTTCCGGGCATTGTGCCAACGGGATTAGCACCTTGCTTATTCAACCAGCTTCTAACCGGATCTTCGGTTAGGTCTAGGCCGAAAACGCCTGAGAAAAATCCACCACAAAACGCAACTGGCTGACGGGCGAGTTCTCGCACAAAAGGGGTTAGCTCATCAACGAACATACAATTTATTTCCTCACTCACTTCTTCGCCTTTAGTCTAGCGGAGAAGTGAAGAAGCTTTGATGCCTCTAGCGGAACATTCGCCGCCCGCTGGGATGAACTGTAGACCAGTTTGTTTTGGCGACAGATAGCTGCGCATCGCTCAGCGTCGCTCCTGTTAGATCCGCGCCACAGAGATTCGCATCCGTCAGCACTGCTAAGTCGAGGCTTGCTTTAGAAAGATTCGCTCCGCGCAAGTCTGCGCCTTCTAACCTAGCGCCACAGAGATAGGCGCTGATAAGCTTGGCATTTCTCAAAGAGGCCTGACCCAAATTAGCGCGACTAAAGTTCGTGTTGGAAAGGTCGGCCCCGGTTAAATTTGCCTTGACAAACATGGCCTTAGAAAATCTGGCCCCGGCTAGCGTTTGTTTGTGCAAGTCGAGCTGGCTAAAGACTTGCTCTGAAAAATCGCGATGGCCTTTCTCGTAAGACTCTACGAGCGACTGTGCGGTTGGTTTTGGATGACGTCGCCGCTCTGCACCTTTGTAAGCCGCGCTTGCTTTGGTGCTGCGCCGCTCTCGGCGGGCCCTGATGGCTTCTGCCATACGTGAGGAAGGGGAAACCCGTTCGGGTTCATCGGCCCGAGTTGTTGGCTCGGTGTGGCTGCTGCTGCCTGCGGTGGCGAAAGCCATATTCTGAGACAAGCTATCTAAATAAGGCTCCATATCCAAATCTCGTAGGATATCAGCGGCCATTTGATAGCGGCTGTGGACTGAAATATCCAGCATTTTGCGGAGCACCTTACTAAAGTGCTCACTAACAACAGCGTAGTCCTGCCAGCGCAGTTCGCCAGTCTGTGGATCGTAGGGGAGATCTTTGGGCGATCGCCCCGTCAACAAGTACACGCATGTAACGCCGACGGCATACAGGTCGCTGCCATACACCGGACGCATTGCCATTTGTTCAGGGGGCGCATAGCCAGGGGTTCCAATAGCATATGCCGTCAGCGCAGTTTGATCGGACGGATCGATAGCGGGTGGATTTACTTTGTCTTTCACTGCGCCAAAGTCGATTATGACTAGCTGCTTATCCTGATCGCGTCGGATCAGGTTCGCGGGTTTGATGTCGCGGTGAATAATCTTGTTGCTATGAATGTATTGAACAACCGGCAGCACTTCTGTGAGAAACTGCTTGACGCCAACTTCGGTAAACGGGCCATCGTGCTTGACTTCTTTTTGCAGCGTGGAGCCGCTGACGTACTCCTGCACAAGGTAAAACTCGTGGGCTTGCTCAAAATAGTCGAGCAACCGTGGGAGCTGCGGGTGATTACCGATTTTGCCTAGGATATTGGCCTCTCTTTGGAAGAGATCTCTGGCCATTTCTAGCAGATTAGGCACTTCTGTAGTGGGCCGAAGCTGCTTAATGACGCAGGAGGGATAGCCGGGTAGAGCCTGATCGCGGGCTAGAAACGTTGCGCCAAAGCCGCCGCGACCTAGGGCTCCCAGCACTCGGTAGCGATCGCGCAGCCAAAGCTTGCTGCCGCAGGTTGTACAGAGCCGAGCATTGGGAGCATTTTTGGGCTTAGGGCAGCCTGTGGCTATGCAATAGGTCATTACAGATGGAAAAAAGTTCGTGGCCGCAATGGGAGACGGCCTGTAAAACGGCGTCGCTTCAAGTGTTCCCGGTTTTTGAGAGGTGATAGAAGCTTTGGGTGAGGATAAACTTGATGGGTGAGCTGTAGTACGATGGTTCGAGAGCCTTAAAGGCCCTAAAACATTAGGTGACTTAGGCTTCCGGTCTCTTCTACAGCGACCTCCTTTTATATCTGTGGCATCAGCGCCAATTTTCTAATGCGTGTTTCTGTTAATTGGCTCAAAGAGCTTGTCGAGTTTGATTTTTCCCCTGAAGCGCTTGCCGATGCGTTAACGATGGCAGGCTTCGAGGTAGAGGACATTGAGGATCGTCAAAGCTGGGCTGATGGCGTTGTAGTCGGTAGAGTGCTAACGCGATCGCCCCATCCCGATGCGGAAAAGCTGAGCGTGTGCACGGTAGATATCGGTGCAGCCGAAAATTCTACGATTGTCTGCGGGGCTGCAAATGTGGGCGCAGGCATGTGCGTCCCGGTAGCGAAGGTTGGCAGCTATTTACCTAAAGTTGATCTGAAAATTAAGCCTCGTGAGCTGCGGGGCGTGCCTTCGGCTGGCATGATTTGCTCGCTTTCAGAGCTAGGGCTAGCAAAAGACGCTGAAGGGATATACATATTTGACGAGGCTGGCTTTGCAAGCGGTGATATTAAGGCTGGTCAGGACGTGCGCCCGTTGTTGGGTCTGAACGATTTTGTCTTAGACGTGACTTCTACTGCTAACCGGGCCGACGCCTTGAGCATGGTCGGGATTGCGCGTGAGATTGCAGCGATTACGGGCAATCCACTGAAGCTTCCGGTGTCTGATGCGGTGGCTGGAGAGGAAAGACAACCCAATGTGGGCACGGTAACGATCGCGCTCGAAGATCCAAAAGCCTGTCCTATATATATAGGGAGTGTTTTAGAAGGCATTAAGATTGCGCCTTCACCTGCATGGCTACAGCAGCGGCTAGTGGCGGCGGGTACCAAGGCCATTAACAACGTCGTAGATGTGACGAACTACGTTTTGTTGGAGTGGGGGCAGCCGCTTCACGCGTTTGATCTTGATCGGCTGACGGCTTTAGGTGGTGGCTCGCCTGTGACGGTGGGCGTGCGCTATGCCAAAGACTCTGAAACGCTAATGACTTTGGACGATCAAGAACGAAAGCTAGCAGAGCTAACGTTGCTAATTACGGCAAACGATGCGCCGGTTGCTCTGGCGGGTGTAATGGGTGGTGCTGAGACAGAAGTGACCCACAGCACTCAGAAGGTATTTTTGGAGGCGGCTTATTTTGATTCGGCGGCGATTCGTAAGTCGGCGCGATCGCAAGGGTTACGCACAGAGGCGTCTGCTCGGTATGAGCGTGGCGTGAATCCGGCTGAGCTGAGTTTTGCAAGCGATCGCGCCCTCCAACTGCTACAGGAAATGGCAGGTGCCACGGTGGTTAGGCAGGCCGAAGATAGAACAGAGATTGGTAACATCTCTCATACGCGTGAAGTCTCTTTACGGCTAAGCAAAGTCAATCAGATTTTAGGAAAAGTTGTTGAAGGCGACGAAACCAAATTTCTCGACAAAGCAACGATAGAGACGTTACTTAGTAAGCTAGGCTGCGAAGCGACTGCCACAAAAGGCGATGCCTGGACTGTGACCGTTCCACCCTACCGATATCGCGATCTAGAAAGAGAGATTGATCTGATTGAAGAGATTGCGCGGCTGTATGGCTATGACCACTTTGATAACACGCTGCCTACGCAGACCTCTCGGGGCTATTTAACTGAAGATGCGGCGCTTTCTAGACGGCTACGTGCTGCTTTTAGAGGGGCGGGCCTAACCGAAACAATTCACTACTCTTTGACTGGGACAAATCCAGACAAGCCACAGGTGGTACTTGCTAATCCGCTCTTTAAAGAATATTCGGCGCTGAGAATAGATCTGATTGATGGCTTGATCGATGCGTTTAAGCTCAATATCGACAACGGCAACGGCCCGCTGAACGCGTTTGAAATTGGCAACGTTTTCAATCAGCCTAAGGATAATCCTGAGGGCGATCCGATTGAAGCGATTAAGGTTGGGGGTATTGTTGGTGGTGATGCTAGGCGCGGGCGTTGGGTGACGAGCAACAAAGAAACGGCCATGACCTGGTACGAAGCCAAGGGCATTTTGCAGTGCGTGTTCGATAACCTTGGCCTTGATGTAGACTACCGCGTGGGCCACAGTGACGAGCGGCTGCACCCTGGGCGCACTGCCGAGCTGTTTGTGCGAGGACGAACCAGCTTAGGTAAGTTTGGGCAGCTACATCCTGAGCTGAGAAGAAATCAGGATTTGCCAGATGAGGTTTATGTTTTTGAGCTTAACTGGTCTGTTTTAGAGATGTGCCTTACGGGCAAAAGCGGTCAGGCTGTGAAGTTTGCGGCGTATTCTACCTATCCAGCGTCTGATCGAGACTTAGCTTTTTTTGCGCCAACGGCAGTTTCTGTAGCTGACTTGCAGCGGGCGATTGGTAAGTCTGGTGGAAAGCTGTTGGATTCTGTAACGTTGTTTGATGAGTACAAGGGGGATAGTGTACCGGAGGGGCAGCGGTCTCTAGCCTTTCGGTTGGTTTATCGGGCGGGCGATCGCACCCTCACCGATAAAGATATCGATCCCGTTCATCAAAAAGTGCGTGCTGCTCTAGAGAAATCCTACAAGGTGAGCCTGCGTAGCTAAAACACATTTCTAAAAAGGAACGGGCTAGAAAGGAACGTCTGGGTCAGGATCGGCAAACTTTCGAGATGGACTTTGGTCGGAGTCTTCGTCATCATCTAAATTCACGATCTGGCCGTTGAAAAACTGAGCAAACCGCTTGATATTATCTTGCTCTTGATTTGTTGCCCAGTTGTCGTCTGGCGTGCCGTTGGAAGGGAGCGAGGGATTGTTAGGGGGTGCTTGATAAGATTTGTCATCAGGTGCACTTGACGGCTGAGCATTGGGTGTTGCACCCGCAGGTGGCGAGCTGTTGGGGGCAGTTCGTGGAGAAGGACTGTCGGATGGTAGCTTGTTGTTTGTTGGCTTTGGTGGTGAGCTAGGCCGATTGTCGGGCTTCGGTGGTGGCGTGGGTGAGCGATCGCCCGAAGAAGACTGTCGTGACGGTGGATGACCTGCGGCGGTGTCAGTTTTTTTTTCTGGGTCTTCTTCAGGCGCAACGACCTCTAAAAAGACTTTGATGGGCCGCTGAAAAACACTTTCAAACGCTGCTTCCAGGTTTGGCACGCGCGCTTGAGCCATTTTTTGCAGCGAAGCCGAGCGAAATCCGACTTTTGCACCCACGCCATCAAACCCAAGCAGCACGCCCTGCTGATTCATCAGCATTTGAGTGCCTCGTGGCGCTAAGGCGGCTAAGATTTTTGTCCACAATTCAGCTAAGCTGCCGAACGCAACTTCCGCAGATGGCTCAGGCTCAGGCTCTTCGACGGGTTCTGGTGGGGGCGCTATGGCTGGGGCAACTGGGAGATCTGGTGGCTCGGGTGGGGGCGAAGACTTCTCAACCGGGGGCGCTTCGGCGGCAGGCGGTTTGATGGGAGGGAGGCCGCTAGGTTTGGGCGCGATCGCGGTCGGATTGGCGACGGGTTGGTCTAATGTTGTGGTGCGATGGCGAAGCCTCTCCTGTGGAGAATCGCCCATTCCACCCGTAGAAAGCTGAGCCACCGCTCCCAGTGCACTCGGCAAAAGACTGGTTAGCGTAATCTCTAACCACAGACGCGGCTGAGTCGTATTTTTTACCTGAACTTCTGCGGTTTGGAGCCTTTGCTGACTGGCGAGTAGCTGGGCAACCGATAGCTGCTGGGCAAACGCGGTCATTTCTGCCCAAGTCGGCGGTGTGATCGCCACCATGTCTGCGCGAGCCGGCGCACTTTTGGCAATTAACAAATCGCGGTAAAAGCCTACAAGACTTTGAAGAACCATTAGGGGCTCTCGGCCTTTGTCCATGAGGTTGCGGACGCTTTCAATTAAAGCGGTGCCATCGTCGGCTGCGATCGCCCGCACTAAATTCAACAAATCCCGCTCAGGCACCGCGCCTACCAGATCCCAAACCGATTCCACAACAATCTCATCAGCTTGCAGACTTAGCTGATCCAACAGACTTTCTGCATCGCGAAGTCCGCCTTGAGAGATTTGGGCCACTAGCTGAACCGCAGGATCAGCAATTTGGATAGACTCCTGGCTGGCAATATAGCTCAGGTGTTTAATCATTGCAGGCAGTGGAATCCGGCGAAAATCGAATCGCTGGCAGCGAGAAATAATGGTTGGCAGTACGCGCTGCGGATCGGTTGTTGCGAGAACAAAGACAACTCGAGCTGGAGGCTCTTCTAACGTCTTTAATAAGGCATTGAACGCGGCTGTAGAAAGCATGTGGCATTCGTCAATGACATATGCTTTATACCGGCATTGAACAGGGGCAAACTGGGCTCTTTCAATTAGCTCGCGAATATTATCGACGCCTGTGTTGCTAGCGGCGTCAATTTCAACAATGTCTAATGCGTTGCCGCGATTGACAGATAAGCACACGTCGCACTTGCCGCAGGGCTCGGCAGTCGGACGGTCGGATTCGAGGCAGTTGAGTGACTTGGCTAAGATGCGGGCGCTGGAGGTTTTGCCGGTGCCGCGTGGGCCACAAAATAGGTAGGCGGGAGCAATCCGGTTTTGCTGAAGGGCGTGAGTGAGGGTAGATGCGATCGCCTCTTGGCCCACTAGCTGAGCAAACGTTTGGGGTCGATACTTATGGTGGAGAGGTTCGTACAAACAAGCTAACCTGAGCAAACGGCGAGCAGACAGCCGATGAGTGATTTTGCAAAGGCACGCCGCTGCTACCAAGATATCGTCTTCACTAAACGATTGAGCAGGTACTTTAAGAATGTCTGGCAGAATGTCTAAGTCAACGTGGCACTGCTAGGGATGCTGGCGTAAATTTCAGTGCGATCGCGCACAATATAGGTGGCGGCTTCACTGGTGGTCGTGGGCTCAACCTTGCGGCTCTGACGCATTTGCTGCGCCGCTAGCAGTGCAGGCGAAACCGCTTTGCAGCTAGGCTTTTCATCGGTATCTATCCAGCAGCCGTTTAAGTACGCATCGACGAGGTGATCGAACAACCCCTGCAAAGAAACGGGTAGCTCCTCTGAAACTTCTTCGTGCGTGGCATAGTTATCAACCAGTCGGCCCATTGCCCGCATGAGCAGACGGTTGTCGGCAGCACTGGTCGCGTAACGACTTTTTAGAGACTGCCAGCGGGCTTCAAAAGCCTTGATTCCGGTAAGCATGATCATAGTTTTGCAACATGTAGAAGATGGTGAACGGCCAGTCAGGCCGCTATTGACGTATTCCATCACGGACATTTCAGTCCGGATAAAGGCTTTGCGTAAATGTACTGAACTTAGGACGGGTTTAGGCGTAAATGCATCTCGAGAGGGGTTCCAACCGCTACACCGCCTGATTCTTTGAGCACCGCTGCGGCGCTACCACCCATGCAGGCTATCTCTATCCAACCGTGACTACCGACCAACGCTGACAGTGTTCCAGCGGGCACATCGCTGTAAGTTTTTATACTGAAAAACCAATGTTCTTGAGAAATCGTTTTGATCACAACTTGCCAGCTATTTTCGCTCGCAAAATGAGCTGGAATGTTCGTGATGAGATTGCCGAACCCGTCTATATGTTGAATAACGCCTGTGCAAAGGGTCGTTTTGCTTTTCGACAGGGTGGAAAAAGGCGACAGTGCGGTTTTGGTGAGCGTGTTGACATTGATGCGATCGCCCAGTTCACCGATTGCCACACCCTTGGCTAAGTGAGCGGCTACCGGGGCAAAAATGTCCCTGCCATGAAAAGTATGGCTGGGCTGGGGCGATCGCCAGTAGCGCTTGTTCGTCAGCACCACAGCAACTATCGAGTCGCCGCTTACACCTAGTTCTTGCTGCAAAACACCGCTGAATAAGCCATTATCTGGCCCCACCAGAAAGCCCTGAGAATATTGGATAGCAATTCCCCGCCGAGCTGAGCCCACACCTGGATCAACCACGGCCAAATGCACTGTCCCTACGGGAAAATAAGCATAGGCATTCATCAAATTAAAGCGAGCCGCTAAAATGTCTTGCGGTGGGATATTGTGGGTTAAATCGCACAGCGCAACGCCCGGTGCAATGGAGGCGATGACCCCCTTCATGACCGCTACGTAAGCATCTTTATCGCCAAAATCACTAAGCAGTGTAATCATCTATTTCCCTCCCGTATTATTGCTAATGCCGCTTAAGTAATATTTGATACCTAAGCGCTGTGATAGCGATCATTGATTGTACGTAAAGGTTTACCTTTTAATATGTACCTAGTGCGTTTGATATGTCACCGAACCAGTCTGAATTAGATGCTACCGCGCTCCAAAAGAGTGTCACAGCACTTTCTCTGGCTGAAATTCAGAGGCATATCTTTATATGCGCGGATCAAACCGTCCCGAAATGCTGTGATAAGGCAGAAAGCTTAGCTGCTTGGAACTATCTGAAAAAGCGCCTAAAAGCCCTGAAGCTAGATGTTCCCGTTAACGAGTATTCCACCTTCATTTTTAGGACAAAGGCTAACTGCCTGAGGGTTTGTCAAAAGGGGCCGATTTTATTGGTTTACCCAGATGGTGTTTGGTATCACAGTGCCACGCCGGAGGTGATTGAGCGCATTATTCAAGAGCATTTGATTGCGGGCAATGTAGTGACCGACTATGTGTTTTTACAGCATCCGCTATCAAGGCCAACCGGTTAGTGCACATCAACTTACCTTAGTGGGTGAGTGATGCTATGAAATATTCTGGGAATACTTGATACGTCAATCGGTATTCACGCTGAATATGACTGGTCAAACCACATGAGCTTGACAAAGGTTGCATCCTCATAAGACACCGATTAAAGACGAGCCCAAGTCAATTTCTCTTAAATGAGTGCACCTGACGTAAGCGCTTTCTTTGCGGAGAGTTGCGATCGCCAGCCACCTAAGAGCACACGACTAAACTTCTATCCATATTTAGTACAAAAACTTTTCCGTTAGACACTTGTGAGCGAGCATACGGCATGAAAGAAGGTAATACAGGGGAACAAAAGAAGCTCTTACTCATTGATGATGATCCCAATCTCATCTTGCTAGTAAAAGACTATTTAGAGTTCCGAGGCTATCAGGTAATGACAGCGGGCAATGGCCGAGAAGCCCTCGCTGCTTTGACGGATTTGTCCCCTGACATGATCATCTGCGACGTGATGATGCCAGAAATGGACGGCTACGCGTTTGTAGAACAGGTTCGTCAAGACCCAGGTAAAAGCTGGATTCCTATCCTGTTTCTCTCTGCTAAAGGGCAAAGCCAAGATCGCGTTAAAGGCCTCACCACAGGAGCCGACGTGTACATGGTGAAGCCATTTGAGCCAGAAGAACTCGTTGCTCAAGTAGAGTCTTCACTAAAGCAGGCAACCCGCCTTATTCATCATCAAAATAAGGGGCCAAACTCCATTCCCACGATTCAGGTGCCCTTTGATGTAGAGCTGACGCCGACTGAGCTGAAGGTTGTACAGTTTGTGGCCAGAGGGATGGCTAACCGGCAGATTGCTGAGGAGCTAAAGGTAAGCCAGCGCACGATTGAGAGCCATGTGAGCAACATGCTAGGCAAAACAGGGCTACACAACCGTACAGAGCTGGCTCGCTGGGCTGTGGAAAATAACAAGGCCTAGTGCCGGTTTCCTGTCCGTATCTCTGTGTGCATCTTGGGGCTAAGATGCTTGCTGTTTGAGGCGTTGAACGCTGAATAAAATGATCTACCGTTAACGCCTCAAATTCTTTTTTCAAACTGTCCATATCCTCTGATATAATCAAGTTCCTTGTTGAGCAGCCGGTTTAGAAGTCAGCCAGCTACAAGGATTTGATACATGCTGGTGTAGCTCAGTTGGTAGAGCAGCTGATTTGTAATCAGCCGGTCGTCCGTTCGAGTCGGATCACCAGCTTCACGATGAAATTAATAGTTTCGACATTCCCCACAAAAGCTATATGCCTTGTGGAGAATGTTTTTTCTTGTGTACGGCTGGCCAAACAGATTTTCTAATGTCTTCCGAATCCAGTTCACCGGATTTTGATTGTATTCGTCTGAATTAATAAGGCCTAGTGCCCGCAGTTGCCTGCCCTGCTGCGAAAGCTCTTCTTCATGACGGCCCATCTCTTCAACCATCACGTCGTACAGGTGGGGCTGATCTTTCAAGAGCTTTTGAAATCCTTGAGGGCTGAGCGCAAACAGCGTCGTGTCTTCAACGGCTGTTATGGTTACGGTGCGAGGCACCTCTAGCATGAGTGAAAACTCACCGACAAACTGTCCGGCTCTCAGCGTTGTAATTTGCTCGGTCTCTGGAAATGTGTAGGCTACCGCGCCATAGAGAATGACGTAACAGGCGTCGCCTAGATCACCTTTTTTATAGAGGATTTCAGAAACTCTTAGCCGCTGGCGGCGACCAATCTCTACTGCTTTCGCAGTTCTAACTCTGTACATGTTTGAAAGTACGGAATTTGCTTTAACAAGTCCCTAACCAAAACGGCTTTTGAGAGTGCATTGGGTTCGTATTCGTAAGACCTTTGCAGGGCAGCGTGCTGTGGATAGTCTTGAGGGGCCACAGGCACCACAATATTGGGATTACGATTCCAAACGTCCAGGCGGGGAGCGGCAGGTCGAATATTGTAGTGCTTAAGGTTTTGAAAAATAATAAAGTTAAGAGAACTTTCTGTCTGAAATTTTTGATCGATTTGGTCTGTCTAAACCCATAGTTTAAAATCTAATGAGTTTTTGCTTATCTGAGTAAAATAAACTTCTGGCGTATGCTCTAAGGATACGGTTTCTTCTAAATATGCTGAGTCCATTAGCACTTCAGTCACTCATAGCGGGTCACTTTCGTGCGGAACGCTGATGGGAATAGAAATCCACCTTTTTGTGTTGGAATATGTCCAGTTGATGACACGTTTGCTGATGAGATCGCTATTAGGAACAACAATGTGCTTTTGAGTAATGGTGCGAATAACCGTGGAGCGTAAGGATATTTCTGTAATGTAGCCCAGCAGATCGTCTATTTCAACAGAGTTGCCAACTGTTAGCTTTTGTTCTACAAGTAGCGCTAACCCACTGATGAAGTTTTTGGTGATTTCTTGTAAGCCAAATCCAATGCCGATACCTAAGCTGCTAGCAATGACCGCTAGTGAAACAACATTAATGCCGCTTGCCTGCAACAGTACGATGCACAGCAGTGTCCCTGATATGTAGCTAGTGATTGTGGCAATTGACTCACGACTTCCTTGCCTTAGGCCTAGGCGTTTGAGCACTTTAAAGGAGAGAAATTGTCTTAGCGTTGGAGAGACGCGATGAGTACGACAAAAATAATGAGGGGAAACTAAGCAATGGCGCTTAGAGAAATGGCCGAGTTACCTATCTTTAAAAGTGGCGCGTCTGCCCCTGAAAGGACAGGCTTCTATATGTTCAGCATGTTCAGCTTGATGAGAATTCCTGGTCTATCTATTTTCTAGCTGGCTTCGCTGAACGCGACTTGTACCCGGCAGGGCTGAAGAACTTGTACCATAAGCTTTGCCTGCTCGTTTGCAGGGAGCGCCATAGAGTTTAGGTTAGGAATTAGCTGACCAATCATCTGTATCTGCTGTCTGAGCATTCCGGCGATGCCGAGATCAAATTCAAACTGGGCTGATAAAACGCCCCTGTTAATGCGCTCTTTTACGACAGATTGCCACTCGTGCTCTGAGGCTAGCCAGGGGTGCTGTTGAACACTGATGGACTCGGGTAAGGGACGTTTCACCGGATATTCAAAGACCCTTTCATGTAGCTGGGCGAGTGCTGATGTACCGCCTTCGCAAATAGATTCGCCAGGGGGAGCTGAGATTGCAATTCTGGTGGCCCCTAGCTCGCTGAGCAAAGAGGTGAGTGCCTGCTCTCTTTCTTCAAATAGCATGGAAAAGTAGCGGCTGACGGGGTAGTAGAAGTTGCGACGGCTTTTGAAGGGATGGCAACGGTATGTTTGTCCGGGGATGGGGTGGCCGGGGGGCATGTATATACCGTCGGGCATGTCGTCGTAGCGTACCTGATCGAGGAGCTGGTTGGCCCAGGCTTTGAGGTTGAGAAGGAGGAGCTGGCGGTACAGCATTTGGGCGTCGCGGTTGCGGTGGTGAATAATCCTTGGATTATTCTCTTTTTGATAGCGACCTTCTAAAAAGGTGTGGATTGTCCATAGTAACGGGGCGGCTGTACTGGGTAAGGCCATAGCCGTGAGCGTGGGGAGTGAGCTGTGGCCCATGGCGCTGTTGAAGGCCATAGACTGCATGGCTTTTCGCAGCTCGATTTCGGCTCTGGCTATGTAGACATCGGTTTCGCCTTTGAAGGCGATCGCCCGAGGCTTTTGCAGCATGTCGCCAGGATCTTCATTGCGGCCCAAAACGCGTAACAGCGGCTTGGCCACAAACGTATCCGGCCTTTGGGAAGCAAGATCAGAACGAGGTGTGGTGAGGTTGCGCTGTCGATGCTTTTGAATATACATAGGCCACCTTGAATCGTTGCGATTATCATACCGCTAGAAAGAAGCGTCAAAACCTCTCTGTGGGGTGTCTTTAGTGATGTTCGTCTGAGGCAAGATGTTGAGCTTGTAGCTGGCGATACAATGCAGCACTGAGCGGTTAGGTGTTTAAAGCTTACAAACGTGACAGGCTTAGGCCCAATTTGGGACGGGAGGCGATCGCTAGTGAGCAGTGGTTCGCGCCTTTTTTTGGGTTATCTACTGAGGGACTTAGGGATATATAAAGCAGGGTTGGTGTATTTTTTGGTCACAGATTTGCTGAACTACGGAGCGTTAAATGGGCAGCATCTGCGGCAACTAAACGGAGTGAGCTAAATGGAATACATGAGCAGGGTGCAGCAAGCGGTAGAAGACTTACTGCGCCAAAAAATTGGATTAAACCCTGAATCTGTCTCGACAAAGCAGCCAGAACGCACGCGAATAATCTGATAGATCGAATGCTGAAACTGCATGGCTTGCTATTTGTGGGCCGTTCCGAAACTAGGCCGATTGCTTCTAAGACATACAGGTCTGTGCCTTATCCGCAGACATTTGCCTATCGAAAGCGAGAGAACAACCAGACGGCAGCTTGCCTCAACAAGCCGTCTATCTTAAATGAAGGTGCATCCATGTCTGCGGTAACTACTTCAAGAAGAAACGAGCGCTCCATCGTCCGCGTTTTGGTCATTGACGATCAGCCCGTTGTCGTTGAATCTATCCGTCGCCTGCTCACTGCCGAACCTGATATTGAGCTGCATGCCTGTAGCGATCCGACCTTGGCATTGTCTATCGCTGCGGAGCTACGGCCTAGCGTTATTTTGCAAGATTTGGTAATGCCCGAAGTCGATGGGCTCATACTGGTGAAGTTTTTGCGCGCGCATCCGCACACCAAAGAAACACCGATTGTTGTACTTTCTTCTCAAGATGATGCTAAGACTAAGGCGGCGGCTTTTAGTGCAGGCGCTAACGATTATTTAGTGAAACTTCCCGATCCGATTGAGCTGATTGCTCGTTTGCACTATCACTCAAAGGCCTATTACAGCTTGCTTAAGCGAGATGAAGCTGAAAAAACGTTCGTTTACAACAAAGTTTTAGAAGAGAAAGTAAAAGAACGCACCTCCGAACTCAAAGCAGCTTTAGATAGCTTAAAACAAACTCAGGCTAAGCTCATTCACAACGAAAAGATGAACAGTATGGGACAGCTAGTGGCTGGTATTGCCCACGAGGTCAATAATCCAATCAACTTCATTTACGGCAATCTTAACTACATGAACGGCTACGTTCAAGATCTGCTGGCGCTTATTCAAGCCTATCGAAGTTACTGCTTAGCATCGACACCTGATATTGATGAAAAGCTGGAGGCGCTTGATTTGGATTTTAGTGCTCCTGATGTGCTTCAGAGCTTTGTTTCTTTGCGCAGTGGTGCCAATCGCATTCGCAACCTGGTGCTGAGCCTGCGTAACTTCTCTCGTTCTGACGAAGCCGAATTGAAAACGGTGAATTTGCACGAAGGCTTGGACAGTACGCTAGCTATGTTAGGCGAACAGATTGAGTCGATTACCATTGAAAAGAACTACGGTGATTTGCCTCATGTTGAATGCTATCCAGGGCCGCTAAATCAAGTCTTTATGTACGTGATTAAAAACGCTTTGGACGTGCTAAAACGCGTTGATCTGTCGGATAGTTCAGATAAAAAAGTACCTTTGTTGAATATTTCTACTGCTGTGCTCGAAGACAACAGCGTTGCTATTTGGATTGCAGATAATGGCCCTGGTATTTCTCCAGAGATTAAAGACCGTATTTTTGATCCGTTTTTTACGACTAAGGCGGTGGGTGAAGGCTCTGGGCTTGGCCTTTCAATTAGCCATCAGATTGTGACGGTGCAGCACGGTGGCAAAATAAAATGCTATTCCGTACCTGGTCAGGGCACCAAGGTTTTTGTACAACTGCCCGTTACCCTGGCTGCTAGTACAAAGCTATCTGAGCCCACCTGTTAAAATCTTTAGAAGTGACAAGTGTTTAGGCTCGAATATTTGTTTAAGCTTGAATCTTTTTATAGCGATCGCCTCGCCTCTTTCGTCACTTCACAAAGCTCATTTAAACTCGGCCACGAGAGAGACTTTTCGACTGAATTCAGCCACAGCAAATACTCAATATTGCCGGCTGGGCCAACGGTATCTGACCAGGTAAGCCCTTGATACTGCCAGCCTAAGCGCTCTGCTGCTTCGTTCACTTGAAAAATAGCGATCGCCTGATCTTTTGCATCGCGCACCACACCCTTTTTCCCAATCTTTTCACGCCCCACCTCAAACTGAGGCTTAACGAGTAAAACAACTTCTTTAGGATGGGCTAACAAATTCCAAAAAGCAGGTAGCACCTTAGTGAGTGAAATAAAAGAGACATCCATCACGCCTAGCGTAGGGAATGCCTGCTGCTCATTCTGCTGCCTGTAGAGATCTTCTGGCGTCAGGTGGCGAATGTTGGTTCGTTCTTTTAAAACAACCCGAGGATCTTGGCGAATTTTCCAGGCAACCTGACCGTAGCCGACATCAACGCCATACACTTTTTCAGCATCGGCCTGTAGCAAGCAGTCGGTAAAGCCGCCTGTCGAAATACCGCCGTCTAGACAGATTTTTCCTTTGGGCTCAATCTCAAAAGCATTCAGTGCTTTCGCGAGCTTTTCACCGCCTCTAGAGACAAAGGGCGGCTTTTGCTTCAGCTCAATCACAGACTCTACGGCGACTAGCGTACCGGGCTTATCCATCACCTGCTGCGCAATTTTTACCTCACCGGCCCGGATTAGTCGCTGTGCCTGCTGCCGAGAGGGGCACAGGCCTTGGTCTACAAGGAGGGTGTCGAGACGCTGTTTTGCCAAGGGATGAAGGATAAGGATTAAAAAATAAAAACGGGTAGGGCGATCGCCTGTTGATTGTATCGTTAGCTGGCGAGGTTATTGGGTCGGTAAATTAGCGTGCAACGTCGATTAAGTCGTTGGTGTGTCAAACATGTATAGACGCTATATGCTATACGTAGTAACCAATAAAATCACTACTTAGTAAAAACGAGTGTCTTGTAAAGACTTTTAATGTCCTTTGTATTCAAAGCTTTTTGACAAGAATGTACACGCTATATACTTGAGCGATCGCACGCCGTTGACCCTAGGCCCGTTGTCTTTACATGCCTGTAAGGAAGCCTACGGCTTCTAGATTGTGGCGTGTGAGGTGAGGATATATCTATGACAGCCGCAGACAATCCACTGACGGTGAGTGAGCATCAGCTAGATCTAGCGCTAAAAACCGGCAAAATTGGCACGTGGCAGCTCGATCTCGCCATAAAAACGTTGATAACATCTGCTCAGTGTAAAGCAAACTATGGTGTTCCGGTAGATGCCGACTTTACGCACCCGGTTTTAATTGAGCGAATCCACCCAGATGACAGAGGCTGGGTGACGGCTGCCATTGAAAATACGATTGTGACCGGCGATGATTACGACGTTGAATATCGCACCGTTTGGGATGACGGCAGCACGCACTGGGTGATTGCTCGGGCTTACTTGAGCCGCGATGAAGCGGGCAAGCCTAACCAAATGATTGGAATCTCTATTAATATTACGGGCCGTAAGCAGGCAGAAGAGACCACTAAAGAAAGTGAACGACGGCTGCGACGGGTGGTGGAGTCGGGTATGTTTGGCGTGATGTTTGCTGGCACAGGTGGAGAAATAACCTATGCCAACCAATATATTGCGAATTTGCTGGGCTATAGCGTCGATGAATTTACATCCGGCCAGGTAAGATGGGACGAGCTGACGCCGCCAGAGTTTGTAGAATTAGACCGCCAAGCGATCGCGCAGGCGAGATCTTACGGTACGTGTGCTCCTTATAAAAAGGCCTACTGGCATAGAGATGGGCGACAGGTTCCAGTGCTGGTCGCGGGCACGATGCTGCAAGAGCCCTTTAGTCAGAGCCAGGAGGCGATCGGGTTCATTTTGGATTTGACTGATTTGGAGCGGATGACTCAAGAGCGTGAGCACTTCTTTAATTTGTCAAATGATTTGTATGCGATCGCTAACGCCAAAGGCTACTTTACCTATGCTAATTCGGCTTGGGAAAGCGTGATGGGATTCAAACCAACAGAACTGTATGCTGAGCTCTATATGGACTTTGTTCACCCTGATGACAAAGCCTCTACAGCAGAAGCTGCTCAAGTACTCTCTGAAGGGCGAACGTTAATTGGTTTTGACAACCGCTATCGCACGAAAGACGGTCGCTATCGCTGGCTATCTTGGAGCGTGAGTTCGCTGCCACCCTATTATGAAGAATTTTACTGTGTTGCTCGGGATGTGACTATGCGCAAGGCGGCTGAAGATGAAAAAGAACAGCTTTTTCTCAGTGAAAAAGCGGCTCGCGAGGCGGCTGAACGCGCTAACCGGATTAAGGATGAATTTTTGGCGGTAGTTTCTCATGAGTTGCGATCGCCTCTCAACCCTATCTTAGGCTGGTCGCAGCTATTACAAAAAGGCAAGCTCGGCCCTGAACAGACAAAAACTGCCTTAGAAACCATTGAACGCAACGCTCGCCTTCAGGTACAGCTCATTGGCGATTTGCTTGATATCTCTCGGATTTTGCGAGGCAAGCTCAGCTTGGACAAATCACCTGTTGAGATAAGTGAGATAATTATAAGCGCTGTAGAAACCGTACGCCAGGCCGCAGAACAAAAGAATATTAAAGTCACCATCACAAAGTCTCCTTGTATGGTGATAGGCGACGCTGGCCGACTGCAACAAGTTGTGTGGAACTTGCTATCTAACGCAGTCAAGTTTACGCCCGAAGGGGGCGAGGTTAAAATTGCGGTAGCAGTTGAAGAGAATTACGCTAACGTTCAAGTAACCGATACAGGCAAAGGCATTAAGGCTGAATTCTTACCCTACGTTTTTGAGCATTTTCGTCAGGAAGACTATTCTACAACTCGTCAGTTTGGCGGCTTGGGCCTGGGCCTGGCGATTGTGCGGCAGGTGGTAGATATGCACGACGGTCACGTTACGGTTGAGAGCCCTGGTGAAAATAAAGGGGCGATATTTACCGTACAGCTTCCTTTAGCAGCGGTTCCTGACTCGCTGCCCTTAGCAGATGCCAAAGCAGCTCCTGCTAGCTTAAACGGTGTCCATATTTTAGTAATTGATGATGAGCCTGATTCACGCGAGATTACGTCGTTTGTACTAGAACAAGCCAACGCGAACGTTACGGTGGTTGCTTCTGGACAAGAAGCGTTAGCGGCCTTGCGCGATCGCGTTCCTGATATGCTAATTAGCGATGTGGGTATGCCTGGGATGGACGGCTATATGCTGATGCGCGAGATTCGCCAGCGACCACCTGAGTTAGGTGGGGCGGTGTTAGCGATCGCACTGACCGCCTACGCTGGCGATAGGGATCAACAACAGTCGCTAGCCGCTGGTTATCATCGTCACGTCACCAAACCTATTGATCCGAGTGCTTTGATTGCAGCAATCAACGATCTTCTCTCCAGCATCGCTTCGTAAGGGCATAGCATTATCTTGTAAAGACATAGCACTGCGAAGTTCCTACAAAAGGGTACTTATGAAATCGCTTAGCAAGTAGCCGCTGGTCGCATTCTGAGACGGTTTTTTCGGTAGACTGATTCCTACACCTGAAATAGACCTAGGCCAATGCCAACAGCGTGCTTCTGTTTAAACATTTTTTCTCATGACTTTAGAACAACCTTCAGGGCCGTTTGAACAAAAAGCGGCTGAGCATTGGGACTTGAAACGACTGTACGCGGACTTAGCCGTAGCGAAAGCGGCGGCGGTGCCAAAGCGGAATCCGACGCTGACAAAAAGTGAAAAGGAGCGTTTGTGTGGGCTGCTGCTGAACTATAGTCCGGCTGAGATTGCGGAGCAGCAGTATGTGGTGAATGGCACGGTGGAAGTGTCGTTTAGTACGGGGCTGTATCGGTATGTCGAGATTTTGACGGGGCGCGATCGCAATATTTTAGAAAGCTGGCGTGAAGTCGCCGACTGGCTAGAAGACGCGGGCTATCGGCGAACCATGGTGGCGATTAACTGGGCACATATGCCACAGGTGCCCGCCCTGCACGGACGACAACCGGACGTAGACAGGCTCTCAAGCTGGATTTTGGGCACAGCGCCCTGTCAGCTACTGGCGATTAATGGCCCAGCAGGTGTGGGGAAAACGTCTTTGGTGATTGAGCTGGCGCGGAAGATAAAGCCTCAGTTTGAGGGGGCCATCTGGCAGTCTTTGCGGCATAAGCCGTCGTTAGAAAATGTGTTGAGCGGCTGGCTGCGGCAGCTCCCGGCTGAGGCGACTCAGGTGACGGATGATACGGAATGGTATGGCAAAATTGATGGCCTGATGAACTACTTGCGATCGCACCGCTGCCTAGTCGTAATGGATAACCTAGAGGCCATTTTGAGCAGCGGCAGCTTGTTTGGTGAGTATGAAAAGGGCTATGAGGCCTACCGTGAGCTGCTAAAGCGAATGGGCGAGGAGCCCCACCAAAGCTGCGTGCTGGTCACCAGCCGAGAGGGCAACCAGGAAACGCGAGGATCGAGTTCAGTGACTAACCCCATTCGGAGTGTGTATTTAAACGGCTTAGGCTACGAGGCCGCAGAACAAATTTTGAAAGAGGCGAAGCTGAATTTGGGCGAAGGCACACAAACCTACGGTAAGAGCTTGGTTCAGATGTACCGAGGGAATCCTTATATGCTGCGGATGGCGGCCTCAATGATTCATGATGTGTTTGACGGCAAGGTCGGGAGCTTTTTGAAGCAGCCTACGACGCTGTTTGGCGAGGCGACCTATATGCTGGCGCAGCAGTGCGATCGCCTCTCTGTGGGCGAAAAAGCAATCCTAGCCCAGCTCGCAAACCAGGACGATCAGGTGCCCCTGACCGATTTAATTCCACCGCATCAGCTAGAGTCACTAACCGCACTGCACCGGCGATCGCTGATTGAAAGAAGTGCAGCGGGCTATACGCTAAGGCCCGTAGTGATGGAATACGTGCGCCGTCAGCTAGCTTTGGATACCTGGTGAAAGGGGCGTCGTGTGTGAGGCCATAGCATGAGCTACTGCATTAATCCCTGGTGCGCTCAGCGCCAAAATAGTGAGTCTGCAAAACAGTGTCAGGAATGTGGCACCGACCTGCTGATTCAAGGTCGCTATCGTCTGGTGCGCCCGCTGCGTGAGCTAGATGAATGGGAGCCGTCTGAGATTTTTGAGATTGATGACGGCGGGCAAACGAAAGTCATGAAAGTGCTCAAAAAAGCCAGCTTTCAGCCTCAGTTTGAGCGAGAGGCGCGGACATTGCAGCATATGGAAGATGCGGGCATTCCTCGGGTGGAGCCAGATGGGGATTTTACCGTGCAAATTGGCAGGCGATCGCTCTATTGCCTCGTTATGGAAAAAATTCAGGGCCAAAACCTAGATAAGTGGCTGCAAGAAAATGGCAGCATTGACCAGGCGCAGGCAATAGACTGGATGCAGCAGCTTGTAAAAGTGCTGCATAAGCTCCATGCGCAAAAACTCTTTCATCGCGATATCAAACTCTCTAATATTATGCTGCGCCCCAGTGGCAAGCTAGCGCTGATTGACTTTGGTACGGTGAGGCCGATGGGCAACACCTACTTTGCCAAAATCTCCTCAGGCGAGCGAGACATTACCAGCGTAGTATCACCCGGCTATACGCCGTTAGAACAAATTAACGGGAAGGCGGTGCCGCAGTCTGACTTTTATGCGTTGGGGCGATCGCTTATCTATTTACTCACCGGCAAGCATCCCATTGACCTACCTGAAAATGAAATCACAGGCCAGCTAGAATGGCGAAGTCTCAGCAAATCGCCCGTATCAAATACGTTTGCGCAGCTATTAGACAACATGACGGCTCCTTTTTTAGCGGAGCGCCCGCTGAATGCAGAGGTTTTGCTGGCCCGTTTGGATTGGTGTAAGAATGAAAACCTGTCCGCCAAGCAGTGGCTATTCTTAATCAAGCAGCAGCTATTGTTAGATAAAATAGTGCAGCGACGCTTCCTAATCGCCGCTAATATTATCCTGATATTGCTGAATCTATGGGCAGGCAGACAGCTAATATTAGACAAATCTCGGCCGTCTAATCAAGAACAACAGGCTGAGCAAAGTCAATCGGCAACTGATCCGATCAGTCGTTAGACAGCTTCTCTTCCGTTTCTCGCTGTGCTCTTTGCATTGCGTCTTTAACCACGCCCTCTTGCCGGAGCATATCGCTTAATGCGCCTTGGAGTATTTTAGAAACTTCAGTGTAAGACTCAAGGCTAGGCCTAAACTCAGAAGACTCTTCTAGATAGGTTCGCAGATCGCTCATAAACGGATATTTTTTTTGGATATCAGGATCGTCGTATAGCGCCTTACGGCTGGGCAGTGAGCCAGAAGCTAGGACAAAATCTCTTTGAACGTCTTCGCTGGTAAAGTATTTAATCAGCTCCCAGGCCTTTTTCTTATGAACAGAATTTTTAGCGATGCCAAATCCCCAGCCCCCTCGGCAGCTAATACCTGCTTTGTTCTTAACAAATGAGAACGGACGTGCGATCGCGACTTCTCCCTTCAGTGACGGCTCAGCTTCTATGTCTGCCCAAAAATCAGGCCATCCCCTCAAGAATATGGCCTTGCCGTCTATAAATGCCTGCTTAGAAAGGGTTTCAGTGTAGTCAGTCACTGTATCGGGAGAGACGCCTGTTTCAATAAGCTGCTTCAAAATGTTGGCTGCCTCCAGCGTAGCCTCGCTGTTTAACGTGACTTGTCCATCGTCAATCCACTGACCGCCCTGGCTTCTCATTATCTCAAAAAAGTTAACGACCAGACCTTCGTAGTTGTCGCCCTGCCACACATATCCATACGGAATACCGGCAGTCTCTTTGATTGTTTTGACGGTTTGTTGCAATTCCCCGAGAGTTTCAGGCAGTGGCAAGCCTGCGGCCTCAAGCAAATCTTTTCGATAGTACAAAACGCCCACATCTGGATACATAGGCAGTCGATATAGCGCATCTTGTCCTCGTGACCCATCATCGTATGTGCCAATGCTAATCTCACTGTCAAAAAAATCAGATATATCTATTCTATCTCTTTCAATAAACGAGTTTAGGTTCACTAGGTGGTCTTTAAAGGACTCTGTCCAAACCACGTCCATAAAAACCAAATCATAGCGAGCTATATCAAATTTAAAATCCTCTTCATACAGCTTCTTTCTAACGGCAGTATCGTCAGAGTCGGTCACTAACCTAATAATGGTACCAGAATGGGTGGACTCAAAGTCGTCGGCTAGCTCCTTCCACCTAGGATAGGATACTTCGGAAACGATAATAGACAGTTCAACGGGTCTAGTTATCAAGATTATCCAGCACACAACTTGCGCTATCAGCAGTGTCATCAGTAGCTTTCGTGGGGAAAACGGGCGGCGTTTTTTTCGAGCACGTTTGTTTGCTCGTATCCTATTTACTCGGATCTTTTGGGGTGGCACCTTACTTGCTTCCAAAGGGTGTAAAGAAGACCATACTATCGCTAGTGGCTGAATTTATGGCGTAGGCGATCGCGGCTGCACTCAAGTTTTAACGCAAAGCATAAGCGCGCTTATGCCTGTGGTTTCGCACCCGTCTATTGATCGTTGCTGGGCAAAAAACGTTCCAGTAGGCTTTGCCAATCTGCCTCATCTTGCTCTCTCATCATTTGAGCATTAATTATCTCAAAATTATCTGCACCCTCTGGCAGCGCGAATACAAATCTGCGTGCCTGTATGGGTGTCGATTCTATAGCTAATCGATTTTGAAGAGACTCCTTGTTGAGATAGCGCAGGAGTTCATCATCGTAGATAAACGCGTCTATGTTGCCTTCTTCAACGGCTTTTAATCCTTCCATTGGCGAGGCGATCGCCTCAAAAGATACTTCCTGTTGCTGTAGTTCTTGCGCCGCACTAGAGCCCTCAACGCTGCCAACTTTCATGGCTTTAAGGTCTGCAAACTGGGTGAGCTTGCTGCTGTTGTCCTGCGTCACGACAGAGGTAATGGTGGCCGTAAGGCTCGCGGTAATACCCATAGACACCAGCATCCAAAGCAAAGCGATAATTCTTCCGCCTACTGAAATAGGTGCAATATCCCCATAACCAATGGTTGTTAGCGTAACGCCCGCCCACCAAAAGCTGTTCCATAGACCTGTGGTTGTCTTCTCTCCAAACATATCTTTGTTGCCGTTGCGCTCAAACAACCAAACGATTAGGCCAACAAAGAGCAATAGCATAGATAGCCAGAAGCAGATCCATAGAAATCGCGGTGAGAGTACAGCTAGTACTGTTTCTAACAGTTGCTGACGACGCGGCTGAGCAATGCCTAACGAAGAGGTATAGTAGCTTTGCGTAAAGTCAACTTGTTGTTCTCCAGTGGCGGTGGCGCTAGCTGTAATTGCAATATCAACCGTGCCGTTTTGCACCTGCTGGTTAGTCTCTGCTGGCAAAATGGCCTTCCATTCGTACTGAAGGTCTAATTCTTCAGCGACTTCTCTCCACAGGTGTACGCCGATGCCATCCCAGTCGCTGCCATTCTGCGTTTTGGTTTCTATGGCAAAAGGCGGCGCATGGCTGACACCAATAATGATAGGTGCTGAGCTTTTGGCCGTTTCTTCTGGTGTCGGAGCGTTAGACTGAGCCTTGCTAACTGGCTGGCTGACGCCGATGAGGCAAAGCGTGAGCAACCCTCCTATGTAGGTGTAGGCAAACAAAGAACGTTGCATGTGAACTGTTTTGTAAGAGGGCGATCGCTTACCCACGCAGCGACACGCGATAAGTTACCAGAGACACTACCGTTCTGTAAGCGATCGCTGCGTCTATAGAAAGGCCGATTATCTAGCGGTGCCTCAAACTCAAACCTTACAGGACTAACGTTGAGTCAGGCTGTTTAGTAAGGCATGAGAACGCCTCTTAACTCCCCGCCTCGGTTTTTAGTGGTGTGAATATCTACGTAAAGCTGACCATTAGAGAGTGCCTGTAGCTGCTCTTGTGTCAACGTGTAGTCACCCATTGCTGATCCCCCCCGCCCTGTCTCGTCTAGCGTCACGTCTAGCGCATACTGGAACGGGCCGTTCTCCATCATTGTTCCTTGGTGAATATGAAACGCTGAGGTGATGCTGGTGTTGGGTGGGTTTACCGGGTCGGCAGTGTAGTTTCGCATACTGCTAGAAAGCGTTCTGAAGCTACCACGTACAATGAGCCGATTTCCTGAAAGAACAGCGCCGACGGTTCCACGCGCTCGGTCTGTTTTGGGCTCGTTGGGAACAACGTTATCTTCGTCCATGAAGGCCACGTAAGACATAAAACTGCTAGCGCTGCCCTGTGCAAGTAGTGGCGCTTTAGCAGATTTTAGGTTGGCTTGAGAGGATGATAAAAGAGAGAACTGCGGGCTGGCGATAACGGTCGACTCGGCTGCTTGAACCGATTGCGTTCCTAGCATTCCACTGAAGCTAGATGTCCCAAGCCCGACAATCGCTAAGCAGGTTGCTAGCCCTAGCATGAGATGACGAATTTGTTTGAAATGGAGGCGCATAATACTTTTCATTTTAGAATATAGAAAATAACCGCTTTATCGGCGGAGTTTCTATTATAGATACGTAGCTGTTGAAGCTTCGGATTCCTTCAGGCCAATCTGGCCGTATGCATAGATGAAATAGCTGCTCAAAACAATAAATGAAGCGATCCAAGCTCGGCTAGGCCTGAACTCCCGATGGGCGATCGCCTATGTTAGTCCGCTCACAAGCGGAGCCTTTAGAAGACTATAGAAAAAACTGAACTTGCTAGACTAGGAAAATATTAGTGAACAACCTAAGCTTGCGGCGTGCTCTTTTCCATTTTGGCGATTGGCGTATTAATGTTGCTAGGCGATCTGTAATCTGATCGCAATCGTCACTTCTTATTATCAATAGTGTCGTCACTTAAATATATTTTCAGAATCCGCTTCACGCTTTTGGCATCAGCTTGTACAAAAAGACGCCCTTTCTATTTTAGACGGCAGCACAGTTCTTTTTGCTTGATAACGGTGTCTTATCAGACCTTTTTTGGGCTTAATTACTTCACTCGTTCAATCTAACGGGTATGCGTCCGGTCGGTGACATCTAATGCCTGCTGATGCTGTAAATGGGAATGTGCCTGCGATCAAATAAATCCTGCAAGACCTATGACCTTTTTGGACTCGTATACTACTATTAAGAAATAATAAAAACAGCGTTTTTCCATAGTATCTAATAAACATAAATAGCCATTAAGAAACCGAACATCATAAAAAAAGTAATTGTCGTTTTTTTGGTTATTTGAAGCTTCTTATGAAAGTATTCGCCGGTCAATCTACTCTTTTGCGCCAGAATGCCGCTGTGCCCTCGACTGTAGATAAGCCCAGCGGTGAAATGCCAAGCCTTGAGACAGCGCAAAAAGAACGCGTGGTGCTGGTGGTAGATGCCTCAAAGACTGACCGCATGACGTACCGAGGCTACCTCGATACATCAGATATTTTGACCTGTTCAGTCATTGAGAGCGATTGCGGTGCGGCTGGCCTTGCGCTGTGCCAGCAGTACTCACCAGATTTGATTTTGCTGGGCTACAGGCTGCCTGATTTAGATGGGCTGACGTTTTTGCAGTTGCTACAAGAGGTGATTGGTGACTTGCCGCCTGTGATTATGCTTACCAGTGGGGGCAGTGAGAAAGTCGCTGTGCAGGCGATGAAAATGGGCGTCCGCGACTATCTTGTCAAAGGCGATCTAGACGCCGATCGATTTTCTCAGTCGGTGCAGCAGGTGCTTACTGAGCAGGTTACGCAGCAGCTTGTTAGCCACCATCAGCGCCAGCAGCAGCTCATGGCAGCAACGGCCTTACGCATTAGCCATGCTTCTAGTTTGGAGAGCATTTTGCAAACAACGGCTGAAGGGATACGATCGCTATTGAGCTGCGATCGCACTGCTATCTACCGATTTGAATCCGACTTAAGCGGCATTATATTGGCTGAGTCGGTGCTGCCTGGATGGGAACCTAGCCTGGGCGCGAACATTAAAGACACCTGCTTTCAGCAAAACGGCGGGCTAGAAAAATACCTAGACGGGCATAAGACCGTTATTGGCAACATTCACAATTCCAGCCTGACGCCCTGCCATATTCAAATGCTGGAGCGCTTTCAGGTGAAGGCGAGTTTGGTGGTGCCAATTGTGCTGAGCCGAACTGAAACGCAGGATAGAAGGGTCTGGGGATTGCTGTTAGCTCATCACTGCCGAGCGGCGAGAGAGTGGCAAAAAAATGAGCTGATGCTGTTAGATGACTTGGCTGTTCAGCTTGCGATCGCTATTCAACAGAACGAATTTACCGCTGCTTTGAAAGCCCGTGCCATTGACTTAGCGGCCTCTAATCAGCAGCTCGTTAACGCGACTGAACTGCTCGAAAAGCGAAATCAAGAGCTAGATCAGTTTGCTTACATTGCCTCACACGACTTAAGAGCGCCGCTACGAGCTATCTCTAATCTGGCTAGCTGGCTAGAAGAAGATATTTTGGATAAAATCCCTGAAGAAAACCAAGAACAGCTCGCTCTCATTCAGCTACGTGCCAAACGACTAGACGACTTTATTACTGGCCTCTTAGACTGCTCGCGTGCGGGCCGTCAAAGCTTGGAAAAAGAGAGTGTAGACGTTCACGCTCTGATCGCAGAAGTGATCGATAGCCTTGCCCCCCCTGCGACCTTCAACGTCACTTGGGCAGGCGACAACACCGTGCTACACACCCACAGGCTGCTGCTACAACAAGTGCTTAGCAATCTCATCAGCAACGCGATTAAATATCATCACCGCCCTGATGGCATCGTTACCATCACCTCAAAAGATACCGGCAACCATCTCTCTTTTTCTGTTGTAGATGATGGCCCAGGCATCCGTGCTGACTATCATGAAAAGGTCTTCGGCATTTTTCAAACGCTCAACAGCCGTGACGCAATTGAAAGCACCGGCATTGGCCTAAGCATTGTCAAAAAGCTGGTTGAGCAGCAGGGTACGATCTCTTTGACCTCCGCGATAGGTGAAGGCAGCACGTTCACGTTCACCTGGGCTAAGGGCTGACAGAATTGGCGTGTGAGTGGTTCACCCCTGGTGATAATGTGAACACTTGAAGCGTAAATAAAGTCGAGCGGCTAAATCTGCACTGCATGATATGACAGCGAATGAAAAACTACCGGTAATTGGCTGGCGCGAGCGGGTGTCTTTACCTGAGCTAGGCATTACTAGCGTCAAAGCCAAAATTGATACGGGCGCGCGCTCGTCTGCGATTCATGCCTCTGACATTGAAGTTTTTGAGCAGGATGGCGTCGAGTTTGTCCGCTTTAAGGTTCATCCCTCTCAGCGCAACCGTACTAAAGTTGTAACGGCTGAAGCAAAATTATTAGACATGCGAACCGTGCGCAACTCAGGTGGAAAATCTGAGCTACGTCCGGTAATTATGACCACTGTGGCCTTAGGCAAACAGCAGTGGCCTATCGAACTTACCCTGACTAACCGCAAGCTCATGGGCTTCCGGATGCTGCTAGGCCGCCAGGGCGTTCGCCAACGCTTTCTAGTCGACTCCGGTGAGTCTTATCTACAAAGCTCCAAGTCCAAGCGCAAACTTAAAAGCCGTAAGAAACAAAAAAATGAAAATAGTAATATTGTCAAGAAATTCTTCTCTTTATTCGACACGTCGTCTTAAGGAAGCGGCGATAGAGCGTGGTCATGAGGCGGAAGTGATTGACTATTTGCGCTGCTATATGGACATTAAGCCAGATAATCCTCATGTGCTGTATCAGGGAGAGCGGTTAGAGGGCGTAGATGCAATTATTCCGCGTATTGGGGCGTCGAATACGTTTTATGGTACGGCGGTGATTCGACAGTTTGAAATGATGGGCGTGTTTACGGCGAATGAGTCGCAGGCAATATCGCGATCGCGCGATAAGCTTCGCTGTTTGCAACTGCTCTCTCGCCAGGGCATTGGCCTCCCCGTCACGGGCTTTGCCCACTCCACCAAAGACATCGAAGGCCTTATCAATATTGTTGGCGGTGCGCCGCTAGTAATTAAGCTGCTTGAGGGCACACAAGGTATTGGCGTCGTGCTAACCGAAACACATCAGGCCGCGACTTCAGTCATCGAGGCATTTAGAGGACTAGACGCAAATATCCTAGTACAGGAATTTATTGCTGAGGCCAAAGGCGCTGACCTGCGCTGTTTTGTCATCGGCGGCAAGGTAATAGCCGCGATGAAGCGGCAGGGTGCTCCGGGTGAATTTCGCTCTAACCTGCATCGAGGCGGCAATGCCCAGGTGATTAAGCTGTCGCCTGAGGAACGTGCTACGGCTGTGAGGGCGGCTAAGGCTATGGGCTTGCGGGTTGCAGGTGTAGACCTACTGCGATCTAATAAGGGGCCAGTGGTGATGGAGGTGAACTCGTCACCAGGGCTAGAAGGCATTGAAAAGGCGACTGAAATTGATGTCGCCGGTAAGACGATTGAATATTTAGAAAAGAACGCAGGTGCCAACAAAACTAAAGATCGGATTAAGTACTAAGGCATTTTTACCTTGAGCTTGGATGTATTAGCTTGCTCAACGGCGGTTTTACAATCAGCTCAATAGCCTGTCTATTTTTTCTGCTCACTTTGAAGCATATTTTTTCGGCTTTGAAATTCCAATTAGGATAACGACAGAACCTAAAACATTTAACCAAAACCCAGGCTCAGAAGGGCAGGGAAAATCGACTGTCTGATGAACCCCAAACTCAGCCATTACCGAGTGTATTAGCATTGAGTACAAAATCAATAAAACTAGTACGCATCTAAATAGAATGAGCGAAAACGACAAAACACCTCTCTTAAGGGGAAGTTTAGTGAAAAGATAGATTAAAAATACAAGGAATGAGAGATAAAGATGAAACACATCAGGACTAGAAAGTAGTGGCACTGAGGTAGTCGCGTTTTCTGTCAGTAATCTTTTTACTAAGTTGATGTAACTGACTTTTGTACCCAGGCAAGAAAACCATGGCAGAAAAAACGAAGAGGAGAAGATTAATATTCCAATTTCTGGCCAAAAGAATCGGGTGGTCATTGTATTCATGAGCGAAAGTGAAACTCCATTTAGCTAAGGCATAATTGAAAATAACTCGACCGTAAGTCTTTAACGTAGCTGACCCATAAATTCCTAGTGAATCCAACAATATGAATACAAAAATGGTGAAGACAGCCAAAGTCATCGTGTTCATCTCTCGATAGTTAAAAAAATAAGTACCGAGAGAGTTCAAACACAGATGTGTCCCAACCATAGTCAGCGAACCGGACAGTGTACATATCCCGACAACAAACCAATTTTTAAGAGCCATCTGCTTTGAAAAACGCACTGGCCGTATTCTCATTCCTTATTCACCGGATTATTCAGTACACGAGAAAATCAAATTAGATCTGAATTCAGCAGACATTCGTTCACCTTATGGGCCACTTCATAGCAATGGAAGCGAAACCGGATTTGGCAGCATAGCCGTAGATAGGATATCGCCGCACAACTCTTCTGGTGAATGCTTATTTGTTTGTAAATTTGTCAGCTCGTGAACTGCGATCGCTACTAAACTTTGTAAAGATCAAAAGTCAGATCGTCTTAGTTGAGAAGGCAAACGCCATCGAAATATCCTGGTTGTTAAATATTCCAATCAGCGTTTTGCGATCGCTACTAAAAGCCAGCTCATAGGTCTGACTGGTGCCACTGCGAAAAGGAAGCGTTTTCAAGCGATCGCCCGCATCGAGATCCCAAATGGAGAGCCTGCGATCGTAGGCAACAAAAGCGGCCCACTGATTGTCTTTACTAATGGCAACCCGTGGCACATCCGTGGCTTGAGCTAAGAGATAGGCGGTGGCGATTAAGCCCGACATACCGACACCAAGCACGCCCGCACCTAATTATTGGCCATTTTCTTTTATTGGCCATTTTCTTTTTCGAGTGCCCATTGCTTGCTTATTGAATAACTATCGTAAGTTAGAAGAAATACATCTTCTTATCTTCTTATGAAAGTATTCCTGATTTAGTTCTTGAAAATTCATAGCCGCGCCGCGCTCACTGATAATCATATGTTTGCTATCTAGCGGTGAGCTCATCTATGATCTGAAAGCTTTTGGTTGACAGGTGGTGTAATTAAGCGGTGGTTTTGAGTGATTGGTTATTCGGTGCTGTGCAGCTTCCCGGTGAAGATGCGTTCAGTAATTTGTGGGCTTTGGTGTGTGGCGCGATCGCCCTCAACGCAAATATCTTCCAAACTATTGGCAGCCAACCTCACAGCCTTCTTGCCGCCCTCACCATCGTTTTTCTCGCTGGCTTTGCCCAGTCACTTAGCCAAATCGTCGTGCTCTCGATTAATCAGGTACGCCCCCTGCGATTTGTGATGAGTTTGTTCATTTCTGCCTCGTTTTTCGTTGTTGGCTACGGCTTTTGGGCGCTTAGCATTTGGACAACTTTGAACCTTTTTTTGACAGGTCGCCTGCCGCTGACCGAGGTGTTGCAGATGCTGGGCTTTAGCTACGCGCCGTTGATGCTGTTTGGCGTATTCGTCATGCTGCCCTACTTCGGTGGCGGCATATTTGTCTTATTGTCTATTTGGACGCTGCTGGCGGTGGTGGTTGGGGTAGAAGCGATTACGTCGCTGGGCCGCTGGGAGGCGTTTGCGAGTGCAGCGCTCGGTTGGATTGTGCTGCAGCTACTGCAAAAGACGGTCGGTCAGCCGATTGCTTCTTTGGGTCAGTGGATTGCAAACTGGGTGGCCGGTGAGGAGCTGATTACCAATCGCACGCGGCTAGCGCAGGAGCTGTATGTGGGACTGCGATCGCAACCCCCGCATATTGACGATCTGTATCCATTAGATAGCCCAGAGCGCGTTGTCCAGTCGATTCAGAAAGCGCGGGCAACCTTAGAAAATTCGGATAACTACCGATAGCCATCATCGCCATTTACACAGGCCGCTCAAATATCGGATAAAATTCAGCGGATGAACAGTCGACTACTCAAACTAAGCGCCGCCGTCCTTTTAGCGGTCGGTGCAATTGTCCTACTTTCCCCCGCCAACGAGCAGTGGCTCAACTGGTACTTAGCCTTCAATAGCAAGCTCCTAAAGCTGGTAGTAGATCTCCTTCGCGTCGGCTCAATTGCGCTACTGCTATCTGGCCTACTGTCTCCGTTTGAGGCTTTGGGTTGGTGGGCGGGCTGGTACGGTGACGGTATTGAAACGCATATCACCTGCAAAATTCCAGCGCAGCTATCAGCAGAGGCAAACGAGTCTGCACCAAAGGCTGCTGCCCCTCGCCGGTACGTCGTTTATTTAGACGGTATTTCTCAAAGCTGTGCCGACTATCCTAGACGCGTGCAAAACTTTTTAGATACGTTAGACGTTAGCCTGCCACCTGACATGGTGTTCATTCAAGACATCATGGCGTATTCAGCGCTCAACCGCCCGCTGACGACGCAGCGCCCATTTTCTACATTCTGGCGCTGGGTAAACCGAATGGAAGCAGGCTATCCGCAAAGCCCGCTAGATATTTTTGTCAACCTTCGCAATACCTTTCAAGTGGCGGTTTCTACCGATAATCGCTACGGGCCAGTGTTCAATCGTGGGACAGCGCAGGTGATTTTGAACAGCTTAAGGCAGCGGGGCTATCGGGCGGGGACGCCGATTACGCTGCTGGGCTACAGCGGTGGGGCGCAGGTGGCACTAGGGGCGGTGACCTATCTTAAGTACGCGCTGGACGTGCCGATTGAGGTGATTTCGCTGTCGGGTGTGGTGAGCGGTAATAACGGCGTGGGCCTGATTGATAAAATGTATCACCTGACGGGCGATCGCGATCCGCTGGCGCAAATTGGCGCCATGATGTTTCCCAAACGCTGGCCTATGATCGCCTGGTCAAGCTGGAACCTGGCAAAAGCTGAAGGCCGAGTCTGCTTTATTTCACTGGGCCCGGTATCGCACAACGGCCCTACTGGCCCGATCGATCCGGTGTCTCAACTGCCTAATGGCCACACCCATCTTGATCAAACGATGGATATTGTGATGAATATTTTGCTCGGGACGTTAGCTCCTTCAAACAAGGCAAGAAATAACGCGAGTGTCCAACGCAGCTAATTTATCATTTTTCCTAAAACGACGTTCTGTACCTTTTTGTAGGGGCTGGTAAGCCGTATTAGCGCCTACAGACAGAGATTCTTCTTCCTGCTTGCTCTGTAAACTTTTGACAAGAACGCTGTTCTTAAAAGCCCCGTGGAGAAAGCCTGTGAAATTCGGTAGGTCAGTTGGAATTATCGCGGTGGTTGCTCTGCTATTGCTACTTTGGCAAACTAGACAGGTGCTGCTGCTGGTGTTTGCAGCGGTGGTGTTTGCAACGGCGATTAATCAGCTCGTGAAGCTAATTAGAAAGCTGCCTTTGGCCGTCCCTCGTGGTTTGGCTGTTACCGTTTCGCTGACGTCAATTGTTTGTGTGGTGGCGCTTGCTGTTTGGTTTATTGCGCCTGCGATCGCCGACCAGCTACCCGAATACACATTCCTTTCTGAGCGAGGCTTTGACCAGCTTCAGATCTGGTACCGGCAGGTCAGAGGCATGGTTCCTGGCGATCCGCTGGCGGGTACAACACTCACCGAATTGCTGCCACAGCTATCTCAGGTCAGCCCTAGCTGGGCAGGTCGGTTACTCGTACTCTTTACCGGCTCACTAGACTTTTTAATCGACTTTTTGCTAGTGGTGGTGATTACCATCATGCTCCTAACCAATCCTGATAGCTACCGCAAAATGTTTATTTTGGCGTTCCCTAAGTTCTACCGCCCTCGCGTGGACGAAATTCTGAAGCAGTGCGAAGACTCACTAGGTGGCTGGTCGGTGGGTATTTTGTTCAATATGACTGTGATCACAATATTTAGCGGTATTGGTTTGAGCATCATTGGTGTGCCGCTGCCGCTTGTAAACGCTACGATTGCCGGACTGCTAACCTTTATTCCTAATATCGGGCCCGTTTTAAGCATTATTCCGCCTATGCTGATGGCTTTGGCAATTCAGCCCTGGAAGGCACTAGCGGTGCTGGGCCTGTATTTTGCAATTCAGCAGTTAGAAGGGACAGTGCTCACGCCGCTGGTGATGGAAAAGCAGACGTCGCTATTGCCTGCGGTGTCGCTGGTGGCTCAGGTGGTGGCGGCGGTTTTCTTTGGGCTGTTGGGATTGTTTTTGGCGCTGCCGATGGTGATTGTGCTGCAAGTGTGGGCCAAAGAGCTGGTGGTGCACGACATTATGGATAAGTGGCCTTCGCCGCGTCAGGCCAGCGAACCCATTCCGCTACGTCGTCGTAAGGCGCATGGTTAGTGTCGAGGTGCTGCTGTAAATGGCGGTAGGTGCTGAGTAGCCTGGTATGAGCGTGCTGCCAGGTGTAGTGATTTTTGACGTGTGATCGCCCTTCTACAGAAAGTCGTTTTCTCAAGTCCACATCTACCTGCAGCCGCAGCATGGCATCTTTAATCGCCTTAGATGAGCTAGGCCGAACGGCCAAAAAATGACGTTCATTTTCGCCTAAGTCTGTGACTACAGGCAGATCGCTCGTAATTACAGGCGTCCCAGAAGCCATGCCTTCCAGCACTTTCAGCGGGCAGCACCCTTGCACTACGTTGCGATCATTTGCCTTCAGCGGAGCCACAATCACATCGGCCTGGTGCATCAGTGCGTTTAGCTCAGTCTGAGGACGCGCCTCTAAAATCGTGACGGCTTCAGCGACGCCTAGCTTATGCGCTAGTTTTTCTAGCTGAGCAACCTGTTTCCCTCTAGCTGGACCCACAATGGTAAGCTGCGCGTCAAAGTCACGACGATAGAGGGCCAGTGCATCTACCGCTAAATTCACGCCTTGCCAAGCAGACAGCGTGCCGAAGTAAAGCAGTTTTAACGTTTCAAGTGCTGGGTTCTCGGGGACTCTCGGCGGCTGGTAGCGGTGCACTGATAGGTCAACGCCGTTAGGAATGACCTCAATGTGGTGAGTTGGGATGCCTCGGCTGAGTAGGTGCGATCGCGTCACAAAACTTGGCGTCACAATTCGATCTGCTGCTGCCAAACACATCTGCTCCTGTCGCACCAGCTTATCCATCAGCTCCATATCCTCAGCCACCTTAGGATACCGATACTTCAGCTCAATCGAAGGCAGTCCATTCACCTCAAAAATAAGGGATCGACAGCGCCCGCTCTGAATGACAGGAAGCCCTTCAAAAATAGAGCGCACCTGAACAATGTCAAACCGCCGTCCGCTTAGCCAGTGGTGCAGGTGCCGTCGAAAGGACATCACCCTGTCGATGAGCGTTTTGCCGGTGGCGGGCAGTACGGTGTGCGTGACCCCAGGCCAATTTACTATGGCGGATGCCGTTGGATCGGCGGCGACGGTGACGAGTTCTATGTGCCCGTAGGCTTGGGTGAGCGATCGCACAAAAGATTCAATATGCACCGCCGCACCCTTATGCGAAGGCACCACATCAAAAGAAATATAGGCAATCTTAGCGGAACAATCAAGCTGAGAGTCTGGCACAGGCTAACGCAAACCTATCAAAAACTATTGATAGTATGCCCCGCTCAAAATGATCCGATCAGGCCGTGATTGCCATTTTAATTTGGGAACCCTTGCATCAAGAAGTCTTGATACGCTGAACGTTGCATCTTAACTTCAGTTTTTCAAAGCCAGCTTAAGAGGATCGCCACCGTGCCCTTTAGTCTCAGCTCATTTCGTAAACAGCTACTCTACGAAACCTCTGCTTGTGCGAGCCAAATTCAAACACACCTGAAGGAAGTATCCGAATTTGATAGGCTGGCTGAGCAGAAAAACAGACAGTACACTACAGCGTCAATATTCGGTGGCGTGCTCACGTTCATATGCTTTTTTATTGCAACGAGCGTGCCGTTCTTCTTCTTTTTCATGACTGTATTCACCATCCTCACAGCCGTTCTCTGCATTTTAGGAGGTCGCTGGGGCCGCCTGAATATAGATAATCTGCGATATAAGCTGCCGCTGCGCTTAACTGAAATGCTGAGCCGCGATATGGCCCAAGGCGCGCCCTTTAATGCTCGCATAGACTTTTCGGCTTCAACCGTTCAGCGCAAACAAACGGCTGAGGGGCCGTATCCCCGAAGAAGCGGCTGGAAACAGGCTTTTTATGAAGATTCCTGGCTCCATCTTCAAGGTCAGTTTTTAGACAGCACGACGTTTGATTTGAGCTTGGTGGAACATATTGTTATTCGCTCGGGGACAAAGCGCGGCAGAAGTGGAAAGGTAAAGTACAAGCGCAAGGTTAAACACAAGGGATGTGAAATTCAGCTAGTGCTCAGGTTTTCACGCAAAAAATACGGTGCAATTAGCCTACTGCAAGATGATTTGTCTCAGGCTATGAGCTTACCTCCCGGCGCTGCGCTTAAGCAAATTAAAGCGAATGACCACCAGCTCTTACTTCGCGTAAAAGCCCCAGCAGAAGTCTGTAATTCGCCAGCGGGTTGTTATCAGCTAGTCACCCAAATGTTTTTGAGTGCTTACCAGGTGCTCAACCTTTCTAAAGTGCTGTCAAAAGCATCTGTTTAGCTGGTTTAGCTCAATTGGCTCAATCAAATCTTTTATTTCTGTTGTTATTGATTTTTTTTATGTACCGCTATTATAAGCTCTGCATCAATGCTTTTTCTGCAATGGCGATCGTTCTAGTCGTCTTAGGCTGCGGCAATTCTAATTCTGAGGATATGAGCGTACCTGCCGCGCCTGTCGCTGCCGAAACAGCTTCTGCCAATAGCGCCACAGCTTCAACCGAAAAAATAAAGTTTAAGCAGACAGACGGTGCTGAAAAATTCTCTCTTAAGTTCAAGCCAGATGGTGCAAAGCTTGTAGATGGTGCTGATAATGAGCTGGCACGGCTAACGCTAGATGGTAACAAGGTGAAGATAAAAGACGGAGCCGATACGGTACTAGGCTATGTGGTTTCGCAGGGCGGTTACTGGAAGCTAGAAAATGCAGCACAAACTGAAGAACTGTACGTGCTGAGGCGGCAGGATGATGGCGACTACAAGCTAGAAACTGGTGACAATACGCCGGTCTATCGAATAAAAGTGCGAGACTATGGCTATGAAATTGAAACACCTAAGAAGGAATCGCTATACAAGGTGAAGGTAAAAGAGGGTAAAATTTCGCTGCGAGATGCCAGTGAGGAAACCGTGCTTTCTACAAAGTCAGCGATGATGCCTGTAGCAATGGCACCGTTTGGCTTTGACGTGCTTACGCCTCCTCAGCAGGCGGCTTTGGCCTACGCAGTGAATTTAACCGGAGGCCAGTAGGCCATGCGATTGCAGCTTACGTGGACAGATCCTAATACGCAACAGGTGCGATCGCCCACCCTAGAACCGCCGATTGCCTTTGGCCGAGACTTTAACGAAATGCCCAGTGCACTTAAGGGCCATGCCGTCCGCCGAATGGTGCTTGCTGGCGATCAGGTTGCCCCTTTTCACGCCATTGCGGCTGAGCACAAAGGTCACCTAGTGATTTCAGATCATTCAGGCGGTACCGAAACGCTCGTTAATGGAGTAGCCGGCAGTATTCAGCGGGTAAACGACGGCGACATCCTCACAATTGGCCCTTTTGAAATCAAGGTTGCCTTCCTCACTGCGCCCGTAGCCGCACAGCCTACGATATCTGCACAGCCAGCGCTAGCTGCCTCTGGTGGCAGTCTAGGCACTAGCCATAGCCAGGAGATGAACAACGCTAGTGCTAGGCCAGCTTGGTTTGGAGCAGATGGAAAGTGTGCTCACAAAGTTGGCTTTTTGTTTAAGCGGCAGTGCGATCGCACCACACCAGAGGGCTGCCGTAATTGTCAAAATGGCCAAACCGATCCTAGCCACAGCCTCTACAACCGCTACGACAATGACTATGCCTACTATCCAGACTATGGCCGCTATGATCGCGGGCATTGGGGACACGGCTACTATCACAACCGCGACCACTATTATTACGATCCTCACAGTCGCCGCGTGGACTTTAATGAGTCGGATGCAGCCAGCTTTGAACAAGAAGGCGATCAGGATTACGAGATGGATCTAGACGCTAGCTAGCTGATGGTTTTCGGATAAAAGCAAATGGATAAAAGCAGATGGCGGCAGATTGCTGGTTTATCTACGCGCTTGGCAGCGGCTGGGGACATCTTAATCGGGCTTTAGCATTCGCTCAAGTCGCCGCAAAACATCGTTCTGTTCATGTATTAACCAACAGTCCGTACGCTCAGCGGCTAGTCCCGATTGTTCAAACAACAACGCTCACAATCCATCAGCTTCCAGCGGTAGAGTCCTTAGCGGACGCTCGACAGTTTGTTCAATCCTTGCTGCGAAGCATCCCATATAATTGCCTCGTTGTGGATACGTTTCCTCGGGGACTGATTGGTGAACTGACTGAAATTGTTTCAGAACAGAATCATCCTTGCCGCATTTTAATTCATCGCGATCTGAATCCAGCGTATGTGGCGGCTAAGTCTCTGACTAGTTTTGTGCGATCGCACTACAGTGGCCTCCTCATTCCAGGGGAACCGGCTGTTCCTTTTGCTGAGCTACCTCAGGCCAAACAAACCGCTCCCTGGCTAAGCCGCGATCAAACCGATTTGGTGACAGCAGACGGTGTGCGATCGCGCCTAAACATCCCTGCTCACAAACCTCTCATTATCATCTGCGGAGCCGGTCAGCCAACAGAACTCGCTTTTTTTGGAACCCTCACAGAACAGATCGCCGCTGCTTTTCCCTTTTCAACCGTTCGCTGTCTGTCTGCAATCTGTCCGCCAACCTGCGCTGCTGACAAATGGCTATACCATTGGCCGGGTATGGATATTTTACAGCTCGCAACCGTGGTGGTTGGCAGTGGCGGCTACAACCTAACGCACGAATGCTCAGCGCTGGGCGTGCCGCTAGTGGCGTTTGCGCTGCCGCGTCTGTATGATCGTCAGGCTTTGCGGATTCAGAAGTGCGGGCATTTGGTTGAAAGTGCAGGGGAGGCGATCGCAACTGTTGAGCCTTTGCTGAACCGCCCTAAAGCCAACGCGCCTGACTATGTGAATGGCGTGCATGAGGCGATCGCCCATATTAAAACCTGGCTAAAAAGCGAGCGATCGCAGTGCTAATATTTGGCCTAACCGATACAAACTGCTATGCCTTCTCGCTCATCGCCCGCTGTCACCGACTTAAACAAAGCACCCGCAAAACTAAACGAAAAACCAAATGAGCCACCCAAAAAAACGGCTTGGCGGCAGTTTAAGCGCGATCGCACGGCCCTACTCGGTGCCATCATTCTTTTACTGATTATCACCAGCGTTATCCTCGGCCCCTTCCTCTACCCGATTTCCTACAGCGACATTGACTTTGCCCGCTCAACCGCATCGCCTAGCTGGCAGCATCCGCTGGGCACCAACGACTTAGGCCAAGATCAGCTAGCCAGAATGCTGTGGGGTGGTCGCGTGAGTATCGCTGTCGGCATCACCGCCATGCTGGTTTCTATCTCACTGGGCACGCTGGTTGGCACGCTTGCTGGCTTTTGCGGCGGCATCGTAGACAACGCCTTAATGCGGCTCACCGATTTGTTTTTGTCGTTGCCTCAACTGCCGCTTTTACTGCTGATTATCTATCTGTTCAGAGACACCGTGCGCGGTATTGCTGGGCCAGAGCTAGGCATTTTTTTGCTGATTATATTAGTGATTGGCGGCCTGACGTGGATGCCTACCGCGCGGCTGGTAAGGGCTGGATTTTTGGCGGTTAAAGAAAGAGACTTTGTGCAGGCAGCGCGATCGCTCGGGGCTCGTCCTGTCCGCATCGTCTGGCAACACATTCTTCCGAACGTCATTGGCCCGGTTATTGTCGCGGCGACGCTGGGTGTGGGTAACGCCATCATCACCGAATCGACCCTTAGCTTTTTGGGCATCGGTTTTCCACCTGATGTCCCCACCTGGGGCCGAATGCTGTTCGACGCACAAAACTATATTGCCAGTGCGCCATATTTAGTGATTTTTCCAGGGCTGGCTATTTTTTTGACCGTGCTGAGTGTGAACTATGTCGGTGATGGCCTCAGAGATGCTTTGGATGTGCGATCGCGTTAGGCCGTACCGTTGCTGTCTGCGAGTTTATCAACTTTAAAGAAACTTTCACTTACGAAATGCAGCTAGCGCTCTGTAGCCCGTTAACGCCTTCCGTACAAACCCTTGGCTAAAACATAAATCCTTGAAAATAATCTGATATTCCGAGGAACTACTGAGATGGAGATCACTGAGAGAAGATTCTTCTCTGCATCAAGTTATTTTCATACGTTGCCTGGGCATTCAAGAGTAGGTCAGCCTTTTCGCTAGATTCGACCATCGATCAGCACTTTAGATAAAGTTGGGTGTTTTCACTCACCGGTTCCATCGCTGCTGACTTTGTATGAATGAATGGCGTGCGAGGTTTCTATCTCTGTGCTCGTAGGCAGTTGTTTCTAGCTAAAGATGTGTCAAACGGTTTTAGGCAAATGGTGACTAAGTTAAAGCTTCGACAGTTGTTTTCAGCGAGTCTTGTGGTTTCATTCGCTGCGAGCGGCGTGGGGCTATTAATGACCAGCCGCGCTGCGATGGCACAAGATTTGCAAGCGCAGTCGCAGTCGCTGCCGTTACTGTCGGGCGCAGACGGTGCCCTGGCTCAGGGCGCTAGCCCTCCTCCTCAACCGGCGAGAAGCAGTCCTGCTACAACCACCGGCAGAGCGCTAATGAACAGCGCCTATTCGCTCGGCCCAGGAGATGCAATCTCTATCGAAATTTTTAATGTGCCTGAGTACAGCGGGCAGCAGCAGGTGCTGGCAGATGGTTCTTTGAACCTACCCGTTGTGGGCTCAGTGAATGTTAACGGTCTCACTTTAAAAGCAGCGGGTAGCCTCATTTCATCCGCCTACAGCTCTGAGCTGCGCTACCCGCAGGTGACGGTTGTACTCAATTCGCCCAGGCCGATGAGAGTCGCGATCGCAGGTGAAGTCGGTCAGCCCGGTTTGTATACGCTAACGCCTGCTGCCGATGCTCAGTTCCCGACGGTTTCTCAAGCCTTGCAGCTAGCTGGTGGGGTGACGCAGGCGGCCGATTTACGCCAGGTGCAGCTACGCCGCGCTAACGGCCAGAGCCCTGATCAGGTGGTAATGATCGATTTGTGGGCGTTGCTCAACAATGGAGATGTTCAGCAGGACTTGGCGCTGCGAGACGGCGATGCCATCGTCATTGGTGAAACGCTGGGTGTCAATATTGCTGAAACTAACCGGCTGGCGGCCTCCAACCTAGCGGCGAGCGCCGATCAGTCTGTCACGGTTGCGGTTGTGGGTGAGGTTTTTCGGCCCGGTGCTTATGAGTTTGGGGGTGAGGCAACACCCAGCGATGGCCGCACCACCGTGACGCAGGTGGTACAAAAAGCAGGCGGCATCAAGCCTTCTGCCGATATTAGACAAATTCAGGTACGGCGGCTGACGCGCAGCGGATCAGAGCAGCTAATTGATCTAGATTTTTGGCAGCTACTGCAAGCGGGTGATATCAGTCAAGATTTGGTGCTTCAGCAGGGCGATACCGTGATTATTCCGGTGGCTAGTGCGGTCACTTCTAATGAAGTTGCGCAGCTCACGGCGGCTAACTTCTCACCCGAAAAAGTGAGCATTAATGTGGTCGGTGAAGTTGAGCGCCCAGGGTTGCTTCAGGTTTCACCGAATACCACTTTAAATCAGGCGGTGCTGGCAGCCGGTGGATTCAACCGCCGCTCTAGTGAAACCGTTGAGCTGCTGCGGCTGAATCCTAACGGTACGGTGACGCAAAGGCAGGTTGAAGTCGATTTGAATGAGGGCATTGATCCAGAAAAAAATCCGCTTATTTTGAACAACGATGTGGTGGTGGTAGGTCGTAATGGCCGCGCTAGGTTTGCCGATTCAGTGGACGCTGTTATCAGGCCGATTTCACCGATTCTTCAGCTTCTAAATCCGTTTAGGTCGCTGTTTTAAATAGCGCCTTCTGCTTGGCTGTCGCATTTGCCCTCTTAAACCGTCCTAGTAGTCTTTTTATTTGACGCGATCGCATGGAACCTTTTCAAGCCCCTTTTGCTTCAACAACAGCGCTTAACGGCAATCGCTCAGCCGCTGCTCCCGTGGCGATTCCCCCCGCCGGATCTTCTTCAATGCTGGCAGCCTGGCAACTGCAAGCCCAGCAAGAAGAAGATAGTGATTTGCGAAATCTGCTATCGGTGATTCGCAGGCGAGTCTGGGTGATTGTGGGTGTCGCTGCTGTGGTGATGGCAGCGACTACTGCCAGGACAATCAAACAGCCAGAAGTGTATGCTGGCAAATTTCAAGTTCTGGTAGAGCCTGTTAATGCGGATGAAGACTTTTCGGACTTAACCTCGGTTCTCGGCGAACAAAGTATCAGTAAGTCTGGTCTGGACTATGAGACTCAGGTGCAGGTGCTACGCAGCCCTGAGCTGATTGAGCCAATTGCTGAAAAACTCAGCAAAACCTATCCACAAGTTAACTATCAAACGCTGCTTGAAAATTTGAGCATTATTCGGCTCGGCGAAACTAAAATTTTGCAGATCGGCTACACCGGCACTGACCCGGTAGAAATTCAAGTTGTGCTCGATCAGCTCTCTCAAAGCTATCTCAAGTACTCTCTCGAAGAGCGTCAAACCAACCTCAGGCAAGGGATTAACTTTGTTGAAAACCAGCTACCTGACTTACAGACGCAGGTAAACAGGGTTCAAGATCAGCTAGAAACCTTTCGCAGGCAGTACAACTTCATTACACCCGAAGCGCAGACGGCGATGATTTCTGCACAAACAACAGAACTCACCACGCAGCGCCTGGAGCTTGATCGAGAGCTGTCTGAAGCGCAGCAGCGATTTGCAAACCTGCAAGAACAAACCGGTGCGCTGGCTACGCTCGATCAGGCCCCTGTGTATCAGGAGCTAGTCAGCGAGCTACGTTCGATAGAAACCAAAATTGCTGAAGAACTGACCCGGTTTGAGCCTAGTTCGCTGTCGATTCGAGTGCTAGAAGAACGGCGCGCCAATATTTTACCGCTGCTAGAGCAAGAGGCTCAACGTGTGCTGGGCACCCGGCAGGCGCTGGCGGCTAATAACCTACAGGTAATGGCCGTGCAGAGTAATACGCTGGCTGAAGCTGAGGCTGAAACCGCGCAGGGCTTGGGGTTGCTTCCTGCGCTAATTCGCCAGTACACAGACCTGCAGCGAGAGCTAGAGGTGGCCACAGCGGCGCTTACTCGCTTTAGAACAACCCGAGAGACTTTGGAGATTGAAGCCGCGCAAACTGAAATCCCCTGGCAGTTGATTGAAGCGCCCGTGCAGCCGACGGAGCCCATCTCTCCTAACTTGAAGCGAAGCTTAGTATTAGGGTTTGTGGCTAGTTTAATTTTGGGTATCGGTGCCGCGCTGCTATTAGAGAAGCTAGATGATGTATACCATACCGTAGACGAGCTAAAAGCTGGCACAAAGCTGCCGCTGCTAGGTACGCTGCCTTTCAACAGGGCGCTTAAAGATGGCCGCACAGTGGAGAAAGGGATCATTGCTAAACTGGCTGGCAGCGTTTCTCAAATTCAGTTCAGTAAAAAGAACGGTCGCTACGGCTATAGCTACGGGGATAGTAATAGCGAAGCCAGCTTTTTAGAAGCGCTGCGGGTGCTACACACCAACATTCGAATGCTGAGTTCTGATCGGCCTATTCGTTCGATTGTGATTAGTTCGGCTTTGCCAGGTGACGGTAAATCAACCGTGTCTACTCAGCTTGCACAGGTGGCGACTGCGATGGGCCAAAGAGTGCTGATTGTCGATATGGATTTGCGCAAGCCACAGGTGCATGACCGGTTAGATATGCCAAATGATTTGGGCCTTTCTAATCTGATTGCTGACGACTTGCCTTTAAAGGCCGTGATTCAGCAGACTGCTCCCGATTCTCAACTGTTTGTGCTCACCGCTGGTAAAATTCCGCCTGACCCGACTAAGCTACTGGCTTCTCAAAAAATGCAGCAGCTAATGGGTACTTTTGAGCGATGCTTCGATCTGGTTATTTATGATGCGCCGCCGACCACGGGCCTGGCTGATGTTAGCTTGATTGGCCAAAGGACGGATGGCCTGGTGCTGGTGACTCGCATTGGCCAAACTAATCGCACGGTGCTAGCGCAAACGATTGAAACGCTGGATCTCGCTCAAATAACGACTTTGGGCCTGATTGCGAACGGTGTAAAATCAACCGGTCTTGATGGCTATCGCTACTATGACTACGGCCATAGCGAGGCTGTGTCTAGGCCTGCTAAAACCCGTGCTACTGATGACTTTTCAGCTATAAAGGCTGCTGCTAATTCTCCTAAGTCCAACACCCATCACAATGACTCTCTTTTCTAAAAAAAACCATGCCGCTTCAGGGCTATCTCATCAGGTTCAGTGGCAGCATCCTAAGGTGATGAATGGTGAGATTGATCAGACTCGGTTGGCGATCGCGAATTCTCCGACCGCAGCAGCGCCGTTCTCTTTTTTAGTGATGGGCGATACCGATGCGGGGGCTTCGGCAGCAGCAGATGCCAGCTCTTTTGCCAATGCTTTTCCTCAGCAGCTACTGCAACATCTGGGCGATAGTCGGTTTTTGCTCCACACAGGCGATGTTACTTATCCCACTGGCAGCTACCAAAACTATCTAGAAGGCTTTTTACATCCCTATCGAGCCCTGCTCTCTCACCTCCCTGAAAATCCAGCCTATAACAGCGACGATATTATTTTCAATCGACCTGTTTTACCTGTGCTGGGTAACCACGACTACGCTAACTTGCCTAAAGGACTTTTAGGATGGCAGCGCGCCCGACAACAGATAGTGCGGGCTGTATGCGATCGCCTACGACAGATAGGCATAGACTGGGGTCACTATGGCGGTGAGGGCGGTGAAGCCTACGGTCAAACTTTTTTAGATGACTTAGCCAAGCTCTCTGCTGAGCAGCTCACCCCCCATCTAACCGATCACTACAGTGCCCAGAACAGTGCCCAGAACAGTGATCAGACGCCTGACAGTCGCGTCCAACCCTCACGCTATTGTCTCGACTATCAGCCTGGTCAGTTCACCCGTTTGCCCAACCGGTACTATTGCTTTCGCTACGGTGGCGTAGATTTTTTTGCGCTGGACTCCAATACTTGGAATAGGGATGATAGCAGAGCAGGCTTTGACAGCGAGCAGCTTGCTTGGCTAGAGGAAAATCTGATCGCCTCTTGCCAAACGCCGGATACCGTTGGCCGAATTATTTACTTGCACCATTCGCCCTACACAACAGAAGAAACTCGCTGGCAGCAGCCTGAAACGCTATGGGTGCGTCGTCACTTGCGATCGCTATTAGATCGCGTGGCCGATACCGTTGAATCTCACCATGACAGCGGAGAGCATTCTTCCAGGCCGATAGTAAATCTTGTTATCAGCGGTCACGCGCACTGCTTGGAGCATATGCAAACAGCTCAAACCGGTCATGCAGATGCGAATATGGACTGGATTGTCTGTGGTGGCAGCGGCGCTGGCTTGCGACGGCAGCGTAAAGCGGGAAACGATGTTTTAGAGCGGATCACCAAAGCGGGTCGAAGCTGCCCAAATGTCGTTGCAACGTCTCGCTTGTATAGGGGCCTTCAGGGTCGTCGTCAGCAGCAGCAGTCCGTTCATAGTTTTTTGAAAATAGACGTACGGCCCGACCAGCGGCAGCCGTTTGTTGTTCGCCCTTACGCGGTTGTTCTCCAGTCAGGTCGCTGGCAGACTCACGAGCTTTCGCCGTTAATGATTCAAAGAGAAATACCCCAGAAGATAGCTAAAGGAATTCCTGAAGACGTTTTTAAAGCGGCAGCGATGAGAAAAGTCTCGTAGCCTCCGTCTGGTAGTCGCAATTTTTAGCTGGTTGTTTTCCGGCTGTGCATGTCTGTTGAAAACACGTATATATAATTTTTGAATAACCGTAAATACGCGGGCATATGCAACTCAAATCCTTCCAGATTATTGACCTGAATAGAGGATATGCTCGGATGCACTTTAGAGCTGTTTTAAGCTATTTCTCCATTTCTTGCCGTTTATTTAGTTAATTCGTTTTACTTTATTGCCCCTAAAGGGAAGATTAACTATGTGAATGTACTTCGCCTTAATTCAAAGATGAAGATACTTACTTTTCACGCCGTTGTTCCTGCTATGGGCTATCTGCCTGCCGTGCGTAAAACCGGTAAGGCCATGCTGCTTAGGGTGTAAAAGCGTTTGCTTCAAATTATTTGACTGAAAGAGTCTTTCTATCACTATCAAATGCTTGAGTGCAAAATTATCTGTTAAAAACGAGGCACTTTTTGGGCTGTGAGTTAAGCCTTGCTCACGGTCGCGAAGGGGTGCTTTGAAATCGCGTTTCTTCCCCGATGGGAAAAATGAAATATGACCATCTATTGGATCTACATAACTGTTTGCGTGCTCTCCATGAGTCTGGTGCTGTCGATGACCCCGCTAGTCAAATCGATTGCATTGGCCTTCAAAAAGCTAGATGCGCCTTCTGCTAGAAAGATACATCATCAGCCGATGGTACGCCTGGGTGGCGTTGCCATTTTTGGAGCCACTTTAGTTCCCCTTGTTGGCTTACTGCTGGTAGATACAGCAGGACAGATTGACTCTGAAACGCGTGCGACTGTTCTCACCCTTTTGCTAGGTGGCAGCGGCTTTTTCTCAGTCGGATTTGCCGACGACCTGTTCGATTTGTCTGCGTTTCATCGTCTGTGGATGCAGTCAGCGATCGCCTCTATTCTCTGGCTCAACCATGTTCGTATAGATGCGCTAACCCTACCAGGGTTTGCGACTGTTCCTTTTGGCTGGCTGAGCTTGCCCGTCACTATTATCTGGCTAGTGGGCGTTGTTAACGCCATTAACTGGATGGATGGCTTAGATGGCCTAGCCACGGGCGTTTCAAGTATTGCAACAGCCGTTGTGGTGCTGCTAAGTGTGGCGATGTCTCAACCTGCCCCAGCCCTAATAGGATGCGCCTTGCTAGGCAGCCTGCTGGGCTTTTTGTATTACAACTACAGTCCCGCTCAGATTTTTATGGGCGATGGAGGCTCATACTTTATCGGCTTTCTGTTAGCGAGTTTGTGCATTGTGGGCCCACAGCAGATTAGCACCCCGTTTTCAACACTATTGCCACTGATTATTTTAGCAGTACCGCTAGGCGATATGACGGGCGTTATCTTTTCTCGCATCTACAGCAGAAGCTCTCCTTTTAGCGCAGATAATCGTCATTTGCATCATCGCCTGCTGCAATTACAGCTATCTCATCAGTCTACAGTTTGGGTGATGTATGCACTGACCCTAACGCTCAGCAGTCTGGCCTTTGTGATGCTAGGCATGATTAGCCCTTTGATGTTTTTTGCTGAAATGACGGTGTTTATCTGTTTTTTTACCTGGCAGGTATGGCGAGCCGCGATCGCTGTGTCTAACGGATCTGATGTTGTTGTAAGGAAAGACCTATGGTACTCGGAAAATCTATAAGTCAAAAGAATTGGGATAGTGGTGAACGCGCTACGCAAACACCCGCACGCACTAGCGCTTTACGACTGTTGATCCTAACTCAGTTTTTTCCGCCAGATTTTGCGGCGACAGGTCAGCTCATTGAAGAACTGGCTAATCAGCTCAGTCATCAGGATGTGGACGTGAATGTATTTACCGGGCAGCCGGGATATGCTTTTGCCAAAGGAGAAGCCCCCCAGGTTGAGAAAATGGAGAATACTTGGGTGAAGCGATCGCGCATAACTCAGATGCTGCCTAATAAGGGAAAGGCGCTGAACGGGCTGCTATTTGCACTGCGAGCAATTTTGCATTTGATGAGGCGATCGCGCCAGTACGACATCATGCTCGTCACAACCGCACCTCCTTTCCTGCCCGTGATTGGCTACTTAGCCAACCTATTTTTAGGCACCCGCTACGTCTGCCTGCTGTACGATCTGTATCCTGATATTGCCATTGAGCTAGATGTCATTGATACCAATCACCCGATTGCCAAAATGTGGCAAGCCATTAACCGCCGCGTTTGGGGCAGGTCAGAAAGCATCATTGTCCTCAGCTCTTCAATGAAGCAGCGCATTGTAGCCCACTGCCCTGAGGTAGAGCACAAGATATCAATTATTCATAGCTGGTCGAATGAAAAGCAAATTGTCCCGATTGCAAAGTCTGACAACTGGTTTGCCAAAGAGCACAATTTAACAGAACATTTTGTGGTGCTCTACTCAGGCAACATGGGCCGTTGTCATGATATTGATACCTTACTAGAAACGGCTCGTTTGTTGAAAAATGAACCGATATTATTTGTATGTATCGGTGGCGGTGCTAAGCGAGAGAAGCTGAGAGGAGATATTGAAACGAGCGGGCTAAAGAACTTTCGCTTCCTACCCTACCAAGAAAAGGCAGTGCTACCTTATTCACTTACTGCTGGTGATGTTTCCTTAGTAAGCGTTGCTGAAGGTATGGAGAGCTTGGTTGCACCGAGCAAGCTGTACCCTGCAATGGCAACCGGGCGTCCGATTGCGGCAATTTGTCCATCTGCCTCTTACCTAGGGCCGCTGTTAGAGGCAGCTAGCTGCGGCACGGCCTTTAATAACGGTGACGTGCAACACCTCGCTGACTTTATCCGGATACTGTCAAAAGATAGCGAGAGGGCGCAGCTCCTGGGTGATGCTGGTCGTAAGTACTTAGAGTCTCACTTTACGCCAGAGATTATTTCGAGGCAATATCTTAAAGTGATGAAGACAGCAGCACAGTAGTATGTTGAGAAACAGTACTTTAACTGATTCCCTAAGCTTTCAGAGCTGTTATTTATATCTGTTATTTGTGTAATTCTCCCGAGGCTAAAATGCTAGGCATCCGTAATAATTAGCCTTGTGCATATATAAAAATTAGTTGATATTGGCAAACGTACTCGCATCTTGTCTGCTACCACAGCGCTCAACCGTTCTATGAGATAGTCTTTAACAGTGAAAACAGCTCTAATTTGTGGAATCTCCGGACAGGATGGCGCTTACCTTGCTAAGTTCCTATGCGATCAGGGCTATCAGGTTGTGGGAACATCTCGGGATGCGCAGATGTCCTCTTTTTCTAACCTGAAAAAGCTAGGGATTAAAGAACAGATTAAACTGGTCTCAATGTCGTTAACTGACTTTAGAAGCGTGCTCCAGGTACTTACTAAAACTCAGCCCGATGAAATCTATAACTTAGCAGGACAGAGTTCTGTGGGCTTGTCATTCGAGCAGCCCGTAGAAACGCTAGAGAGTATTGCGACCGGTACACTCAATCTGTTGGAAGCGATTAGATTCATTAACGCACCTATCCGGTTTTACAATGCCGGTTCTGGTGAATGCTTTGGTGAAACCTCTGATATAGGTGCCGACGAAAGTACGCCATTTAGGCCCAGGAGTCCCTATGCAGTTGCTAAATCTACAGCCTTTTGGGAAGTTGCAAATTACCGCGACGCCTATGGCTTGTACGCATGTTCTGGAATTCTGTTTAATCACGAGTCTCCACTACGGCCTGAGAGGTTTGTTACTCAAAAAATTGTGCAGGCGGTAAGGCGCATTGCTAGCGGTAGCAAAGAACAGCTCCGTCTGGGCAATCTCTCTATCCAGCGTGACTGGGGGTGGGCTCCAGAGTACGTTGAAGCGATGTATCTGATGCTTCAACAAGAGGCTCCTGATGATTTTGTGATTGCGACTGGTGAGTCTTACAGCTTAGAAAAATTTGTTGAGATAGCTTTCTCAATACGTGATCTTAACTGGCAAGACCACGTTGTAATAGATGCGAGTTTATACCGTCCATCTGAGAGTCTATTAGGCAAGGGGCGCGCATACAAAGCTGCTGCTAAGCTGAAATGGTGTGCCAAGTCTCGAATGCCAGACGTTATTGAGAAGATGCTGAAATGATAGGTAATGCTTTCCAAAAAAAAATATTTTGCCTACTTCAAGGCTAGCTTACCAATGATCAAATCCAGTCATATCAATGGTTACTGGCTAAAAATATTCAGTGCATTTATCTCTACGCAACTAATCGTTCAACTACTTGGATTCGCTAGTGGGATTTTGCTAATACGCACATTGAGCAAAGAAGAGTACGCTTTTTTTACATTAGCTAATACCATGCAGGCGGCGATGAATGTACTTGCCGATAGCGGAGTGAGTTCAGCTTTATCTTCAATTGGTGGCAAAGTATGGAAAGATCCTTATCGTTTTAGTCAGTTAATCACAACGGCAATGCAGTGGCGACGGTATTTGGCAATAGCTGCTGTAATGACTGTGACACCAATTACCCTTTGGATACTTTCTAGAAATGGGGCTTCTCCGATTTATGCTGCCGTTCTAGTCGTAGGAATTCTAATTGAGTTAGATTTTTACTTGAGAATTGGGGTGCTTAGTCCTGTCTTGCGACTACGTACGCAAGTTGGCCGTCTTCAGAAGCTAGCCCTTGTAGGTGCTGGCTCCCGATTGATGCTTCTTACTGCTTCATTTGGCTTTTTGAGTGCAGGAATAGGCGTTTTTTCTTCTACTATTGCATCAGGATTGCAAGCTCTTCTGTTGAGGAAGTGGGTCAAAACCAATATTGATTTGAAGGCTTCTCCAAATAAAGAAGATAATAAGGAGGTGCGCCAGTTAGTCGTCTCTCAAATTCCCCACTCGCTTTTCTATTGCGTTCAGGGCCAGTTAGCTGTGTGGTTGATTAGTCTTTTCGGAAATGTAGAAAATATTGCAGAGATAGGAGCCTTAAGTCGGTTAGCTATTATCTTTTCAATAGCTACCTCATTGATGACCAATGTTGTTCTTCCAGGATTCTCACGGTGCCAGACACCTAATATCCTTTTTAAACGATACTTTCAAATCTTGGGAGGATATTTCGTTTTTTCAGCTATCTTGATCTTTCTAGCCGTTGTTTTTCCAAAAGAACTCCTCTGGATTTTAGGAGGCCAGTACAGTCATTTGCAAGGAGAAGTACTACTACTTGTGATTAATTCAGTAGCACAAGCAACACTTGGATTAACTTGGTCACTCAACTTATCGAAAGGCTGGGTTCTGTCAGGATGGCTAGCTCTTCCGCTTGGAGTTCTTACTCAAGTGTTATTGCTATCAACTTTAGATATTTCGACTATCAGCGGCATTTTTATTTTAAGTATTCTAGCAACAATGCCTGGATTCCTCCTTAACTTTTATATGGCATATGAGGGTTTCTCAAAGCTTAAATCTACTAGTTTTGACGGCTAAAACTAGGCTTTGAAACAGTCGTCGTAATTATCTGCTACTAGAACCACTATCAACGGTAAAACAATGCAAGCATCGTTCTCAAAAATAAAGCCATACCTATATCCATCTAATGTAGTGGATCAGAGGTTCACAGCAAGAATGAAGAAAGGACTCATGAACTATGCTCAGGTAAGGGCAGACTGGGCTTTTCCCGCTATTCAAAAATGGATAAAAAGAAAGAGATTTTCGTTCGTGTGGAAAGAAGAAGGGATTAGTTTCAATATTATTACTTCTGGATCCGATCCAACTCATCTGTGGGTTGCTAGCGAAATATTCATTGATAAAGTGTACGATTTGTCATTAGTTCCTTTTATTCCTGATATGATTCTCGACTTGGGAGCCAACATCGGACTTTTTACCGTTTTAGCAGCTAAGCAGTGGCCAGGAGCCACTTTCATTTGTGTTGAGCCACACCCTAAAACGTTTTCATTTTTATCTTCTAATCTAGAAGCAAACAATGTTAAGGCAACAAAGCTTCAATGCGCTGTAAGTGACTCAACTGAAATAAAATCCTTGGGTAATGAAGGAGCAGTATTTCAAGAAGTAAGAGATTTTGATAACACGTCTGAAAATCAAATCTTAACTATCCCACTTGATTCCTTGATTCCTAAAAAAACGGATACTAAGCTTTTAGTGAAAATGGACATTGAGGGGGCAGAAGATGACACCTTAAAGGGGAAGCTAGTAAGGCTGCCAGAAAACTGTTTTATTTTTATCGAACTACACAAGGGAGACGAATCGTTAGAGTGGATGGAAAAATGGGCCAATAAAAATAATTTCCGCTTCTCTTTAGTACGAAGACGCAAAGATGCAATAGACGCATATTTGAAAAGATTGTAGTGCTAAGGCATAAGTTCATTTTTTCTGATGGCAAGAACTCATGGTGAACCTTATGAAGTTTTATAAGCTTAATGAGTTTAGAGATAGGCTCTCAAAGAGGATATTAGACTATTTCTTCGCAAATTACATTAGCGATAAATTCTACGAAAATTCAGTGACTAAACCTCTTATATGGGGCCCCATTAAAAATCTAAAATCCTCTGATACTGTTGTGTTAAATAACGCTTTAATAAACCTTTCTTGTGGGAAGGTAACTATCGGCGAATATGCGTTCTTTGGGCATAATGTTTCTCTTCTGACTGGGACGCATGACTACAATAAATTTAATCTTGAAAGGCAACTAACCGTTCCTTCCTCTGGGCAGGATATTGTTATAGAGCAAGGCGTTTGGATAGCAACTAATGCCACAATTATAGCTCCGTGCGTAATTGGAAAGCACTCGGTGGTTGCTGCTTGTTCTCTTGTTAAATCAGATGTGCCTCCTTTTTCTGTTGTAGCCGGGATTCCCGCTACAGTCGTCAAGTCTATAAAACCCAACTTAAAGTTTTAGGAATGAATAATAGCTATTTAAATCCCCTCAGTCTGATTTTTCTATCTAAACGCATTCCCTGGTTTGGATCCTATACAGGCTATGAACAGCTACCTAAATTCATAGAGAAAACTTATTTGCAGACAAAAATCTTGTCTGTGAAACCTGGGCTTATTCAGCGCCTAATTGGCAAAACGTATTCTAGCTTCAGAAAATGGAGGAAGCGGAGCTCTTATATTACAGCAGCTGAATTTTTTTTAGAACTTTCAAGATTGAGAAAGCCAGAGCAGGTTACTCATTTGTTGTATTCAGAAGGGCATCTTCCCTACCTCGACCGTTGGCACAGAGCACCTAAAAATATAATTGGTACAGTTCATCTACCTCCTGATCAGTGGGAGCCAGAGATGCTAGAGAATCTCAAGCGTTTGTCTTCTGCTATCGTTCTATATCGCCGAGATATACCGTTCTTTGAAAAGTTTGTTGGAAGCGGACGCGTTGTTTTTACTCACTACGGTGTAGACACTACTTTTTTCCATCCAGGCGACCCTGATTTGGTGAATTCAAGTCGAGTCCTATTTGCAGGCCATTATCTTCGCAATACCAAGATGCTATCGCGAGTTATATCAAAACTTTCCAACCTAAGACCTAAGTTGAAGTTCGACTTGCTGGTACCAGAGCACGTTCGGAATGTTGAAGGGCTCTGTGAACTTCAGAAACATCCTAAAGTAACTTGGCATCAAAAGCTATCGGATGAGGAACTTAGAGAAATATACCAAAAAAGCTATCTACTGCTGCTGCCGATGAGTGATAGCGGTGCCAATACTGCGGTAGTTGAGTCTTTAGCCTGTGGCCTACCGATCGTGACAACTGATGTTGGTGGTATTCGAGACTACGGTGGCGGCGAAACCTATCCATTAGTCCATGATAATGACGATGACGCTATGATCGCGCTCGTCGAAAAATACCTCGATAACTTAGATTGGCGTAATGAGATCTCTCAACGCAGCAGAAAATTTTCAGAGAAAACTCTAGATTGGGAAGTTGTCACACAAATGCATCTTGAAGCATACCAATACTTACTAACATGAAATCAGCAATTTGTACCTTATTTGAAGGCAACTATCACTACGGCTTAGGTGCTCTTGCTAACTCTCTTTATCACTATGGTTTTCGTGGCACCATTTGGGTCGGGTACCGTGGCAGCCCGCCACCTTGGGCCAGCCCTTTAGTCGAAAGAAATGGCTTCCACGAATATTCTTTTTCAGAAGGATGCTCTTTAATCTTTGTTTCTCTTGCGACCAGCAGTCACCTCACAAACTACAAGCCTGATTTTATGCTAAAAGTCTGGAGAGAGTTATGTTCTGATGCGGACGCATTATTTTATTTTGATCCTGATATTGTAATTAAGTGCCGTTGGTCATATTATGAAGAATGGGTAAGTCGCGGCGTTGCGCTATGCGAAGATGTTAACTCTCCTCTGCTGAAAAACCATCCACTACGAATGGCGTGGCGAGAATTCTACGAGTCACACAGCTTTTATCTCAGCTCCGATATAGAAAGGTATGTCAACGGAGGATTTATTGGCGTTAAAAAAACAAATAAAGATTTTCTGCGTAGCTGGCTAAAAGTGCAAAAAGTTATGGCTCCTGCAATTGGAGGTCTCAACAACACAAACATAGAAGACAGAACATTTTTGTTTAACAAAACTGATCAAGATGCGTTGAATATTGCTTTGATGAATACTCAACTTCCAACTAGCTTAATTGGGAAAGAGGGTATGGACTTCATCTTTGGTGGATTTACAATGTCTCATGCAATTGGTGGTGGCAAGCCCTGGGTAAAGCGGTATTGGTCTGATGCACTTCTGAAAAGAAAATCTCCTCGCCTTTCGGACAATGAATATTGGAAGCATACTCAGTACCCTATTGAACTTTACTCAAGGATAGCGCTTCTGGGGAAGCGTTTAGACTTAGGAGTTGGCAAGCTATTAAGCCGTGTCATGTCATGAATTATCAACTTTGCCGTCAAACACAACAGTACTCTAGAGAATCTATTGGTTGTTGGTTGCAACGTGTCTTCTGTTGATCACATAGCAAATCAATTTTATAGTATATGAATGTTATTCAAGTTGTTCCAACGCTGCCGCCAAAAGTGAACGGGTTAGGAGACTATAGTGTTTCTTTGGCAAAGCAGTTGCGCCATGACTTTGGAATCGAAACGAAGTTCATTGTTTGTGATGATTCTTTTTCGCACCGCGACGGATTAGATGGATTTTCTGTGATTCCATTAAAACTTCGCTCTGCTGATGCTATGGTTGAAGCGCTCCTAGTCCAGCCGGATACAACTATTTTACTTCACTATGTAGGTTATGGTTATGCAAAGCGGGGTTGTCCATTTTGGCTGGTGAGTGGACTGGAGCGTTGGCAAGAACAGCAGTTTAACAGCAGTCGCTTGATGACTATGTTCCATGAAATATATGCTTCTTCGGGTTCTCCCACAACGAGTTCCTTTTGGCTTTCTCCAATTCAAAAATATATAGCAGCTCAGCTAGCCCGGTTAAGTGATGACTTGTTAAGTAATAGAGAAGTCTCCGCAAGCACCCTACAAAGGTTAAGTGGAGAGAAACATCGAAATATTAAAACACTGCCAGTTTTCTCTAATGTTGGCGAGCCGGATGATCCTCCCTCTCTTGATAGTCGCAAAAAGCATTTAGTTGTATTTGGCGGACGCTCAAAACGAATGCGAGCATACAGCGAATCTGCTTTCAGCCTAAAGAAAGCTTGCGACTACCTTAAAATAGAGAAAATTATTGACATCGGGGCACCGATAAACTTGAATTTGAGTGATCACATAAGCTTTCCTGTTGAGCAGCTAGGATATCAGTCACCAGAAGAGGTCAGTCTTTGCCTACTTAACTCGGTGGCAGGATTTCTAGACTATAATCCTGAATTCCTTGCAAAATCAGGCATATTTTCCGCTTACTGTTCTCACAGAATTTTGCCTATTAATGCTTCAACAACTAGCTGCTCTCTTGACTCCGTGAAAGCAGGTCAACATTATCTAGTCCCAAATCTAATGGAGGAAAATAGCAGAAGCATTCAAGATATTGCAGATAACGCTTACGCTTGGTACGAAGAGCATAACCTGAGGCAACAGTCAGCAGTATTCGCAGCATACATTCGATAGATTCTTTCTGTCTAGAAAAACACAACAAGGCTTATTCATGAATTCGCAAGCAGATTTGATGACATACAGAGAAATGGCTGCCCAAGACAGTCGTGGAATTAGCAGTAGCGCTATCTACGAAATGTTTGAGCGATCCCTGGTTCAGCACAGCTCAAAGGGAACGCTATTAGACTTCGGTGCTGGTGTAGGAAACTTAACTCAGCATCTAATTAAAATGAACAGGTTTGACCATATCACAGCGGTAGATATGCTGTCTCGCCCATTAAATATAGACAACAATATTAAATGGATAGCTCAGGATTTAAACCATTCTTTAAGCCTGCCAGATAAGTCATTTGACGTTATTGTTTCTTCTGAAGTTATAGAGCATCTTGAGAATCCAAGAGCGACTGCAAGGGAGTGGTTTCGACTACTACGACCTGATGGAATACTTCTCTTTAGTACTCCCAACAATGAAAGTTGGCGTTCTATTCTAGCGCTTATTGCTCAAGGCAACTTTGTGGCGTTTGGGGAGAGTTCGTATCCAAGTCATATTACAGCGCTTGTACGTCAAGATATCAGGCATATCATGAACGAAGCTAGATTCTGTAATGTAGAGTTTGATTACACTAACGTTGGTGGGATTCCAAAGCTTCCGTCAGTAAAGTGGCAGAAGCTTTCAGGTGGGCTGCTCAGAGGCCTACGATTTAGCGATAACATCCTAGCTATATCGAGAAAATAAAATTGAAATATGAGTTCGTAGTTTTCTCAACTCTCGTATCTTAACTTGGTATCTGGAAAGCATAGTTACTTGATACTTAGGCAGTAGCAGTACAGATGTGCAACGCCCTCTAGGGAGTTCCCTACGCTAGAAGAATGATAGAAGGTTCTATCTGTTCCCTGCTCTTTTAGTGGTCTTGTTACGAATCACATACTATGCGCTGATTGTTTTGAGAATTCTTAGAAAAATAAACATGAACATCCTAATTTATGCTCCTTCTTTCTATCCTAAGATCGGCGGATTAGAACTTAACGTCGAACGACTTTCAACCCAGTTTGCCAAAATGAATCATAAAGTCAAGTTGGTTTGCACTACGAACTTAAAACAGACTACAGTTCAAGAAAAAACATTTGTTTTCCCTGTAATTCGCTGTCCGAGCTTTTGGGAGTTGATGGCCTTGGTTGAGTGGTGTGATGTGTTCTGGTGTCCTTGCATTAGCTTGAAAGGTTTGTTTCTGCCACTATTTCTTAAGAAACGTCCTATTGTAGCTTCACATCACACTTGGTATAGGCGTGCTAATGGGAAAAGAAGTTGGCAGGACTGGCTGAAATATATTGCTACATACGGTGCTAAAAATATATCTATTAGTCAGTCAATTGCTAATGATATTCCAGTGCCTTCGGTCATCATTGAGAATTCTTATAACAGCAATCAATTTTACGAAACGCCCAGTATAGAGAAAAGCAAAGATATTGTTTTTCTAGGCCGATTAGTTTCTGATAAAGGTGTTGATCTGTTGTTGAAGTCTATCCGCAACCTCAAAGAAAAAGGTCTAACGCCAACTTTAACAATTATTGGAAATGGTTCAGATAGAGAAAGTCTTGAAAAAGAGTCTGAAGCTCTTAATATAGCTAGCCAAGTTAACTTTTTAGGCCAACAAACAGGCCGAGCGTTAGTAGAAATCCTGAACTCACACCGTATTATGGCAGTTCCCTCTCGCTGGGCAGAACCTTTTGGAGTAGTTGCTTTAGAAGGTATTGCCTGTGGCTGTGTCGTCGTTGGTTCCTCCCAAGGAGGATTGAAATCTGCAATTGGCAATTGTGGTATAACTTTCTCTAACGGTAATGTTAGTGAGCTAACATCAGCATTATCTAAGCTACTAACTGAGCCGGACGAGTTAGTAAAGTATAGAGCCCACGCCTCTACGCATCTCTCTCAACACGCCCTCTCTAACGTTGCAAAGTCTTACCTAAAAGTCATGGAAAAAACTATTCGATGAAAGGACTAGTTGTACTATCAGCTATTGTTGCTATTGTCTGCTTATCCTCGCAGAACTGGCGAAGATCGATCTATATCGTTTTCTTTATGATTGTTTTAGAAGGGATACTTCGTAAATGGGTTTTACCTCAGGCTAGCGATCTTATTTACTTTATAAAAGATCTAGTATTAATAGGAGCTTACCTTAAATATTTTCTTTTGTCTAAAAATGAAACTAAAGTTGTGATAAACAATAGCTTCCTCAAAACATTGCTTCTTCTATCAGGTGGATGGTGCCTGTTTCAAAGCTTTAATCCCAGCCTTGGATCTTCGATCATTGGGCTATTCGGACTAAGAGGTTATTTCTTCTACGTTCCCTTAATGTGGATGTTTACAAGCCTTTTTCGATCTGAAGAGGAGCTTTACCAGTTCTTAAGAATACATCTATTACTATTGATTCCGGTTGGGATTTTAGGAGTAATACAGTTTTTAAGTCCCGCATCTAGCCTCATTAATGTCTATGCAGGCGGAGAGGCCGCTAATGCTGGATTTTCGGGAACTGATAAAATCAGAATTACTGGCACCTTTTCTTACATTGCTGGTTATGTAACGTTTTTAACGGTTTGCTTTTCCCTCTTGCTGCCTGTACTTTCTCGTAAGCAATCCCTTATTTGGCAGTGGCTAGCGACGTTGGAGCTGATTCTTTTAGTTGCTAATTCTTTTATGACGGGTTCTAGGAGCGTGGTGCTGTCTATAGTGCTTTTTGCAGTTGCTTATATTGGTTTGAGTTCACTTAAGGATGTCTCCGTTATCATAATCTATCTGAAACGGCTGACAGTTCCTGTTGTTTTAGCGTTTGTTGCAGGCGCAACTTGGTTTCGCAGCGCCTTTGATGCTTTTGCTTTGCGCGCTAACTCATCTGATAGCCTAACAGAGCGAATCCTAAATGGCTTTGAAGTTACTCAGTTCTTTACTTATAAACAGCTTGATGGCTATGGAACTGGTGCAACTCATCAAGCCGGTAAAGCGTTACGTAATGCTCTTGATCTCCCTGTCGGAGAATTGATTCCTATAGGTTTTGAATCCGAGATGGGCCGAATTGCCTTGGAGCTAGGACCATTTGGTTTCGTGCTTTGGTATGGCCTACGAATTAGTTTAGTTATTGCTCTTGGATTAGTGTTTTTTAAGCTGAAAGATCCCTTCCTCCGACAGCTTGCACTAGCTGCTTTTCTAACTCATCTTATTCAAATTAGCGGTCAGTTAGTAGTAAACCACACGCTTTTAGTTTACTACTGGTTTTTTGCAAGCTTCATTTTTCTGCTACCTCATCTCGAAAAAGTCAAAGGCTACCAAAAACAGCAACAGTACTTTACGAAATACCATGCCCCGACCCTCTATTTCCCTAATTCAATCAACAGCTAATTCAAACTCTCTTCATGCTGCAACCTCTCTTTCAGAAGCTGGTTGGCTCCATGAGGTGGTGACTACGCTAGCTTACGACCCAAAGTCGTCGCAGGCTCGCTATTTTAGCCAGCTTCCTAAACCACTAAATCAGCTACTTTCGCAAGAGCTGGGACGGCGTACATGGATGATTCCTTTTGCTGGAAGAGTTTGCTCTTACCCTTGGATAGAGTTGCTTCGAGTTAGTTTAGTTCGTAGTAAACTATATCAACCACTGCACCTTGATCGCAATCAGATTCTTTCATGGGTGCAGACTTCCCTAGACCGACGGACTGCGAATCGTCATCTCGACGGGCTACAGGCAATTTATGGTTACGAAGACGGATGTGCTACCACTTTTGCTAAAGCTAAACAAAAAGGTATCTGTTGCCTATACGATTTGCCGATTCCTTTCTACCGCTTTAGTCAGTCTATTCAACGAGAAGAATCCGAGCGATTTCCTGATCTAGCTGACTCTTTTCAAGCTATTCAAGAGCCTGATTGGAAACTAGCACGTAAAGAGCAGGAAGTAGCGCTTGCTGATCACATTTTTGTGGCTTCTTCTATTACACAGCGATCGCTGCTAGAAGCCGGTATAAATTCTGACAAGATTAGTGTGATTCCCTACGGTGCGCCGATTGAGTATTTTCAACCACAGCTAAAACAAGATTCTAAGTTCCGAGTTCTGTATGTCGGCAGGATGTCGCCTCGTAAGGGCGTTCAATACCTGCTGCCAGCATGGCGATCTCTAAACTTACCTAACGCTGAACTATTATTTGTAGGTTCTAACATGCTGCCAAAAGATTGGCTCAAGCCCTATCGGTCACTTTACCGGCATATTGCTTCGGTTCCTCATGCTAGCTTAAACCAATACTACAGTTCAGCAAATGTATTGGTATTTCCGTCATTAGTAGAAGGCTTCGGACTGGTACTTACTGAAGCAATGGCGTGTGGCATTCCAATCATCACTACACCAAATACAGCCGGCCCCGACATTATCACCGACGGCGTAGAGGGCTTTATCGTGCCAATTAGAGACGAAGCGGCGTTGCAAGAAAAAATAGAGTGGTGCTATCAAAATCCATCAGCCCTCGCTGAGATGGGACGGGCTGCTAGGCGACGAGCTGAACAGCTTACCTGGCGGAAATATCGCTGTCAGCTTACTCATGAGATTAATAGGGTTTTGGAGCCTTCTCTCTATAAAAAAACTGCATAAGAAAAAACTGCATAAGACTGATTGTCTTCTAAAGTCTCTTGCCAATTTATCATTACCCTTACTAATTATGCTAGCTGCTAACAAAGCCGAAAAGATAAAAGCTATTCATTTATGGCTTCCCAACATGTTTGAATTTAAGGGAGGCATCCAAACCTACCTTCTAGATTTCTTAACCGTTTTATCCAATGAATCTTTCAGCATTAATCTTTCGGTCTTCGACAAGCTAGATAGCCCTGGCTCTCAAAGGAACATATCAGAAGCAGTGAATTTCCACTTCAGCGGACATATTCCAACGCTTATTCAGACGCTCTATTTTTCTCTACAGCTATTCGTCTTTGGATTGTTCAAGAAGCCGGACTTAATTATCTGCGGTCATGTCAATTTCTCTCCAGTGGCCTATTTATTGAGTCGATTGAGGAATGTACCTTATTGGATTTTAGTGTACGGGCTAGATGCTTGGGATGTAAGTGAGCCTATGCAGAAAAAGGCGCTGCGTGAGGCAGATAAGATTGTTTCAATCGGCACGTTTACGCGCGATCGCATCATACAAGAACAGCACATAGACATTGAGAAATTCTCATTGTTACCAGTTACCTTTAACTCAGATCGCTTCTATCCCTCTCCAAAACCAGCATATCTACTCGACCGCTATAATATCGAAAGCGATCAGCCCGTCATCCTAACCGTTAATCGGCTGTGTGCGACTGAATCATTCAGGGCCTACGACCAAGTTTTAGCTGCGCTACCAGACATTCGCAAAGAAATTCCAGGCATCAAATATATCATCGTTGGAAAGGGCGCAGATAGGCCTCGATTAGAAGCTGCCATTCGTCAGGCTCAACTTGAAGACTGTGTGATACTTGCTGGATTTGTTCCTGATGAATGTCTGGCAGATTATTATCGTCTCTGTGATGTGTTTGCAATGCCTGCAAGGCAAGAGGGCTTTGGAATTGTTTACTTGGAAGCACTGGCCTGCGGAAAACCGACATTGGGCGGTAATCAAGATGGTGCAATAGATGCCCTATGCAATGGAGAACTTGGAGCGCTTGTAGACCCTAACAACGCACAAGCTATTGCCGACACCATCGTTGATATCTTAAGCAAGCGCTACCCTCTACCCTTAATGTATCAGCCAGCGGCGTTAAGAGATGCCGTCATCAAGACATATGGCTTCCCAACATTTCAAAAACAGTTAAAAACGCTGTTATCCGCTGCTAACTATTAAAAATCTAGAAAAAATGAAAATTCTTCATGTTATTCCTTCGGTTGCCAAAATCAGAGGTGGGCCAAGTCAGGCTGTTTTAGAGATGGTTCAGGCATTGCTAGCGACAGGAATTGAGGCTGAGATTGTTACGACCAATGACAATGGGACGTCTCGATTGCCGGTGCAGCTTCAGCAACAAATTCAATATCAGCAGGTGCCGATTCGGTTCTTTAATCGCTTTTCTCCACCAGTGAGTGCGGTAAAGGAGTTTGCCTTTTCGGGCGAGCTTACTGAGTGGCTGAAGAAAAACATTCGCTGCTACGATTTAATTCATGTGCATGCGATTTTTTCTTATGCTTCTACGGCAGCAATGGCGATCGCACGTGCTCAAGGTGTTCCTTACATTGTCAGGCCGCTCGGTCAACTGTGCCAATGGTCGCTACAGCAAAGCGCACTCAAAAAGCAGCTATATTTAAAGATAATTGAACGTGATAACTTAGCTCATAGCAGTGGGCTTCACTTTACCTCACTACAAGAACAACAAGAGGCCGACAGCCTTCAGCTCAATTGTCCTGGTTTTGTTGTGCCGCACGGATTGACGTTTTCTGCGCCTATCGAAGATGCGCGATCGCATCTCAGACAAAAGTACAATTTACCCGCAAACGAACCTATCATTCTGTTTTTGTCCCGCATCCATCCTAAGAAAGGGCTGGAGCTTTTGATTCCAGCGCTTGGCAGTCTTAAGCACCATCCCTTTACTTTTATCTTGGCAGGGAGTGGAGATCCAAACTACGAATCAGAAATTCACTCGCTGATAGAATCCTCTGGAATGAGTGAGCGTACGATTTTACCTGGCTTCGTTGAAGGCGACGAGAAAGATTTGCTGTTACAGGGCGCTGATCTATTCTCACTAACTTCCCATTCTGAAAACTTTGGTGTCGCTGCCTTAGAAGCGCTTGCTGCTGGACTCCCTGCACTGATGACGCCAGGCGTTGCGCTCTCTACAGAGGTAGAGCAGCATGGCTTGGGTTATGTGACTGCCCTGAGTCACGAATCTATCGTAGCTGCCCTAAAAAAGTATTTTTCGCGGCCTGCTGAGGCAAAGAAAATGGGCAATTGCGCTCGGCAGTTTGCTATGAAAAATTATACCTGGGAAAAAAATGCAGAGAATCTCGTTAAGCTCTACAGAGCCGTCCTCAACAGCGCAAGCACCCTCCAATCTGCTTCAGCAGACTACGCCAGTGATCCTAACCTACAACGAAGCGCCTAATATTGAGCGATCGCTGCAAAAACTAGGCTGGGCTAGCCGTATTGTCGTCATCGACAGTTATAGTACTGATGCAACACTCAAAATCTTAGCAGCTTACCCTCAGATTGAGGTTTTTCAGCGAAAGTTTGACACTCATACAAATCAATGGAACTTTGGCTTGCAACAGGTTCAAACAAGCTGGGTTCTCTCTCTTGACGCTGACTATATTCTAACAGAAGATTTTATTGATGAGCTGAAACAGCTTAGCCCTTCTAATGGTGTAAATGGTTACTTTGCAAAATTTCGTTATTGCGTATTTGGTAAGCCCCTAAGGGCCACGATTCTGCCGCCCCGACAGTTACTTTTTCGGAAAGACTTTGCCACTTATGTTGATGACGGCCATACTCAGTTATTAAGCGTACAGGGACAACCCGCTAATTTGGAAGAAGCCATTCTGCATGATGATCGAAAGTCCCTTGGTAGATGGCTCTGGGCTCAAGATCGCTATATGACTATTGAGAGTAAGAAACTATTGGATACTTCTAATAAGGAACTTAGCTTTGGCGATAAGCTACGCAAACGTAAGCTAATTGCACCGTTTGTCATACTAGCATACTGTCTGATTTTGAAAGGCGGCATATTAGATGGTTGGCGGGGCTGGTACTATGCTTTCCAGCGGATGTTTGCTGAAATATTGCTGTCTCTAAAAATAATGGAAAGGCAGCAATCGTGAAAGCATGTTTAGTTTCTTCCTCTCTAACTTGAGTATCATCCCTTCAGCGTATCCGTATACTCTTAAGCATTGTCTTCATCTTAAATATGCCAAACCTCTTTTTATAGTTCCCATAGCGACTGTAGGGGTTGTTCAATAGGCTCATCAGCCCATAGAATTCAAAAAGCTTTTTGAGCGACGCGCTTAATCTTAGTGAGAAACCTTCTAATGACACAGGCTGACAACGTAATTTTGGTGACAGGCGGTGCTGGATACATTGGCTCGCACACCGTTTTAGCGCTATGTGAGCAAGGCTATAAAGTCGTTGTGCTCGATAACTTGGTGTATGGCCATCGCGATTTGATTGAAGCTGTACTAGATGTTGAGCTGATTGCGGGTGACATCGGCGACTATGACCTGCTGGTAGATATCCTCAAGTCTCGCAACATATCTTCTATTATTCACTTTGCCGCCTATGCCTACGTCGGCGAGTCATGCGAAAATCCAGGTAAGTACTATCGCAATAATGTTGTTAGCACGCTAACGCTATTAGAGGCGATGCGAGACACGGGTGTGAAGAAAATTGTGTTCTCTTCTACCTGTGCGACCTATGGAACCCCTGACGAAATTCCGATTACCGAGTCTCAGGTTCAGCGGCCGATTAACCCGTATGGCATGACGAAGCTCACCGTTGAGAGAATGCTGAAAGATTTTGATGTGGCTCATGGTATAAAATCTGTTGCTTTTCGATACTTTAATGCGGCAGGCGCTGATCCTCAGGGCCGACTAGGTGAAGATCACGACCCCGAGACGCATTTGATACCGCTGGTTTTGCAGGTTGGACTGGGCACTAGGAAGAATATCAGCATTTTTGGTACGGACTATCCCACGCCTGACGGCACCTGCATTCGCGACTACATTCATGTGAGTGATTTGGCTGAAGCGCATATACTAGGTCTGTCATTTTTGGCAAAAGGCCATGATTCTGATGTGTTTAATTTGGGTAACGGCAGCGGATTTTCAGTAAAAGAGGTAATTGAAGCGGCGCGTCAGGTGACAGGAAAAGAGATTGTGGCGGTTGAGTGCGATCGCCGTCCTGGCGATCCGCCTAGCTTAGTAGGGGCAAGTCAAAAGGCGAGAGAAACGCTAGGCTGGAACCCTAAATACGCGGATATTGTTACAATTCTGGAGCACGCTTGGCAGTGGCATCAAAAGCGACACGCGCCTAAGTAAATTTCAATGTAACCTCAACACAATCTACAGTAATAGCCTGCTGATGAAAGATACCTACGACTGGTTTGAGCCGCTGTACGCTAAGGCCGACGGTGATGTTAATCAGGTGCCGTGGGCGCTATCAGGTGCGGTGCCATATTTGACACAGTGGCTCCATCAGAAAGGTATGCAGAAGAATACGAACGGTAACAGGCAGTCTGCTGTGGTGGTCGGCTGTGGGCTAGGTGATGATGCCGAAGCGCTGGCAGTAGCTGGGTTCGTGGTGACGGCGTTTGACGTTTCTAAAAGTGCGATCGCCTGGGCAAAGGAGCGCTTTCCTGAGTCGCCAGTGAACTATGTGACCGCTGACTTGTTTGATTTGCCTGCTGAGTGGCTTGGGGCGTTTGATCTGGTTTTTGAATTTAGGACGATTCAGGCGCTGCCGGTGAGCGTGAGGGCGGCGGCGATCGCCCAAATTTCCGCTTTGCCAAAGCCGGGTGGCACGCTGCTATTAGCAACCTACACCCGAGATACTGACGAGATTCCGAGTGGCCCGCCCTGGCCGCTGTCTGCAACAGAACTAGCGCAATTTGAAGCAATCGGGCTAAGCGTCGTGAAAAAGGAAACGTTCAAGAAGAAAGAGAGCCGATTTAGCGATCGCACTCAAATTGAATACAGCGTCCCCGTAGCAAAGTAGAGGCTGAGCACCCCGTCAGCCAGCAGCCTTCAAGGTTTGTAAATCCTGTTTAATTCGATCAATCCCTGATTTAGTGGCCTGCTTGTCATAGGCCTCGCTCGCCTTTAATAAGCTGCGGACGGCCTTGTTATTATCGCCCACATTGGCATAGGCCAAGCCGATATTGTGCCAAGCTTCAGCGCAGTTAGGCTCTTGCTCTACCACTGGAGTTAGCTGCTCTATAGCGCCGCGATAGTCTCCGGCCTGGTAAGTGCCGACTGCCCCCATAAAAGCACTGGTAGCTGATTCGCCTAAGGGAATCGAAGCGCTGTCGATAACGGCATTGGGGAAAGGCGTTTCGGCAATGGGCTTGCGGAAGGCGCTGAGCATGGACGTGATGGCAAACCCAGCGATGCCAAAAACAACAACGGCCCAGACAATAAAGTTAGAAATTTCCATAGCGATGATTAAAAAGGATGTGGAACGTGGTCATAGCACCAGTGTACGTGCCGAACGCATCCTCAATGTATCAATAAAAATTGATGTATTAACGCCCTGATTTTTTCGGGAAAAGTACGCAAACCTGTCTGAATCACGGACATTTCTCTGAATAGTGAAAGTAGATATGAGGTGGTGGCGTAAAGCGTCGGTTAAAAGTTCACTTTTTTCTGAATTCTTTTGCCTACAGCCTGAAGCATTGGCGCAGCCTCTTCCTTGGATAACTGCCTCACAAAACTGTCTTTTCACCTTTAAGAGTGCATGTCATGCCTATTCCATTTCCAGGGATGAATCCCTACTTAGAGCACCCAGACCTATGGCCCAATGTCCACCAAAAGATGATCGCGGCTCTGGCCGACATGCTTAGAAAACAGCTACCTGCTGGCTATCAAGTCAAGCTGCGAAACCGCCGCTATCGCGTGAGCGGAGAAGATTCTCTAGTCGTTGGATCTCCTGGCCTAGACTGGAGCCAAACCCTTGTCGAGAAAACGGCTCATAGTCAGCTCATCGATCAGTCAACTGACCAGCTAGACGCTGATGCCGCTGATACAGATAGCGGCCTGGTTGCCAAACAACCCATTGCGGTACTCATTCCTGTGCCCCAAAAAATCCATGAAACCTATTTAGAAATCGTGACTCACGATGGAAAAATGGTGACCATCATAGAAGCGCTTTCGCCCAAAAAGAAGCGGCCTGGTCAGGGTCGCACGCGTTACGAGCGCCAGAGGGCGTCTATTTTTGGCAGCGATATTCATTTTGTTGAAATTGATCTGCTTAGGGGCTGGGAGCCCTCCTCTATTTACGGGCCGGATGAAGCGGGCGACTATCGTATTTTGATTAGCCGTAGCGAGCAGCGTCCTCGGGCACAGCTTTACACCTGGACGGTGGCAGAACCGATTCCACAAATTGTGCTGCCTTTGCTCGGTGCTGATGAGCTGGCGTTTTGTTTGAAGCCAGCAGTGGACTTGGCATGCGATCGCACCGATCTTCTCGTCAACTACCAGCAAGCCCCCCTACCTCCCCTACGCCAACAAGAAAACATCTGGCTAGAAGGATTTCTCCAAGCGGTTGGTATGCGCCCCTGCGTTTCCTAAGTACGCAGAAATCACAGGAGCGATATGATAAAGGCAATATTCTACGAGCAACGACTATACCGATGACGGCACAACTGACGCCAACCGGCCTCTACACAGGCCAAAAGCTGAACTGGAACTGGCGCGGCTATGACATTAAATATGTCGCTCACGGCGAAGGCCCGCCTATTGTGCTCATTCACGGCTTCGGCGCATCTATCGGCCACTGGCGCAAAAATATCCCAGTACTCGCCAATGCGGGCTACCGAGTATATGCGCTAGACCTCCTCGGCTTCGGCGCCTCAGACAAGCCTGACTTGAGCTACACCCTAGAGTTTTGGGTCAAGCTCATTCACGACTTTTGGCAGGTACACGTCAAAGAACCCGCTGTGTTTGCAGGCAACTCCATCGGCGCACTGATGGCGCTGATGACGCTCACTACCTACCCCGAAACGGCCAGTGGCGGTGTCCTGCTTAACTGTGCAGGTAGCCTCAACCACCGCCCAGAAGACTTACCAGGCTCACTGCGAGTGGTCATGGGTGCCTTTGGCACGCTCGTAAACTCTAGGCTGACCGGCCCTTTTTTATTCAACCGCGTGCGCACGAAAGGTCGCATTCGCAGCTCGTTAAAGCAGGTGTACGGCAACCGCAAAGCTATCACACCCGAGCTGATTGATATTTTGCACGAGCCCGCCTGTCACCCCGGTGCTCAGAGAGTATTTGCCTCCATTTTGACCGCGCCTCCCGGCCCTCGGCCCAGTGAGCTATTGCCCAACGTGACGCAGCCGCTGCTGGTGCTCTGGGGTGAAAAAGATCCGTGGACGCCAATTAAAGCCGCTGACATCTATCAGGAAATGGCGGCTGATGCTGACAAACACGTCATGTTTCAGGCGATTCCCGATACCGGGCACTGTCCTCATGACGAACGCCCAGAACTGGTCAATGGGTTGATTCTAAACTGGCTGAAGGCATCCGCAATTGAGTCTAAGTCGTGACCGACGAGGGCTATATAAAGTATCGCTGTGACTGGGTAAAAACGGCTGCGGTATCGCCTCAAGCCGTGGTATCGCTAACGCCCTATCGAGATGCTCTTTTTCAGCTTAATTTCATTGGTCAGCGCCCGGATGGTATTGGCTTTGGTAATATTTCTCAGCGGGTTACCAGCGTTACTAGTCCCCTGCGAGACAGCAAAACCGCATACATAACCTCCGACCAGTTCATCATCTCCGGCACCCAAACCGGTAACCTCACCACGCTAGCCGCTGCCGATTACGCTCTCGTTACTGATTTTAGCTCCGAGCAAAACAGCCTCACTTGTCAAGGACTGCGAAAAGCGTCTTCCGAATCGCTCACACACGGCGTCATCTACAGCAGCCACCCGACTATCGGAGCCATTATCCACGTGCATCACGCTCAGCTTTGGCAGCAGCTATTGCACCAGGTGCCCACCACGCGCGAGTCTGTACGCTATGGCACACCTGAAATGGCCAAAGAAACACAGTGGCTTTTTGAAGAAAGCTCTCTGATGCAGCATAAAATATTTGCGATGGCCGGACACGAAGATGGGGTTGTGACGTTTGGTGACAACCTGCAAACGGCCTACCGGACGCTGATTAACTGGAGCATAATGACAGGGGTGATGTCACAGAAAGTATCCAATGTGGCCCTACAAATGCCATATCAGCTCATGGCCTAACCTAGTGTGCGATTCGCAGATCGTTTTGCTCTCTTTTATTGAGCGATTCAAACAATGGTTGGGTCTTTCCTTTAATATTTAGTCGAGATTGGGCAAATGTGTAGAGATTAAATTGATGTCAGGTGAAACTGAAAACGACGGATCAAGAGAAACAGAACACTTAGAGCCAGACTTAGATAAAGTAACCGAAGACAAGACAACCGGAGATAAGGCAACCGAGGCTACGATTCGCTCGCAGGTGGCGGTGCTAGAGTCTGAAGCTGAACAAATAAATATTCGTAAAGGCTGCGATGAGCCCAATCGTGAGGTGCACGAGCGGGTGCAGCGTTTGATTGGTCTGATTAAAGACAGCTTGCGATCGCGCCATCTAAACGCCAGAACCCAAAAAGAACTGGCCCGCCTTCTCAGCCTCACGCCCAATCTTAAAGGCCAGCACGTTCAGCAGCTAAACTTGCTCGATCTGGCCGTTTCTACCCTACTCGAATCAGAGCAGGCACAGCCCTCAGATACGCCACAGACACAGAAAGCCCAGGACAAAAATTTAGTGTTTGTTCAGGAAACCCGTCGGCAAATTACCCGCCAGTCCCGCGCTTATCCCAACGTACTCAGATCCATCTTCGTCACGGGCGGTGGCACGCCTTATATTCGATTAATTTCAGGTCTAAGCTGGTTCTTTTCATCTTTGTGATGGCACCGCTTTCTGTGGTAGGCGCGACCCTACTGGCACATGCTGTCGTCTTAGATGTTGCAGGCTATCAGGAAACGAAAGCCACCGCGATCGCCCTAAAGAAAGAAAACCAAAATATAGCCAGCGAGAACCAAGCTCTACAAAAGGAAATAGGCGCGTTCCAAAACCGGCAAAACTACCTGATTGCGACCCTAGGCCAGACTAACTCTCAGCTCTCAGAACTCAGTAAAACGGTTGACTTGCGCATCGCGGCCAACGCCTCAGAAGAAGACGATGACATCCTTAGCGAGTTTAGGCTGACGCAGAGCGCCCTAGAAGGCTTTTCAATCGATCTTGATACAAAGCTAAATGCTGAAGTCTTGAATCCGCAAGAGGATGCCTCGTTGTCTAACGAATCGTTACCTAAAAGTGTCTCACCCAATGTTGTCATAGCTGACCCATTAGAACCTGATGGCTTACAGAATGCGGTAGTAAAGAGTTGAAGAGGTCACAACGGGTACTATTGCAGCGGCTGAGAATATCTTCACTGCGCAATTCTCACTGATTTTACTGGCGGTTGCGATGGGCGCACTCGGTAGCACCATCAGCGTTATTGTCAGAGCTAATACATTTATCAATCAGACCCAAGAAACCGAGAACGATCTATTTCTTACTGGCTTTTTTTAGGCCCTTCGTGGGCATGTCATTTGCCATTTTTTGTGTAGCCCTAGTAGAAGCGGGCATTTTTTCAGGCATCTTTAACGTTAGAAGAGAGAATACCGATCCCATTTATTTTTATGTGGTGATTGCCTTCGTTGCTGGCTTCAGTGAACGCCTCGTCCGCGATGTGGTCATCAAAACCGAAGACACCTTCGCTGGCCCCAAGCCTAGAAACTAGACCTTAGCTCGCTCAGGTGAATGGAAGCTAAAGCGATAGACGTTTGTGCTCAGGAAATACCGAAGGAAAAAGACTTATTTTTAAAGCAAAATACCGGACTACATGCAGTACATGGCCCGGTATTTTGCTTCGTTTCTGTTTTGTTTCTTCAAAGCTTCTGGTGATTGAAGTCTGAACAGGCAGGCTTACAACCAACAAGCCTCAAAGAAATCGGTTTTTTACCCGCTTACTTACCCGCAACGAGCTGCTTAAAGCCTTTACCTGCAGAGAATGCAGGTACTGTGGTAGCCGGGATTTTGATCGTTTCGCCAGTTTGAGGATTGCGGCCATCACGGGCTTTGCGATCGCGAGGCTCAAAGCTACCGAAGCCAATCAAAGAGACCTTATCGCCTTTGGCTACCGATTCCATGATTGACTCAATGGCAGCCGTGACGACAGCATCTGCGTCTTTTTTGGATACTTCTGCCTTTTCGGCAACAACATCAATCAATTCAGCTTTATTCATAGGGAAAAACGCGATAGAACATCGAATGTAGTTGTAGCACATGACTATTTAGGTCACAAGTACTATTTCAGTTAATTTTCTACATCAATAGGGTGATTGATCGGGTAACACCTTAAGGCGGGACAAAAAGTATTGGCCAAGGATGTATCAATAAGCACATCAAACGAAAAGCTCTGCGGCAAAGCCCAGAGCCATGTATCGTCACCCTAACAAGTTTTCAACGTGGGTA
>JBHYED010000005.1:0-176003 GCA_051860365.1 Phormidesmis sp.
TACCCGTTCTTTGAATTTGTTAGGGCTACGATATACGGCTCTGGGCTTTGCTGCAGGGCCTTTTGTGTGGCGTGCTTATCGATACCACTGGCCGGTTGCCTTTTCATTTCGGCTTAAGTTGCTACCCCCGATATTGAATTCAATTGTTTCAGTAGTTTCCACTTGAGGATTGTCAGCGCTGAGTCCTAAATCGCTCGCTAAAGAGATGATATCGTTCTTTCCATTAAAATTAGCTGGAACTTCTTCGGTGGTATCAGTTAGCGTAAACTCATTACTCGCAAAAGCTCCATTCACCTCATAGCCTTCACCTGCTTCTAGAGTAAAGCTAGCAGTTTCTAGTCCTTCCGCTTCACCATCATCAGCAATCGGCAAATCTATCAGCACCGTAAAGTCCGTCAACCGAATATCAAAGCCATCCTCACGCACTTCAACAATCTCGCCCCCCTCCGAGACATTAATCCCCTCTAGATCAAACTCACTCAGCCCCGGCGCACTCACCGACACCAACAACCCCTCCGCTGGAATCGTCGCCCCCGTCACGTTAAACACATGCGCCGATACCGTGCCCTCTTCCTCCACCAGAAAGTCCGGCCCCGTATTCAAACTCACCAGCGGCAGTCCTGAAGTTGGCGGTTGTGTGGGTGGCTCTGGCACATTCTCTAGCTGGCTCACCTCATCCACAAACACCACCGTACTCATCGCCCCATCCGGGTCAATCGTGTAGTCGCCCAGCGTCCCCACATCACCCAAATCTTCTTGGCTCACCTCACTCGGTGCCCGCAGCGAAAACGCCGCCTCTACCAATCCATCAAAGGTCGCAGGCAAAAACGTATCCGGCTCAGGGTTATTAAATACATCAATCGTAAAGCTCGCTGTCGTTGCGCCCTCATCAATCGTGAGGAAAAAGCCAGAGTTGTTGAAATCTGTACCGAGCAAATTAGGATTGATATTTTCGACCGTAGGATTGCCCGCAAAGCCGAGCAAATCCAGGCGATTGACAATCTGTTCTATTTCGCTATCAACAAATACTTTGAGTCCACCATCGGGGGTAGCTTCATCCAAGTCAAAGCGAACGGTGAGCGATGTACCCTGGTCTTCTACCAGTGCATTCTGCGCGCCGTCAAAATTAGTAGTGGTAGTGGTAGAAAGAGAGACTTGAGGCATAGTAAGTTTATTCCGTTGTGTTAGGTGTGCTTAAGCGCGTGAGCATTCTAGTAAGCTATTGAAAATCATCTACAATGGTCAGCAACACTAGAAAGGGAAATGGTATGGATAGCCCACATCTAGACCAATCTTTATCAGAAAGAATTACGGTCAACCCCCGGCAGTGTGGTGGGCGTCCTTGCATTCGAGGCATGAGAATTCGGGTGTCAGATGTTTTGGATCTATTTACAGTCGGGCTAGATAGTGAGGAAATTTTGGCGGAGATGCCCGACTTGGAGGCGGATGATTTGAAAGCGGCGCTTTCGTATGCGGCACGCAGGATAGATCATGTGGTACTAACCGCGTGACTATTTGGATAAACGCGCACTTATCGCCTGCGATCGCGACCTGGTAATGGATGTACTTGGAATAGATGCCGTTGCCCTGCGCGATCTCGGCTGGTGCGATGCTGAAGATCCAGAGATTTTTGAAGCGGTCAAAGCAGCGAGGGCAATTGTCATAACTAAAGATATTGACTTTGTTGATTTAGTTGAGCGGTTAGGCCCGCCACCCAAAATCATTTTACTGACGTGCGACGGTACTTCTAATGCTCGGCTACGCGAGATTTTGAGTGCAACCTTGCTGAAATCTTTGGAGCTTCTAAAAGCTAACAAAACATTAGTAAAAACTAGAGGGAAATAGCTAATCTCCCTCTAGTTTATTTTTCTAGATTAGAGCCATAGCATCCTCCAAGTTAGAAACATCAGCCACCACTTCAAAGCTGTTCTCGGTCAGGCTTGATGCCTGAAGGCCATTGAGCACAGCAATCGTTTCACCGCTGCTGGTGACGCCTAGCAAGGTATTGTTGCCGTCTTGGGTCAGCGTTAAATCAGCAAAGGTGAGTTCACCTTCGACTAAGCCAATGCGATCAATACCCACTTCAAAGTCGAGGATGGTGTCGGTGCCGTCGCCGCTGCCGAACACAAACAGGTCGCTGCCGCTGCCGCCGGACACGTTGTCGCCAACCAGCACGTCGTTACCAGTGACGCCCATGATGATATCGTCGCCAGCATCACCCCAGATGAAGTCATCACCTGCGCCGCCGCTGAGGACATCGTTACCACCTTTGCCACCAATGCGATCGCTACCTTCACCGCCAAAGATAATGTCATTACCGCCCATGTCATTTTGAGACATGCGATTGTTCTCATCACCGCGCAATACGTCATCGCCATCGCCACCCAGAATGATGTCGTTGCCTAGTCCGCCTGCGATCGTATCGTTACCAGCTTTACCGTCAATGTTGTTGTCGGTAGCGTTGCCCGCTAGGGTATCAGCGGCCTCCGTGCCAACAATATCGAAAACAGGGCCATTATTTGATCCCTCACCAAGCGTTGCATTCAAACGGTACTCGCCCGCTTCAAAGCGACCAGGGAACGTCCAGCCGCTGCCGCTGTTGACAACATTAGGATCGTAGGCATTGTTGCCCAAGTTGCTAATGCCTGCATAGTAAGTGCCTGCTTCTGTTGCTGTGAACTCCAGATAAGAGTCTCCATTAGCACTAAAGACCTCATCGGCAGCGCCATCATTTTCACTCACCGCGACTTCAGTGCCCGCTGCGTCAAACACACGAAGAACAGAATCCATTGTGGAGCCTTCTACGCCAGCAGCGCCCGTGCCACCCGCATCGACATCGAGGGTAATGGTTTGTCCTGCTTCTAGCGTAAATGCGTACATATCCACATCTTCTGAAGCATCCGCCTTGTCCTCACCTCGGCGACGTTGTTCAATGCCACCTTCTACAGTCACCATAGGATTCGCGCCCGTCAGGCCCAAATCAACCGCGTCTGCAATGGTGTCATTGTTGATGTCGCCGCGATCGTCGTCGGTATCAGTAGGGCCGACGGGCGTTTCTTCCCTGTCGCCGTTGCCATCGCCATCGGTAGGCGGTAATGAAACAGAGTCAGGATTGTCTTTAATCACAAAGTCAATAGAAGATGCTGCCGTATCGACGGTGTAGTCACCGCTAGCAATCAGCGCAAAGCTCAGGTCTTGAACGCCTTCAACCACATTTTCTGCTGGAATATCAGGATTCGTGGTTTCATCAAATACCTGAATTTTGATGTTGGCTCCATTTTCAAACACGCGAGTGTAAAAACCGCTGCCGTCACCGTTACCTGTTGGGAAAGAAGCACCGGTTACTTCTGCGCCAAAGACATCAAATTCGCCCAGCGCGCCGCTAGTTTCGCTATCTACATACACCAGCACGCCGCCTTCTGGAATGTCACCGTCTACACTAAAGGTAATGTTCACTGCGGTGCCTTCCGACTCAATCAGTGTTGCCTGATCGGCTGTAATACCGATAGTTGGCACGCCGCCAGCCTGTATCTGATCGAGGCTGTCGTAGAACGTGACAGCTCCGTTCACATTGTTAGCTGCGTAGTCAGCACTGTTAGCCAACGAGAAGTTAAACGTTTCAGGCGTTGTTGAATCGTCTGTGTCTCTATCCGCTATCGAAACTGGGAATGCAGCGCTGTTGGCAGTAAGCAAAATCTTGATGCCAACTGGATTGCCAGCGTCGTCGTAGACTGCGCCCGTAAAGCTACCACCAGCAGCGGCGCCAGGAGATCGGCTAGTGTCTCCAAAAATCTCTCTAATATCAGCATCTGTTTTGAGAATGACTTCTAGCCCATCTTCTGGAATGGTGCCATCCACGGTGAAGCTAAAGGTCAAGATGGCAGCATTACCGTCTTCAGCCCCTAGAGATTCAACAATTTGGGAAGAGAGAATGTCGTTGCCGGAGAAAGTGCCGGGTACCATATTAAGCGTCACTGTGGGCGCACCTGCTGTAGGCGACCCGTCAAACTCTACAAACGGCTCGGTACCAGTGTTTGTAGGATTGAGCTTAAGTGACAGGTTGTATGGGCTTGGGGCAATGCCAAAGTCGGGGAACTTCGCACCGTCGCCAGAGCCAGATACGTTGGGATCGTAGTTGCCATTTCTAAAGTGCGATACGCCAACGTAGTAGCTGCCGCCTTCAGTGGCGGTGTATTCGATGTAGCCATCGCGTCCGGCGGCAAATAGCTCGTCGGGTGCGGGGGCCTGGTCGCTGTATGCCAGTTCTTCACCAGCCGCGTTGAACAAACGCAAATCACCCGCGTTGTTCACTTCAAACTCACCCAGCATGACGTTGATAGAGTCAAGATCGATGCTGACGGTATCGCCTGCGGCTAGTTCAAAGCCGTACATATCAACGTCTTCGGTGTCATCTACAGTGCGGTTACTGAAGGTAAAACCGATGGAGCCGTCGATGGAAACGGTGCTATTGTCGGCGCTAAGGCCGGTTGCGATCGCCTCCCCAATCGTGTCATTTGGCTCACTGCTCTCAACCGGTGGTGCCGGTGCATCCGCAGGCGTATCCACAATTACAAACTCACCCATATTCAGCTCGGGGCTAATCTGATAGCCCGCATCTTCACCAGGTTCAGCCAGCGTAAAGGTGGCCGTTTCTTGTCCTTCAGCTACGTCATCATCTGCCACAGGCAGGCTAATGGTCGCCGTTCTATCAGAGATAGTGAACACCAGCGTCTCAGGACTGCCCTCAAGCACCGTGACATCGCCAGAAATGCCTGTAGTGACTAGACCAGAAAGGTCAAACTCAGCTAGCCCAGTTGTCTCGACCGTGACCGTGATGCCTTCAGCCGGAGGCGCGCTGCTCAGATTGAAAGTATGGAGAGAAACGGTGCCTTCTGACTCGATCAGAACAGAAGGTTCTATTTCCAAACTCACCTGAATTTGTGAGCTACGGCCTTCTCTGATCAGAATAGAAATATCGCCGCTGCCTTCTGCAATGTTGTAGCCCAAGAGTGGCTGAATCGCGAGATCAACAGATTCAATACCTTCAATCTCTTCATCTTCACGAGCCTGAAGCGTCAGGCTTGCCGCTGGCTCTGTAATTTTGAAAAAGAAACCACCAGCGCTACCATCGGGTGTCGGGAACGCACCGCCAGACGTACCGGCATTAAGCAAGTCAAAGTCAACTAAGCCAGCAAATTCTCCGGTTGAAACATATACCAGCAAGCCATCGGCTGGAATGTCGCCATCGACGGCAAAGTCTACGGTGATTGCGCCGCGCCCTTCGGACAAAGGCCGTGACTGATCGACGCTGATACCCACTGTAGGCACAGAATCTAGTACAGGTAGCTGATCAACACTGTCGTAAATGGTGATGCTTGCAGCGTCAGCGGCTGGCGTGTAGCCTTCGCCTGCTTCCACCATAAATTTAACGGTCTGTGGCCCCGTTGCTTCTAAGCCCACTCCGGTTGTGAAGTTTACGACCGTGTTGGGTCTGTCCATCCGCACCTGGATGCCAGTTGCAACGCCCGCGTCGTTATACACAGCGCCGAGGACTTCGCCGCCAAATGCTGCGGGGACAAAGTTAGATCCTTCGATGAAGTCGGTAATATCGGCTAGGTCAGTGTTGATATTAACGATTAGCCCTTCTTCTGGGATGGGTGCGTCAGATTGCACCACCATGCTCAAAATGGAGCTGCCTAACTCGCCGTCTTCGATAATGTAGGGAGCTGCGATCGCGCCCTCATCATCAAACGTGCCACCAACCAAATTCACCGAAACAACTGGAGCCGTTTCTTCAATCGTTAGCGTGGCTTCACTCGCCGCCGGGTTAGCGTCATATAGTTCGCCATCGACCACGCTAAAGGTGAAACTCTCCACGCCTTCGCCCAGTCCATCTTTGAACAGCGGCAGCGTAATCGACGCTTCATTTTCAATCAGCGTTACGACAAAACCACCCGCGTCCGAATCTGGCCCTGGTGTGCCGTCAATGCCAGTCGTCTCCAGCTCTGAAACAGCAAATTCACCTAGCGCACCGGCCCGAGAACCAGCTACAAATACTTGCAACCCATCAGCCGGAATATCACCTTCCACGCTGAAATTAATGGTTACCAATTCTCCTTCAGCCACCGTTGACTGCGCCAAATCGAGGCTAACGACAGGCGCTGTTGCATCCACGCGTCCCGCTGGAGAATCTTCAAACGTTAGCGTAATCGGCGCAGCGTTTTGAGCCACAGAGTAGCCGTCGCCATCCGCGACAGAAAGCGTGAGGCTTTCGGTATCTTCAGCAAAAACGTCGTCGAATACTTCTAATTGGAAAGACGCTGTGTTTTCAGTAATCACTAGCTCCAGGGTATCGAAGTCGGGTGGTGCAAGTCTGCCGACAAGACGACCGCCTTCAATTCCCTGATTATTGCGACCCAAAATAGCTACACTGTCGAAGCTGCCCGTTTCAGGATTTACCGAAGGCCGCGCTGCGTTGTTGAAGTCGAAGAACCACCTTGGATCGCTGCCATTTGCGTTCAGCGTAATCGGCAATCCACCTTCAGGAATCGTGCCCTCTACATCAAAGCTGAGGGTTACAACCGTACCTTCGGACTCAACCAAGGCTGTTGTATCGGTAGAGAAGGTAACAATCGGCTCGCCGTCTGTCGGCGGATTAGTCCCTTCTGCATCCGCAATATTCAGCGTAAAGCCAGTCGCCGCCGCATCGACTTCATAGGCCTCACCGTCGATTAGCTCAAAGGTGAAAGATTCAGTGGCTTCATCTTCATCTGCGCCTTCGTCAAAGACAGGCAGGGTAATCGTTGCTGTAGGGCTGGTAAGGGTGACAAAGAATCCGCTATCGCCATCGGCAGGCGTTGGGAACCCATCAATACCGGTCACCTCAATGTTAGAGACATCGAATTCAGTCAGGCTTCTAAGCTGACTTCCAGCGCTAGCCGCATCGTTTACTAGCACCTGCACGCCACCTGTTGGAATCTCTCCTTCTACCGTAAACGTTAGGGTTATAGAGTCACCTTCAGTCACATCTGTTTTGTCAATTGTGAAGCCCACAGTTGGCCCTGCTGGCTGCGGTTCATCAGCAATATTAAGCACAATGCCGCTGGCGTTAGCGTCTACCTCATACGCTTCACCATTGGCCAAGTTGAAAGTTAGCTCTAGAGGTTCTTCAGCTACAATGTCATCAAATATATCAAGCGCGATGGTCGCGGTAGGCTCGGTAATGGTGACAAAGAAGCTGCCGCCGCTGGCATCTGCAACGCTAGGCAACCCTTCAATACCAGTTGTGACAATGTTGCCTAAGTCCGCCAGATTAAACTGACCTAACGCACCTGCAACAGGGCTTTGAACCAGCACCTGTACGCCTTCTGCCGGAATGTCACCATCTACTGTAAAGGTCACGACCAGCGGATCGCCTTCTGCCAAGTCTGTTGGCGTTGCAGAAATACCAATGGTAGGGCCAAAGCCAGGGCCACCGTTGTCGTCAGTGATGGTGACCAGGGTTGAATTGTTAACCGGATCTACGGTGTAGCCGTCGCCTGCTGCAAGCTGAAAATCGAAAGTTTGAGCGCCTTCTTCTAGCGCGTCGTTAGCAATGGGGAGAATAAAGGACGCATTAGAAGCCGTTAGCAGAATTTGGAGGCGACCTGTCTCTTCGTCAAATCCAACAATGTCTGAGTTGACAAATTCGGGGCCGGGGGTAGCCGCAAATTGTTCTGTGAACTTGTTAACATCGTTCTCGCCGAGCGTATCAAAGTTGATGATGATGCCATCTGCTGGAAAATTGCCTGTAACTGTCCACTGCCATACCACTTGAGCATTGGCATCTTCTTCAGAGACGTTGGCAGGAATAGCCTCAAAGCTTACAACAGGGGAGTCGCCTGTTGGTGGTTCTACGACTGGAGGCTCAGGCTGGTTAGGAAGCTGGCTGACGTTATCGGCAAACAGCACGGTTGTTGTGCCTGCGGTAGCGTCAATGGTGTAGTTGCTGATGCCGGTGATGCTAGTGGCGTCTTCTGCCGTGACCTGATCGGCTGTTCTGAGTGAAAAGCCAGCCTCTACGAGGCCGTCGAAGGTGGCGGGTAAGAAGGTGTCGGGTTCAGCATTGTCGAAAATGTCGATGGTGAAGGTGCCGCTGGTGGTGCCTTCGTTGAGCGTGAGGGCGAAGCCGGAGTTGTCGAAATTGGTGTTGACTGACTGAAGACTGATGTTTTCTAGCTGAGGATTGAAGGCGAATCCGGGTAGGTCTAGCCGGTTAATGATTTGTTCTACGTCGCTGTCGATGTATACCCGGAGTCCGCCAGCAGGGGCGGGCTCGTCTAACGAGATCTCAAACGTAAGCGAGGTGCCCTGATCTTCTACTAGCGCGTTGAGATCGCCGTTGAAAGTCGTTGATGTTGAAAGACTAGCTTGAACCATAGTGGTAAGTTTTTTCCGAGTGAGTTATTGGAAATTTTGATAGGGAAAAGAGTCACTGATGGCTGCGCTATAGAGCCACTAGAGAGTCTTTGAAGGGAGAATAATAGGGTTGGGGGAAAGGGTTGCGATCGCAATCAATCACTAAGCCCACACGCCATTCATGTCATGAGTGCAATTTTGCTAACTTTGCTGATGCCTTGATCTGTCGATACCCTGATGTATAGCGATGACACAGCCGCAGCTCTCTCACAAAAGAGAACTTAGCAACGCCTGATAAGATTTAATGCCCTGATGACATTTATTGAGACCAAATGTCAATAAATGTCATCGGTATTGTACATCGTATTTTTACGCTGTAACCATGGAAACTTTATAAAATTCTACTAAAGCGCAAACTGTCTGTTGGCAGGCATCCATAAGTTCTTCGATTTTCTATGCCTTTTGGACTATATTTGTAGGATGAATGAGCGATCGCAGCACATTCCAGCTTCATCTTCGAGCCGTTAACAGCAACTTGCCACGTTCTACACTTTCAAGAATAAACGTAAATCTTTATTAATACTCAGTATCAATAACTATTAAAGTCAGCCTGCACTTGTTTGCAAATGTTGCAAACGTTGCAACTCTGATCAGCCACGCGGCTACATATCTACGAAACGGCATCGCGGCTCGGTTCTCGCTCAAAGCTATGGTCAGGCAGCAGTATTTCGACATCGCGGAGCTGCCTAAAGCTATACCCACCAATCCCCACCAGCACCATCAGCGCCGCACTGATCGCATACATCAAAGCCATGCCGCTGCCTGCACCATTGCCAAACAGAGGCGAAAAAATAGGAGAAAGCGCCCCTCCAGGCTGCATCGCCGGTTCAAATACGCGATCGGCTAGCGGCCCCGCTATTAAAGGAGCCAAAGCGCCGACGCCCAGCCCAATCATCTGATCTGCCGCCAGCACCCGTCCTTGCAGCTCCGGCGGCACTTTTGCATACCAAATCGCATTGCTAGAGCTATAGAACAGTGGAATCGCCAGCGTCGCTGCAAAGTGAGAAAACATCCAAACCAGCGGCGTTTGTCCCAAAGCCAAAATAACCTTGAACAATCCTGTGGCAATGAACCCTAGCAACATACCGTGAATTCGCCGCTTAAAGCCACCGCTCGCACCGACTGCCAGCGCCCCAAGCACACCGCCTACTCCCGCAGCAGTCGTCACCCAGCCCAGCACCTGCGCATCTCCTCCTGAGCGCGCCAAAATCATCGGATTGTAAAGTGCCTTACCCACATCACTCGGCACCGCAAAACAAGAGAATGCAATCACCATGGCAATTAGCCCCGGCTTACTCCATATATAGCGAAAGCCAAAGGTGAGATCTTGCCAGCCAATCACCGCTGGCGTTTCGCTCTCTTTAGGTTTAGGAATTGTGGACAGCATCAAAATCACAAAAGCGATGCCAAATGTCGCCAGGTCAATCGCAATAATGCCCGTGAGACCAATCAGTGGATACAAGCTGCCCGCCAAAATAGGAGAGAAAATAGCGCCCGAATAGCCCACAGCCGCGACCATACTTTCAGCACGAGTGTAGTTCTCTTTATCTACTAGCAGCGCGATAGACGTGGAATAGGCCAGCGTTTGGAGCTGACCAAAGCAGCCGTATATCGTGACCACAATGTACAGGTGCCATAGCTGTAGCTGCCCCTGCCAAAAGAGCAGGCCGATTGCCAGCGTGCCGACAGCAGCCACCACATCGCCCAATAACATGAGCTGCTTACGGGCGAAACGATCAACAATAATGCCTGCAAATGGCGTGACGGCAATGCGGGGAAGCTGAGAGAAAAAAGTGACCAAAGCGAGGGTGGTGGCCGAGCCTGTTTCTTGCCAGATCCAGATCATGAGGGCAAATACCGTCATGTAGCTACCGATAGTAGAGACTAGCTGCCCGACCCAGATTTTGATAAAAGCACGCATTTAATTAAAACTCCCAGCTCACACTTGCCGACACTGCAAAAGGAGATCCGGGCTGTACGCGAAACTGATCGCGAGCCCCCTCAAAATAGCGAGTGTCAAACAGATTTTCAAAGTTTACTTGCGTGCGGAAACTGTTTTTTTCATAGAAGAGTAGGGCGTCGGTGCGGGTGTAGCTAGGCAGGTCAAAAGGTCTGCGTAAGTCCCCATTGCGATCGCCTACATAATACACTCCAAAGCCAAACCCCAAGCCCTCTAATGCCCCTTGCTGAAGCTGATAGGTCGTAAACAAACTCGCCGCATTTCGAGGCGAGTTCAACAGCCGCAGCCCAATCGGAAACTCATTGTCTTCGCTGACCTTAGCATCGGTGTAGGCATAGGTCGCAATAATATTCCACCCCGGCAACACCTCGCCCGCAATATCAAACTCTATTCCCTGACTGTTCTGTTCACCCACCTGAACCTGAAAGCCAGTATTCACAGGATCTTGAGTGAGTACGTTGGTGCGCGTCAAATCGAAAAAAGCCAGCGTTGTCGCTAGTTTGTCATCAAACATGGAGGCTTTAATACCGGTTTCCCACTGCCTGCCGCCTTCAGAATCAAACACTTCGCCGCCAAAACCTTGGCCAATCACCGGATTAAATGATTCGCTGTAGCTTGCATAAATTGAAACAGTCTCAACCGGCTTATAAACCAGGCCAACGCGCGGACTAAACGCCGTCTCACTCAGGCTGAGGGGATCAGCGTTGAATCGATTGGCGTCATCCTGAAAATCCTGATTGACCATATCCAAGCGACCGCCTAACAGCGCCAGAAAATTATCTGAAAAATTAAGCTGCGTTTGGCCATAAAATCCATATCGATTGCGGGTCGCTAAAGAATCAGCGCTGAGCCTGCGGAAAAGCGGATTGGAAAAGCGAGCGGAATTATAGTTAGGCTCGAAGGCATTGAATGCTGGAATGCGCACGGTCGGGTTAGCGGGATCAACAGGTGAGGAAAACTGTTGAAAAATGGTGTCTCGCTCCTCTTCTAGAAGAATTTCTGCTCCGATCAGTAAGGTCTGATCAATTCCTAAAACATCAAAATTGCCTGCAATATTCGTATTAAAGTTAAAAGACTTGCGGCTACTCGGATTTTCTAAAAGGAGACGTCTTAATGATGCGAAGTCGAGTTGCCCCGCCGTTGGAAGATAGTTGACAGCCACGATAAAAGAAGACTCAGGCGTCTCTTGAAACGAAGCTAAAAATTCGTGATTGAGCTTCCAGTCGTCATTAAACGCGTGGCTGAGCCGGTAGCCCACACGGGTAATTTGCGTTTCTTCTCGGGCCAGCTCAGGCTCTCCTAAGTTAGAAGAAATATCTAAGGTGCCTGCGGCCTCTCGGACGGCATCCGAAATCACCAGCCCACCTGTTACAAAGTCGTCTACGAGCGAGTTGTTCTTTAAGCCAATGGCAGATACCGCAGGCAGGCCAGTCGCAGACTGCCGCGAACGGCTTTTGAGATATTCAAAATCTATAATGAAGCTGCTGCTTTCAGTTTCCATCACCTGTAGAGAGGGCGCAACGAACAAGAAGTCACTATCTTGAAAATCAACAAAGCTGCCTTGACTGTCGTAGGCCAGATTAAGCCGGTAGGCTAAGCTTTCTTTATCATCTAGCGGCCCGGTCAAATCTAGGCTGCCGCGATAGGCATTAAAGCTGCCGCCGCCAAACTCAAATTCGTAGCGCGGCTCGTACAGCGGTCGCTCGGTGACAATATTGACCGTGCCACCCAAATCACCCGCCCCAAAAAGAACAGAGGCTGGCCCTTTAATCACCTCAATACGTTCAACGTTGGTGACGCCCGCACCAAATCGATTAGAGGCATCGCTTTGGCCATTCCGTAAAATATTTCTGCTCTCAAATCCACGAATTAACGGCGTCGTATTCAAAGACGAGGCGCTAGATCGTCCTGAACTTACGCCACTGACGTTGCGCAAAGCCTCACTCAGCGTCTGCGCGTCCTGGTCTTCAATAATTTGCTCAGGAACCACCTGAATAGCCTGGGGAATATCGATAATCGCCGTATCGGTACGCGTGCCAATGCTAGAGTTTGGCACTCTGTAGCCATCTAGCGGTGCAGCAGCCACAATAATGCGCAAGTTGTTGCTGTTAAGGTCAATATCTGTGTCTGTCGCACCGGGCGCAACGGTCACCACGTCGAGCTGAAGGGCTTCTTGCAGTCTTTCAAAGTAGGCAACGGGGGGCGTTTCGTTATCACTCACCACCGTTAGCTGAATCTCATCACCGCGCTGCTCTACGGTTAGAGAGGCCACGCCCGGAATTGGATTGAGCTGCTGATAGCTGCCACCGTCAGTCAGGGCTAGGGTTGCATTTGTAATATCGACGGTTAGCGTTGTTCCTTCTTGGGTCTGGAAAATTTCAACCTGCTCCGGGCTGTCGGTGATTAGGATGACTTTGAGCCCATCTTCTAGCTCAGTAAGCTGAATATCTGTAATTGCAGCAGTAGGGTTGGGTCTGAGCTGTTCTAGTAGCGGCACCTCTGTTTCTATTTTGTCTGTTTGGCTATAGGCGGCGGCTGGCAAAAACAACAGCAGCGGGGTGAGCAATAGTGGCGCGAATAAGCCGCTGCAACTGTTTTGTGCTCGCAGCAAAATCAGCTCTAGAAGTGACTTCATACTGGGTTCTCGACGGTTCAATGATCACTGTTCGGGAGCAGATGGTTCGGGAGCGGATGGTTCAGGGGCAGACGGCACGGGGGCGGATGGTTCAAATGGAAGCAGTTCAGGCTCAGGAGCAGGTGGGTCGATAGGCACAGCCGGGGGGAGTGGCTCTTGTGGAATAGGCGGCGGCTCAATCGGGACAATAGGTTCTGGTGGAACGGGGGGATCGGGTAGTGGAGCGATCGCAGGCGTTTCTACCTCTACAGGCTCTGGCACAACAGGCTCTGGCACAACAGACTCTGGATCTGCGGGTTCTGAAGAATCTAAAACTGACTCGGGCTCAACCTGTTCAATCTCTTCAGCGCCTTGGGAGGGCGAACTATTTACAGGGGCACTGGAGGCTGATGGCAATGGCTGATCGGGCGCAATGCGCTGAACCTGTTGATCGATAGGCAGCTCGACCGCGCGAATCTCACCTGCTTGCTGAGCGGCTTCGTACTGTTCGGAGTCGTCAATAACATATACAACATCAACCGAAACCTGGCCGCCAAGCCCCTGAGGATCTTGAAAGCGCCAGTTCTTTTTAGCTTCTTCTAAAGCCGCGCGATCAAAGGCCGCATTACCGCTAGAAACTTCAATCACCGCTTCAATAACTCTACCGTTCGCGTCGAATATTGCGCTGACGACGGGCTGGCCTTCAACCTTTTCGCGACGAGCGGTAGTGGGGTAGTCGGGCGACGTGCAGGGGTTACAGCTTACTAAGCGTGAGGTCGGTGGCCTGCGCCGCGCGAGTGCGATTTCTTGTACAGGTTCTCGGGATCTGGTAGGTAGTTGAGGCTTGGGTTGGATGACGGATGGAAAAATATCGGGGGGTGGGGTTGATTCGGGGAGGTTGATGCGATCGCCCACTTCCGTAGGATTTCCCGATCCTGTAACCATACCAATCACAGACGATTCACCGACTGCGCCCTGGCCAGCGATCGCGCCATTTTCAGTCGCGATCGCTGGCGTAACTGCTACCGTATCCGCCGCTGCCACCTCACTGGTTGGCACTGGGTCGGCTGCTGTTGCCAGCGGTGCTGCTGACGGTTTATCGGCAGAGGCCGCAGGCTCTGGATTTTCTTCTGGTTCCTCAGGCTCAGGCTCAGGCGTTTGCTGCACCAGCTCTTCTTCCACCACAATTTCAATTGGTGTGGCTTCTATTTCGGCGATCTCCTCTCCCGGCGGGCCGGATACCATTCTAGAAATCCAAGGCAAAGAGAACACATGAACGCCCCCTGCGACTACTACGCCCACAGCCAAAACACGCCACATAATCCGAATTTCTTTTCGGTACTGATTAAAATTATCGTCGGAAAAACCCATTACGGTTCGGCACACATCAGGAGTGATCAATACGTAGCTTATCAGTAATCCTTCTTAATTATAGGGAAGGCCAAAATTATATTATTGTGGAGCTTTAGGAGTATTCTCGATGTTACTTAGGCCAAGCCCCATACACAGAGGCAATGTGGCCATATTTACGGATAGCAGCCTGTGATTTAAATCGCTTGCTCTACTTGACAATGAATTTCATCTATAGGTAAGGTAACAAAACTGTCAAAGTATTTAGACATCGGGACTATAGCCGGTGAGTGACCGTACTTTCATACCGCCGTTCATTACATCCACGAGAGCTTCCTAAGGACTGCGCTGCTATTATGTCTACTCGCGAAATGTTTGCCGCTGGCGGTGTTGTCATGTGGCCGTTGCTTTTGTTCTCGCTGCTCGTTTTTGTACTGACGATTGAGCGCGCGGTGTTTTGGCTGCGTATTCGGCGGCGGCAGCGCCCACTGATTAAGCGCGTGCTGGTGCTGTACAAAGATCGTCCCGCAGAGGCGATCGCTCTGCTTAAAAAAAGTCTTAGCTTTCCCATTGCCCGCATCTTTTTAGAAGCCCTAGAGGTTGAAGAGGCCTCCCCGTCCCAGTTCCGAATGGCACTAGAAGGTGCGAGCCATGCCGAAATGCCGCTGCTCAGACGTTTTTCTAGCGTGTTTCAAACCGTGATTGCGATCGCCCCATTGCTCGGGCTGCTCGGCACCATATTAGGTCTGATTCGATCTTTCGCAGCGGTTCGCATTGGTGAGCTTGGCGCTGATGCGGGCGCAGTCACCGGCGGGATCAGTGAGGCGCTCGTCTCTACCGCTGTCGGCATGGTGGTGGCGATGTTCGCGCTTGCCGTCTTCAACGTATTTCGATCTTGTTATCGCCGTCAAATCTCGCTTTTGCAAGAATACAGCAGTCAGCTAGAAATTTTGTACGAGCGCCGCTGCAAAAATAATCACACTTATTCAGAGAGAGGGGCTTATGCATCTGCCCAACGATGACTTTGACGAAGAAGTGTCGGTCAATGTTTTGCCGATGATCGATGTGATCTTCGCCATTTTGACTTATTTTGTGATCTCTTCTCTCTTTCTCACGCAATCTGATGGTTTGCCTATCAATCTTCCTAGCGCGCAAACTTCTCAGCAGCAGCCCGACGCTAACTTTACGGTTTCGATAGACGAACAGGGCCAAGTTACGCTCAATCAGGCCACCATTCAAACCTCGGATATTCAGAGCGCTATTAGACAGAATCTGAATCCGGGGCAGGCTGCAGTGGTGACGATTCGCGCCGATGAAAAAGCGATGAATGGTGACGTGGTGGGCGTGATGGATGAAGTTAGACAGATTGAAGGAGCCAAGTTAGCGATCGCCACCCGCCCTAAAGCACAAACGCAAGACTAACTATTCTTTCAGTAATATTCCTGAAAGAATGGGCGAGTAGGTCTATAATGAAGCTATACTTAATGAGAATAATTACTAACTACTGAAGCACAGAGTGTAATAAATATTACACAAAAAGACTCCGTGTCTCAGTGTTATTTTTCATAAGCCTTCTGAATATTGGGCTTTAACACCTTTCTAAGCAGTGCATTTGTGAACCAGTCAGCCAGTAGTCAGCGCATACAGCATCCGCCATTGCCAGAAAGTCAAGCAATGGCCAGTACGCTTTTAGAGCGTTTACACTGGCGTGCGGTGCATCAGCCAGCGCGAATTGCCTACCAGTTTTTAGCCGATCAGCCGCTTCCGGTATCTCAGTCAGAGCTAGCTGTTTGGACGTATAAAGCGCTATACGATCGCATGCAGGTAATCGTGAACCTGCTTGAGCACCATGCGCTGTTGCAAAAGCCGTCTCATCTCGCTGAAGAATTTGAGAATGGATTTAATCAGCAGCCTGTTTTATTAGTGTACCCGCCAGGGCTAGAGCTGATTGCGGCTTTTTTGAGCTGCTTGTCAGTGGGCGCGATCGCCATCCCGGTACCGCCGCCGCGTCGTCATGAAAGCTTGGCCAGGTGGCAGCATATTATGACGGACGCCAAGGTAGCAGGTGTTCTTACTACGCAGGTCTTGCTTGATGACATTAATTCCTTAATGCGCTCAGTATCATTTCAACGAAATAGCACACCCTTTTGCCTTGCAACCGATACTGTCAAAACATCTCATCGGGCTCCTGACGTTGTTGTAAGGCCAGCGATCGCGCCTGAAAAAATTGCTTTTTTACAATACACGTCAGGCTCGACTAGCCAGCCCAAAGGGGTAATGGTCACCCACGCTAATCTAGCTCACAATTTACAACAGATTCAACACGCTTTTGGCCATTCAGAAGACACCCGCTGCGTGATTTGGCTGCCACCCTATCATGATATGGGCCTCATCGGCGGTATTTTGCAGCCGCTTTATGGTGGCTATCCGGTCACCCTGATGTCGCCCACCTCCTTTTTACGCAATCCCTACCGATGGCTTGATGCCATCTCTTACTTTCGCGGCACCACTAGCGGCGGACCCAATTTCGCCTACGACCACTGCCTTCAAAAAATCTCTCTTGAGCAACGACAAACCTTAGACTTGTCTTCTTGGACAGTGGCCTTCAGCGGGGCTGAACCGGTTAGGGCGCAAACGCTTGACCGGTTTACAGGTGCTTTTTCAGGCTGTGGCTTTCGACGTAGCGCGTTTTATCCCTGCTATGGGCTCGCAGAAGCGACGCTGATGGTGTCGGGTGGGCTACTACACTCAGCGCTGCCGACGGTTGTGTCGGTGAGCCAGGATGCGATCGCTGAAGGCATGATTGCACAGCGACCGGCTGGAGCACCAGACGCAAAACAGTTTGTTAGCTGCGGTCAGTCGGCTGAGCAACAGATTGAGATTGTTGATCTGCAAACGCAACAACCCTGTGCTTCAGATCAAATCGGTGAAATTTGGGTTGCTGGCGAAAGTGTCGCGGCAGGGTACTGGGGACAGGTGCGAGCCACTCAGGAGGTCTTTAACAACCGGCTAGCAGGCAGGTCTGGCAATTTCTTAAGGACGGGCGATTTGGGCTTTGTGCAGTCGAAAGAGCTGTTTATTACCGGGCGGCTGAAGGATTTGATGGTGGTGCGCGGGCAAAACTACTATCCGCAGGATATTGAGCTGAGTGTAGGGCAGGCCCACCCAAGCTTGCAGCCAGCAGGGGCGGCTTTTAGCCTGAGTTCTGACGATACGGGCACCGATAGAGAGCAGATTGTTGTTGTTCAAGAAATTACGCGGACGGCGGTGCGATCGCTGCGCAAGCAAACGCTACAGGTTTCTGAAATTATAGCGGCCATTTGCTCAGCCGTCTCTCAGCAGTATGGCTTACAGGTGTGGGCGATCGCGCTGCTCAAACCCGGTCATTTACCCAAAACTACCAGCGGCAAAGTGCAGCGCCAGTCCTGCAAATCTCAGTTCCAAGCAGGCACCTTAGACTGTGTTGAACAGTGGTCTCGATCCGCAGCCCCTCAGTCAGCAACTGCCATCAAGCAAAATGACGCCCAGCCGGACAATTCACAAAACACTCAACAAAATAGCCAAAAAACAGACGAACTCAAAGATTGGCTCAGAGCGTACGCCGCGACCTCAATTAACTCGCGCCTGATGGACGAGCGCCGCTGCATTTCCCCCGGCGTTATCCTAGATTTTGGCAATCAGGGACTGTTAGGCATGCAGGTGCCTCAACAGTACGGCGGGCTGGGCTTAAACAATCTCTCAACGCTGCGAATAATAGAACAGCTTGGTGCAATAGACCCCACGCTGGCCTTGTTCGTTGGCCTCAACAACGTGCTCGGCATTCGCCCCATTCTGAACCATGCTCAGCCAGCGCTCAAAGAACAGCTTTTGCCCAAGCTAGCCACCGGGCGCGAGCTAGCCGCATTTGCACTCACTGAAGCTGGCGCGGGCTCCCATCCCTTTGGCATTAGGGCTCAAGCCACGCCGCAGGCAACAGGCTGGACGCTCAAAGGCGAGAAAATCTGGAGCGGTTCGGCGGCCTGGGCCGGTGTGACAAATGTATTTGTTCAACAGACTGATGAAACGGGTGCGCCAGTTGGCATTAGCGGATTTGCAGTGCAAAAAGGCACCCCAGGGCTGAAGCAGGGGCCAGAGGCTCTGACCATGGGAATGCGAGGAATGGTGCAAAATACGGTGCTGTTAGATCGCGCCTGGGTGGATGAGTCGCAGCGGCTTGGCGAGGCTGGCCAAGGGATGATGGTGGCGCAGGATGCGATGATGTATGGCCGGCTGGCGATCGCCTCGGCTAGCGTGGGCGGTATGAAGCGCTGCGCCCAGATCATGTTGCGCTATAGCGAAAGTCGGACAATTTCGACCGGGAGACTGTTGGATAATCCGGTGCTGCTGACGCGGCTAAGCTGGCTGACGAATGCGATCGCAGCCGTTGAAAGCTTGGTCACGCTCACGGCCACTCGGCTAGATGCAGGTCTTTCTATTCCTGAAGAAATTTATGCAGCCTGTAAGATTGCTGGCCCTGAGTTTTACTGGCAAGCTGCCGACCATTTGGTGCAGTGTTTGGGCGGGCGCGGCTACATAGAGCCGAATCTCGCCCCGCAGATTTTACGCGATTCGAGAATTTTGAGAATTTTTGAAGGGCCCACAGAATCGCTGGCAATGTATTTGGGTGCTCGCGTGCTCAAGCAGCCAGCAGGATTGAGAAAGTTCTTTGAAGATTTGTGCCTTTCAGCAATCGGTGAACAGTTATTTGAAGCGGCTGAACAGATTTTGGCACGTTACTTGAGTAAGAGCGCTCCTTTTTCAGAAGTGTTGCAGGCTCAGAGGCAGGCTAGCTTTATGGTTGGCAACGTCGCGACTGAAGCCATTCTCTTGGCAGCCCTTAAGTCAGAGAAAGCGGATTTGTTGGCGATCGCGTGGGGAGAGCGTCAGTTTGAAGGTGCGATCGCCCGAGCCCTACAGCCCAATCCCAACGAAGCGGCCATCACCTCAGCAGCCGCAATTTCCGAACACATCAAACGCTATCAAGGCAGCATCGGAAACGTTGAAAAAACGCTATCAGGTGCCGATGAAGAAATGGACGAGTTGCTCAAACTAGAACAGCACCCTCGCTTACCTGCTGTACCTCAGTCAGAAAAAGCGCCACAACAAACTGTTCATACTCAAAAAACGTACTCATCTTCAGCAAGCCCATCTACTAGTAGACAAAAGCGCACGATAGAAAACTGGATTGTTCAATGGCTTGCAAAACAGCTATCCGTAAACGTCAGCACAATTAGTCCGGCCAAGGCGTTCGCTGACTATGGCATGGATTCTGTGATGGCCGTTGAGCTAGCGCAAGACCTTGGCACTTTTTTGAAGCTTTCTGACCCGTTAGAGGTCACGCTTGCCTGGAATTTTCCTACAATTGAAGCACTGGCTAGCCATTTAACCGCGCTCAACCAGCCAGCAAACCCAGCGATGATAAATAATCAGAGCGCTTCAGATGACAAAAAAGAAGATTTTGTGAAAAACAATCGTAGTGAAAGCAGCTATGCCTTTGGAGAGCTTTCAGAAACTGAGATTGCAGATGCCTTGGCAGTCGAGCTAGCAGCGGTGAGAGGGAGATGATTATGACGCATTCTCGCTGGATAGATGCTGGCACACAGCCGCCGCAAACGCCTTCAAACTATCGTGACCTGCTCACCGAGGCGACCATGCAAATTCGCAAGCTGCGCGGTCAGCTAGACGATGTTGAATATCGTCAGAATGAGCCGATTGCTATTGTTGGCATGAGCTGCCGGTTTCCGGGCGGCGCGAACACGCCCGAAGCCTATTGGGCGCTTTTGAAAAATGGTGTAGATGCGGTTACGGAGATTCCCAGCCAGCGCTGGAACGTTGATAGTTATTACGACACAGACGCCGACGCAGCCGGGAAAATGTACACTCGCTACGGTAGCTTTATTGACAAAATTGATCAGTTTGACCCGCAATTTTTCAGCATTTCACCCCGAGAAGCTCACAGCCTAGATCCACAGCAAAGGTTGTTGTTAGAAACCAGCTACACCGCACTGGAAAACGCAGGTTTGCCACCTTTCGATTTGCAAGGGAGCGCGACAGGTGTTTTTGTTGGTCTCAGCTTTGATGACTACGCTCAGCACAGCGTTCGCTCAGGCGATCTCTCTCGCATTAATGCCTTTAGTAGCTTAGGCAACACCCGCAGCATCGCCGCTGGCCGAATTGCCTATGTGTTTGGCTTTCAGGGGCCAACGATGCAGCTCGACACGACCTGTTCTTCTTCTTTGTTAGCAGTGCACTTAGCCTGCCAAAGCCTACGCAGCGGCGAGTCTAATTTAGCCTTAGCGGGTGGCGTGAGCCTGATGCTTTCGCCGGAAGTGACGGTGGGCTTTTGTAAGCTCAAGGCTCTCTCGCCCGACGGCCGGTGTAAAACATTTGATGCTACTGCTGACGGCTATGGGCGTGGAGAAGGCTGTGGGGTTGTTGTACTTAAGCGGCTGTCAGATGCGATCGCCAATCAGGACAACATTCTCGCTTTAGTCAAAGGCTCGGCGGTAAACCACGATGGCGTTAGCAATGGCCTGACCGCACCGAATGGATCGGCGCAAACGGCAGTGATTCGACAGGCGATCGCTAACGCCAAGCTCAGTCCGCAGCAAATTCAATATGTAGAAGCTCACGGCACCGGCACGTCTTTGGGCGATCCGATAGAGCTGTTGGCGTTAGGTCGGGCAATGGGTTCAGATCGTTTGTCGCCTTTGGTTGTGGGCTCTGTAAAAACAAACTTTGGCCACTTGGAGGCCGCTGCTGGTGTGGCTGGGCTGATGAAGGTGGTGCTGGCACTGCAACACCAACAGATTCCGCCGCATCTGCATTTGACAACGCCCAATCCACATATTCCGTGGGAGAAACTGGCTGTTGAAGTGCCCCAAGCGCTGATGCCCTGGCCTGACACGAATGAGCCTAAACGCGCTGGTCTGAGCGGATTTGGGATGAGTGGCACCAATGTTCATTTGGTGATTGAAGAGGCCATCAGTGAAAATGCTGTTGAGTCTATGGCACTTGAAGCGCTTTGTGAGAGCGATCGCCCCAGTCATATTCTGACGCTTTCGGCTCAAAGTGATGCCGCGCTACATGCCCTTACTCAGCGCTATAAAAGCTATTTGGCTACAACAACAGCATCGCTTTCTGATATTTGTTTTTCAGCGAATACAGGGCGATCGCACTTCTCTCATCGTCTTGCACTGATTGCTACCAACAAAGACAGCCTTGTTCAACAGATAGATCGTTTCTCAGCAAAAGGCACTTCACAAAGCCATTCGACTCAATCTGTCGCTCGACCTAAAATCGCATTTCTCTTTACCGGGCAGGGCGCTCAGTATACAGGCATGGGCCAGCAGCTTTATGAAATAGCGCCTGTTTTTCGCGCTGCTATAGACCGCTGTGCTGACATTCTTGTAGATGAAGGCATTGATCTACTAGGCGTTATGTATGCTGAGAAGCCAACAGACAGGGGAACTGATTTACTTCATCAGACGGCGTATAGTCAGCCTGCTTTGTTTGCGATCGCCCATGCCCTCACCGAACTCTGGAAGTCCTGGGGCATCCACCCCGACTGCGTTTTAGGCCATAGCATCGGAGAGTATGCAGCGGCTCACGCGGCGGGTGTGATTAGCTTAGAAGACGGCCTGCATCTGGTAGCCGCTAGAGGTCGATTGATGCAATCACTGCCTGCTGGTAGCGGAATGATCGCGGTCATGACGTCAAAAGAACAGATTTTTCCTTATTTGTCTGATGGTGCTGAAGTTGCGGCTGTTAATGGCCCTGAGCACGCGGTTGTTGCAGGTGAGCTAATGGCGCTTGAAGCGGTGACTACACAGCTAGAAGCAGAAGGATTTAGGGTAAAGCCGCTTCAGGTTTCTCATGCGTTTCATTCTGCGCAAATGGAGCCGATGCTCAATGAGTTTAGGCAGCTAGCTGATTCTGTTGAATACCGTGTGCCTGAAGTAGAGATTGTTTCTAGTATGACGGGTCAGCTTTTAACGTCAGATGACATGCAGTCCCCTGACTGGGCTGACTACTGGGTATCGCAAGTGCGGCAGCCTGTACAGTTTTTAGCCGCCATGGAAACGTTAGAAAGCGAAGGCTGTAATCTGTTTGTTGAGATTGGGCCGAAGCCCACGCTGACAGCAATGGGGCAAGTTTGTTTGCCGTCACTATCGGCAACTTGGGTGCCGAGTCTCTCTTCTAAAAAGGCTAGCGAAACCGTAGACTATCCTGATTGGGAAACGATTCTGACTAGCTTGGGCCAAGTCTATCAAGCAGTCGCCATTATTGACTGGGCCGGATTTGACCGGGCCTATCCTCGGCAAATGGTGCAGCTACCTAACTATCCTTTTCAGCGCGATCGCTACTGGATTGATGCCGAAGAAAAACAACCTAATACGTTCGCAGCAGGTAAAAGTCATTCATTGTTAGGGCGATCGCTTTCCCTTGCGGGCAACAACGTCCGCTGCTTTGAAGCACAGCTACAGGCCAACCAGCCATTAAATTGGTCAGACCATGCCGTATTTCAATCTGTGCTGATGCCAGCGGCAGCTTATTTAGAGATGGGCTTAGCCGCTGGGAACAAAGCGTTTGAAGGTCGCTATTGTTTAGAGAATATTTGTCTTACGAAAGGACTGTGGTTAGAACAAACGAATTCTATTCGGTTGCAAACGCTGGTGACGCTTCAGAATTCAGAGAGCTACAAGTTTGAAATTCATAGCTTAGAAGCAGATACGCTTGAAGAGACATGGACGAATCATGTTTTAGGCGAATTACAGGCGTCAACATCTGAAAATCAGGCTCCTGTTGCCATCCCAGAGACTCAGAAGCAACTAACAAAAACATTTTCTCCTGAGCAGTTCTACGAGCAGTGTGCTCAACGTGGTGTTAGCTACGGGCCTTCTTTCCAAGCTATTAAAAAAGTTTGGTATCAGCCAGCTTTAAATGCGCTAGCTCAGGTCGAATTGCCGCTCGTTGAAGCGACTGACTTTGTAATGCACCCGGTTTTAATAGATGCTGGGCTACAGCTTTCTGGAGCAACGCTAGATAGCCGCAACAACAATAGCTATCTTCCTGTCTCTATTGAAAGATTTGAATGCTATCAGCCGATGCCTGACGGTGAAATTTGGATACAGGCTAAACGCCGCGATAGTGGGCTGAAAATTGTTGTTGATATTAGCTGGCTAACGCAGCAGGGGCATGTGCTCGCGAAAGCAAAAGGGCTTGTGCTTCAGGCAATTGAGGCAAAACCAGCACTACAGGATAAGACGCAGTGGCTGCATGAGCTGGTGTGGCAGCAGCAAGCTTTGTTACAAACGCCTGCTGAGTTTTTACTCTCTCCAGAGACGGTGCGCGATCGCCTTGCGCCCACGTTCTCTCGGCTTATTCAGCAGCCAGATTTTCGCCAGTATCAAACCCTTCAGCCTCAGCTAGATCATCTCGCCCTAGCCTACATCCAACAAGTTTGCGATCTCCAGCCTGCCCCTGAGCACCGGCAGCTATTTGGCCGTTGTTTGGAACTACTCAGAGCAGCAAACCTTACAACAAAACTCAACCCGCAACAGATCTATCAGCAGCTTAGCCAGCAGCCCCAAATTAGCGCCGAACTTACACTCCTCAGCCGCTGTGGCGATCGCCTTGCAGACGTATTCAAAGGACAGGTAGATCCGCTCACTCTACTGTTCCCTGATGGTGACCTAACCGACTTAACAGCACTTTACCAAAGCTCAATCGGTGCACGGGTAATGAATCAGCTCGTGCAGGAAGCTGTGATAACGATAGCGGCCCAAGTTCTGGGCGATCGCCCTCTCCGCATTCTCGAAATCGGGGCAGGCACAGGCGGCACCACAGCTCACCTGCTGCCGCAGCTATCTCAGCTATCGAATCAGGTCAAGTATCTCTTTACGGATGTTTCTCCTCGATTTATAAGTGCAGCCAAAGCTCGATTCCAGGACTTTAAGTTTGTTGAGTATGCGCTGCTAGATATTGAAGACACATTTCAAGTAAAGGCGCTTAGCGGTGACTTTGACATTGCGATCGCAGCCAACGTTCTTCACGCCACAGCCGACTTACAAAATACGCTAACCAACGTCGGTCACTTGCTAGCACCCGGCGGACAGCTCATCTTATTAGAAGGCACTCAGCCCGTCGGTTGGATCGATCTCATCTTCGGCCTAACGCCCGGCTGGTGGACGTTTACAGATACGTCCCTGCGTCCTAAGCATCCTCTTATTTCGGCAGAGAAGTGGCAGACGCTCTTAACATCTGTTGGTTTTGAGCGAGCAGTGGCCCTACAGCCAAAACACGAGCGTAAAAAGAGCCTTTCTCAGTCAGTTATTGTAGCTCAGCGGCAACAGGCACCGCCGAGAACTTGGGGCCTGTTAAACGTAAGCGCTGAGATAATATCGCGACTCGAAGAGAAAAAACAGATTGTCTATGACTATTCTCCAACAGAAGATTTTCAGGGCGATGCTGTTGTCTGCGATTTTGAGATAGAGAAAGATAGCTCGGTAGTTGAGCGTACAGAGTCCGTCTGTCGTCAGGCGTTAGCGCTGATTCAGGCTGTTGCTCAACGTGCTCATTCGTCTCGTTTGTACTTTATAAGTATTAACCCCACACCCAAAACACATCTGGCACTTTCTAGCCTGTGGGGACTGTTGCAAACCGCACAGCTCGAGCATCCTGAACTTCGCTGCACCTACATTCAGGCAGAAACAGCCGAACAGCTAGCGGTAGAGCTACTGGCAGATTCTCTTGAAACTCAAGTGATATATCACGAGGGACAGCGAACGGTTGCTCGAATAGAAGACTACAGAACCGCTTCTTTATCAGCGTCTACTCGGCTTGTCGCCGATCAAGCGAGAACGCTTTCGGGCCTGCGATGGCAGCTTGTCTCGCGCCGTCAGCCCAACGCAGATGAGGTAGAAATTCGCGTTCATTCCACTGGGCTCAACTTTAGAGACGTGCTGATTGCGATAGGAGAATATCCTGATGCTGCGCCTTTAGGTTGTGAATGTGTCGGTGAAGTGGTTGCGGTGGGAGAGGCGATCGCACACCTGCAAACGGGACAAAGGGTAATGGCGATCGCGCCCAGCAGTTTTGCTCAATATGTCACTGTTCACGGTGATTTAGTCGCTCTCGTACCCGAAAATCTGACCACAGAAGCCGCAGCGACTCTGCCCGTTACGTTTACAACGGCTTACTACAGCCTGTGCCAGCTAGCCAAGCTAAAAACAGGCGATCGCATCCTCATTCACTCAGCCGCTGGCGGCGTCGGTCAGGCCGCTGTCCAAATTGCGCAACAGATTGGGGCCGAAATATTTGCAACCGCTAGCCCTAGCAAATGGGACACGCTGCGAGCATTCGGCATTACCCATATCATGAACTCTCGAACCCTGGCGTTTGCCGATGAGATTATGGCTGCCACCCAGGGCGAAGGCGTTAATGTGGTGCTAAACGCGCTACCCGGCGAGTTTCGAGAGAAAAGTCTGCAATCGCTAGGGCGTCAGGGGCGCTTTGTAGACATTGGCAAAGGTGAGGGTCTGACTGAAGAACAAATTGCAGAAATACGGCCAGATGTTCGCCATTTTATCGTAGATCTCTCGGTGTTGTGCAAAGAGCAGCCGCAGCAAATACAAGAGATTTTGCAACAGCTTATAAGGGAAGTAAACGCAGGCCATTGGCGGCAGATTCCATACATCACCTTTCCTCAGTCGGAAACAGTTCAAGCCTTTCGCACCTTACAGCAAGCAAATCATACCGGCAAAATGGTTCTGACGCAGGATGTTATAAATCAGAACTTAGATGCGATCGCTCAACTTGTTCAAATTCAAGCAAAGGGCACCTATTTAATCACTGGCGGGCTTGGCGGATTAGGGTTAGTGGTTGCCAAATGGATGGCCGAACATGGAGCCCAGCAAATCACGTTACTCAGCCGCCAGGAACCTACAGCCCAAGCTCAAGTGGCTATCGATCAGCTCAAACAGCAGGGCGTTACAGTTAGCGTAGTTTTGGCTGATGTCACTGATTCAGCGGCGATGAAAACTGTTTTGAGCGAGATTAGTCAGCAGTCGGACTATCCATTAAGAGGCGTTATTCATGCAGCGGGTGTACTGGCTGATGGACTGATTCAACAGCTTGATTGGGCAGATTTTGAGCGCGTTCTGGCACCTAAAGTATCTGGAGCGTGGAATTTACATCGGCTGACGCAGGATTGCAATTTAGATTTCTTTGTTCTATTTTCTTCAGCGGCGGCGCTGTTGGGCTCACCAGGGCAGGCAAATCACGCAGCGGCAAACGCATTTTTAGATGGGCTTGCTTGCTACCGGCATCAGCAAGGGTTGCCAGCTTTGAGCATTGACTGGGGCGCTTGGTCTACCGTGGGCTCAGCGCTTGAGTACCAGGCAAGGGGAAGCCTCGAGCAATTTGCTGGTGTGGAAATTATCTCTCCTGAAGAAGGGCTAAGTGCGCTGGAGCGCGTTTGGACGACAGCGGCGGCTCAGGTGGGCATTGTGCCTATTCGCTGGGAAGACTTTTTAAGTCAAAATTTTGTGGGGACGCGATCGCTCTTTGATTCAGTCCGCTCACAAGCATCAAAATCAATCTCCAACAGCGCTCAATCTAACCGACGAAACCATTCATTCATAAGAGAGCTTAAAGTCGCAGCACCTGAGCAAAAAAGAGAGCTACTTGAGACTTATGTTTGCGAGCGAATCGGCCAAACGCTCGGCTTTAGCTCTGATGAGCTAGACCCGCAGGTAGGCTTTTTTGATTTGGGCATGGATTCTCTGACAGCGCTGGAATTGAAAAATAGCTTGCAGGCTGACTTAAACATCTCGCTATCCAGCACGCTAGTATTTGACTATCCAACAGTAGAAGCTTTGCTGACTTATTTGGCCACGCAGCTTATAGGAGAAGAAACGACTAAATCGACAGCAGACAATACTCCAACAGATGTCGTCAGCATTAATAAAGAGAATTTACAGCCGCTACTTCAAGAGGATCTGATCGCTGAGAACCTAATCGCTGAAATGGATCGGAAGCTTGCAGACATTGAAAACCTGTTAGGGGAGGACGCACCATGATACAGTCAGTTTCTCCTAATAATCAGACCAGCAATCAGAACAACCATCAGCGGATGGCTCGCGCTTTGCAGGTCATTGAAAAGCTACAGAAAAAACTCTCTACAGTAGAGGCTACGGCAACAGAGCCGATTGCGATTGTAGGAATGGGCTGTCGTTTTCCCGGTGGAGCAAGTAGCCCAGAGACTTATTGGCAGCTATTGAACGAAGGCAGAGATGCCATTTCAAAAGTGCCAAGCGATCGCTGGGACGCAGATGCCTACTACGACCCTGACCCTAGTGCCCCTGGAAAAATCGTCACCCGTTACGGTGGCTTTGTTGATCATTTACAAGACTTTGACGCCGACTTTTTCGGCATTTCTCCCCGAGAAGCTGCCAGCTTAGATCCTCAGCAGCGGCTACTCATGGAAGTGAGTTGGGAGGCTATGGAACACAGCGGCATCGTGCCCGATAAGCAGGTCGGTCATCCAGTAGGCATTTTTGTGGGTGTGAGCAGTAACGACTACGCTCAATATCTATCAGGCCGTGCCGATACCGAGATTGACGCTTACCTGGCAACCGGCAATGCCCATAGCGTTATTGCCGGCAGACTCTCCTATATTTTAGGATTCACTGGGCCTAGCCTGGTGGTCGATACCGCCTGTTCTTCGTCTTTAGTCGCTGTGCATCTGGCCTGCCAAAGCCTACGTAATCAAGAGTGTAAAATTGCGCTAGCGGGTGGCGTCAATCGCATTCTTGCCCCAGAATTCAGCATTAATTTTTCTAAGGCTCACATGCTCTCTCCTACAGGGTGCTGCAAAACATTTGATGCTGCTGCCGATGGGTTTGCCAGAGGAGAGGGCTGTGGAGTTGTTGTACTCAAGCGACTGTCTGATGCGGTGGCTCAAAGCGACAACATTTTAGCCGTGATCCGTGGAGCTGCCGTAAACCAGGACGGGCGCAGCGGTGGGCTGACGGTGCCAAACGGGCCGTCGCAGCAAGCGGTGATTCAACAGGCGCTGAAGAATGCCAATGTGAAACCCGAACAGATTAGCTATATTGAGGCGCATGGAACCGGAACTGCGCTCGGCGATCCGATTGAAGTTGGCGCTTTGGGCGCTGTATTTGGGCAAAGCCATACTCAACAGAATGCTTTAAATATCGGCTCGGTGAAGACTAATATTGGGCATTTGGAAGCCGCCGCAGGGATTGCCGGACTGATTAAAGTGGTGCTGGCAATGCAGCATAAAACGCTGCCCGCTCATCTACATTTTCAGCAGCCAAGCCCGCATATTGACTGGGAAAATTTGCCGGTTCGAGTAACACAACAATCGCTGAAGTGGCCTCAAGATCAAGGCACTGAATTGTCAGCGCAGTCCATTTTCGCTGGCGTTAGTTCGTTCGGATTTAGTGGCACCAATGCGCATGTGGTTGTCGAGTCTGTGCCTGGTTTTGTTTTAGGAGCAGACGTGGTTGAACCAGAAGAGAGGACTCATTTGCTAGTGCTTTCTGCGAAAGCACCTGTCGCGCTGAGAGACTTAGCCGGTCGGTATGCTGAGTACTTAGCTAGCCAAGAATCTCTTAATATTGGAGACGTGTGTTGGAACGCTTGGCATCGGCGATCGCACTTCCCACACCGCCTCGCTATCGTCGCCAAATCTACTGACGAGGCCCTCTCTCAGCTTGAGTCTTACACGAAGGAACCTGCCGTTGCTATTACTGGAAAAGCGACTCAGCGATCGCCTAAAATTGCGTTCATTTTCACGGGCCAAGGCGCTCAGTACGTCGGCATGGGCCGAGATCTTTATAACACCGAACCCATTTTTCAAAAGGTAATTGACCGCTGTAATGAGATTCTAAAAACAGAATTTGATCTATCCTTATCAGAGATTCTTTATTCCCAACAGGCGCAGCACACACAGCTACACCAGACAAAATATGCACAGCCTGCAATTTTTGCGATCGCCTACGCCCTTACCACACTCTGGAAATCATGGGGCATCACGCCTAGCTGCGTTTTGGGCCACAGTATTGGCGAATATGCAGCGGCCTGCACGGCTGGCGTGATGGACTGGGAAACGGGCCTACGCTTGGTGGCTACTCGGGGGCAGCTCATGCAGGCGCTTCCTGGAGGTAGTGGCATGGTAGCGGTGATGGCTGATGCGAAACAGATGAAGCCGTACTTGTCAGAAGGGGTAGTGATCGCGGCTGAAAACGGGCCGTTAAACACCGTGCTTTCTGGATCGCAAACCGCGCTCAACACCCTACTTTCTAAGCTAGAAAAACAGAATATTCAAGCTAAACAGCTCAAAGTCTCTCATGGATTTCATTCGCCTTTAATGGAGCCTGTTTTAGAGCCTTTCAACAAAGTTGCCGGTTATACTCACTATCAGCCTGCCAAAATCGAGATGATTTCTACGGTCACTGGGGAGGCGATCGCAGCTTCTAACGACTGGGCGCAGTATTGGACAAATCATATTCAGCAGCCTGTGAAATTTTGGCAGGGAATGAAGCGTTTAGAAGAAGAGAAGTGCAATTTTTTGTTGGAGATTGGGCCACAGCCAACCCTTTCTGTAATGGGACAGGCGTGTTTACCAAACTGGCGAGGGCAGTGGCTGCATAGTCTTCGAGTAAGTCGCAACGCTGATCACAACGATAGACACGTCATGCTCTCTAGCTTGGGACAGCTTTATGTGCAAGGCGCTAAAGTTACTTGGCCCGGTAAAGTTCATAGCCGAATTGATTTGCCGACCTACCCGTTTCAAAGAGAGCGTCATTGGATAGATTTGAAAACCAACAGCCAGCAGTATAAAAGGGCAAGTGTTGCGAACCAGAACAGGCATCCGCTTGTGGGCGATCGCCTCCCGCTAGCAGGCACCACCAGCCTGCATTTTGAAACAATCCTGCACCCGACGTCTGTACCCTTTCTCCAAGAGCATCAGGTCTTTGGAGCCGCTATACTGCCTGCTGTCGGCTATTTAGAGATGGCGATCGCTGCCGTCAAACAATCTCAGCCTAACCAAAACATAACGATTAGCGACGTTAACTTCCATCAGGCACTTCTGCTAGATTCGCCTCAAACGCTTCAGCTCGTACTCACGCCTAATGTAAAACAACAGAAGTTTGAAATCTTCAGCCAAAAAGACACCGATCAGTGGCAGCTTCACGCTAGTGGATACTTTTCTCCTGCGCTTACAACCCCCCAAAATTCTCTCTCTCATACTCCAAGCCTGAAACAGCTAAAAGAACGCTGCCGCTTAGAAGTATCCGCCATCGACTGCTATGGCCGACTAAGCGCACAAGGCATCACCTATGGAGACAGCTTCCGCGCTATTCAGCAAGTCTACACGGGTGAAAATCAGGCGCTGTGCCGCCTACAGCTACCAAAAGCGCTAAATTCAACGCTGAATATTTACTGCCTGCATCCGGTGCTATTGGACGCTTGCCTACAGAGTATCGCAGCTATTTTCGTTAATGAAACAGAGACGTCTACATACCTTCCGGCAGCGATTGGCGAGGTTCATCTTCACGTCAAAAATATTAAGATTAGCGAGCTGTGGAGCCATGTAGAAGTTACTCAAAAAGATAGTTGGCTCATCGCCGATATTCAGCTTTTGTCGTTAGCGGGTGAGCCTTTAGTCAGCTTGTCAGGGCTGCGGCTACAGCCTGCGAGCCGGGAGAGAGTTTTATCCTCGCTACCGTTCCCTCGTCAAACGGCTGTGGAAGACTGGTTCTACACCGTAGACTGGGAGCCTTTAGCACTGCCTGCTGATGTAGACGTAGAGGCTGTGGTTCGGCAGATGGCGGATGGATTTTCGGAGGCGATCGCCTCACCGGCCATTCAGTCTTATCTCGACCTGCTACCTCAGCTTGAGATCTTAAGCCTTGGATATATTGTGAAAGGGTTAGCTGATCTTAGAGAGCGCTCAGAGATTGCCGCAGTTCACCAAAATCTCTTTCGCCGATTGGAGCAAGTCGCCGCTACAACAACCCTATCAATTCAATCATCCGCTCAGATTCTCCAAAAACAACTTTTAGCACAATATCCCGAGGCCAGCGCTGAACTGTCGCTCATTCAGCGCTGTGGAGAAAACTTAGCTAGCGTACTGCAAGGCAACGTTGACCCGCTGAGCCTGCTTTTCCCACAGGGCGATCTCAGTGACCTCACCAACCTTTACCAGACCTCGCCAGGTGCTCAGCTCATGAATCAGCAGATTCAGCGAACGGTAGCGCACATCATAGCTACCGCCAATCGTCCACTGCGCATTTTAGAAATTGGCGCAGGCACAGGCGGTACCACGGCTCACTTACTGCCCCACATCGGTGAATCAGAATATGTTTTCACAGACATTTCTCCCCTATTTTTAGCCAAAGCCAAAGCACGATTCTCTGACTACCCCAATTTCACCTATCAGCCATTAGATATTGAACAATCTTTGGCGTCTCAAGGGTTCAAACAAGGCGATTACGATTTAATCATTGCCTCGAACGTGCTACATGCGACGGCAGATATTAAACAGGTTTTGGAAAGGGTGCGATCGCTGCTCACTCCCTACGGCCAACTCATCTTATTAGAAGGCACCCAGCCCCTAATCTGGCTAGACCTCATTTTTGGCATGACAGCAGGCTGGTGGAAACGCCCAACCTATCCGCTTCTCTCCATCCCTCAATGGCAGCAACACCTACAGTTCGCTGGGTTTGAGCAGGCTCTCCCCCTGGAAACTACAGACGTATTCACCTCAAAAAAATTGCCCCAATCAATTATTCTGGCAAGCGCACCAGCACAAATAAACAAGGCTAACAATTGGATAGTGATAGCAGAGTCCGACGATGAATTAGGTGCCCAACTCTCTAAAAATACCAGCGGTTGTTCAGTAGCTACTGGCACAACATTTGCCACACTTTTCGAGGAGCTATCAGCCTCTAACAAGTGGCCAGAGCAAGTTGTATATATTACGGATATCTATTCTGTTGACCAAGCTAAAACGCCTGAAAACGGCTTTAAATCAGTGGTTCAGAAAGCATCTACAGACTTACTTAACCTAACAAAAGCACTAACAGCCTACGGCCATTCAGCACTTCGCTTGAACGTCGTGACGAGAGGTTTTAGCAACGGTCAAGGTGGCCTTACTCAAGCACCCGCCTGGGGATTAGGACGCATCATTGAACTAGAGCATCCCGGTCTAGCCTGTCGCCGTATCGATCTCGATTTAGATGACTCGGTTGTGCAGCAGGCCGAATGTTTGAGTCAAGAACTACAGACTAATACGCGCGAGAAGTCTGTTTCTTATCGACAAGGAAAACGTCAGGTTGCGCGACTGATTAGGCATTTAAAAGAGATTGAAAACAAGAATAACCTATTAACGATCCCAGCAGAATCTTTTAAGCTAGACTTACCGACGAAGGGGAGCCCAGACAACTTGCGGCTAGTGCCTTGCGCTCGGAAGCAGCCTCAGTTAGGAGAGGTTGAAATTCGCGTGCTGGCAGCGGGGCTAAACTTCATTGATGTGCTTGATGCGCTGGCGCTGTTGCCTTTTGAGCGCGACTGGCTTGGGGTAGAGTGTGCAGGAAAGATCGTGGCAGTGGGTGCAGACGTCGAGCACTTTGCCATAGGGGATATGGTACTAGCACTGGCGGCGGGTAGCTTTAGCCAGTATGTGACAGTGCCTGTAGAAAGAGTTGTTGTCCAGCCACAGAATTTGAGTGCCCAAGAGGCTGCGACGATTCCTGCAAACTTTTTGACGGCTCACTATGCACTGCGGGGCGTGACTGAACTGAAGGAAGGAGAGCGCATTTTAATTCATGCAGCCGCAGGTGGGACGGGAATGGCTGCCGTTAAAATTGCTCAGCAGACGGGGGGCGAGATTTATGCAACTGCGAGCCCTAGCAAGTGGGATGCACTCTCAGCGATGGGTGTGAGTCATACGATGAACTCTCGTACGCTGGATTTTGCAGGTGAGATAATGATGGCTACGGATGGGCAAGGCGTAGACGTGGTGCTTAATTCGCTCTCGGGTGAGTTTATTGAGAAGAGTTTGTCAGTGTTGGCCAAAGGCGGACGTTTTTTAGAGATTGGGAAGCGGGATATTTGGACGGCGCAACAGATGAAGGCGACTCGACCAGATGTGGATTATCATGTGATTGATTTGATGTCGGTTGCACAGAACCAGCCACAGCAAATTCAAACCATGTTGCAGACGCTAAAGGAACAGTTTGAACTAGAGCAACTATCACCGATCCACTATCGTACGTTTTCGATTGCTGAAGCGCCTCAAGCCTTTCGACATATGCAGCAGGCACAGCACATTGGTAAGATTGTGTTAGATTTTGCTGCGCCAAAAGAGGATTCTCCTGTATGTAAAGAATCTCCAGTCGTTAGTGCTGAAGGCACTTACTTAATAACGGGTGGAACGGGTGGCTTAGGGCTCGCGACTGCTGAGTGGCTCGTTGATCAAGGCGCTTGTAATATTGCTTTGTTGAGTCGTGGATCTTTAGGGACGGATGCAGATAGTTGGGTTAAGCGAAGCACTCAGAAAGGTGTGAAGGTGTTAGCTTTACAGGCTGACGTTGCCGACTATGTACAGTTAAAATCGGCACTAGCGACGCTAGAAAAGACGCTGCCACCGCTGAAAGGGATTGTTCATGCCGCAGGCGTTTTGAAAGATAACGTTTTGCAGCAGCTTGACTGGGCGCAGATGGAACAGATTTTAGCGCCGAAGGTTTGGGGTGCGTGGAATTTGCATCAGCTTACGGCAGTGTATGATTTAGACTTTTTTGTGCTTCATTCTTCAGCCGCTTCGCTATTAGGATCGCCTGGTCAGGGAAGCCACGTGGCAGCGAATAGCTTTTTAGACGCGCTTGCTCGCTATCGACAGGCACGCGGGCTACCTGCTGTCAGCATTAACTGGGGGCCTTGGTCTGAGGTGGGTTCAGCAGCAGGAAAACAGGTTCATGAGAAAATGCGGCAAAGGGGAATTGGCGCGATCGCACCTCAGCAAGGCTTGCAATCCTTAGCCAAAATTCTCGCTCAATCAAAACTATCCCAGGTTGGCGTCATTCCAATTGACTGGCCCCTATTCCAACAGCAAGGCATCCAAAACGATCTGTTCTTCTCAAACTTTCATAAAGCAGACGCAGCCTCAAGCTTGGATCTTAACCATCAACAAACGCAAAGCGTGGACGATGCCGATAGCTCAAGTATCTGGCTACAACAGCTAAATGCACTATCACAAAGACGACAAGCCGCTTTTTTGACACAGGCGCTCCAAACAGAAGTTGCCAAAGTACTAAATCTCTCGCATCAAAAACGAGTTGAGCCCACCGCCAGCTTCTTTGACATGGGCATGGATTCACTGATGGCTGTAGAGCTTAAAAACCAGCTCGATATTAAGCTAGGAAACCCCGTCGCTTCCACTGCTATTTTTGAATATCCTACAATACAAACGTTGGCAGCACACCTATCCGAGACTATAGCAGACGCGCACGCTCAAGAAATTGTCCCACCCTCAGAGCCTGAACCTGATCCACCGCCCGAGTCTTCAAAAACCCCTGCCGAGGTGCCGCCAGATATTGAACCAGATATTGAACAGGAGCTGACGGCGCTCGAAACACTATTAAACCGTTCTTAGCTTTTCCTAATCTTAGCGTTATGAGTGAAGTCTTTCAAAATTCATTGAGCCCAATACAGACTTCTGAGCGTGTGCTGAAGGCGCTGAAAGAAGCGCGATCGCAGCTAGAAGCCATTGAACAAGATCGCAGCGAGCAAATTGCTATTATCGGCATGTCTGGTCGCTTTCCTGGTGCAGATAACCTTGAAGAATTTTGGAATCTGCTCGAACAAGGAAAGTCTGGCATTAAAATGCTTTCTGACGAAGAATTGCTAGCCGCTGGCGTGCCCGCAAGCATTTTTAATCAGCCCAACTATGTTAGAGCCTACGCTAGTTTTCCAGATCCCACCGGGTTTGACGCGCAATTTTTCGGCTATGCGCCCCGAGAAGCTGAGCTGATCGATCCGCAGCATCGAGTGTTTCTTGAATGTGCCTGGAGTGCGTTAGAAGACGCTGGTTACGACAGTCAGCAGTACGACGGCAGTATTGGCGTTTATGGTGGCGCGGCGCTCAACAGCTATATTGTTAATCTCCATTCCAACCCAGAAATTAGAGACGCCATTAGCCCGGTTCAGGCCGTCATTAGCAACGTTATGGGACTAATGCCTACAAGAGTCTCCTATCAGCTCGATCTTAAGGGGCCAAGCTGTGGTATCCAAACCGGTTGTTCTACTGCGTTAGTCGCGATTCATACCGCCTGCCAAAGCTTACTTAAAAAAGAGTGCGATATGGCGTTAGCAGGTGGCGTGACTATCAGTAGTGCTAAGCCCCAGGGATACCCCTATCAGGCTGAAAGCATTGCCGCTCCCGATGGGGTTTGTCGGGCTTTTGATGCCAGTGGAGAGGGGACTGTTTTTGGGAATGGCGTAGGGGTTGTTGTCCTTAAGAGACTACGGGCGGCGCTGTTAGATGGCGATCATATTTACGCTGTAATTAAAGGCTCGGCGGTGAATAATGATGGCGCTGATAAGGTGAATTTGATTGCGCCTAGTGTGTCTGGTCAGGCGGCTGTGATTCGAGAGGCGATCGCTCAAGCAAACATCAATCCAAACACCATTAGCTACGTAGAAGGCCATGGCACAGGTACGCCTCTCGGCGATCCGATTGAAGTTGCGGCCCTCAATAAGGCTTTCAAAACAAAACTGTCTCATTCAGTCAGCACTTCAGCGGAAGTACCTTTTTGTGCGTTGGGTTCAGTTAAAACAAATATAGGTCATTTAGACGCTGCTGCTGGCGCTGCTGGCCTCATTAAAACCGTTCTAGCGCTCAAACATAGAACCATTCCCGCCAGCCTTAACTACGAGAGAGCTAACCCCAAAATTGATTTTCAAAACGGCCCCTTCTTTGTAAATAAACAGCGAGCTGACTGGCCCCAAAAAGACACGCCTAGACGTGCGGGGGTCAGCTCTTTTGGGATGGGTGGCACCAACGCCCACGCCATTTTAGAAGAAGCACCCAAAATCTCTCCTAAAGCTGCACCTAATAATGCTCGTCCCTGGCAACTCATTACGCTGTCTGCGAAAACGTCAGATGCTTTAGGCAAATTAGCTCAGAACTTGGCGAAGCATTTGCAAAAGCAAGAGCACTCGGCGCGATCGCTAGCAGATATCGCCTATACCCTACAAGTTGGTCGGCGCTCTTTTGCGCATCGACGGTTTTACGTGTGCGAGTCTGTAGAGAATGCCGTTGCTCAGTTGAGAAAGTCTGATGGCGAATTGGGGGCGATCGCACCCAGCACTGAAAAGTCTGTTGTTTTCATGTTCTCAGGGCAAGGATCTCAGCATATTGATATGGCTAAAGGTCTCTATGAAACAGAGCCCACCTTTAAGCGAGCGATTGACCAATGCGCCGAAATACTCACCGGGCAAGGCATTGACCTGTTAGAAGTGCTGTATTCGGAGTCGGATAAGTTGGGCCAAACGGCATATGCTCAGCCCGCGCTGTTTGCTGTAGAGTATGCGATCGCCCAGCTTTGGATATCTTGGGGCATTCAGCCACAGGCCGTGATTGGTCACAGCATTGGCGAATATGTAGCCGCCTGCATCGCCGAAATCTTTTCACTCAAAGACGCCCTCACGCTAGTTGTTCAGCGTGGCCAGCTCATGCAGCGCTGTGAACCAGGCGCAATGTTATCTATTCTCGCTTCGGCAGACTCGTTGGATCTTCCAACAGGCGCTGAAGTCGCCGTCGTCAACAGCCCTCAAAACTGCGTGGTATCTGGGCCAACAGCCGTTATCGAAACCGTTCAACAACAGCTAGCAGCCCACAACACACCCTGCCGCTTGCTAAACACATCTCACGCTTTTCACTCAGCGATGATGGACGATGCTTTGGCTGATTTTGCCGAAGTGTTGAAAACAGTTACCCTGTCGATTCCCAACACAGACATTATTTCCAACGTAACGGGCGGCTGGCTAAAAGACTCTGAGGCCACCGATCCCAATTACTGGGTGCGTCAGCTACGCGCAACCGTGCAGTTTAGCAAGGGCATAACGCAGCTTTTACAACTACCCAATCTCGTACTGTTGGAAGTGGGGCCAGGGCATACGCTCACCAGGCTAGCGCAGCAAAACCTACCTCCTGACTATTCTGTTCCCGTTATTCAATCCCTTCCGCATCCTCAAGACACCGAGTCTGATCCCGCTACCATGATGGCGGCGCTCGGCAAGTTGTGGATGTCAGGTGTCTCGATAAATTGGACAAAGCGCTATCAAAACGACGAGATCAAGCCGCATCGAGTCTCTCTCCCAACCTATCCCTTCGAGAGAAAGTCTTACTGGGTGCCTTTGCGCTCTGTAGAAACAGAAACAGAACAGCGTGATCATACCGCTAAAGTCAAAGCGGCTGATGTAGAAGATTGGTTTTACTTACCGAGCTGGAAGCGTCTGCCACTGATTGCCCAAGTGTCCGATATCTCCAATGAAAGGTGGCTGGTTCTTGCAGATGAAACGCTCAAATCACAACTTCAACAAGACCTTTCTACTTTAGACAGTTCGCCCGAGATAATTTGGGTCGTTCCTGGCTCAGAGTTTAGCGATCGCAATCAAAATTCTACTGCTGAAAAAAGCTATCAAATCCAGCCTCATGTCGCTAGCGAGTATCAACAGCTTACGGAATCACTGGCCAATAACAATCAATGGCCTACTCAGCTTGTATATGGCTGGAGCGCAATGTCTACAGCCACCAGCACCTCTAAACTAGACGACTTTCAGGCGCTCGTATACTTCATTCAGGCGTTAGCCTCGGCTGAGCGCGCCATGACCATTAGCATTGTTGCAACCGATATTTGTGAGGTCACTAGCAGTGACACAATAGACCCTCATAGGGCAAAAATCTTGGGATTATCTCAGGTAATCGCGCAAGAATATCCAGGACTCTGCTGTCGTTCGATAGACATCGGCCTATCGACTGACGCACCTGATTCAAGGGCGATCGCCTCTCTTCGCAAAGAGCTAGCATCGCCTTACAACCTCAATCAGCGACAGGTTGCTTATCGCGACTATCAACGCTGGATACAGGTTTATGAACCACTGCCGCTTCCTGAACAATCTTCCTCACACCTCAAGCAGGGCAGCACCTATTTAATTGCGGGAGACTTGATAGAAGGGCTCGGGATGCTGTATGCCCAAGCACTGATAAAAGAGTACGATGCTAAGCTGATTTTGCTGGGTAGAGAAGGGCTGCCAGCGCCTGAAGAGTGGGAGAAGTGGCTGCTTACACATGGCCCGCAGCATAGCATTAGTCGGCTCATTCGCCAGCTTCAGGCGCTAGGGCAAGCAGGCCAGCAGTTTCTCTGGCTGAGCGGGAGCTTGGCAAATGCCGACTGGGTGCAGGCCAGCGTGCAACAGGGAATAGAGAAATTTGGTGACATCAAAGGTGTGTTCCATGCGGGGGTGATGGGCGATCGCGCTAGCTGCATGATCTCTCAACTGACAGAAGACGAGGGCGATCGCATCTCACACACCAAAATAAAAGGCGTTCAAAACCTTCAGCAAACCCTACACGATCACCCTGTAGACTTCTATCTTCTACAATCTTCTCTTTCTGTCATTGTTGGCGGAGCTGGATTCGGCACATACGCTGCGGCCAACGCCTACCTCGATAGCTTCGCCGCTCAGCAAAACAACCTGCAAAGCAGCCAACAAAACACAGCTTCCCATCGCTGGCTTAGCCTTAACTGGGACGCCTGCCAGCTCGAAGAAAACGCTCAATCTGAAACCACCTCCGAACTTATGGCCCTCGCCCTTTCTAGAGAAGAAGTATGGCAAACCACCCAGCGGGCCCTGGCTCAAATAGACACGCTCTCAGGCATTTCTCAACTTGTTATTTCGCCGCGCAGCCTAGCGCCAAGGCTCACCGAAGCCTTCACACAGCGAGACATTGACCCGCATATTCAGCCTAGTGTTCATCCTACAGACAATGACCAAGCAACCGCACTGCCCAACCATCACACGCGCCCTAACCTAACCACGCCCTACGTCCCACCACAAACCCCCATAGAAAAAAAAGTCACCGCTGCTATCGGCGATCTGCTCGGCATTGAAGCGGTCGGCATTGATGACAACTTTTTTGAGCTAGGCGGCCATTCTCTATTAGCCATTCAGGCCGTCACCAAGCTCAGACAAGACTTTCCCGTTGAGCTACCGATGCGAGCCTTTCTCTTTGAAGCGCCGACCGCAAAGGGCATCGCCAAAATTATTGAGGATCAGGTCAATGCGAATGAGTCAGAGTCCCTATCGGCAGAAACCCAATCAACATTAGAAAGCCTGCTAGACCAAATTGAAGACATGACACCAGAGGAGATAAAAAATGAAATTTAGCCTGTTTTATTTCGATGGCGATGGCCTTAATATTCAAGAGAATCCGTACAAGCTGCTGATGGAAAGTGCCCAGTTTGCTGACCGCAATGGCTTTAGCGCGGTATGGACGCCCGAGCGCCACTTTCATGCGTTCGGAGGGCTTTACCCAAACCCTGCTATGACCAGCGCCGCGATCGCCATGGTGACCGAAAATGTACAGCTCCGAGCAGGCAGCGTGGTGTTGCCGCTGCATCATCCGGTACGGGTCGCTGAAGACTGGGCGGTGGTGGATAATCTCTCAAATGGACGGGCTGCGATCGCCTTCGCCTCCGGCTGGACAATGGACGAATTTATTCTCTCGCGTGAGCCTCACGGTAGCCGTAAGTCGGTAATGTGGCGTGGCCTAGAATCCGTACAAAAGCTATGGCAGGGCGAAGCCGTAGCCTTTGAAGACGCGACCGGCAGAACGGTAGACACAAAAACGCTGCCCCGGCCCGTACAGCCTCAGCTTCCGGTGTGGGTGACCTGTCAATCTATGGAGACATTTATTGAAGCAGGGCGGCTCGGCGTGAACGTTTTAACCTCACTGTTAGGCGAAACTTTGGAGCAAGTTGCGCCTAAAATTGCGCGATATCGAGAGACGCTGAGCAAGCACGGTCATGATCCGTCAGCGCGAACCGTTTCAATGATGATGCACACCTTTTTGGGCTCGGATGTCGCGCAGGTAAAAGAAGATATTCGCCAGCCTTTTTGCAATTACTTGAAAACGCACTATGGCCTGCTAGAGAATTTGGCAAAGGGAATGGGATTGGACGTAAGCTTGTCTGATTTTTCTGACGACGATCTCGATAGTTTGCTATTATTTGGTGTGGAAGGATTTATTAAAGGGCGCTCTTTGATTGGCACGCCAGAGAGCTGCGAGCCGTTTGTTCAACAACTGAGTGACGTGGGCGTTGATGAAGTCGCCTGCCTCATAGATTTTGTTCAAGATTTTGATGCGGTGATGGAGGCTTTGCCTTATTTAGCACAGCTTAAGACGCGATGTGACAAGGAAGCGCTAGCGCTTATTTCGTAGTACCTGTGTTCTCTTAATTCATGTACATTTACTCATTTCTACCTTTCTTATAGCGTCCAACACAATGGTCGATAGCAGTCACACTACTCAATCACGACACGATTCTTCGCAGGAGAAGCTTCGCCAGCGCATCGCGTTGCTTTCACCTGCTCAGCAGCAGCTTTTTCGTCAGCAGCTAGCGGCAAAAGGCATCGTATGGGATCACGTAGCAACGACAAAAAATGAGGCTGCTCAGACCAAAGACTTGCCTGTTTCCTGTCCAGAAAAATTGCCGCTATCGGCCTCTCAAAAACATCTTTGGGTGCTCCACCAGCTTGATCCCAATACCACTGCCTATCATATTGCGCTGGTATTGACTATAAACGGGGCGCTAAAGCTAGCGGCGCTTCATCACAGCCTTCAGAGCATTGTTAATCGCCACGAGTCGCTGAGAACTGTCTTTTTACAGGAAAACAATCGCCCTTATACTAAAGTGCTCTCTCAGGTTGAGCTAAATTTGCCCATCGTGGATTTTAGCCAAAAAACAGATCTGGTGACAGAATTGACGCGGCAGAAAAAAGAAATTTCTCAGGCCCTATTTGATTTAGAAAAAGGGCCGTTGATTCGAGCTGAGCTGATCAAAACAGCGGAGAATACTTTTGAGCTAGTGCTGGTGCTGCACCACCTTATTGCGGATGGCTGGTCACGGGGAATTTTTCTCAAAGAGCTGGCGACAAACTATCGCAACCAGGTTCAAGCGTCCTCTAATCAGCTACTGCCCGATCTCAAAATTCAATACCCTGACTATGTTCTTCAGCAAGCGCAGTGGCTAAAAAGCGAGACTTGTCAGCATCAAAAAGCATACTGGCAGCAGCAGCTCAAGGATCTACCTGAACTAGATTTGTTGACCGATGGCGTGGCGGGAACTGATTTCTCCAGTCAGACTTGTACTCGATTTTTCTCAGTCGAAGAGACTAAGGCTATCAAGGCGATCGCAGTTCAATCAAAAGCAAGCGTGTTTATGATGCTGCTCGCGATCTTTAAGCTATTGCTACATCGCTACAGCGGGCAAACTGACATTGCCGTTGGCGTGCCTGTGGCAGGACGCAACACCGCTGCCGTTGAGCCGTTAATTGGCTTTTTTGTAAATACGCTTGTGCTCAGATCTCGGCTAGACGCTCAAGCGCCTTTTTCTGACTGGCTAGCGCAAGTGCAGGCAACTTTAGCGGACGCCTTGCAGCATCAGGATATTCCTTTTTCTGAAGTGGTGGATGCGGTGGGCGTGGCGCGATCGCCTGGGAAAAATCCGCTCTTTCGGGTGATGTTTCAGGTGCAAAGCAACGGCTATCAGCCACAGAACGCCGAACAGCTTGACTTAGGAATGCCAGGGCTAGCGCTGACACAGCAGTGGATTGAGCCGCAAGAAACAAAGTTTGATATGAGCTGGCATGTGATTGAGCGTGACGGTAGGCTACTGGTTGCAGTTGAGTATAGAACAGAATGCTTTAAGCCGGATCGGATAGAGCGGATGCTGGGGCATTTTCATACGCTAGTCAATGCCGTGGTTGACAATCCTGCCCAAAAAGCTGCGCAAATCTCTTTACTGTCCGCTTCAGAAAAAGAGCGTCTTTTATCGTGGGGTCAGGGAAAGCCCGCTGATCCCACTCTTTATTTTCCAGCCAGGTTTGAGCAGCAGGTGAAGGAAACGCCTGAGGCGATCGCCGTCAGCCATTATGCTGGCCATTACGCTGACAACCCTGCACAACAAGTGTCGCTCACCTACCGACAGCTAAACCAGAGAGCGAATAAACTAGCCCACTGGCTGCACAGCAAGGGCATAGGGCCAAATACTCTAGTTGGCATTTGCCTGCATCCCGGCATCGACCTGATGACGGCACTGCTAGCCGTGCTCAAAGCCGGTGGGGCATACCTCCCACTAGATCCGACCCTGCCAGCAGAAAGACTTCGGTACATGCTGAAAGATGCAAAACCTGTTGCAATGATTGGTCATCGTGACTGCTTAGAGCCACTTCTTATAAAAGAAAGTGCAGCTCACGCCTTTTATCTGGATACTGAAGAACAACAGCTTATCTCACAGCCGGGGCACAACCTGACGACAGTAATTGAGCCCACAAACCTGGCATATATCATCTACACTTCTGGCTCCACAGGAAACCCTAAAGGGACACAGCTCACGCACGGCGGGCTTATTAACTATCTCAACTGGTGCTTGGCGGCCTATCCTGTCAGCGAAGGGTGCGGCGCACCGGTGCAATCTTCTATTGGCTTTGATGCCACTATCACCAGCGTATTCTCTCCTTTACTTGCCGGTAAACAGGTGGCTTTTGGCCTGGGAGAGAATGAGATTGAAGCGCTTCAAGCCTCGCTATTACAAGGCTTTAGCTTTATCAAAATAACGCCTGCCCACCTGAGCGCACTACAGCCGCTGCTCAAAACACAAAAACTTCAGCGTCAGCTTTTACCTAAGGCTTTCATTATTGGTGGAGAAGCACTGCAAGCACAGCATATTGAAACTTGGAGAGAACAGTATCCTGAAGTCGCATTGTTTAATGAATACGGGCCGACGGAAGCGGTGGTTGGTTGCTGCGTTCATCAGGTTACCGCCCAAGATAGCGGCAACATCCCGATTGGTCGCCCTATCAATGACGTGCAGCTTTATATTCTAGATGAGAATCGGCAGGTAGTACCCGCAGGCATTCCTGGCGAACTCTATATTGGTGGCGCAGGCGTTGCCCAGGGATATTTGAATCAGCCAGAACTGACGGCTGAGCGGTTTGTATCTGGGCTTCGGCTCGACTCGGCTCTTGGTGCTCGTCGTCTCGCTCTTTACAAAACGGGCGATCGCGCCACATACAACACTGATGGCACCATCCAATATCTTGGACGCATCGACAGCCAAATTAAGCTAAGAGGGTTCCGAATCGAGCCTGGTGAAATTGAGGCAACGCTATGTGAGCATAAGCAGGTTGAGCAATCTGTTGTGGTGCTTTCTGAACAAAACAACAGTCGCGAGCTATTGGCCTATATCACCACGCCTGCGATGCCTGAGATAGAAATACCTAAGCTGTCAGAGGAACTTCAGCAGTGGCTGAGTCACAAACTGCCGAGCTATATGGTGCCATCGCACATTATCAGAATTGAGGCGTTGCCGCTTACGATAAATGGCAAAGTAGATTGTGATGCTTTGCCTGCGCCGAGTGGAGAGGTGGAAGGGACAGAGGCGACTCAGCCACGCGATCGCAAGGAACAGATTCTTTTAGACATTTGGCAGCAAATTCTAGATCGCAAAAGCATAAGCGTGTATGACAATTTCTTTGATCTAGGCGGCGATTCTATTTCAGGTATGCAAATTGTCTCTAAAGCGCATGAGCAAGGGCTACAGCTCACACCATCTCAGCTTTTTGAGCATCAAACCATAGCTGAGCAGGCCGCTGTTGCAAAAGCCCTGACGGCCAACAGTTTCTCTGAAGCGCCCCCAATGGGAAGCATTTCACTCAGCCCTATACAACAAGCTTTCTTTAAGAAAAACCTGTCTAGTCCCCATCACTACAATCAGGCTGTGATGCTAGCCGTAAAGTCAACTGTAGAAGCTTCTGCACTTCAGGCAGCGCTAGATTGTCTTATCCAACACCACGATAGCTTACGGTTGAGATTTAAGTCTGTTTCCGATCAGTGGGAACAATACTATGCGCTGCCCGAAACGGTATCAGTGCCTATAGATGAGCTGAACTTTACTGATCGCCAAGAACAATTTGATGAAGCCATTGCAGCGCTACAGGCTAGTTTAGATCTGACTAATGGGCCGCTTTTGAAAAGCGTGCTGTTGACAGTAGACTCAGACAAATATTTACTGTTGATTGCACATCATTTATTGGTGGATGGGGTTTCCTGGCGAATTTTACTAGACGATCTGCTCACTGCTTATCGCCAAATAGTGACCCACCAAAAAGTAGACCTTTCTCAGAAGACAACCGCTTTCGGATATTGGACAAAACATCTTAAAGAACAGTCTTTTGAGTTAGAAAGACCCTACTGGGAAAAGGCTTGTGCGCCTACACCACCACTCCCTATAGATCGACCCTTGGGCCGGAATACGGTTGCTGATGAGAGAGAGATTGTTGTCTGCTTAAGTGAAAAAGAAACGGCAGCACTAAAAACGTTCAGCTTGTCTGTAAACGTTATTTTGCTTTCTGCGTTAGCTCAAACGCTTAAGCAGTGGAACCAAAGCAGCACTATCGTTTTAGACATGGAGGGCCACGGGCGGCAGGTTTGGGATGAGTCTTTGAATCTTGCTCGCACCGTTGGCTGGTTTACCTCTCTATATCCGCTTAGACTAACGCTATCTTCAGGTTCTTTCACTAAACAGCTTAGCCAAGTGCAGCAGCAGCTTAGTCAGGTGCCTAACGAGGGTGTGGGGTTTGGAGCACTGCAATCTGTTGCAGAGGAGGCTTTACCCGGTCAACAATCATTAGCTTCGCCCGCAGAGATTAGCTTTAACTATTTGGGCCAGCTAGCTATAGATACAACAGGATTTGTCAGCAGACTAGTGACTGAGCCAGTGCCTGGAACAAAAAGCAGTGCGGGCGATCGCGCCTACATTTTCGAAATTGTCGCGCTTATCCAATCTAGGCAGCTACAAATTCGATGGCGCTATAGCCAGGAGCAATATGAACAGATCACAATGCAGCAGCTTTCTCAGCGCTTCTCTAGTAATCTAAAGTCTTTAATTGCGCACTGCCGCCAGCCCAGTAGAGAAACGATAGCACCTGCGAGTCTTTCCGCAGCCGGGGTAGAAGCAGGCCAGCTCAACCGATTAATGAACAAGCTTCAGTCAAGAGGAGGAAGAACATCATGACCATTCAAGATCTATACGAACTTTCTCCGATGCAGCAGGGGATGCTGTTTCACACGCTGTATGCGCCCGAAACAGGCATTTATTTTGAGCAGCGCCACTGTCTTTTAGAAGGAGCATTAGTTCCAGATATTTTTAAACAGGCTTGGCAGAAAGTGTGCGATCGCTATGATGTTCTCCGCAGTGAGTTTCACTGGGAAGATACCGATAAGCCGCTTCAGGCCGTTTATCAAACTGTTGAGCTGCCCTGGGCAGAAGGTGATTGGCGAAAGCTGAGCGTTTCACAACAGACAGAGAAATTTGAGTCATTTTTAATAGCCGAACAGCTCAAAGGATTCCAGCTTGATCGTGCGCCGCTGATGCGCTGCGCCTTGTTTCAGCTCACAAATAGCCAGTACCGCTTTGTGTGGAGCTATCACCACTTGCTCATGGATGGGTGGTGTAATAGCCTGCTGATTAGAGAAGTGCTGACCATTTACCAGACAATTCGGCAGAGTAAGCCGCCTTTGCTACCGCCTGTAAAACCTTACCGAGACTATATTGTTTGGCTTCAGCAACAAGATGGGTCGCTGGCAGAAGCCTATTGGCGTGATGTTTTGAAAGGGTTTGAAGCACCGACACCTTTAGGCATTGAACAAAGGATTGAACAGAAAATAGAGACTGTTGAGGCTAAGCAATCTTCTGTAACTAGCGAGCAAAACGGCTTTTTGCCGCTGGCTTTTTCAAAAGACTTGCAAACGTTTGCAAAACAGTCCCGCCTGACGCTCAACACGTTGCTACAAGGGGCATGGGCGATTGTTTTGAGTCGCTACAGCGGGTTGCAAGATGTGCTGTTTGGAATTACGGTGTCCGGGCGTCCGCCAGAGCTGTCGGGTGTGGCGTCAATGGTGGGGCTGTTTATTAATACGGTGCCCTTACGAGTAGAGGTGTCTGGGGCTTTTGAGGTGTTGCCCTGGTTGCAGACGTTGCAGCAGACGCAGCGCGATCGCGAAGCCTACAGCTACAGCACGCTCACAGATGTTCAAGCCTGTAGTGATGTACCTGGAGGCGTGCCGCTATTTGAAAGTCTGCTGGTGTTTGAGAACTATCCGGTTTCAATAGAACAAGCCACTCAGCAGCTAGACATTGGGCTATCGTTACGAGATGGACAGGGCTATGAACAGACGAACTATCCGCTCGTGTTGGTGGTTATTCCGGGCGAAGAAATTCAGTTAAGCTTGCGGTACGACTCGCATCGTATTTCTAAATCGGCCGTAAATAGGCTGATTGGCCATATAGAAGTTGTCTTGAGAAGCTTTGCAGACAGTCCTGAACAGTCGCTAACGCAGGTGCCGCTACTCACCCAGCTTGAGCAGCGTAAGCTTGATGAGATTTCAGAAGGAAAATCTGTTGTAGTGTCATCTGTTTGTGTTCATCAACGGTTTGAAGAAAGAGCGTTTGAAACACCTGAGGCGATCGCCATTATATTTTCCTCAAAATCATTTGAGAACGCAGCCAAATCAACATCGTTAAGCTATCGACAGCTTAACGAGCGAGTGAACAAAATTGCCCATTATTTACTTTCGCAGGGTGTTAGAAGGGGAACTCGCGTAGGTTTTTGTTTAGCGCGCTCTGTAGACGTAGTAGCAAGCTTGCTAGCTATATTGAAAGCAGGCGGCACTTATGTTCCGCTTGATCCTAATCATCCTAAAAAAAGACTAAATTACATCATCAAAGATGCTCAAATAGATTTGTTGGTCAGTACGTCTAACGTTGTTGAACAGCTATTAGTGACGTCATCTATTTCAGTGCTCTGCTTAGATAGCGAAGCTGATTCGATTGAGGCTCAGCCTACAGAAAACCTTTCTCCTATAGTCAATGCAGAAGATATTGCCTACATCCTGTATACCAGTGGCAGCACAGGTAAGCCCAAAGGAGTTCCTATTCGCCACAGCAGCTTGACGAACTTTTTAGCGTCAATGGCACAGCTATTTGATGTGACAGCTAGCGATACCTTATTAGCCGTCACAACGCTAGGATTTGACATTGCCGCATTAGAGATATTTCTACCGTTGGTAACAGGCGCGCAGCTTGTGATGACACCGTATGCTATTACCTTGGATGGTGAACAACTAATTGATCAGTTGACGGCCCATAACATTACGCTTATGCAAGCTACGCCGGCAACCTGGCGACTGCTACTGAATGCTGGCTGGCAGGGAAGCGCTGACCTGAAGATTCTCTGTGGGGGCGAAGCGTTGGATCTTTCGCTGGCGCAGCAATTGCTAGCCTGTGGGCGCGAATTGTGGAATTTGTATGGCCCGACAGAAACAACAATCTGGTCTGGCGCACTGAAGATTGATCGTGAGCGGCTAGCGGCTGACAGCGTACCTATTGGATCGCCGATTGCGAATACGCAGTTTTATGTGCTGGACGAGCAGTATCGTCAGATGCCGGTGGGTGGGACAGGAGAACTTTGCATTGGCGGGGCAGGGCTGAGTCTGGGCTACTGGAATCGAGAGAACTTGACGGTAGAACGGTTTGTTGATGTGAATGGTCAGCGGCTGTATAAGACGGGCGATCGCGTTCGCTATCGAGAAGACGGCACGCTTGACTATTTGGGCCGATTAGACAATCAGGTTAAGCTACGCGGCTTTCGCATTGAGCTAGGCGCGATTGAAACGCTGCTTACTCAACATCCAGACATTGAACAAGCTGTGGTGATAGTTTCTGGGGAAGAGAATCCTCAGCTATTAGCCTACGTAAAGCTTGCAATAGAAGGAAAAGAGATATTAGATAAAGCGTTGCGTCAATACTTGAGCCAGCAGCTACCTGCCTACATGGTGCCCACTGGATATCAGGTGCTAGAAGCTTTTCCACTCACGCCTAATGGCAAGGTTGATAGACAGGCACTTCCGGCGATCGCATCCCCGTCCACTGCTACACAACCGCCCGAAGGTCCAACAGAAAAGCTGGTCGCGGGCATCTGGGCTGACGTATTGGGCACAGATAACGTTAACCTTAACGACAACTTTTTTGAGCTAGGCGGCCATTCTTTGTTAGCCACACAAGTCATTGCTCAAGTCCGCCAGGTGTTTGAAGCTGAGGTTCCCTTACGCTCGCTATTCGAGAGCCCTACACTTGCAGATTTTGTGAGCAGTCTTCAGCAAGCGCGATCGCAATCCTCAGCCCCAATATTTCCGCCGATCACGCGTACAGATAAGCTAGTCCTTTCCTATGCTCAGCAGCGACAGTGGCTAATGACACGGCTAGACCCTGATAGTCCGGCTTACAACATACCCACAGCCATTCGACTGAAAGGAGAACTTTCTGTTGAGGGTTTAGGTAAAAGCATTGCTCAAGTGGTCAGTAGACATGACACGTTAAGGACGATTTATCCTGCTGTGAATGGAACAGCAGTGCCTGTTATCCTCACAGATAGAGAAAATACGGCGGCTAGTTTTGAGGTTGTTGATCTGAGCTGTTTGGATGAAAAGACTCAGCACAGTGAAGTGAAAAAGGCTATTCGACAGCAGGTGCAGCAGCCTTTTGATTTGGCACAGGGGCCATTGTGGCGATCGCAACTCCTCAAGCTCAGCGATCGCGAACACATTCTTCTATTCACCCTTCACCACATTGTTGCTGACGGCTGGTCTATAGATGTTTTACGTAAAGAGTTGACTGCTTTCTACCAGGCGTCTCTAGCAGGCAAGAAGCCTGACGTGATTTTACCGCCTTTGCCTATTCGCTACGGAGACTATGCGGCCTGGCAGCGATCGCTCGATCTCACCCAACAGCTAACCTACTGGCAGCAGCAGCTTCGAGGCATCGCCCCATGTTTAGATCTGCCAACTGACTATGCCCGCCCAGCCGAATTCACTTCAGCAGGTGCGAGCTACGAATTTCGCCTTTCTCAACCAGAAACAGCGGCCCTACAGCAGTTCAGCCAGCGCAACAAAGCCACTTTGTTCATGACTTTGCTAGCCGCATTCAAGGCGTTGATTTACCGATACAGCGGGCTCTGTGATTTAGCGATAGGGCTGCCAATCGCTAACCGGCAACAGCATGAGCTAGTGGGTCTAATCGGTTTGTTTGTCAATACGCTCGTCATCCGCACTCAGATTAAGAACAATCATCGCTTCAGCGATTTTCTCACACACGTCCGCAGCGTCACGCTAGAAGCCTATAGCCATCAAGACCTACCTTTTGAACAGCTAATCGACGCGTTAGAGATTCCTCGTAGTCGCAGCCATACGCCATTAGTGCAGGTAATGTTTGCGCTGCAAAATGAAGCGCCTGAAGGGTCTGAGATACATGAGCTAGGCGGTTCTAACTCTAAACTAGAGTGGATGCCGCTATCCGTTAAAAGTGAAGCCGTTAAATTTGATTTAACGTTGGATATAAAAGAAACTTCAAGCGGACTCATTGGTCGGTGGGAATATCGTTCTGATCTATTTAGCGCAGACACTATCCATCAGATGGTGGGACATCTTCGGACGTTGCTTAAGGCGCTACCAAATAGCGGTGACGTTAGGATTTCAGAGTTACCAATGCTGTCACACTCAGAAGTCGAACAAATAAAAGGATGGCAGCAAGGACATTCGGATCAGTCGCTTACAACAGAGCCCATTCACCAATTGTTTGAAGCACAAGCCGCTGTAGCCCCCGCATCACTTGCGCTGGTTCACCACCAAACCCAGCTCACTTATCAAACGCTAAATCAGCAAGCCAACCAGCTTGCCTGCTACTTGCGAGAAAGCGGCGTTGACCTAGAGACACCGGTAGGTGTGTGGGCCATCCGCTCGTCTGAAATCATCATCGCTATTTTAGCAATTCTCAAAGCGGGTGGAACCTACATTCCGCTTGATCCTCACTATCCAATTGAGCGATTGACCTGGATGGTGAAAGATACCAACATGGCGCTACTCCTTGCCCATCGTTCTAATGTAGGCATTCCAACAGAAATAGAGGAGTTAGTTCCTACCATAAGTTTGAACAGCGTCACCGAGCAGATAGAACAACAGCCCGCCGTTAATCTCTCTCTTTCTGTAAATGCCCACTCTCTAGCCTATATTATTTACACCTCTGGCTCTACAGGGCAGCCTAAAGGTGTATGCGTCACACATCAGGGCGTCACTCGTCTGGTAAAATCGCCGAACTATGTCACGCTAACCGCTCACGATTCTCTTTTACAAGCAGCACCGCTCACCTTCGATGCCTCCACCTTTGAAATTTGGGGCGCACTGCTCAACGGTGGAAAGCTTGTGTTACTACCTGTCGAATCGCCCTCTCTAGAAGAGCTGGGCAACACTATTTCAACCCACCAGATCACCACGCTCTGGCTAACGTCTGGCCTCTTCAACCTCATGGTTGACGAGCAATTGCACAGCCTTAGTACGGTGCGGCAGCTCATAGCCGGGGGTGATGTATTGTCTGTTGGGCACTTGCGCAAGGCGCTTAAAACGCTAAAGAACACTCGAATTATTAACGGCTACGGCCCAACAGAAGGCACTACGTTTACCTGTTGCCATACTGTTGTAGAGCATGATTTAAACTCAGCAGTGCCCGTTGGTTACCCGGTACAGCACACGCGAGTATATGTGCTAGATGCCGACTTACAGGAAGTGCCAGCAGGTGTTCCAGGAGAACTTTATATTGGTGGGGCCGGGGTTGCTCGGGGCTATCTCAATCAGCCTGCACTAACGGCTGAACGGTTTGTGCCTAACCCGTTTTACAGCATTCGTCAGCCGTCAAATGGCCACTTTTATCTGTATAAGACAGGCGATCGCGTTCGTTATCGCAATGATGGGGCGCTGGAGTACTTAGGACGCTTAGATCAGCAGGTGAAAGTTAGAGGGTTTCGGATTGAGCTAGGGGAAATTGAGGCTGCTTTAGAAAGTTATCCTAAGGTTCAACAGTCTGTGGTTATTGTTAGCGGTGATGGCGCACAGCAAAAACGCATAGTCGCTTATATTGAAACAACAGCAGATATAAAGTCATTAACGTTTAGGCAGTTTTTGCTAGAGAAGCTGCCGGACTATATGGTGCCTGCTAAGTTTGTGTTGCTTGAGGCGATGCCGCTAACCGCTAACGGTAAAGTAGATAGAACGTCGCTGCCTGCGCCGCAGTGGGCCGTAGAAAATGAATTAGAAGAGAACATGCCTCAGGGCGCTGTTGAAGAAACCTTAATAGCTATTTTCTCAGCGCTGCTACCGGCTGAGTCAGTCGGTGTTCATGACAACTTTTTTGAGCTGGGGGGGGATTCTATTTTGGCTATGCAAATTGTGAGTAGGGCCAGTCAGGTAGGTCTGAAGATTTCGCCTAAGCAGCTATTTCAATATCAAACGGTGGCGGAACTCGCTGCGATCGCGCAAAAAGAAGATCATACCCCCATTTTTCAACAGCCTACTACCGGGAAAGTCTCGCTTACGCCTATTCAAAAGTGGTTCTTTGAGCAAAATTTGGCGGTGCCTGAGCACTTTAACCAGTCAGTGCAGTTAGCGCTGCCGGTTGCTTTTGATCGAGCGGCTTTAGAGCAGGCGATCGCTCATATCTACGATCATCATGACGCCCTTAGGCTACGGTTTTCTCAAACAGAATCAGGGTGGCAGCAGTCATACTCTGGTGTGTTAACGCCACCGGACATTAGCTGGTTCGATGTCTCTCAGGTGTCTGCGACTGAGCAAAAAGATGCGATCGCTCAGAAAATACAAGCCCTACAAGCCAGCCTAAATATCCAAAATGGCCCCCTACTTAATATCGGCGTTTTCAACTTCGGCAACGCTCAGCCCAGCCAGCTTTTCATCACCATCCATCATCTAGTAATAGACGGCGTTTCCTGGCGAATGCTGCTCACAGACCTACAGCAGGCATATCAGCAGGCCGTAATAGGCGAAGCCATTCAGCTTGCGCCGCGATCACATTCCTATCAACAGTGGGCTCAGGAGTTAGAACAGCTCGCGTCTTCACCCGCAATAGAGGCCGACTTTGAACACTGGCAGTCGGTCTTATCCCAGTCAAAAGCTCTTAACACACTTCCTCAAATTAGACAGACTCATCAACATAAAACAGACAAAGAGAATACCGTGGGCAGTAGCCAAACGGTGGCAACGGCAGCACTCTCCGCTGACCTCACACAGGCTCTTCTACAATCAGTTCCACCCATCTACAATACTCAAATCACAGAGGTACTGCTAACAGCATTCACACAAACCATAACCCAGTGGACAAAAGAGCCTACAACACTCATTAACCTTGAAAGCTACGGCCGCTTCTCAGACACGCTAAATCTCTCTCATACGCTTGGCTGGTTTACAGCAATTTATCCAGCCGCCCTCCGTTTCGACCAAGCGCAGCCAGTAGGCAACAATTTGAAAGCAATTAAAGCCCAGCTAAGATCTATTCCAAGTCAGGGAATTAGCTACGGTCTGCTTCGCTATACAAACCCACAGTATGCTAGCCAAATTAAGGCACTAGCGGTGACGCCCTCTATCAGCTTTAACTACCTGGGGCAGCTAGATACGCTTGAAAAAGGAGGTTTTCGTAAAGTAGCTACGCCAACCTCAATGTCCAACAATCGAACTGATGGCAGCAGCTCACAGACAGTTCAAAGCGATAATCAAGCCGCCGCAAATTGTCGGCATCACCTTTTAGATATTAATAGCTGGATAGAAAACAGCCAGCTTCAAATGCAGTGGACATTTAGCCGCCACTATCATACGCTTGATACAATAGAACAGCTTTCTGAACAGTTCATATCTAACTTATCTGCGCTGATCAAACACTGCTGTGAACGAGAAAGCGTAGAGTATGCACCTGACGATTTTGGCTTAGCGCAGCTTGATCAATCCGCGCTAGAAGCCGTGATGAGCCAGGTAAGCTTCACAACAGCCGAACCGACAGAGGAGGTAACAAGATGAGTAAGATTTCAGGTGATACCGCCGTAAATCGGGCTGTTCAAGATATTTATCCGCTTTCACCGACACAGCGAGGCTTGCTGTTTCACAGTTTATATGGTGATGCAAAAGCGGGGACTTACCTCGTGCAGGTGGGCTATACCCTACAAGGTGATTTAAGCTGCGCTGCCTTTGAGCAAGCGTGGCAGCAGCTCGTCAATTGGCACACTATTTTACGCACAGCGTTTGTATGGAACAATCTGGAATCACCTGTTCAAGTGGTTGGAAAGCAGGTTGCTTTACCTATTTACTGGCGAGACTGGCGGTCTCTTTCCCTTGAGGTGCAGGCGGAAAAACTCACGGCATTCTTAGCCGCAGATCGCATTCAGGGATTCACTCTTTCTCACGCGCCGCTTATGCGAATTAACGTGCTTCGACTGGGTGCTGACCGCTATCGTATTGTGTGGAGCCATCACCACATTTTGCTGGATGGCTGGTCGCTGCCGCTGTTGCTAAAAGAATGGACTGCTTGCTATCAGGCCGCTTGTAGCCAACCTGAGACGGGCCGTCGGGCCGTGCAGCCAGCGCCTAGCCATCCCTATCGTGATTACATTGCCTGGCTACAGCAGCAAGATTTATCCGTTGCCAAGCAGTTTTGGCATGAACGGCTAGCTGGCCTCAGTGCGCCTACACCACTGGGTATAGATAGTGTCAGCGCTGATGAGACTGAGCGCTCTACCCAGCAACGCTTTAAAGAACAACGCTATTCACTATCGGTGGAACTAAGCGATCGCTTAAAAGCATTTGCACAACAACATCGACTTACGCTCAGCACTCTAGTACAGGGCGCTTGGGCGAAAGTTTTGAGTGTGTATAGTGGCAGAGAGCGTAGCGTGCTGTATGGGTTGACCTGTGCTGGCCGACCTGAAAGCCTGCCTGCGGCCGCTCAACGGGTGGGATTGTTTATTAATACGCTGCCGATGCGCGTAGAAATGACCGATGAAAGTAAGCTAGTTCCGTGGCTGCAAAAGATTCAGGCGCAGCAGGTGGCTCAGCAGCCTTACGAATATACGCCACTGACAGAGATTCAGGCTGTGAGTAATATTCCAAGGCAGTCGCAGCTTTTTGATAGCATTGTTGTTTTTGAAAATTATCCGCTCGAATCGGCGAAGGGTATTGATGGATTAGCGCTATTAGATGTTGAGATCGTAGAACAAACTCACTATCCGCTAGCGCTGTTTGCCGTCGCATCCGAGGCGATTTCTTTCAAGGTAATATACGACGGGCAGCGGTTTACTGAGGGTGCGATCGCCCGGCTATTTCAGCACCTTTGCACAACCTTAGAAGCGATAGTCACTGCTCCCGAAAGCACACTAGACAGCATCAACATTCTTCCTAAAGCTGAGCAGCAGCAGCTTCTTACCTATGGGTGCGGGCCTGAAGTTCAGCTTTCTGGGCGATGTGTGCAGGCTGCGATCGCCCAGAAAGCCAGTCAAATCCCTAACGCGACAGCCATCCTTTTTGCAGGAGAAACCACCAGCTACGAACAGCTCAACCATCGTGCTAACCGGCTCGCTCACTATTTGCAGCGGCAAGGCATAACCTCAAGTTCACTTGTCGGCCTGTGTACAGAGCGTTCGGTAGAGATGGTTGTTGCTTTATTAGCCATCCTCAAAACAGGGAGTGCCTACGTCCCACTCGATTCGGGCTATCCAGCAGATAGGCTGCGGTATGTGATCGAAAATGCGGGCGTAAAATGGATCATTTGTCAGGACACGACCGTTCATGCGCTGCCCTCAGACTCACAACAGAGTCAGCTAATCAATATAGATCGAGCTGCGGATGTTATTGACACCTATCCTTTCTCTGAACCTGTTGTAGCGGTTTCACCTCAAGATTTTGCCTATCTGATCTATACGAGTGGCAGTACGGGTAAGCCGAAAGGGGTGCCGGTTACGCACGAGAGCCTTGATAATTTGCTGGGGGCGATCGCCACTCGTATTCAAATCAAGCCAGCCGATACGCTCATGGCGGTTACTACGCTCTCTTTTGATATTGCCGCTTTAGAGTTGTTTTTACCCTTAGTCTCAGGGGCGTGCTTACTGCTTGCGAGCAGCGACGCCACTCGCAATGCGCATCAGCTCATGGCCGATCTTGATGCCTATGGTGTGGACATTATGCAGGCCACTCCCGCTACCTGGAGACTGTTGTTTAATAGCGGCTGGGCAGGCCAAAGTGGGCTAAAAATTCTTTGTGGTGGTGAAGCTTTGGACGTAGACCTAGCCCGACGTCTGCTCAATAGTGGTGAAGTGGTTTGGAACGTTTATGGCCCCACCGAAACAACAATTTGGTCTAGCGCCCTGGCACTGTCTGGAGAAATGCTGACAGGAGGGCGTGTTCCTATTGGGGCACCGATTGATAATACTCAGCTTTATGTTTTAGATCAGCAGCAAAATCCTGTGCCGATAGGTGTGGCTGGAGAGCTTTGGATTGGTGGCTTGGGGCTAAGCCAGGGGTACTGGCAGCGGGATGATTTGACGGCTGAGCAGTTTGTTGATGGGCGGTATAGAACAGGCGATCGCGTCCGCTATCGCGAAGATGGCAATCTTGACTATTTGGGCCGACTGGACTACCAGACTAAGCTACGCGGGTACCGTATTGAGCTAGGCGAAATTGAACAGGCGATCGCGACTCACCCGCGCATTAAGCAGGCTGTTGTTGTTGTTCAAGGGGAACTTAAAACCCAACAGCTAGCGGCCTACGTTACGCTGAATGAAAGCAGCGATCATAATCATCTGCTCACCACACAAAACATTACTCGCGCGCTAAGATTGCACCTTACCAACCAGCTACCGCACTATATGGTGCCAGCCGCCTATCAGGTACTACCCGCCTTTCCGCTCACGCCCAACGGCAAAATTGATCGAAAGGCACTGCTGCCTATTGCTGCACCTGATACTTCACCTCATGCTCGACCTAAAACTTCGATAGAAAACACGCTAGCTGAGATTTGGACAGCGCTTTTGCCCTCAGCAACGGTCAATATCCACGACAACTTTTTTGAAATTGGAGGCCATTCTCTACTCATCGTCAACGTGCAAAATCAAGTTCGTCAGCGGCTAGGTGTTGAGCTATCTATGGTTGATTTGTTTCGCTATCCTACCCTGAGCACGTTGGCTGCTTATATCAATGATTTAGGTCAGGCTAAAGCACAAGGCCAGAAGCAGGATGCGGCACGAAAGGTGATCGTAACTGCCGGAAAACAGCGACTAAAGCAAAGGCTAAAGCAGCGGAAATCAGTAGAGTTTGGAGGAGGAGCCCAATGAAATCGACAGTGAAACCAGCAGTGAAACCAGCAGTGAAACCAGCAGTGAAACCGATAGAGCCGTTTAACTCTCCTGAAGCTGAATACTCTGGACTAGAAATTGCCGTAATTGGGATGGCCGGACGTTTTCCAGGAGCCCAATCGACTGACGAATTTTGGCAGAACTTGCAGCAGTCTGTAGAGTCTATTTTCCCTTTAGAAGATCAGCAGCTACTTGCTCAGGGCGTGTCTGCTGAGACGCTCGCCGATCCCAACTACGTTAAAGTTGGCGGCGTGGTAAAAGATCCCGATCTTTTTGATGCGGCATTCTTTGGCTATAGTCCGCGCGAAGCTGAAATTTTGGATCCACAGCAGCGTTTGTTTTTAGAAACGGCTGTTGTGGCCTTAGAAACGGCTGGCTATGATGCTGAACAATATGCAGGCAGTATTGGGGTGTATGGTGGCGCGGGGATGAATGGCTATTTGCTTAACTTATACAGCACGCCTTCTGTACGCGATCGCGTCACTCCCTACGAACTGTTTATCGCTAACGACAAAGATTTTCTGACTACTCGAGTCTCCTATAAGCTCAACTTAAGAGGCCCAAGTGTCGATGTGCAAACAGCCTGTTCCTCTTCATTAGTGGCGGTGCACATGGCCTGCCAGTCCTTACTTAGCGGAGAATGTGACATGGCACTCGCTGGTGGAGTTGCCATCTCAAAACAGCTCGGCCACCTGGCTCAAGAAGGCAGCATATATTCACCCGATGGTCACTGCCGAGCCTTTGATGCCAAAGCGGCTGGCACCGTTAGCGGAAACGGTGTTGGCATTGTTGTTCTTAAGCGATTAGAAGACGCCTTAGCCGCAGGCGATACGATTGATGCTGTGATTAAAGGCTCGGCAATTAACAACGATGGCGCGCTTAAAGTCAGCTATACTGCCCCTTGCGTAGAGGCTCAAGCCGCCGTCATTAAAGCGGCCCAGGCTATGGCCGAAGTCTCGCCGCAGAGCATCAGCTATATAGAAGCGCACGGCACAGGCACAGCGCTAGGAGACCCAATTGAGCTAGCGGCCCTGGCCCAGGTTTTTGGCTCAAATTCTGTTAAGAACAGTACAAAAACAGAGGCTAAAACAGAAACACAAACTTCCTGCGCTATCGGCTCTGTAAAAACTAATATTGGCCACTTAGACGCAGCATCAGGCATTTCAGGCTTTATCAAAACGGTATTAGCGCTCAAACACAAACAGATTCCAGCGAGCCTCCATTTTCAACAGCCCAACCCTAATATAGACTTCAACAACAGTCCCTTTTATGTCAATGCGGCTTTAGCTGACTGGCCTCAAGGCAAATCAGCGCGTAGAGCAGGCGTGAGTTCTTTTGGCATCGGTGGCACAAACGCCCACATTGTTTTAGAAGAAGCGCCCTATCAAAAAGTTGCTCGCGAAGACTCAAAAATTTCTGACGATCAGCCTCAGCTTTTAGTTTTATCAGCTAAAACGCCTGCTGCTTTGGATGTCGCATCGGCTAATCTCGCAGGCTATTTGGAGACAGTGATGAATAGCGATCGCAAAATTGCTCTATCAGATGTTGCCTATACGCTAAAGGTTGGTCGTAGCGCCTTTGAATATCGTCGCAGTGTCGTTTGTAAAACCGCTTCAGAGGCGATTGAGAAGCTTCAGCCTCTAGGTACGCTTAAAGCTGTCGATCAGCCTTCTCTCATCTTTTTGTTCTCTGGTCAAGGCAGTCAGTACGCAGAAATGGCGCTGGAACTGTACGAAACGCAGCCTATTTTCAAACAAAATTTAGACCGATGTGCAGAAATTTTAGGCGATGAGCTGTCACTTTTAGACTTGCTAACTTCAGAGAATTCTCTCGCTCAGACTGCCTATGCTCAACCAATTTTGTTTGCTGTAGAGTATGCGATCGCTCAACTCTGGCTAAGCTGGGGGCTCAAGCCTGCCGCTATGTTAGGCCACAGTTTAGGAGAATATGTAGCAGCCTGCATCGCAGGCGTATTTGATCTAACGACAGCGTTAAAACTGGTCGTGCTGAGAGGCCAACTTATGCAGCAGATGCCCGAGGGCGCTATGCTATCTGTTGATTTATCGGCTGAGGCGGTAAAGATATGGCTCATCGATGGCCTCACGTTGGCGGTGAATAATGGGCCGCAAAGCTGCGTTGTTTCTGGGGATAGGGAGGCGATCGCCACGCTTCAATCTCGCCTAGAACAGAACGCAATCAGCACCCAGCAGCTCCATACATCTCACGCATTTCATTCCTCTATAATGGAGCCAACGCTGGCCCCCTTTACTAACGCTGTCAGCAAAATCAAGCTTAATCCGCCCAGCATCCCGTTCATCTCAAACGTTACGGGTACCTGGATTACCGCTGAAGAAGCAACCAGCCCCGATTATTGGGCGCGTCAGCTACGACAAACCGTACGCTTTAGCGAAGGTATCATCACCCTTCTACAGCTTCCCAACCCAGTATTTTTAGAAGTCGGGCCAGGAAATACGCTCACCAAACTAACGCAGCAACACTTCTCACTGTCAGCAGCCTATCCCACTATCAACAGCCTCCCGCACCCCAAATCAGAAGCAACAGATACGACTCAAATTCTCTCTGCGCTAGGTTTGCTTTGGTCGACGGGCATTAAAATAAACTGGAAAGTTTTTCATACAAACCAGGCCCACTGCCGCATTCCCCTACCCACCTATCCCTTTGAGCGGCAGCGCTACTGGGTTGAGTTCAATGCTAAAGCGTTGACAGAACACTCTGCCCTCAAGCAAACGCAGCCTGTGATTAAGCCCGATCTCTCAGACTGGTTTTACAGTCCTAGCTGGGAAAGATGCCTGCCCACGCTAAAAGCGTCTGATCCTAGCAAGCATCCGCGCTGGCTTGTTTTTGCTGATGATACGGGCATTGGAGAGCAGCTCTCTCAGACCATTGAACGGTCTGGGCAAGACGTATTTACGGTATTTAAGGGCGATGCGTTTGAACAGGCAGGCTACCGTAAATTTAGACTAAATGAACAAGACCCAGGAGGGTCTCAACAACTACGAGAAGATCTGCGGCTGCGAGAGATTTTCCCAACTGATATTGTGTATTTATGGCCTGTTGCAAGTAAGGTAGAACAAGCGAGGACAGATCGGTTTATTCCGCTAATGAGCCTCCTGAAAACGTGGTCTGTGCAGGCCGAACCCTTGCAGGTGACGGTCGTGACTAAGGGGGCTTACGATGTGGTTGGCACCGAATCGCTTTATCCCGAACAGGCTGAGCTTCAGGGGCTTTGTCAGGTTATCGGTCAGGAGTATCCATCTATTGGCTGTCGTCAGGTGGATTGGGAAAGTGTTGACCAAACAGCGCCTAAACAAATCGCTCAAATGCTCTGGCAGGAGCTACAGATAGAGCATCCTGCGGCCGTCGTGGCCTATCGAGGCGGGCGAACGGTACGCAATATTAATCGTCATCGCTGGCAGCAGACCTATCAGACGGTTCATCTTCCTGAGCTAGCGTCTAAACAACCAGGTATAAGCAACAGTATGCGACTGCAAAAAGCAGGTTTGTATATTATTGTTGGAGCTGAAGGACTAGGAAAAATATGGGCCGACAGCCTGATTGAACGCTACCAGGCAACCATTGTATTTATTGAAGCAACAGATGCGATCGCGATGCAAACTGAGCTAAAAGAAGCGGCTGATAAGTTTGGCCCAATTAGCGGCGTGTTTGTCAGCAGCCCAATGACGAATGAGCGCTCAGCAGCCCCCGTTGCGCTACTTCAGCCTCATCACTGGGTCTATAGCTGCGAGACAAAAAAAACGGTGCTGCAAAATCTAGCAATCGCCCTCGAAGATCACACACCCCAATTCTGCTGTGTCCAATCCTCTCTTTCCTCCATTATTGGTGGCCTGGGCCTAGCCGCTTACGCAGGCGCCAATCACTTTATAGACGCCTTCGTAGCGCAGCAAAATCAGCACTCTCCTTTCCCGTGGTTTGGTATTAACTGGGATGCTCACACAGACGAGAATACCGAGAGCCAAAGCAGCAGCGGCACTAGCCAACACAAGGTTGCGCAATCTGGCTGGGGGACATCTCTTGCAGATTTTGCGCTCACTCCTACAGAAATCTGGCAGGCTACAGAACGCATTATTACGCAGGCTGCTCCGGGTCAAACCATTGTGTCTAAAGGAGATTTGCTAGCTCGTCACCGGCAGTGGATTCACGCAACACCTCACCAACAACCGGCTCAGGTCGCGCCATCGCTAGGTTCGGACAGCACTCAACCGGCTCAGGCAGCTCAGGCGCAGACAGGCAACAGCCACCAGCGCCCACCGCTTTCAACAGAATATGCGCCACCTCGTGACGACGTAGAAATGACAATTGCAGAGATTTGGCAAGACCTGCTGAGTCTTGAAAAAGTGGGCGTCAATGATAGCTTTTTTGATTTAGGCGGACATTCTCTGCTTGCTATTCAAGTTATTTCAAGGCTCAGAGAGGCTTTCCCGGTAGAAATAGAAATGCGAAACCTGTTGTTTGAAGCGCCTACGGTCGCTAAGATTGCGGCTGTGATTGCTGAACAGCTTCCTAAAAAGAGTGAAATGGACGAGATAGCGGCGCTTTTGGCTGAAGTTCAAACCCTTTCTACCGCAGAAATTAACGCTCAATTGGCAGGAGGTAACGCATGAATCAGTTTTATCAGCAGCTAGCCACGCTCACCCCCGAGCAAAGAGCACTTTTAGAGAAAAAGCTCGCCGCTAAAGGAATAGAGAAGAGTCTTGAAGGGCTAGGAAACACCGCCATTCCGCCACGGCCTCAAAATCAGCCGGTACCGCTCTCTTTTGCTCAGCAGCGGCTGTGGTTTGTGCAGCAGCTCGATCCTGATAGCACCGCTTACAATGTAGCCAGCGTGCTGCAACTACAAGGGACGCTGAATATCTCAGCATTAGAAAAGAGTTTGAATGCGTTAGTCGCGCGACATGAAGCGTTTCGCACGCACTTTGCGCTAAAAGCTGACGCTAACGACGAACAGCAGCAGCCCACTCAGGTGATTAGCCTGCCAACAGCGGCTCGCCTTAACGTTGAAGATTTGCGCATAGCGGCTGATCCTCAATCGGCAGCTAGCCACAGAATTCACGATCTTACGCAAACTCCTTTTGATCTGACTCAGCCGCTGCTCAGAACTGCCTTACTTCAGGTTGAAACCAATAGCTATTTGCTCGTACTCACGACGCATCATATTATTAGCGATCGCTGGTCAGTCATGGTCTTTTTACGAGAAATGACTGTCCTATACCGGGCGTTCTCTCAAGGGCAGACCTCTCCCCTGCCGCCGCTCAAAATTCAATATGCTGACTGGGCCGTTTGGCAGCGACAGCAGCTTCAAGGAGAGCAACTACAGCAGCAAATCGACTATTGGAAAGCCCAGCTCTCTGGGGAACTACCCGTCTTAGAACTGCCGGTTGATCGCCCTTACGGCCCTGTTGCAACTTACCAGGGTAGCCAGGTACCGTTCGCCCTTTCACTTGAGCTATCTGAAAAGTTAAAGGCGCTCAGCGGAACGTATCAGGTTACGCTATTCACGCTGCTGTTGACGACTTGTAAAGTGTTGCTTCATCGCTACACAGATAATGATGACATTATAGTGGGCAGTGATGTTGCGAATCGCGATCGCACTGAAACGGAAGGGCTGATTGGCCTGCTGGTAAACACCCTGGTCTTCCGCAGCGATTTATCTAACAATCCTCGTTTCTGCGACTTGTTACACCAAGTTAGAGAAACCGTACTCAGCGGGCTTGCCCACAAAGATCTGCCGTTTGAAAAGCTGGTAGAAGTGATCAATCCAGAGCGACAGCTTAGCCAAATGATGCCGTTGTTTCAAGTAAAGTTAGACTTGCAGCAGGTAGACGTGAAGCCAATGCAGCTAGATGGCCTTACGCTCTCACGCTATCCGCTAGCTGAAACGCAGGCAAAATACGAACTAAGATTTAATCTGCAAGACACGCCTCAGGGCATTAGCGGGCAGGTGGAATACAACAGTGACCTGTTTGATGAAAAAACTATTTCCGGGCTAATTGAACACTTCACAACGCTGCTCTCTGGCCTAGTGTTAAATCCTGAGCAGCCGCTTTCAGCGCTACCGTTACTGAGCAACAAAGAGAAAGAAACACTTCTAATTGATTGGAACCAGACCCAGCGAGCATATCCAACGAATCACTGTATTCATCAGCTATTTGAGGCTCAAGTAGAGAAAACACCTGATGCGATCGCTCTTGCCGATACTCAAATCTCTTTCACCTACGCTGAACTCAACGCCCAGTCTAACCGCGTGGCGCACCACCTTCGTAGTCTGGGCATCGGCGCACTGTCTCAAACCGTCGGCGTCTGTATGGAACGCACTTGCAGTATGGTGGTGAGCCTACTGGCCATTTTAAAAGCAGGCGGCGCTTATACTCCCCTTGATCCGGTCTACCCCGCAGAGCGGCTGGCCTTTATTGCCAAAGATGCTGATATTCAAGTGATATTGACGCAGGGCCAGGAGACGAGCTTTGACACCGACCAGTCTCTACAGATTGTTGATGTCAATAACGTCTCTCTAACGTTGCCAGCAACAAATTTAGTCACGCATTCCATTCCTGAAGACTTAGCCTACGTTATTTACACCTCTGGCTCTACCGGAAAGCCAAAGGGTGTTGCTATTGAGCACCGAAACACCGTTACCTTGTTACACTGGGCGAAAGAACAGTTTTCAGCAGCAGAGCTATCAGGCGTTTTGGCCTCAACGTCTATTTGTTTTGACCTGTCTGTGTTTGAAATATTTGCGCCTTTAAGCTGGGGAGGCTGCGCAATTATTGTTGAAAATGCCTTATCTTTACCCAGGCTCTCTTCACCTGTTCCAGTCAGCCTGCTTAATACGGTTCCCAGCGTACTCACTCAGCTTCTGAAAGCTGGCAACCTTCCCCTTTCCATTCAATCTGTCAACTTGGCGGGAGAAGCCCTACCTGTTTCACTTGTACGGCAGCTTCAACAGCTTTCCCACGTTCAAAAAATATACAATCTTTACGGCCCATCAGAAGATACCACCTACTCTACCTGCGCGCTGCTGCACGAGCAGTCATTTGCCGCTGTAAATAGTCGGGTGCCCATCGGTAAACCCATTGCCAACACTCAAGCCTATGTTTTAGACCGACATCGACAGCCCGTGCCCATTGGCGTTGCGGGCGAGCTTTACTTGGGGGGAGCAGGCGTTGCTCGGGGCTATTTGAACAGACCAGAGCTGACGGCTGATCGATTTGTTGATGACCTTTATAAGACGGGCGATCGCGTCCGCTATCTTCCAGATGGCTCTCTCGAATTTTTGGGTCGTCTCGATCATCAAATAAAAATTCGCGGCTTCCGTATTGAAACCGGTGAAATTGAAACCGTTTTATGTCAGCATCCTGCTGTTCAAGCAGCCGTTGTTATTGCTTACGGTGAAGCTGATAAACAGCTAGCGGCCTATGTTGTGCCCAGTGGTGCTGCTTCTGATACTGCTTCAGAACAATCTTTACAGACACAGCTCCGTCACGACCTTGAGCAACAGCTACCTGCCTACCTTGTGCCAACACTATGGGTGGAGCTAGCGGCCCTGCCTCAGTTGCCTAATGGAAAAATTGATAGGCGATCGCTGCCAGAGCCAAACGCACAGACCACAGACGCCTACGTGGCCCCTCGATCTGATTTAGAAAAAACGCTGATCACCATTTGGCAAACCGTTCTCAACAAAGAGCGCATTGGCATTCAAGACAATTTCTTTGAGCTAGGCGGACATTCTCTTTTAGCAATTCAAATTGTGGGGCAAGCAGAAGCGGTACTTCAGCGAAAAATTCCGCTCCGAGCCTTCTTTCAATCTCCTACGGTAGCAGGACTGTCTGCCCAGCTTGAAGAAAACAATGCTGCTTTTGGTGTGGGTGAAACAGATCATGAGCGAAGGCCACAGATAGCGCCTGATTTAGCGCAGCATCATCAACCGTTTCCGCTGACGGATATTCAACAAGCTTATTGGATTGGGCGATCGCACGCCTTTGAGCTAGGCAATATTGGCACTCATGGCTATCGAGAGATTGACGTCACAGGGCTTGGTGTTGAACAGATTGAGCAGGCGCTCAATATTCTGATTCAGCGCCATGACATGCTCAGAGCGGTGGTGAATACGGACGGGCAGCAGGTGATTTTACCAGAGGTGCCCGTCTATAAAATTGGAACAACTGATTTGAGTCGTGGACTAGGAGATAACGGACACGCGCAGTTCACAGCACTGCGCGATCGCCTCTCGCACCAGCTTTTCATCCCCGAGCAATGGCCCCTTTTCCAAATTGAAGCAGCGCAGCTTCCAAACAACAAACTTCGCGTTTTCATCAGCTTTGACGTGCTCATTGGCGATGCCTGGAGCTTCCAGCTACTGGGCCAAGAGATGGCGCAGCTAATTCAAGGTCACCGCCTCTCCCCGCTTAGCCTCAGCTTTCGTGATTATGTCATCGCAGAGCAGGCTTTTCAAATAACCACCGCTTATGAGCAGGCGCTGGCGTATTGGAAAAATCGTTTAGAGACGCTGCCGCCTTCACCCAGACTGCCGTTAACCATGGCCCCAAGTCAGATAAAATCGCCCCGATTTGAGCGTCGCAGTGGGCGGTTGGACGCTGCCGCCTGGACAAAGCTAAAACAACGTGCTAATCAAGCGGCCCTGACGCCCTCGGGTGTTGTGCTTTCAGCCTTTTCTGAAGTGCTCACGACCTGGAGCCAGCAGCCTCAGTTCACGCTGAACCTTACGCTGTTCAATCGACTGCCTCTACATCCCGAAGTCAACAAAATAGTAGGAGACTTTACTGCTTCAATGTTGTTAGCGGTTGATAATAGCGACAAAGATACATTTATGAATCGGGCACAGCGGCTTCAGCAACAGCTATGGGAAGATTTGGATAACCGTGCGGTGAGCGGCGTACGCGTGCTGAGAGAGCTAGCCAAACAAACTCAAAGACAAAGAGGCGCGGGCGCACTGATGCCAGTGGTGTTTACCAGCACACTCAATCAGACTATTCCTCAGGCCATTTCTCAGGCAGATTCAAGAGATTGGCAAACAGAAGCTGTGTTTAGCGTCAGCCAAACTTCTCAAGTATATCTCGATCATCAGGTTTCTGAAATTGCAGGCGCGCTAGTATTTAACTGGGATGCGATCGCCGATCTTTTTCCGGAAAACCTTCTCAACAGCATGTTTACCGCCTACGATCAGCTACTACATCAGCTAGCTGAAGACGAAGCCATCTGGAACACCTCACCTCAGCTAGCGCCCATCGATCAGGTTGAAGCGCTAAACCAAACAGATAAGGTGCTTGACAAAGGCGACTTTCTGTTACATGAGTTGTTCTTTGAACAGGCAAAACAGCACCCTGAGCACCCGGCGGTCATCGCACCGGCTAAAACGTTGACGTATGCAGCGCTGGCAGAACGCTCTAAGGTACTCGCACATCAGCTTAAGCAGCTAGGCGTTCAGCCTAATAAATTTGTTGCAGTCTCGATAGAAAAGGGCTGGGAGCAAATTGTTGCGGTTCTCGGTATTTTGACCGCTGGTGCGGCTTATGTTCCGGTTAATCCGGCTTTGCCACAGGCACGACGCTGGCAAATTATCGAAGACATGGCTGCTGAAATTGTGCTAGTTTCCTCTGGAAACAGCCTCGACTGGCCGACTGGGCTCACCCAAATTTGTATTAAAGAAAAAAATAACAGCCCACTAGAATTTACAACAGAATGCCTGCAATCACCGACAGACCTAGCCTATGTTATTTACACGTCGGGATCTACAGGTACGCCTAAAGGTGTGATGATTGACCACCAGGGCGCGGTAAACACTATTTTAGACGTTAACCAGCGGTTTGAAGTAGGGCCAAGCGATCGCATACTTGCTCTCTCATCTCTCAGCTTCGATCTCTCTGTTTACGACATTTTTGGTAGCCTGGCGGCGGGTGCAACGTTAGTAATGCCCGCTGCTCAACAGGAAAAGAACCCCGTTCACTGGCGATCGCTCCTCAAAGAACACAACGTCACCATTTGGAATTCGGTACCTGCTTTAATGCAGCTATTGACAACAGAATTTGCCACCGCCAAAGAAGAAAACCATACTCTAAGGCTAGCCCTCCTTAGCGGCGACTGGATTCCGCTAACGCTACCAAACCAAATCAAACAACAGTTCCCTGCCACCACCGTTATCAGCCTTGGTGGCGCTACCGAAGCCTCCATCTGGTCAATCTTCTATCCAATTGAGTCAGTAAACCCCGACTGGCGTAGCATTCCATACGGTCGCCCGCTTTCTAACCAGCAGTGGTATGTTCTAGACGAAAACTTGAATCCCTGTCCACCCTGGGTCACTGGCCAGCTTTACATTGGTGGAACAGGCTTAGCCAAAGGCTATTGGCGTCGCCCTGACCTCACGGCTGAACGGTTTGCGAATGCGCTTTACAAAACAGGCGATCTCGGTCGCTATTGTCTTGATGGTACGCTCGAATTTTTGGGGCGAGAAGACTTTCAGGTAAAAGTTAACGGCTATCGAATTGAGCTAGGTGAAGTTGAAAGCGCCCTACAACAGTACCCGTCAATTGAGTCTGCGGTGGTCGAAGTGATGGGCACGCCGGCTGAGCTAGTGGCCTTTGTTGTGCCTGAGCTAAACGCCTCTGAAAGCTCACTCACTCAGCCGTTGGCCAAGCTTGACTTTAAGCAAAAGCAGCTAGGCATTCGTGACATTTTACCCGAATCAGATATTTTAGAGCTACCACAGCCTAAAGTCTCTAAAGACGCCTTTATTCGTCGGCAAAGCCACCGTCAGTTTTTGTCTCAGCCGATTGCACTAGCTCCTTTTAGTGACTTTTTAACTGAGCTGAGTGGCTGTGCGATCGCCAACTCTCCTCTACCCAAATACCGCTACGCTTCTGCGGGTAGTCTCTATCCAATTCAGATCTACCTACACATCAAAGCAAACCGCATTGCAAACGTGTCTCCCGGCTGGTATTACTATCACCCGCTCAAGCATTGTTTAGTAAAACTCATCTCTAACAACCAGTTTGCTCAAGAAAACGGCTCTGGCCTCTATGGCCCAAACCAACAGCTTCACCAAGACAGCGCGTTCTCTCTCTTCTTAGTCGCTAATATGAATGCAGTTGAGCCTATCTATGGCGACAAATCTCGCGACTTTTGCCTGATCGAGACGGGCTATATAGGGCAGATGTTGATGGAGAAAGCACCTGACTTTGAGCTTGGCCTCTGCCCTATTGGAGGCTGTGATGCCGAGGTGCTACGACAAACACTAGGGCTTGATGAGCCGTTGTATCAGCCACTTCATGCGCTGGTGGGAGGTGCGATCGCCCCAAGCTGGAATCAGCAGTGGATGGCCGTTAATGTCTCATCCAATGCTGATTCTACAACAAACCAACTCACGCACACGCTCAAGCAATACTTAAAGACAACGCTGCCTGGCTACATGGTGCCGACTCGCTATCAAGTTTTGAGTGCCCTACCCCTAACTGCGAACGGAAAGATAGATAGGAAAGCCTTGCTCGTGCTTACGCTAGAATCTGTTGCTGAGTACGTAGCTCCAACAACTTCCACAGAAAAAAAGATCGCCAAGACATGGCAAACGCTGCTAACAGTAGAAAAGGTTGGTATTCATGACAATTTCTTTGAGTTAGGCGGTAATTCTCTAACCGCGATGCAGTTGTTATCGCAGCTACAAAACATCTTTGCCGTAGAGCTAACTATCGGCCAGCTATTCGGCGCGTTAACCCCTGCACTGCAAGCCGAACTAGTTCAACCGCTGCTAAACAAAAAACCGTATATCGAGAGTCCAAAAAGTGATCTAAGCGGCGATCATCAGGCTCCACTTTCTTTTGCCCAGCAGCGGCTGTGGTTTGTAGACCAGCTTCAGCCGAATCAAACGGTGTATACCATTCCGGTAGCACTTCGATTGCAAGGAGAGATTCAGATAGACGTTTTGAAGCGCTGCTTGAATGAAGTAGCCGCCCGCCATGAAGTGCTACGAACTCAGTTTGTAACGGTAGAAGGGAATCCGGCACAAAATGTTTTGCCTCAGCTAAGCTTTGAGCTGCCGGTCGTAGATATATCAAAAACGGGATTGGATAACGCTTCTCCAAATCTCAGTGCTCGGGTGCACGATCTCTTGGGCAATCGCTTAAAAGAGTTAGTTTCTCTACCCTTCAACTTAGAAACAGGGCCGCTGCTACACGCTCAGCTCCTCAAACTTGGTAAAGCCGACCACGTTTTAGCCATCACGGTTCATCACATTGTTGCTGACTACTGGTCACTCAAAGTTTTGATAAAAGAGATTGTCTTACTCTATCAGGCATTCTCTCACTCTCAACCCTCGCCGCTATCAGATCTTCCCATTCAATACGCTGACTATGCTACCTCGCAGCGCACTCAGCTTACAGCATCAGCAGATCAACAGCTTAGTTATTGGCTTCAGCAGCTAGCCGAATCGCCTGCTATCCTACAGCTTCCTACGGATCGGCCTCGCCCTTCAGCGCAAAGCTTCAACGGCGCTAGACGCAAGTTTGAGCTTTCTGCTCATTTGTCGGAAGCACTGACACAGCTTGCAGGGCGATCGCAATCAACCCTCTTTATGACGCTGTTGGCAGCTTTCCAGGTGTTGCTTTATCGCTATTCAGGGCAAACAGATATTTTAGTTGGCTCTACCGTAAGCAATCGCGATCGCGCTGAAACTAAAGACCTCATCGGCCTCTTCGTAAACAATCTGGTCTTTCGCGCCAAGGTTACTGCTGAACAACCGTTTTTACAGTTTTTACAGCAGGTAAAAGACACTGCGATCGCTGCATACACCCATAAAGACATTCCCTTTGAACAGGTGGTTGATGCCCTCAAAATCGAACGACAGCTCAGCCATAACGCGCTGTTTCAGGTGATGTTTATTCTTCACAATACGCCAGAGCCTAGCTTTACGCTGCCCGAAATAACGGTAACCGCCTTAGAATTAGACAATAGTGCAGCCCGCTTTGATCTCAGCCTGGATATGTATGAGAGTAAAACAGGATTAACCGGCGTTTTTGAATACAGCACTGATCTATTTGATGCCAGCACTATTGACCGGTTAATGGCCCACTTTGAGACATTGCTCACGGGTATAGTGTCTCAGCCAGAATTGCCGATTGGGCTGTTGCCGCTACTGACAAACAAAGAGCACACAGCCTTTCAAGATTTGAATAAAACAGCAACAGATATTTCAAATCAATGTGCTCATGAGCTGATAGAAGCTCAGGTAGAGAAAACGCCAGCGGCGATCGCCCTTTCTATAGACCACATCTTAACCGACGACGTTTTCTCACCATTCTTTCTGCCCGAGCAGCCCTGGACTTACCAACAGTTCAACAACAAAGCTAATCAGCTTGCCCGCTATCTTATGGCACAGGGCGCAGAACCCGGTAGCCGTATTGCCATAGCCATCAATCGTTCAGCAGAGCTGCTTATAGCACTACTCGCCGTTCTAAAACTAGGCGGCACATATATCCCACTCGATCCAACCTATCCAAAATCACGCTTACAGTATGTTCTTCAAGATGCAGACGTTTCTCTTGTTTTAGAGTCGGAAGCGTCTTTGAAAAGTCTCATTCCTGATCTTAATTTTTCCACAATAGATCTTAAAAATCAGACCCAAGAGATTAATCAGCAATCTGCTGAAAACCTGTCTGTTTCAGTCAGTCAAAATGACTTAGCCTATATTATTTACACCAGCGGTAGCACCGGAAACCCCAAAGGCGTTCCTATTCAGCATCGCAGTTTGGTTAATTTGCTTGCATCCATGGCAAAAGCACCTGGAATTGAGGCAAATGACGCTTTATTAGCGGTAACAACAGTGGCTTTTGATATTGCCACTTTGGAGCTATTGTTGCCGTTGACGGTAGGGGCAAGGGTAGCGATCGCCAGTCCTGAAACCGTTCGAGATAGCGATCGCCTCATTGCTCAGCTAGAAAGCGACAATATTACGCTCATGCAAGCGACCCCTGCGACTTGGCGCTTATTGCTAGATGCTGGCTGGAAAGGAATGTCTTCTCTCAAAATTCTCTGTGGTGGCGAAGCGCTTGACCTGCCACTAGCCCAGCAGCTTATTCCTTGCTGTCACGAGCTTTGGAATCTCTATGGCCCAACCGAAACTACTATCTGGTCTAGCGCTATCCGCATTGATGAAACGCTGCTTGCAAAAGGATTCATGCCCATTGGTGGCCCTATCGACAATACTGAATTTTATGTTCTTGATGGGCAACAACAGGCTGTTCCTATAGGCGTTCCAGGAGAGCTTTATATTGGTGGGGCAGGTCTTAGCCAAGGGTATTTGAACCGACTGGAGTTAACGGCCCAGAAGTTTTCCAATGCTCTCTATAAAACAGGCGATCTTGTTCGTCGCCACGCCAACGGCACACTCGAATATATGGGACGCCTCGACCATCAGATAAAACTGCGTGGCTTTCGGATCGAGTTAGGTGAAATTGAGGCCGTGCTAAACGACCATCCTAATATAGATCAGGCACTCGTCATGCTTCGATCTCAAGAAGACGGTGAGCCGCTGCTGGTCGCCTATTGTAAAGTATGGCCCGATGTTGATTTTGAAAAAGCTTCTCAGACGATTCGTCAAGATATTGCCAAGCAACTGCCCGCTTACATGCTGCCGACAGCCTATGTTTTATTAGCAGATTTTCCATTAACGCCCAATGGAAAAATCAATCGTAAGGCACTGCCTGAGCCAAAAACAAACCTTTCTACAGCAGAGACATCGCCGCCTCAAACCGAAACGGAACGGTTATTAGCGACTATTTGGGAAAATGTGCTCAACCTTTCAACAATCCATACCACCGACAATTTTTTTGAGCTAGGCGGACATTCTCTTTTAGCCGCCCGCGTTATTGCTCGGCTTCAACCTATTTTTGGCGTAACGGTACCTTTGCGATCGCTCTTTGAAAACCCTACCCTACAAGCCTTTGCCGCCACCATTGACGCCACTCTCCAAAGCAACACCTTCGCACCGATTGTAGCCATTGAACGCAGCTACCCTCTCCCCTTATCTTCTGCGCAGCAGCGACAGTGGGTACTCGCTCAGCTAGAGCCCGACAGCCCTTTTTACAATATCCCTGCCGCCCTCCAGGTAACCGGAAATCTCTCGCTGTCGGTGCTAAAGGAGAGTTTGTCGCTTCTATGCCAGCGGCACGAGGGATTGCGCTCTACTTTTCAGTCAGTAGATGGGCAGGCGGACTTAACTATCCTACCGACTGTCACGCCTGAAGTCACATTTTTAGACGCTAGAAACGCCAATCTATCTGAGCAAGAGATTCAAGAACGCATCGTTGCGAAGGCTCGAAAGCCCTTTGACTTGACGAATGCTCCGCTCATGCGAGTGAACGTTAGCCGCACGGGCGAGCAGGCTTACACGATTGTATTAGTGCTGCACCATATTATTGCAGATGCTGAATCTGTAGGCATGTTGATGCGAGAGATGCTCTATCTCTATCAACAGATTCAAACGCAGCAGGCGATCGCACTACCCACTCTACCCGTTCAGTATGTAGATTACGCCGCGTGGCAGCAGAGCCTCGACACCGCAGAGCAGCTCAGCTACTGGCAACAACAGCTTGCAAACCTACCGCCGCTGCTGTCGCTACCCACAGATTACCCTCGCTTAGCAACACAGCAGTTTGAGGGCGGAAGCTACCGTTTTACACTCACTGCTGAGCAAACAACAAAGCTGAGACAGCTTGGACAACAGCATGGCACAACCCTGTTTATGACGCTGATGGCCGCGTTTCAGTGCCTGTTATATCGCTATAGTGACGCAGCGGATGTGGTGGTTGGAACGCCTGTATCTCATCGCCCGCAGGCCTCCCTAGAAGGCGTATTAGGAATGTTTGTGAATACGCTGGTGCTGCGCGGCGACTTCTCAAAAGATATGACCTTTGCTCAACTGCTTCAGAAAACTCGAACAACCGCGCTAGCGGCTTATGCTCATCAGGACGTTCCTTTTGAGCAGATTATAGAAGCTTTAAACGTGCCGCGTAACTGGAGTCATTCACCCCTGTTTCAGGTGATGTTTGTGTGGCAGGCTGCTAAATCAGAGGCGATCTCAGCTATCGATAATCTTCAGTGGACGCCCATTCCATTAGATAGCAATACTACCAAGGTAGATCTCACGTTATCTATGGCAGAAGAGAGCAATCAGATAATCTCCTCTACAGAAAATTGCCTCAGTGGAAAGTTTGAGTACCGCCGCGATCTCTTCAGCCCTGGCACTATCGAAGCGATGGCCGACGCCTTCTGCATACTGATAGATTCCATCACGCAAACGCCTGATCAGTTGGTTTCAAAGCTGTCGCTAGTGAGTAAAAAACAGAAACAACAGTTGCAGCAGTGGAATGATACGGCTCGCAGCTATCCAGAAAACTTGTGCTTACATCAGCTATTTGAACAGCAGGTGGTGCGATCGCCTCAAGCGAAAGCGCTCATCACCCCCGATCAAACATTCTCTTATCAAGAACTCAATACGCAGGCCGATTATCTTGCTCAGCAGCTACGCATGCAAGGCGTCAATCCCAATGACAGAATTGGCATCTGCTTAGATCGGTCAGCAAACTTGATAGTCGCGATGCTAGCGGTTCTTAAAGCAGGCGCAGCCTATGTCCCCTTAGATCCTAACTATCCTGAAGAAAGACTGTCCTATATTTTGAAAGACGCTCAAGTTTCTGCGGTTATTACCCAGACAGAATATAGGGGAATTACAAAATTCGCCCCTCATGCTGTCATTCTGAATTCTCAGAGCCCGTCAGCATTGGGAGAGATGCACTTTGAACACCAAGAAGAGATTTCTCACCGACCTAGCAATCTCGCCTATATCATCTACACTAGCGGCAGTACGGGCAAACCCAAAGGCGTCGCTATTGAACATCGTAGCCCGGTTGCGCTTGTTCAATGGGCGAATGAAGTCTTTTCACCGGCTCAACTATCGGGTGTTTTAGCCGCAACTTCAGTTTGTTTTGACCTTTCAATTTTTGAAATATTCGTGCCCCTCAGCAGCGGTGGCAGCGTTATTCTTGCCGAAAATGTCTTGCAGTTGCCTACCCTGCCAGCGGCTCAGCAAGTAACGCTCATCAACACCGTGCCCACTGCGATCGCCGAACTCATCCGTCTAAATGCAATCCCTAGCAGCGTCACGACTATCAACCTAGCAGGCGAACCTATTCCCACGACAACCGTTCAGCAGCTCTACGCGCTCAGCTCAGTCCAGCAGGTTTACAACCTATACGGCCCCTCCGAAGATACAACATACTCTACCTATGCTCTGCTTTCTCCAAACGATGCAGTCGCTCTCATTGGTAAGCCCATTGCCAACACCCAAGCCCGCGTTTTAGATAAACAGAACAATCTAGTTCCTGTCGGTATGCCCGGTGAGCTGCATCTTTCAGGGAGTGGTTTAGCCCGTGGATACTGGAACCAGCCAGTGCTAACGGCCGAGCGTTTTGACTCTAGCTGGTATAAGACGGGTGATCTTGTTCGCTATCGATCCAGCGGACAGCTTGAATTTTTGGGTCGTATGGACGATCAGGTAAAGATTCGTGGGTTCCGAATTGAGCTAGGTGAAATAGAATCCGTTCTTTTGCAGCACTCACAGGTAGTACAGGCAGCCGTTAAACCTTGGACGGATGGTCAAGATAATCGGCGATTGGCGGCTTATGTTGTTTCAGCTGAAGCGGTTGAAGAATTGCAGTGTTCTCAAGAAAATGACTTGCGATCGCACCTGCAAAAGTCTCTTCCCGACTACATGTTACCTGCCGTCTTTATCCCGCTCAAGGCGCTGCCGCTAATGCCCAACGGCAAGCTCGACCGCAAAGCCTTACCGCAGCCCACCCTCGAAAAGACACAAAAAGTAGATAGCACGACCCTTACGCCCACTGAGCAAACACTGATTCAAATTTGGCAGGCTTTACTCGGTCAATCTGTTGGACTTCATGACAATTTCTTTGAGCTAGGCGGAGATTCTATTCTGGCTATTCAAGCGATCGCCCAGGCCCAGCAGTTAGGGCTACATTTCTCACCCCGAGATCTTTTTCAGCATTCCACCGTTGCGCAGCTAGCAGGCATTGCTCAAACCCAATCCCCTTCGCAGGCTCAGCAAACGCCTATTGTCGGTGATGTGCCTCTCACACCTATTCAGCACTGGTTCTTTAGCCAAGAACTAGCGTCTCCTCACCATTGGAATCAGTCTGTTTTGCTGACGGTAAAGCAGGAAATTGATCCTACAGTTTTGGCGCGATCGCTACAGTACCTAGTGCACCATCATGATGCCCTCAGAGCCACCTTTTCACACCAAACAAAGGGCTGGCAACAGTTCTATTCAGAACCCTCTGAAACCGCATCTTTAGTCGTTATTCAGCGCACCGTAGAGGATGTTTCCCAATTCATCACAGCCGAGTCCACAGCGATTCAAAGCAGCTTCAGCCTGCAAAACGGCCCGCTTCTCAAGGTTATTTACTACAATCTGAAAACTGCTACGGGCGTTGAACAACGGCTGCTAATCGTCTGTCATCACCTGATCATTGACGGCATTTCCTGGCGAATTTTACTCAGCGACCTGCAACGGCTGTATCAGCAGCTTGCTGAATCATCTAACCTAGAAAATAAAGTACAGCTACCGCCCAAAACCCTATCCTGTAAGCATTGGGTCAATCAGCTAGAATCAACTGACTTCACCTCAGAACGACCCTACTGGCACAATATTGCCTCGGCTAAGCTGCCGCCGATGCCTCAAGACTTTCCCAACGGCAACAATATTATGCGCACAGCAGACACCATCTCAGTGTCTCTAACCGCTGAAAAAACAGCACGACTTATTAAGCAAGTCCCAAATGCCTACAGCGCTCGTATTGACGACATTTTGTTGACAGCCCTAATCCTCACGTTTTCGCCCATTCTGAGTAGTCAAACGCCAAACTTAGATGAAACGCCGTCCTTACGACTTTCGTTAGAAGGTCACGGACGCCTTGAGGATGAAGATCTTTCTCGAACGGTTGGCTGGCTGACAACGCTTTATCCTGTTCTTCTTAAAATTCCAGCAACAACAGACTTAAGTGCCGCGATAAAAGGCGTGAAAGAAACGCTTCGGGCGATTCCGCAGCAGGGCATTGGCTATGGCGTGCTGCAATATCTACAGCCGCCTTCAGAAGGCATGTCGCTAAAGGCTGATACGCCCATACGGTTCAATTACTTGGGGCAAACTGACCAGCTTTTTGCCTCAGGATGGTTAGCACCTGCGAGTGAATCTGCCGGAGCTGCCCGCAGTCCTGAAGGTTCAAGAGATGTGTTGCTGGAAATAAATGCGGTTATTAGCCAAGGGCAGCTTACGTTGCATTGGACGTATAGCCGAGAGCGACATAAAGAAGAGACTATTTTGAACTGGGCAACAATATATATTGAGCAACTCAACGCTCTGATTGACCATTGCCTGTCGGCAGATACTGACAGCGGCTATAGCCCAACAGACTTTCCTCAAATGAAGCTGGCGCAGGGCGAGCTAGACGACCTGTTAAACAACCTGGGAGGTGAAATGCCATGATATCGACTCAAGAATCCGCCGCGCAACAGACAAAGCGTAACAGTATTGAAAATATGTATCCGCTCTCTCCTATGCAGGAGGGATTGTTGTTTCATACGCTGCTGTCGCCCACCGCAGGCACCTATGTGCCTCAGATTGTGCTATCACTTGCTAGCCTGGAGGATAATAAGCGGATAGAGGGGTCATTATTAGAGCAGGCTTGGGAAGAGGCGATCGCCCGGCACAGCATTTTGCGCACAGGATTTTACTGGGAGCAAAGAGAGCAGCCTTTTCAGGTGGTCTATCGTCAGAGTGCAATGATCCAAAAAAAAGAGTTTTGGATAGAACAGGACTGGCAGCATCTGTCAGCAGCCGAACAAGCCGCCAAGCTAGAGATTTTGCTCGCCTGTAATCGCAACGAGCCGTTTAATCTTAATCAGCCGCCGCTAATGCGACTGATCTGGGTTTGCCTGGGAGATAACCGCTACTATCTCATCTGGTGCTATCACCACCTTATTCTTGATGGCTGGTCGGCTAGCCAGCTTCTAAAAGAGGTATTTCAACAATACTTTATTCTTGCTGGCACAATTTCGCCTGCGACCAAACCCACGCTTCATGCCTATAGCGACTACATCGCTTGGCTCAACAAACAAAACATCACCGCTGCACAGAGTTTTTGGAAAGCCTATCTAAAAGGTTGGAATGGGCCGACACCGCTATCGATCCTCAGCTCTCAGCCGCTAAACCCTACAGTAAAGCTCACGGCGGGCAGCCCACAAAATCAGCTTGCCGAGCAACAGCGTCCCATCTCTGCAAAAAAGACGCAACAAATTAAAGCCTTTGCTAAAACTCAAAAAATCACGCTAAATACGGTCATTCAAGCCGCTTTAGGATTCGTACTCAGCCGCTACTGTGATGAAAAAGACATCGTTTTTGGGGCGACCTGCGCAGGGCGACCGACCGAACTAGCGGGAGCCCTGTCTATGGTGGGGCTGTTTATCAATACTTTGCCTGTGCGCGTTCAAATAGAACGCCAAAGCACCGTTGCAGAATGGCTACAGAGCTTTAGTGCCCAGCAGTCTACAACTACTGATTACGAGTACGTCTCCTTACGGGAGCTGCAAACTTGGGTGGGCCAAGGGATCGGCCAAGGCCAGAGTCTGTTTGACTGTTTGCTTGTGTTTGAAAGCTATCCAGTATCAGCAGAACTATTCAACAATCAATCAGCGCTGCGACTAGAGGACATTCAGTTCAATGAATGGACACATTTTCCGCTGACGATTTTAGTGTCGGGAGAAGAACAGATTACGTTTATGGCAAAGTATCGCTCTGATCGGCTTTCGTCGGAGGCTGTTAGCCGGTTTTTAGGCCATCTTAATACGGCCATAATGGCCTTTGCTAAAGATTCTGAACATGAGCTAAAAGATATTTCTTTATTGTGTTCTGCTGAGAAAAAGCAGCTTGCCGATTGGAATAAAACAGCCGTAGAAGACTATCCGCTTAGTCAAACTTTGCCAGATCTATTTGAGGCGCAGGTAGAGAAAACACCAGAGGTGATCGCGCTCATTTTTCAGGATCAATCCCTTTCCTACCAGGCGCTAAACCAGCAGGCTAACCAGCTCGCTCACCATCTTCAAAGCCTGGGAATCGGCCCCGAACAGCGAGTTGCTGTTCGCCTTGATCGCTCTTTTGAAATGGCGATCGCCCTGCTTGCCATTATCAAAACAGGCGCGGCCTACGTTCCTTTAGATCCTAGCTATCCAGAAGATCGACTGTCGTATATGCTTGCCGATGCGAATGTGTCAGCCACCATTTCAGAACAATCCTTCAACAGCAGCGTTGAACAACTTTCGACCCAAAATCCTCAGCGTACGCTCCATCCACAAAACAGCGTTTACGTTATCTACACATCTGGCTCTACAGGCCAGCCTAAAGGCGTAATCAACACACATCAGGGACTGGTCAATCGTCTCTGTTGGATGCAGCAAACCTATTCATTGAAGACAGGCGATCGCGTCTTACACAAAACCCCACTCAGCTTTGATGTCTCTGTTTGGGAAATCTTCTGGCCGCTGCTCAACGGGGCAACGCTCGTCATCGCCAAACCCAACGGACATAAGGACAGCGCCTACTTAGCCGACCTCATTCAAGCTCAAAACATATCGGTGCTTCACTTTGTTCCTAGCATGTTAACTGCATTCTTAGAAGCACCCGAAATCAGTAATTGCAGGACACTTCAGCACGTCATTTGCAGCGGCGAAACCCTGCCAGTTTCTCTACAAGAACAGTTTCTTCAACAGTTCCCTACGACTGCCCTACACAATCTCTATGGCCCTACCGAAGCCGCCATTGACGTCACCGCTTGGCAGTGTCAACCGGGCTCTACCAGCATCCTCATCGGTCGCCCCATTGCTAATACTCAAATTCATCTGTTAGATGACGACCTAAACCCTGTGCCTATTGGCGTCCCTGGAGAACTTTACATCAGTGGCACAGGCGTTGCCCGAGGCTACCACAATCGACCTGCGTTAACGGCTGAGAAGTTTATCCCAAATTCCTTTATAGCGTCCAAAGACACAACAGCCAAAGGAAAGTATATTTACAAGACTGGAGATCTTGCTCGCTACCGCTCTGATGGCACGATTGAATACTTGGGGCGACAGGACAGTCAAGTTAAGCTGCGTGGCGTCCGAATTGAGCTAGGAGAGATTGAAGCCGCCTTAAATGGTCATGATTCTGTTCGTCAGGCTGCGGTTATCCTGCGCGAGGATCTGCCCGGCGGTAGGGCTCTTGTGGCCTATGTTGTCGGAGAACTAGAGGCTGTAACCGATATAGGGAGATTTTTATCTCACCATCTTAGGGCAAAGCTGCCTGATGTCATGATACCCAGTATTTTTGTTGTGTTAAAATCGCTGCCGCTCACCCCTAACGGCAAGCTGAATCGCCGTGCGCTGCCTAAGCCAGAGCAGTTCAGGCAAATTGAGAAAATCGCTCCTCGTAACAGTACAGAGCAGGCGATCGCGGCGATTTGGTCAGCCGTTCTCCAACGTGAAGATATTAGCATTAACGACAACTTCTTCGATCTTGGTAGCCATTCTCTCACCGCTACTAGGGTCAACACTCGTCTACGTAAGCACTTTAGCATCGCGCTTCCTCTACAAAGTGCGTTTGAGTATCCTACGCTCGAATCGCTGGCGACTTATATAGATGCTTTGAGAATTGCTATAACAGACAACAGCTCACAGCCCGTCGGACACAAGAAAATTAACCAGCGCTCTGAAACCGCTCAAAGTGCGTTAACCATTACGTCAGCGCAGCGCCCTGCCAATATCCCCCTATCGTTTGCCCAGCAGCGCCTTTGGTTCCTTCACCAAATGCAGCCTAATTCAGCGGTATACAACCTGCCGATGGCCATTCGAGTAGAAGGATTTCTGGAAACAGATGCACTGGCCCAAAGCCTGAACCACATTGTTCATCGCCATGAAGCGCTGCGCACCCGGTTTGTTATGGTAGCGGGTCAGCCAGTACAGACCATTGAAGAAACTAGGCCGCTCGACATAGAACAAAGAGATCTTCAAGACAGCTTGGAGCCAGCAGAAGCCGTTAGACGAGCTGCCATTGAAGCTGCTCAAAAGCCTTTTGACCTTAGCCAGGATCAGCTACTCCGGGTCACCTTGTTAAAGCTGGGTAAAACTACATCTGTGGTGCTCTTTACGGTACATCATATTGTTGCAGATGCCTGGTCACAGGATATTTTAATTCAAGAGCTAGCGACCTTTTATAAAGCTGCGTTAATGGGACAGACCGCTACGCTACCACCGCTTCCTATGCAATATGCAGACTTTTCTATTTGGCAACAGAACTGGCTGCAAGGGGAGACTTTAGAAAAACAGCTTGACTACTGGCGATCGCAGCTCGATACCAATCAATCCGTGCTACAGCTACCGACCGACTATGCGCGATCGCGCGTCCAAACTTATCGCGGCGCGGTAGAACAGTTTTCTCTTACAAAAGAACTTAGCCAGCAGCTTAAGACGTTAGGACAACAGAAGTCTGCCACGCTATTTATCACGCTGCTGTCAGCCTTTAAAGTGCTGCTATATCGCTACACAGGACAAACAGATTTAGTGGTGGGCACGCCAATTGCCAACCGCCATCGGGCAGAAGTAGAAGGGTTGATCGGTCTATTTGTAAATACGCTGGTGCTGCGATCGCACCTCACTCCACAGTCAAACTTCAAAACATTCCTCGATCAAATTAAAGCCACTACTTGGGCTGCCTATGACCATCAGGATCTTCCCTTTGAAAAGCTCGTCGAAGCCCTTCAGCCGGAGAGAGATCTCAGCTATAGCCCGCTCTTTCAAGTCAAATTTAGACTAGAAAATAGTCCTAGCAAAACGCTCAATGTACCCGGACTGAGCTTTCAACGGCTACCTCAGAGTGTCGTGACCGCAAAGCTAGATCTGAGTGTTGATTTGTACGAAACGGCTGACGGCATTGTGGGTGGATTTGAGTACAACAGCGATCTCTTCAAGCCTGAAACCATTCAGCGCATGATAGGTCACTTCAAAATGTTGCTGGCGTCAATCGCAGCCAAGCCCGAAAGCCCTATTGCTGAGCTAGCTATGCTCACAGAAACAGAACAGCAGCAGATCGTTCAATGGAACAATACTCAAAAACCCTATCGTCAGGACTGTTGCTTTCATCACTTATTTGAAGAAAAAGTTGCTCAGTATCCCGAGGCGATCGCTCTCATCTTCGACAACGGCATAGCCTTTGAACAGCTCACCTACACCGAACTCAACCAGCGTAGTAATCAGCTTGCCCATCATCTTCAATCTCTCGGCGTCGGCCCAGAGACTATTGTTGGCATTTGCGTAGAGCGATCGCCTCACATGATTATTGCCCTGCTCGCAGTTCTCAAAGCAGGCGGCGCATATCTCCCGTTAGATTCCTCCTATCCTCCAGAGCGCCTAGCCTACATGCTAAACGATGCCCAGGTTCCCATCCTGCTCACCCAAAGCCATCTCCCCCTGACCACCGCCGCTCAAAGACTAAACCTCGACACAGACTGGCCAAATAATCAGTCCCAAACCAATCCAACAAGCACCGTCAAATCCGACAATCTCGCCTACCTTATTTACACCTCCGGCTCCACGGGCAAACCTAAAGGCGTGTTAGTGCCTCACAGCGGCCTCGTTAATCTCACCGAAGACAAAATCCGCGTCTGCGATGTGCGCTCCGGCGACTGCATTCTACAGTTTTTCTCCTTCAGTTTCGATGCCTCCATCCCCGAAATTATCATGGCCCTAGCCAGTGGCTCCAAGCTATTGCTAGCCCCGGCCACCACCCTTCTTCCCGGCCCCGACCTCAGCGATCTCATCGAACGCCACCGCGTTACCCACATCACGCTTACTCCTTCGGCTCTCACCAGCGTCCCCTACCGAGACTTTCCGCATCTCCGCATGGCCCTTGTCGGCGGCGAAGTCCCCGCTCCTGCTCTGGTCAAAACCTGGAGTCAAAATCGCATATTTATCAACGCCTACGGCCCCACCGAAACCACCGTTAACGCCAGCATGGTGCCCTGCGGCAATGACCATTTTGTCGAGCCTACCCTCAAGCCTAGCACTAACAAACAGCTCTACGTTTTAGACAACAATCTCCAACAGCTTCCCATCGGCGTTGTCGGAGAGCTTCATATTGGTGGCGTAGGCATCGCCAGAGGTTATCTCAATCGCCCAAAACTAACCGCTGAACGATTCATCCCCAATCCTTTTACAAAAGGTAGCGATGTCATCTATAAGACCGGCGATCTGGCCACCTATCTACCCGACGGTCGAATTAAAGTCCTTGGGCGCATCGACACCCAGACTAAAATACGCGGTTTTCGCATTGAGCTAGGTGAGGTAGACCGTATTCTGCAATCTCACCCACAGATGAAAGCTACGTTTGTTGCCGTGAGAGAAGATACGCCCGGTGACAAGCGATTAGTGGCCTATGGCGTTCCGTTAGCTGCTGTTAATGAAGCACAAGCAACTCCTGCTGAAATTCGTCAGTTTGTGGCCGAAACGCTTCCACAGTATATGGTTCCGTCCATATTTATGTGGCTTCCGGCGCTGCCGCTTACGCCCAACGGCAAAGTTGATCCTAAGTCTTTGCCTGCGCCAGTCGTGGTGTCTTCTCAGCCAAAAGTAGCTCCGAGTAGCGATGTTGAAAAATCTCTCGCGCAAATATTTTCGCAGGTGCTTTCCCTTGAGTCTGTTGGAATTTATGATGATTTCTTCGAGCTAGGCGGACATTCTTTGCTAGCGACTCAGCTTGTAGCACAGTCGCTCAGTGAGTTTGATGTAGAAATTACGGTGGTTGACCTTTTTGAAGCGGCTACAGTGGCGGCTTTAGCGCAGCGAATAGAACAGAAACAGCGGCTGGCTCAAATGCAGCAGCCAGTAGAAAACGATGAAGAGCGGGAGGAGATTGCGCTGTGAATTCTGAAATGAACACGACGGTGAAAGACTTTGTGGGCTATTTGAAGCCTGATGCGATCGCAGAACCGTTAATCAACCAGTGGTATGCCTGGAGCTATTTAATTCCACCGGCGACGGCTGCTAGATACCTTACGCAGTCGCAGCTTAAAGTGATGCAGTCGTTTGTTGACGCGCCAGAGGTGCATGAAAAGACATTGCAAGATCCGGCCATGATGGGAGGGCCGTTTATTCAACATCCGGCTAGTCGAGCGGGCGAGGTGCGATCGCTACTTGAAAAGACAAAGCAAGAGCAAAGCCGACTGCTGGCATTAAGTGACGCGATCGCCCAGCTCCGCACCCAGCTCGCCAATCATCCATCTGGCGAATCGCTCGAACCACTCTACGCCCAAATTCCTGAAGCGCTTCAGGGCTACGTAGAACTGGTGTACGATGTGAACAACAGCCCCTCTATTCGCTTTATAGAAGGGCTGCTATACCGCAGTGAATACTATAGCGCCGCCAGCCAGAGCATCGCCCTGCGCATTGGTGACTGCGATCAGCGAGCCTTTGTGATGAGCACGCCACGCCTTCCTGACGAGAGCAGTTTGTTTTTGCAAATACCCTTTGCGGATGCTCGGCTAGATCAGCTTTTTCAGATGCGACATACGCCTGAATCTGTGGGTGCGATCGCTACCCGTCTCAACGTCTCTCAGCGGGATCTACCCTTCTTTTACAGTCTTTTCACTCCCGAGCCGCCCAATAAACCAGAACCTTACACAGGCAACGGCATCAGAGTCCGCTATTTTGGCCACGCCTGCGTGCTCATCGAAACCGCGAATGTCTCTATCTTGTGCGATCCGCTGGTCAGCTACGAGCACCCTACTGGCATAGCCCGCTACAGCTACACCGATCTGCCTGAAACCATTGACTATGCCCTGATTACTCACAATCATCAGGATCACGTCATGCTCGAAACGCTGCTACAGCTACGGCATAAAATCAAACATATTATTGTTCCCAGCAGTCAAAAAGGTTCTCTGATTGATCCGTCTCTCAAGCTCGCGCTGCAACAAATCGGCTACTCTCAAGTTTTTAGTTTAGACGAATTGGAAAGCATTTCCTTGCCTGAGGGTGAAATAGTTAGTATTCCTGTTCTCGGCGAACATGGCGATCTCAACATCGCCACTAAAAACGCCTATCTTGTTGCCCTTAAAGGCCGCTCTATTCTCTGCGCGGCTGACTCTAACAATTTAGATCCTAAGCTTTACGCTCATATTCATTACCTTTTCGGCGATCTAGATCTGTTGTTTCTGGGTATGGAATGCGAGGGAGCCCCCTACACCTGGGCATACGGCCCCCTTCTATCCGGTTTGGCTCCTCACAAGCAGGCCCAAGCTCGTCGCCTGGATGGATCAAATGCCGGGCGTGCATTATCTCTTGTCAATCAGCTTAATCCACAGCAAGTGTATATTTATGCAATGGGTCAAGAACCCTGGCTTACCTATATTACGTCGATTGACTACGCGCCAGATGCTGCGCCTATTGTGGAATCTAATCGGTTGATTGAGGCCTGTCGGCAAAAAGGGAAGGTGTGCGATCGCCTCCTCGGCCAAAAACAAATTGACCTGACGCCTAAGATCTCAGCTCCAACAAAATTCTCGCCCATTCCGGTTGAGCTATCTGAGCCCAGTCGGGTTTCGACTCCGCCTAGCCCTCGGCTACAACAGCAGTCCTCTCCTACTCCCATTCCCATGTCTGCCGACACGCTCACCCCTTTTCTTCACCATCTCCAATCTTTAGATATCCGTCTCTGGCTAGACGGCGACACTCTCCGCTGCAACGCGCCAAAGGGAGCCCTTACTCCACCGCTTACCGCTCAGCTCAAAGAAAATAAGCCCGCAATTATCGCGCTACTCAAGGGCGGCACGGTAAACGTACAAAAAGTAGAAGATACTGCAAATTGGCAGCAAGATGTTCACCTTCCTGCCGAAATTCATCCCCAGCCGTCTGCCGCAGCAACGCCTGCCCATACTGCTCTTTCACCTCAAAATATTCTTCTCACAGGGGCAACCGGATTCCTCGGTACGTTTCTCTTGGCCGAGCTATTACAACAAACGACCGCTACCATTCACTGCTTAGTCCGCGCGTCCGATTCAACCCAAGGCTTAGTCAAGCTCAAACAGCGCCTCACCGACTACCAAATCTGGCACGCTGACTTCGAGTCGCGGATCATGCCAATCTCAGGAGATTTATCCCAGCCTTACTTGGGCCTAGCAAAGCAACAGTTCTATGCACTCTCCGATAGCATTGACGCCATTTATCACAACGGCGCTCAGGTTCACCACATTTCTCCCTACGCTCAGCTCAGAGCTACCAACGTTTTGGGCACTCAAGAAATTATTAAGCTAGCCTGCCATGGAACGCCCAAGCCGCTACACTACACCTCTACGCTTAGCGTACTGCCGCCTGCGCCACTTCCCGGCCAAAGCAAAATTTATGAACAGGCTAATTTAAGCGAGTATCCTGTTCCTGTGGGTGGTTACAACCGTAGCAAATGGGTGGCAGAACAGCTTATTGCTCAGGCGCGCGATCGCCAACTCCCTACCACTATCTATCGCCCCGGCCCCCTCTCCGGCCACAGCCAAACCGGCGCATTCAACGCCAACGATTTCCTCTATCGCCTCATGCAGGGCTACATCCAGTCTGGTATGGCTCCCAGCGGAGAAACCTCGCTGGATCTGCTGCCTGTAGACTACGCAGCCAAGGCGATTGTCTATCTCTCACAGCAGCCCGCCACCATCAGCAAAACCTTCCATCTCATCCACCCTCACCCAGCCTCTTCAAATCTACTTTTCAACGCCTGCCAATCCATCGGCGTTCCCGTCCAGCGCGTCCCCTACGAAACCTGGCACCAAAAGCTTATGCAAATCGCCAAAGGAGATAAAACGCATCCGCTTTATCCCCTTGTCGCGCTTTTCTCCTCTCGTCAAAACGATTCACAGCCGCCCGATCAGCCCATGCCAGAAATTCCTTTTGACACCCAGCAGACCTACACCTACCTCAAAAATGCCCCTTTCGATCTCCCGCCGTTAAATCAATCTCTCTTTGAAACTTACTTCAAAGCCATGCTGAAAAATCAAGCCATCTCATCGCCTCCCATTCTCACCTAATCCTGCTCTCCCATGACATCTCGCTACTCCGACTACGATAATTGGGCCTGGCTGTACAACCAAACTATGGGGCCAGAATACAGCCAGCCTCAAGAGACTCTCCTAGCCCGAGTATTTCTCCCCCATATCCCACCTAATGGAGACATTCTTGATCTATGCTGCGGCACCGGTCAGCTCATTGAGCCCCTAGTCACCGCTGGCTACAACGTCACCGGGCTCGACGGCTCAGATGACATGATTGCCTACGCTCGCCGCAATGCGCCCCAAGCCCACTATCTTGTTGAAGACGCTCGTACTTTTGACCAGCCAAATGCGTTTGATGGCGTTTTTTCTACTAGCGCCTCGCTTAATCATCTCATGAGCCTTACCGATCTTACACAGGTCTTCAACCGGGTCTTTAGCTCGCTGCGCCAAGGCGGTGTATTTGTCTTCGATCTCAATCATCCAGATCAGCTAGAACGCTGGTGGCGTGGCCAGCCTACCGAAGGTGAAATTTATCACAACCACGCCTGGATGATTACGCCCTCCTATGATTCAGCTCTGGCTAAAGGACAGTTTAAAGTCACGATTTTTCAGTCGTCAGAGCAAGGTAATACTTTCACTAAGCTACTATCTTCAGTAAAGCAATCCTTTTATAAAATTCTCAGCCGTCCTCGCTTTATTGGGCTGCGTCTAAAGCTGCTGCAAAACTTTTCGGCGATTGAGCCCCCCTGGCAAAAAAAAGAGCTGATCTATCCTGTTAAAGGCCACGATCTCAATCAGGTAAAAGTATCTCTTGAAACAGTTGGATTCCAAAATATAGAGATTACGACTATTGACGGCAGCTCAGAAATCGACAGCAATCATTCCGCCCACTTTATTTGCACTAAGCCAGTTTGTACTAAGCCATGACAACCACCTCTGTCCCCACCCAACAGCAGCATCTCCAATCGGTGATTGACCGCTACACGCAGCGAACGGCAAAGTCGAAGCAGTTTGCCGCGAATAACCGCGCAGTTTTGGCCGATAAAAGCTCCATTGGCTTCAACTTTTCACTGGAGACTAAGGAAATGTGCTACCCGGTGGTTGCAGCGCGATCGCAGGGCTCCAAACTTTGGGATATAGACGGCAATGAGTATATAGATATTCTTATGGGGCTGGGCACCAATATATTTGGCCATAACCCACCTTTTGTTAAAGCGGCTATTGAACAACAGCTACAAAAAGGGATTCAAATCGGCCCGCAGGCTGCGCTAGTAGGTGATGTTGCTCGGCTGGCCAGTGAGCTAACGGGTATGGAGCGCGTCACCTTCAGCAACACGGGCACCGAAGCGGTGATGACGGCGGTTCGGCTTGCTCGCACGGCCACCGGACGCAGCAAAATTGCCGTTTTTACAAATTCATATCACGGTCACTTTGATGCGGCACTGATGCGGGCTCCGCTGAGTGAGTATGTTCGCAAAAAGGCTATTCGTGCAACCGATAGTAAGCCCTGGCTCAAGCCGGTTAACTGGCTGCTCAATCAGCGCATCAATACACGCGCGGTGCCAGCGGCTAAGGGTATTCCAGGTGCGATCGCCCGCAATGTCATCGTTTTAGAATACGGCAATCCCCAATCTCTCGCTGTGATCAAAGCCAATCAAAAAGATCTCGCCGCCGTGCTGGTAGAACCGATTCAAAGCCGCTGCCCAGAATTGCAGCCCGAGGCTTTTTTAGCCGACCTGCGCACCCTTACCGAAGATTTCAACATCGCCCTTATTTTTGATGAAATGGTCACCGGGTTTCGATTGGCACAAGGCGGCGCTCAGGCCCACTTTGGGATTGCTGCCGACATCGCCACTTACAGCAAAATTGCTGGAGGTGGCCTGCCGCTCTCTATTATTGCGGGCAAATCTCGCTTTATGGATCATATCGACGGCGGCCGGTGGCAGTTTGGCGACAGCTCCGCGCCTCAAGTTCCAACAACCTTTTTTGCAGGCACTTTCTGCAAGCATCCGCTTTCTCTTGCCGCTGCTCACGCCGCCCTTGGCCATCTCAAAGCAGAAGGCCCGTCTCTACAGGCTGATCTTACTCAAAAAACAACAGCCCTGGTCGAACGGCTGAACACTTTTACAGCGGGCGCTGACATTCCTGTGCGGTTTGTCCAGTGCGGATCGTTTTTTGCGATCGCTCTCACCCAAAGCCAAATCTCTCCACTTGCCACCACGCTGCTCTCCTACCACCTGCTCAACCAGGGCATTCACCTACGCGGCGGCGACAAAGGCGGCTTTCTCTCTACCGCCCACACCACCGCAGACATCGAGTCTATTTATCAAGCCTTTCAATCAGGCCTGCTCGCGCTTAAATCAGTCGAATACGTCTAAACATTGCAACGCTCAACCCACACCAAAGGCAACATTATGACCCCCTCTAATCAACTCACCTACCGCGTTGTTATCAGTGACGAAGGTCGCTATTCTATTTGGCCAGAATACAAGGAAATTCCGTGGGGCTGGAGAGCCGACGAAAAGACTGGCCCTAAGCAAACTTGCCTCGATTACATCGCTGAAGTATGGACAGACATGCGACCTTTGAGCCTGCAAGTCGCTATGTCAGAACAGCCCAAACCGGCAGACCATGATTAACCTGCTCACGTCACCTCAAGCTAACGCTCAAGTCCGAGAACCATCTGTGAAACCACCCTTTAACCATTCATCAGAGCGTTCACCCGATAGACTCAACCTGTTAGTACCCTGGGATATCCCCCTAACATGTCAGCTCAGCGAGTCCGTGAAGCGACAGATTGAAGAAAGCTTGCGATCGCTCCTCAAAATCCTAAACAATCCCAACCTCACCCAAGCCCACCAACAGCTCAACGAGATCCTAACTATACTCCCAACACCCAACACCCAGCTTGCCCAAATAAAAAGCACAAAAACCGCCCTGAGCACCGCCGCCGTAGAAGATTACGACATCTACTTCGGTATCAACCACGTTCAAACGAACACTGACGACAGCACTGCTCTTTGTCTCACCCAAGCCCTGCTCATCAACTGCTACAAGTTCCTCCTGCTCTGCAACAACACCCCAAATTTATCTCCACAACAAATTATCCAGCAAAAACAAGGTTTCATCAGCTACATCCATCTCCTCACGCGAGTCTTCAACATAGACGCTCTCTCTCAATAAATCACCTGACCATCATTCGCCCCCTGCGACTGCGCCCAAGGCTTCACCCCATGCACAACACAACGCCCCAAGATATCTGGAAAGGCTTTCACTGGTCATTTTTCATCAACGTTCAGGGCCTGATCATCAGCCTCAGCCGCTTTGAAGCCCAGCTTTCCCTCAACAATATTCCTGAAGCCAAAACAGAACTTGCCACCGCCACAGATCTGATGCTCGCATCCGGCGCATCCATGGAACTTGCAGGCAGCTTCAGCCACGCTCAATATGAGCAGTCCGTACGCCCTTCTATGTCTCCTCCCAATGTCAGCGCCACCGACTTCAGCGGTCTCATGTCGTGGGAACACGCCGCGCTCATGCAAGTGTGGAAACGCCTTCGCCCCGCCTTTAAAAATTTGCCTGCACAGCTAAAGCCGCAGCATCAAGCATTTGTGCAGGCTTATTCTGCTTTGGCGATCGCCCACCGCGCCGTCTGCGAAAAATTCGGCGGTGCAGATAGCGGCAGTCTACGCTTTGACCAAAGCTGCGCTGTAGAGACTATCGATAAATTCAACCATAGTCGCTGGAAACTGATTGATCCTAACCACCAAGCCATTTAGGGCGCATGACTGACCTTGAGAGGAATGGCATCCTGGGCTACCTAAGAATTAAGCAAGATCCAAAAAAAGATATTACTATGACGTAGGAATATTAATTTATCTAGAGACAATCAAGACAACCTATGGAATTGCACGCATATACTAGAACTATTTTAGACCTCTTCTCTGTAAAGAAGAAGTACGTTGTCCCCAGGTTTCAGAGAGAGTACTCGTGGACAAAGGAAAAAGTTTCCGAGTTATGGAATGACATCATTGCAAACATTACTATCGGTGAAGATGGGAGTTTTATCCATGAAGAGTACTTTATAGGCTCGGTCGTTCTTGTAGGTGATGATAAATCTTTATCAATGCAAATCGTAGATGGGCAGCAAAGGCTAACAACCCTCACGATACTTCTCTCTGCTCTTTGCGAAAGGTTTGTAGAAATTGAGAAAAAGAATATTGCTACGTCTATATACGAAAATTACATTGCTGGGAAAGATGATGATGGAAATTATTATTTCAAGCTAGAGAATGAAACGCCTAAGCCCTTCTTTCAAACAGCTATTCAGCATCTGGAAAAGAAAGAAGGAGATCCTAGCTCCGAAGAGGAAAAAACTCTTTTAACTTCATATAGTGAATTCTATAACTACACATCTAAAGATTCTTTAAGGAAAAAGTTTTCTTTAGAAAAACTGGATGACGATCTGTATGAAGGCTTACTAAAAGCAGTCAGAGATCAGGTTGTCAAGTATCTGAAAGTTATTTTCATCACTGTTGGAGAAGAAGATGAGGCTTACACAATATTTGAAACTCTCAATGCGAGAGGAATGAATCTGAGCTTCGTTGATCTGATAAAGAACAAAGTCTTTAAAGGCTTTTCTGCAACTCATCCTGACGATTCTGCTAAAACTCAATGGAAAAGGTTACAGAGCACTATCGTATCTAGAGATGGAGTAGGTAGCTTAGAGACATTTGTTAGACATTGGTGGATAGCTAGATATAATTACACGAGTGCAGATAAGGTATATAGTCACTTCAAAAAGCTGTGGAACAGTAATGCAATAGAGCCAGCCAGTTTTTTAGAAGAATTAGTGAATGATGCAGAGCTATACGTAAAGATATCGTCTCCTATCATCGGAGATTTTAGACAGCAAGAGGAAAAGGAAATGTACAGGTCCTTAATGGCACTAAAGACTTTCAACGTCAGTCAACAAAGACCTTTCCTTCTCAACCTCTTTAAAGCCAAGCAAGATAAAAAATTAAACCTCACAGAAGTCAAAAACTTTCTTTCTTTTCTTGAAAGATTTCACTTTTCTTTCAACGCAATTTGTTCTATGAGGCCTTCAGGTATTGAGGGAAGCTATTTCAAAGCTGCTCGACTGCTATTAGAGGCACAGGACAAGCCTTCAGCTAGGATAGCTTTAGCTGAACTTAAGGAAAAGCTAGAAGCAAGAGTTCCTGATCAGGAAAGATTTCAGCAAGGTTTCTCTAAGCTAGAGTTCTTGAAGGGTAAGACTAAATATAAAAAGCTTATTCAATATATCTTCAATCACCTTGAAATTGTTAAGCAAAATAATAACGAGTTTATGCCTAATAATATTACTCTAGAACACATATTATCTCAGTCGTCCGGCTCAAACAATTTTATTGGAAGCATTGAAAATTTATTACCATTAGGAGCAGATCTGAACAAGGAAGCTGATGATAAAGACGTTTCTGAAAAGATAGAAATTTATAGAAAGTCTAACTATGCACTGACACAAGAATTTGTGCAGAGTGCTTCTGAAACATGGGGAGAGCAGCAGATAAAAGAGCGAACCAATTCGCTGGCTGAAGATTGCTATAACTCAATGTGGAACGTAGATTAGGCAGTTTTTGAAATGGCTTCTTTGAGACATAGCACACCTGAAAGAAGCTCGTAGCAAAGTAATTTTGATACAATACGCACAGCTAATCATTAAAGAAACGGTGGCTTAACCATGCTAGCTCTCAGTTACCCACATATCGAAAAACTGGACGACCAACCTGCACGACTACAGCGCTTCTCGCGTGTTAGAGTCGCGCAAATTGTGATGGACTACCTCACCTACGGCTGGTCTGTAGAAGAGATATGCCGACAGCATCCCTACCTAGTCCCGGCTGAAGCGCATGCTGCGATGGGCTACTATTTCGATCATCAAGAAGAGATCGATCAGGAAATTACCCAGGAGTGGGAGCAGGTTCAATCCGTTATGACACAAGGGGCTAGGTCGCCTTTTTATGTACGAATGAAGGCCAAAGGGCTACTATAAATGGCGATCACTTTATATATGGACGTTCACGTTCCTCAAGCAATTACTGAGCAGTTGCGCCGTAGAGAAATAGACGTGCTAACGGCATTCGATGATGAAGCTCAAGAACTTCCAGATGACCAGCTACTACTAAGATCTAGTGCGCTTAAAAGAGTGATTTTTACACAAGATATCCGATTCCGTGTCCTTGCTGAAACTTGGCAAGCACAAGGGAAACCATTTGGAGGGCTAATCTTTGGTCATCAGCTTGGGGGTACAATTGGCCAGTTTGTCAACGATTTAGAGCTGATTGCAAAGACTTCAGAATCAGATGAGTGGAAAAATATGGTTGAGTACATCCCTTTCTAACGACTACTACGCTACTGTCCTTCTGGACAATATGGAACGCAGCGTAGCCTTGTCTTCTTCGTTCACTTCGCCTAATAGCCAGAGCAAAAACACTACGACGATTCCTAATACGGGCAGTTTTAGCAACAGCCAAAAACCGGATGTAGCCCAGAACTTTGCCGCGATCGCACCCCCAATCCCCACAACACAACACCGCAGCAAAGTCATCAGCGGCGGCAACACCTGCCACCGCCAATAAACAGCAACAACCCCAGCAACAGCCCCCAGCAAAGCAACCAGTAACGTTGTCATCGCTGCCCCAAAAGCACCCCCCTGTGGAATCAACAACGCATAGCCAACAATCGCCGTTATAGGCAGCGGTACTGCCAATACAGCCGTCCACCGAGGCCGATGAGACGCGACTAAAATAGCGCTCGTGACGGCAATCATCACCGTGCCAATAGTGGCAAATACCAGAATGGAAAACAGCGGGGCGGCGGCGATAAACGGATCGCCAAATAAAAAAGGAACAATCTCCCAAGCTGCGCCCGCTAGCAGCCCAGCAAAGGGTAAGTGTAACAGCACTACGCGCATGGCCGACCGACTCAAAGCTTTTACTTCACTCAGCTTTTCTTCGCTCACCAGCTTTCCAACTGTCGCAATCAGCACAGGCGCGAGCGCCGGACTCATAATGCCACCCAAAAGTGCTAAGTTTTGAGCCACTGCGTACAAGCCTGCCTGCTCTGTCGTACCGCCCATCGCTTTCAGAGCAATCAGGTCTAGCTTGGCGTATACGCGCATCGACATCGCTGCTAAAAAGAGTGGGACGGCGTAGCCTGCTAATGACCTAGCGGGAAAGGTGGAGCGGTTCCACAGCGATGGTTGAATGTAAAGCCGACAAACTATCAAGTCGGCCAGCATCGCAGCTATGCTGCCTAAAATAGCGCCGGAAATAGAAAAGCCTGCTTTTACCAACAGCACGATAAACAACAGTCTGGCGATCCAGCGGACGGCGGTGGCGATCGCCCGCGCCCCAAACTTCCCCATCCCGGCCAAAATGTTCTGATGGGCCTGAGCAAAATTTACTAAAGGAATTTCGAGTGCAAACAGCCGCAAAAGTGGGGTGAGAGTGGGTTCGTGGAGGAGAGCAGCGATCGCAGGGGCTGCTAGCATAACCAGCAACGCCGCGTTCGCCCCGCAGCCAAGCTGAGCGCGAACTACCGCCGTAGAGATAGCGGCGTAATCGTCCGCCTCACTGACGAACTTAATCGTTGTGCGAGAGAATACAGAATTAAGTCCCCATTCAATCCAGGTGACGATGGTGGCGGCTAGGGCGAATAGGCCATAGCCGTCTGTCCCAAGCTGACGGGTCAAAAAGGTGAGCGTAATGAAGCCCGTGGGCAGAATGAGCGCTTCGGCTAGGGTAATCCAGGTGGTGCCGCCCAATAAGCGAGATTTAGAGGTCATAGACACTCGCCGGTTGTCGAAGATTGTTCTGAGATAAGGTCTGCTGTGCGTTCTTTAAAGTGGCCTGTTTCTCGATTAATTTTAAGCCACAGACCTTTGCAAAATCCTGACGCAAAGGCGTTGAGTCGAGCAATCTTACGAGTATTTGAACCCAGGCTGTCAGCCACGCGAGACGAACCAAAGGCCCAGCGCCATACTAGCAATACTAATGTGACAAAGGTACTTACTGGATAAAGCTTTAGATGCTTGCCGTACATTGCGCCAGTGCCGTACCAATATCGAGCAATCAGCCCGTTACCTTCTGCCCAAGTCCGAAAGCCATTATGAACAACCGATACGCTCGGCGTTTCACACACCTGATGGCCTTGATGCAGCGCATGGATGACCAAATCACCTTCTGAGGAGGACTTTAACAAGCCGCCCACGCCAAGCATTTCATCAAATCCGTTGAGCGATCGCCACACCTCTTTACGCATCGCCATACAGGCTCCTAATCCATCTATATCATTTTTAGCCAGCGGGTTGGAAATTGTTCTGGAGTGCTCTCGGCAATAGCTCGGGATAAATCCGGCGGCAGCGTCATGCTCGCCAGGGAGCACGTTGCCAAAGAGCATGGCGACGTTAGGATTTCTCGCAAAGGTTTGAGAGATGTTTTGTAGCCAGCGATCGCTCACCACGCAGTCATCATCTGTAATGGCAATTAGCTCACCTTTTGTCTGTGCGATCGCCCAGTTCCGTGCCCGCGCCATTCCCACCGTACAGGTGCGCTGATAAACAATTCGAGTATCCCTTTCATATTGTTGCATCGCCTGCTCACACGCATCATTCCTACTCTGATCAATCACCCACACTTCAAAGGGCTGATAGTCATTTCTTAAAATGCTATCTACAGTCTCAACAACGCTATCATTACGGTTTCTGGTGGCAATTACAATAGAAATTAAAGGATTAGCTGCTAACATAATTATAATAAGAATGAACCTTTACAGATGTCTTGCTTTAAGTCGTCTAAGCGCTCTTCTAGTCTCACGACTAGCGATTCTAAATAAGTTTCGCGGCTCAGATAAGGAGTTACTTGCGTGACCGCTGTAAGCTGTTTGCACAGCGCGTCTAGAGATTCCTCTGACATCTCAGCAGGTTTGCCTATTTCACAAAATCGAAAGGAGCTACTTATGCTTACGCCATCAAACAAGCTAGCTACTGATCCTTGTCTCTGCAAAAACGGTCGAATGGGGTATAAATAATCACTTTTCGAGAGTGATTTGACGCCTTTTATTAGCTGATATTCATAGGGCAGCTTCACAGAAGCGCACCAGTCTTGCCATTTGAAGAGCAGTATTTTAGGGCTCGTTCGCACCGGTATCCACGGCACCCTGAGCGTGTCTGCAACAATAGCGCCGTGCATTGCTTCACTAATCAAAACTTCACTTTGAGAGATTTCTAAAATTACATCTTCTACCTCACCTGACGGATCTATAAAGTGAATGCCTAGCCTCTCGCAAACCGCTTTCATACGGTGAGGGCTGCCGTGACGAAAATGAGGCATATAGGAGAAATGATGTATTCGGTCAGCGCTGGCAATCGGGTCAAAAAAGCGCTTGAGCAATGCGGCTCCGTCGGTAATAGCCGCTTGAGGAGAAAGCTTCAGCCTACTCGCGGATAAGGGGCCGCGAACGCAGTAAATTCGCCAGTTGAGTGGGCGCTGAAACCGCAGGCTGCGGCCGTATCCTGCACCTGTACTAAAAAAGATTGCGTTGTCAGCGCTGTTTACTACGGCTGGCGCAGCGTCGTTGAGAACGGTGCCAATGCCGACAAAAATATCTTGGGTATTGTTGTCAAAAGGGGGGAGCAGGCGCGGCCACAGCCAGGGATTGATCTCATCGCCAAAGTTCTTTGAAGGGTTTGTTGTTTTGTAGTAAAAGAGTTTCATAGGGCTTATCTCTTGCAGGCGCTCAGCCGAAACTCATCGGAAGCGAATAAAAAATGATGATTCACCAGTTCGTCAATGCTTTCAAGTGCTAAAGATGAGGGTTGAAGCATTGGAAAAATGGCCTGTTCTTTATTTTGCTCAAGGACAGATAGATAGGCTTTGTATTCATGGCTATTACGCCAGTGATTTTCTTGAGCGACTGCGTTTACGGTGTATGCGTAGAAGTCTTCAGTGAACTTGTAGTGTAGAAAAACAGCCGAAAAGTCGGCAAGTCTGGCACTTTTGAGCAAATGAGAAGTTTTTAGCCGAGTGCCTTTGTGGGCCCTAAAAAGCACTTCTTTTGTTAAAAAACAGTCACGGCCAAAGACGGTTTTACGAATGCCGCCATATAAAAAATTGAGTCCTGGATGGGTACGGCAGCGAAACCTACAAACGTACTTTCGCTGGTCAACATCACTCAAATCGTAGTAGTTAAAAGCAGATTTGAGACCGTCTAATGTCCAAACGTTTCGATGCTCGCTTAGGGCGATACCGGCTTTAGAAAACATGTCTAGCATCTGCACACAAACGGTGTTATAGCTGCGCTGATGCAGGTAGGTTAAAACATCACTGAGCCGTTGGCTGTAAGAAAAGTATAGGAATTCATCAACATCAGCTACGACACACCACGCATTTTGTCCAAACGTTTGAATCAAAAAATTTTTGAACGTGACATAGTACTGCTCAAAAGGCTTGTTAGAAGAGACTACGGTTGTTTGATCATACGTTTTAATGATTCCAACGGTTCCATCTGTAGAACCATTGTCTAAAAAGAAAATGTGCTTGAACCCTAGCTGCTTATAATGCTCAATAAAAGCGTGAATCAGGGTTTTCCCGTCTTTTACGACGCACAGCACAATCGCTTCGTCTGGCCCTGTAGCAATATGTTTGGGGCCGTGGCGATGTTTTACAGAAGATTGGAGGGAGGAGAGACGATGTTTTTCCACAGGAGAGATGAGCACAGCTTTTGTAGCATTGCGTAGGTTGAAATGGAGTGTTTGATCTTAAGCGGCCTTAGACGAAACAGGAGGCGAAACAGGCTGTAGCGGCAGCTTCAGGCGGGCGATGAGAACAGCGGCGATCGCACTCACGCCCGCACTCACATAAAACGGCGCACCGACCGAAACCTGCGTATACAAAAAGCCCGCTAATAGGCTAGCAGGCAGCGCCGCTAAGCCGACCAGCATATGAAACGTGCCAATTTCAGCCCCCCGCCGATCGGGATGAATTAAATCAGCAACTAACGCTTTTTGAACCCCCCGAGTCAGCGCTGTATACAGGCCGTAAAAAATGAACAGAACCCAGATAAAGGCCGGACTTTGCGCAAGGGCAAATCCTAGATACACCAGCGCAAATAGTCCGTAACCCATCACCAAAAGGGGCTTTCTGCCTACACTATCGGAGAGACTGCCCACCGTCACGCCCAAGACAACAGACATCAGGTTGAAGGCGGCGTACAGCAGTAGCAAGTCAGCGCCGCTGAAGCCTAAATCTTGCGATCGCACCAGCAAAAACGCATCCGAAGAATTTCCCAGCCCAAACAGCCCAATTGCCCCCAAATACTGCCGATACACCGGGCTCAGCCCTGCGAATGTAAACTTCGGCGGCACCCTCACTCTCTGAGCATCCTTTTGCTTGGGCTCCTTCACCCATTTCAACAGCACCAAAACGCCTACAAGCGCAGGCAAAAAAGCGAGGAGAAACACCCCACGATAGTTATCTGAATACTGCCATAAAAAGAGAAAGCCTATCAGCGGCCCTAACACTTCTCCAACCGTTTCTAAACTATGGTGCAGGCCGTAAGCTTTTCCTCGCTGATGGGGCGCACAGTTTTCAGCAATTAGGGCATCTCGTGGCGCAGCTCGGAGTCCTTTTCCCACCCGATCCAGCACGCGAGCCCCTAATACCGCGATCCAGCTTCCTGCTAAAGCCAGCCCCAGCTTAGAAACCGCGCCCAAACCATATCCGGTGACGGCAAATGGCTTGCGCTGGCCCGCTCTGTCCGATAGCCAGCCCGAATACAGCTTCAACAAGCTCGCGGTACTCTCGGCAATACCCTCAACCACGCCGACCGTCCATACAGGCGCACCCAGCACAACAGTTAAAAACAGCGGCGTGATTGGGTAGACCATCTTGCTAGATAGATCGGAGAATAGGCTTACCCAGCCTAGCGATCGCACGGTCGGATGAATGCTAGCAGTCGGCGATGAAGAAGCTTGCTCAGGCGTAACAGACGAATGATGGATGGAACGATCTCTATTAAGATCAGGCACGAATTGCTCCAGCTTGAACAGGTATTTCCTTAGAGCGAGCGCTGTCTACCGGCTGAAGTTCAATCTGTTTTTTAGGCAATTTTTTCTCTTGAGGTGACTTCTGTTTTTGGGGCAACAGCTTTACAGGACTTGCCTGCATTCGCTGCTGAAGCAACGCTTGAAACTGTTCGTGTAAAAGTCGCTGCTGCATCGCCTCATCAAACTGAGCCGACACCATCTTTTCAAATCGAACAATAATCATCCAATCGCCAATTTTGGTCGGCGACCAAAGCTGTCCTTCTTCGCTCACCCGCAGCATTTGAATTAGAGTAGGATGGGGCACGCTCATTTCTACCGGCCCAATTAGGCCACCGGTTTGAGCCTCTTTGCCTTCTGAGTACTGACGGGCGATCGCGGCAAAACTCGCCCCGTCGTCACACAGCCGAAAATACAGCTCTTGTGCTAGTCCCGTATCCTTTGTTCTAATCAGCGAATAAATCACCCGATCTAGCTGATCTTTTCGCTGCAAAAAGTAGGTTTGTAGTTGTTCGCCCCAGGTTTCTGCTTTAAACTGACGCAGACGATACTCACGAGCCGCCTCGGCCTGCATTTGTTCAGCCGAAAAATGCTCTTGCTGACACCAGGCCTGACGCTGTTCCTCCGAATGGAGCTGTCTTCTCAGGCAAAAGTCTTGAACGGCAGTGGCCAAATCGCAGTCTACATTTTCAATCAGCTCGTCGATTACCGTTTCCTGGACAAACTTTTCTAGCAGCCGATACTGCAACAGCTTTTGGACAAGGGTGGACGTGTCAATCGACTTCGAGCCGATTTGCATAGCAGGATTCATAGGAGTGTGGATAGTGGCAGGTCAGACAGTTGATAAAAAAGCACCCTTCAAGATACTACAGGTTTCTTTGGGCTATTGGTAATTAATCTCAATAAATGTCAATTAAACATCTAAATTTAGCCCGGTGCGCTTAAGCAGAAGTCTTTATCTCAGTCACTTGATACTGCGGCATTGCTTTCAGGGATGATGAGGTGCCAGATTTTGACTGACTAATCACCGTATGGCTTGTTTCGACTCGGGCACGATAGCAGCCTGATGGCCTGCCATTATGGGCTTCCCACTGAATTTCAACGTCTGCCCAAGTTAGCTTTCTCTGGAGCTGTTTTAAGAGAATCTGGGCCTTAATAGTGGGAATAAAGGGGAGAATCCATCGCAGCAGCCGATGGGTGAATTTTCCTGGGTCTTGACGAATAGTGCGTGATGTTTTGGGCGTGTTGAGCCAGTCCCAGCCCTGCTGCATCCAGAGCGATCGCTCTGCAATTTGTGCCCATTTAGAAAATCCACTCCACCCTCGGTAAAACGGTGCTAGCTCGCTGACTTCGCCCTGCCTGTGAACTAGGTTGTCTAAGACTTCAGGCTCCAAATGCCCCCAAAACTGACCCAGGGGAAAATCTATGAGGGTCGGGGCAAAGTTGTGTCCGCCAAAGTGCGTGGTTTGCCAAACGCTGAGGCTGTCTGCCTGGGCGTATTGCTTTTTGAGCGTGCGATATAGAGGCGTGCCGAACCGACCGCAGGCCAAGTCGTAGTTGGTATGGGTGCATACGAACATGGCGCGGGCACTGGGCTGCAAGTAGTGGCTGAAGCGATTGAGTTCAGCAGGTTGAAGCACCAGGGCGCGGGCAAGTTGGGAGAGCTGGGCCGTGGGCAGGTGGTAGTGCTGTTGGGCGTATGTGCTGGTCGCGCCTTTGGGCTGCTGATAGAAAAAGACGTGGCGATCGCTCTTTGTCGAGTAGGTTTTATCTGGGGCGATCGCTAAAATTCTCAGTGACTTCCACAGCTTCGGCTGTCGCTCAATTGCCTCAAACAGCTCAAGCAAATCAGCCGACTGCCCGGCCCAAGGATTCTTTACCCAAGGCTGCGGCACCTCAATGAGTAGCCACTGCTGCGCGGTCACCGCCGTCCCAATCGGGTCTTCGCCATTGGCTTTAGACACCACAGAGCAATATTGGCAGGCGCTATCAATCGCTGGCTGTACGGCTGGCTGTTGTGTAGAGGGCTGAGCGGGCAGCAGACGAGTCATTGTGTATACGCGGACATTGTTAGCCGGTGATAAATAAAGTGAGTAAGCACGTTAAATGAGAATGAGTCTTACCTGGATCATGCTACCGTGGAAACCCAGATGTAACTTACGCTAACCTCGTATCTTTTCATTGCAGTGCCGCCAAGACTCCAGCTCTCCTTTCAACGTCACAAAAGTACAACGCTAGCCGTTTTTATAGGGTTGGCGCTTGTCGTTGCGATCGCTATCATCGCCCTATCCCAGCTAAAAAACAATTCTGGCGTCTATTCTCCCCCGTCACCCAACGCTTCCGGCCCCGCGCTCGTCTTTCCTACCGCCGCCAAACCCGCTAATTTAGCCATCCGCAAAAGCGTCACTACCCTCACTTCATCCGAAAAGACAGCCTTTGTCGTCGCCTTAAACACCCTGCAATCGTCCTATCCCGATAGCAGCACGCTCAGCCTGTACGAACAGTTCGTTGTGCAGCATATTCTCACCATGGGATTTCGCCAAAGCCTGGGCGCAACTGGCCCCGCTCGCGGCAATCCAGCCCACAGCTACCCTGCCTTTCTGCCCTGGCACCGACAGTTTTTACTCGACTTTGAGCAGGCGCTTCAGGCCATCGATCCAGATGTGACTCTACCCTATTGGGACTGGACAGATCCTGATGCGCTCAACGTCATGCTGCAAGACGACTTTTTAGGGCCAACGGGCGCAGGAACTACGGTAGAGGTGGTAGATCGCGGCAGCTTTGAGGGCGGAGCGGTGACAACCGGCACCTTCGGATCGTGGCAGCTCAACGAAGCGCTACATTTTGACTCGCTCACGCTAGAGCCCTTAGGCCCACACTTGCTTAGGTTCGTCGGCATCCCACCTTTTGACGCCTATCCGCTTGCGCAAAGCGATCTTGATATTCTTTTTAACACTGACAACTACGAAGTCTTTAACGCCCTTATTGAGGGAGCCCTAGTCCCCGACAAGCAAAACCCAGATGAAGCCTATGTGCTTGGCTGGGCACGTCATGCCTTTGCGCACTCCGTCATCGGCGGCTCTCAAATTGACTGGGCCGACTGGCAACAAGGCGTTGCCCACCAGCTTGACGTGCTCGGCACCATGGACAGTATTCCGTCGTCGCCTTACGACCCCATCTTTTGGCTACATCACGCCAATGTTGATCGGCTCTGGGCGCAGTGGCAAGACCAAGGACATACAGGCAGCACCTTCTATCCTGCCGAAAACAAACCCTTCGGCCACAATCTTACCGATCCGATGTGGCCTTGGGACGGTGGGCTTTCAGCCCCTGGCAGCTACGGCCCGCCCGATGCGAATTTAGCTCAACTGTTTATTAGCCCAGCCGTAGATCGGGTTGTCAGCGCCTCAGATGTAATAGATTTTCGCCAGCTTGGCTATACCTACACCGGTCTTCAATCAGACGAACTTGCCAGCATTCAGCCCGAGGAAAAAGCCTCATGACGAGCTGGTTAGTGTACCCTCAAAAGCAAGTACGACCAAAGCTTAGGCTATTTTGTTTTGCCTATGCAGGAGGATCAGCCTGGATATTTCGGCCTTGGGCAAAGCAGCTCCCAGACGATATCGAAGTGATTGCGATTGAGCTGCCTGGACGTGGCAAAAGGCTGGTGGAACCTGCGATCGCCGATCTGACAACGCTCATCGAAACGCTTGGCCCTCAGCTTTTGCCCTACTTAAATATTCCTTTTGCCTTTTTTGGGCACAGCATGGGCGCACTAGTGGCCTTTGAGTTGAGTCGATGGCTGCGGCGAACCGTGCAGCTTATCCCGGCGCACCTTTGGGTATCAGCCGCCCGTGCTCCCCAGCTACCGGTAGCGCCCCCGCTCATGCACACCTTGCCAGCAGAAGATTTTATCAGCAGGCTACAACACTATCAGGGCACACCTATCAGCGTATTGAATAATGCAGAGCTGATGAGCCTGATGCTGCCAGCGCTGCGGGCAGATTTTACTGTGCTAGAAACCTATCGCTATCAGCCCAAAGCGCCGCTGAAATGCCCGATTACAGGGCTTTGGGGCCAGCAAGACAATATTGTTAGCCAAGCAGATGTTGCGGCCTGGCAGGTGCATACGCCTGAGTTTGAGCTAGAAGCGGTTACAGGCGATCATTTTTTTATGCAGCAGCCGCTGTTTGCGAGTCGGCTGCTGCCAAAGCTAGCCGCTATCATTACGGCTTAAGTGGGCTGAAACTGCACTGTTCTAATTATTAGGAACCTGAATGCTGCCTTGAATCGGTGCATCAGTCGAGTCATTTTCGAGTTCAGTGGCCAAAATTTCGCCGGTACCCGCATCGACAAAAACATCAGCCGCTACAAATTCAACTTCATAAACCAAGCTGTTGTCTTCTTCATCTAGCTGAACGCCAATAGCCGTTTCGCCCTGGGCGGCTTCAGCCGTTTGCTTTGCCTGATCTAGCGTAATTTTTGCTAGCGATTGATACTGGGCATTCTCTACGCTGTCATCGTTAGGCTGAGTGCTCAAAATTTCACCGGTACCTGCATCCACCAAAACGTCAGTGTCTACAAATTCGACTTCATAGACCAGAACGTTGTCTTCTTCATCTAAATTGATGCCAATAGCCTTCCCACTCTGAGCAGCTTCGGCTGTTTGCTTTGCCTGATCTAGCGTAATTTTTGCTAGCGACTGGTTCTGGATGTTTTCTTGAACATCATCGTCAGTCGTGGCAGAGCAGCCTGCACTGGCAACCGCGACTATGCCTAGGGCAAGTCCAACATTAGCGAAGCGTTTCATGGAAAATCCTCTATTTACGTCAAAGAACTCGTACCTTAGTGAACTTCCCCTTGGCTGATCATCTCTCCAAAGTAGGATCGAGTCAGAACGCGCCTCGGTAAAAAGCAGCCGTTAAGCACAGGGCTAAGCGCTGATCGGTTATCCAACCAGAGCGGCTACATAGTTTGGCTCAATTGGCGTTGCTGTTAGCTTTGAGGTGGCGATCGCCCGCTCACATTTCACCACATTCGCCTCACCCGCATACACCGTCCGCCCTAGCTTATGCGCTGAGGCCAATATTTTAGCCTCGGGTAGCCAGGGAAATATCACGGTGTCGCCCGGTTTGGACAATAGCTTGATGAGCTGCTTGAGCTTGTCGTCGCTATATTCGGCGGTGGGTAAAATGACGACGTTATCGGCCTGATCGATGAGCCAGTCGTGCGCCCAGTCGTTAGCCGTTATGGCGATCGCAAGCTTGGCCGCCGGAGCCCAAGAGACAAACGCCGGGGACGCCGTATCGCCACAAAATACAAGGTGCTGGCCTTCTAGCTGATACCACCCCGGCTGCACAACTAGCTCAGGAACAGCAGATTGAGCCACTGCTTTGAGCGATGCCTGAGACGAGTGAGGAGCTGTTTTGTCGGCAGATCTAGCAATGACGGTGATAATTTCAGATCCTGCAACCGCTCGCTCAGTCGGTGGACTAGAGGAATTTTTAGGCGACTGCTTTGTCTTTTCCTTAGTCTGCTGCTTTTCTTTTTGCAATGCCGCCGACTTCAGCCTTCGCCGTTGGATTGTCGCCTGCAATTCTTTAGCCGTCATCGTTTCGCCCTGCTCAGCCGCTCGCAGAATTTGGCTTCTTAGCTCCTCTGGCACGGAAGGCGACGCTAGCTGATAGAGCAGAGAGGTGGCAATGTTGACTTTTGCAAGATTTGCAAATCTATCGCCAAACGTTTCGTACACGTTAATAAAGTTGTAGGCGGTGCGCTGGCTCCAGCCAAACTCAGCTTTAATCCAGGTTAAGAATTGACCGTACTGGAGACGCGATCGCACGTCTGACAGCTTTTGCCCAATCTCCCACACGTCTTGAGCCGACCGTCGCAAGCGCTCTCGAATTTCGCCCGTGCGCTGTTGAACTACTGACCGATGCACGGCCTCAAGGCTGTCGTAGTCAAATAAAGCGGTAACGGGTGCAGATTTTGTAAGGCGCGCCATAGTCTTAAGGAGAGTAGATAAAGGCCAGAAGAAAAAAGAGGTCAGAAGAGAAAATATAGAGACTTAAGCTGCATAATCGTAATCACCTGGGAAAGGGCCCACGAAAGCGGCTGACAGATGATAGAAATTATTTTTGCAAATAACTGATGCAATTGTAACGCATTAACTTGACTTTATGAAAGCCATATGGTTTTGCAAAGTATAGGCAAAATTCCCTTAGAAAGCCTGCCATGCCAACTGTTTGCATAGATATACCCTGATTGATACGATGAGCCAATCTCAAAGGACATGCATGGCCCGCTCAACTCGCCAGCGAGATCAGTCCCCCTGGCACATTATTCGACAAGTCATTCAGTTTTACCGGAACAATGCTGACGTGCAGCACCAGCGAGCGGTGGGCGTGGGTCTGTTGCTGCTAGTGCTGCTGTCTATTTTAGTCGGGACGGCCTTAGTGTTTGAAAGCATCCAGCGCGGAGAATTTATTTCTGCTTTGGCCGCTCGTGATACACAGCGGTTTCAAATCGCGGTCACTAAGCTCATCGGTGTATTGCTGTTGAGCGCGGCACTGCTCTCTTTTAGCGCCTATGTTAGGGATAAGCTCGGGTTGAAATGGAGAGAAGGTCTCTCTCGTAGCGTGCTGGACGCTTATCTTGAAAATCGGAACTACTACCATTTGCCTGCGGAGATTGATAATCCCGATCAGCGAATCTCCGAAGATATTAAAAATGTCTCTCAGGTGGCTGTTGTGGTGCTGGCTATTTTTTTAGAGTCGGGCGTACAGCTTGTTGGGTTTGTCGGCGTGCTGCTGTCTATTTCCTTTAGCCTGACGGGCTTTTTGCTGGTGTATGCGCTGGTGGGAAGCGCGATCGCTACCTTAGTTTTTGGCATTCGGCTCACGCGCATTAACGCCGAACAGCTCAAGCGAGAAGCCAACTTTCGCTTCAATTTAATCAACGTTCGAGAAAATGCTGAATCTATTGCCTTCTATAACGCTCAAGATAGCGATCAAGATAAGAGTCAAAGCGGTGTTGAAAGCGATAGACAAAACAACGAAAATGTGCATCAAGACTCTGTGCCTCAAAAAGCCGTGCGGCACAACCCAGAAAGAGCCATATCCGGGCAGCGCTTTGAACAAGTGGTTCAAAATTTCAATCGATTTATCCGCTGGCAGCTTGGGCTAGACTGCTTTCAAAATGGCTATCAGTATCTCACGTTCATTTTGCCTAGCCTGATTCTCGCCCCAAGAATTTTAGCGGGTGATCTTGAAGTGGGCGCAATTGTTCAATCTCAAGCGGCCTTTGACCGAATTTGGCTATCGCTGAGCCTGGTGATTGTTCAATTTGAGCAGTTAACCGTGCTTGCAGCCAGTACAAATCGCCTCCAAAAACTGTTGCAGTCAATTCAAAGTCGAAACCAAAGCAGTTTAACGGCTATAGAAGCGGCTACAGAGCCCACGATTAAAGTAGTTGAACAACCCCAGCTCACAATCAAAAACCTGACGCTAAAAACGCCTGGGGAAAAGAGAATTCTGTCTGAAGATCTTTCTCTTTCTGTAACTGAATCACTGCTCATAACTGGCGCTAGCGGCGTAGGCAAAAGCTCTTTAGTAAAAGCGATCGCCGGACTTTGGCAAAGCGGCCAGGGCACCATCGGCTACCCTCAAAAAAATACGCTCTTTTTGCCCCAGCAGCCATACATGACCGTCGGCACGCTGCGCGAGCAGCTACTTTATCCTAATAGTCACAGGCCACCCTTGCAAAATACTGAATCGGCCCTATTAACCAGCCTTTTAAAGCAGGTGCAGCTTGCCAACCTCACCCAGCTAGATCAGGTAGAAGACTGGGCCGGACAGCTTTCTACCGGGGAACAGCAGCGGCTTGCCTTTGCCCGTTTGCTACTGCACCAGCCCGCTTACGTCATTTTAGATGAAGCCACCAGTGCCCTCTCCATACAGCAAGAAAAAGACTTATATCAGCAGTTAGAAAAAACAAACACCTTATTTATCACCATTGGACACCGGCCCAGCTTGTTTGCCTATCACTCACAGGTGCTGACGCTTGCAAACGATTGTTCTTGGACGCTTCAAAAGCAGGTTTTGCGATGATATCGGCCTCACCTACTCAAAAATCTCTGGAAAAATCTCTGTTCTCTGTCGTTAAACCCTATTGGAAATCATCGGAAAAAGGCGGTGCATGGGGGCTGCTTGTGCTGCTTGTGGTTTTGTTGTTTATTAGAACAGGACTACAGGTTGTTTTTTTAATTTATGGTGGAGAACTCACCTCTGCACTGGCCGCTCAAGATAGCGATCGCTTCTTTCAAGCCGTGATTATTTTCGCAGGCATTTTAGTCGTCAGCGTGCCCTTTGCCTCCGTCAGCGGCTATGTTCGAGCCAAGCTTGGCCTCTACTGGCGTACCTGGCTTACCCGCGACTATCTCGATAAATATTTGGGTGCTCAAACCTTTTATAGGCTTCGTCAGCAAGGTGCTATCGATAACCCCGACCAGCGCATAGAAGAAGATGTGAGAACCTTAACTCAAGAGTCTCTGAAGCTATTTGAGATTGTTGTAGAGTCAGGATTTCAGCTCATTGGTTTTGCTGGCCTGCTGTGGTCAATTTCGCAGCCGCTGATGCTGATACTGGTGGTGTATTCAGTGGCAGGAAGTGCGATCGCTGCTTTCTGCTTTGGCAAACCACTCATTCGCATCAACGCCGAACAGCTCAACCGAGAAGCTGATTTTCGCTACGATTTAGCCCGCATTCGTGAAAACACAGAGGCGATCGCCCTATACCGAGGCGAGTCTCAAGAGTTTGCGCAAAGCTGGCACCAGTTCACTGCCGTCTTCGACAACTTCAGTCGTCTCATTCGCTGGCAGCTAGGGCTTAATCTCTTTCAAAATCACTATCGCTACGCCACCTTTATTATCCCTGGCATTATCCTTGCGCCCCGACTATTTGCTCAAGAACTCGAAATTGGCGATGTGACTCAGGCAGGTGCAGCGTTTACCCTCACCCTTTCTGCCCTAGCGCTGATTGTCCTTCAGCTTCAGCAGCTCACCAGCTTAGGCGCAAGCACCCAAAGGCTCCAGCAGCTCACAGCCGCTTTCTCAGCGAGCGACCCAGCGCCAGTTGCGATCGCACGGCAAACGGGACTTTCATTAATAATCAAGAACCTATCGCTAACAACGCCCGATGGGAAAACCCAGCTCATTCAAGATCTTTCTTTGGCCATACCCCCTAGAGAAAGTCTTTTGATTATGGGGGCTAGCGGGGTGGGAAAAAGTTCGCTGCTGCGGGCGATCGCTGGGCTCTGGAAAACAGGGCAAGGCACTATTGTCTGTCCATCACACGTGGCCTTTATCCCCCAACGTCCCTACCTTCCGCCGGGAAGTCTTCAAAATCTTCTTCTATATCCAACAGAACTATCTCAAACAGAGGTTACAGCAGCGCAGCTCAGCCAAGTTTTAGCGCAGGTAAACTTACATCACCTTTGCTCTCATTCGCTAGAGCACCCGCTAACACAGCCTCTATCCTTAGGCGAGCAGCAGCGCTTAGCCTTTGCCCGCCTGCTTTTACAGCCTCCACGCTATGTCATTCTTGACGAGTCCACTAGTGCCCTGGACTTAGCCAATGAAGCCCTGCTTTACCAACAGCTTCAAACTCAGGAAATTACCCCCATCAGCGTCGGGCATCGCCCTTCCCTACAGAAATATCATCAGCACTTGCTAGTGTTGTTCACTGATGGTAGCTGGCGTATCACCTAACGATTGGGTTTGCCGCCTGCCCATTGGTCGCCCACAATGTTTGGCTCAACTAAAATGTAGCCTGCGATCGCTCTTAAATCATCTTCAGTCAGCGTCTTCATTCGCGGAAAAAGATCGGCGCTATCTACAGAAGGATGAAATTCTGCAAGAGGACTCAGCCCGTCGTAAGTGGTAGGACTGTGCAAATAATCTACGATGCTCTCGATATTGTTGCGAGCAGGCGTTGCTCTTGATAGCGTTTCAGGCCCCAAGTCAACGTCTGGATTCGTTTTAGAGCCGCCATCCAAATGACACTGCACACAAGTACTGTTAAACTTTCGCTGGCCTTTGGACAGGTCTTCTACACTGAGGGTCACTTGCTCTCCTGCCTCGTTAAGAGGAACGGTGCGGATAGTGTCGCTAATGTCGAGTGCCGAAGCGCTATCAGCCCATGAAAAAACCAGCATTAAAGCGGCGATCGCAACGTAGGTCGCGAGTGCGGCTGTCAAAAACTTTTTGATAACGTAAGCCATTGGTATCCTTTCTTCGATTATTTTAAAGCTATTAAAGTGAGCTTCAGAAAAGGCTATTAAAGATTGCTAATGTCTTTCTCTTTGAAGGTTTTAGGCTCAATGCGGCTGTAGAACCGTCCCTGGATTTTGACGGCCATTGACTCTTTAGAACCAAAGTCAGTGTCGGAGGGCTGCTGACTCTCAAAGAGTCCTGATATTTCACCTGTGGCCTGATTCACTTTATCTATTTGTAAAACAATATTGCCTTGATTGACTTCAAAAGATTTTGTGTTTTGACGAGAAAATTCATCGCGATCGGCCTGAATGGGTATCCCTACGGCGGCATCGTAGCCCATGTTGAGCCCGCGCCCTTTAGGATCCATAAAGCTAGAGGTACGATAGGGTGGCACGTCGAAGCTACCGGCTATTCGGGTAGAAGGGCTTATGACTCCTGTTGGATTCTGGCTAGTTGCAATCAGGCCTTTAACGGTAAATAAAAGCGGTACGCGTTCGCCGTCTGGGAGCTGTACGGTAACAGGCTGGAAATCAAATCCACCTTGTTCTACAAAGGTGATATGACCGTTGGCGTCGCTTTTTAGCTCGCCGCTCACCTGATCTAAGCTAGAGCTTTCTCGGGTTAAGAGCTTACTTTCTACAAATTTTCCTGCCTGATGCCTTAGCGGCGATCGCTTTACTAAGAAAGTAGTGGGCTGAAGGCACAGTTCCTTTAGCTGATAAGACTCGTTGGATGCGATCGCAATAGCGTCCATATTGGTGCCCGTAAGCTGAGGGCAATTGTTGGCAAGTCCGGTACCTCTAATGTCATCGTAGCTAAGCGAGCTATTATCTAGCGTGCTGCTACAGGCTGTTAGGAATCCTATAGAAAGGGCCAAAACAAAAGTGACGAGAGCTTTATAAGTCATTTCTTATGGTGCGAATCCGCAAGAGAACAGGTTTAGCGAGATTTTCTTGTCTATTTTTCATTACTTATAGAGGTAGCGTGAAAGACTGAAGAACTTATGAAGATAGATTTCTTTTGATCTTTCATAGGTTTTCCATTTTTGTTGCTTAAGGTCATAACAACTTCTACAAAAGTCGCCCAAAAAGCTTGAGAGAAAATTACCATGAGCCTAGTTACAGAACTGATTTTGAATGCAGACAGTGAAGCCCGCTACCCTGCACCCAAAGAACTTCGAGTATTTCAAGACTTTGTGAAAACAGGTGAGCAGCGCGTTCGGATTGCTAAAGCGCTGGCTGAAAACGAACAGCGAATTGTTCAAAACGGTAGCCAAAAGTTTTGGGAGCGCTGTCCCAACACGCCTAGTAACAGCGGCGTTGATCGAAAAACGGCCTCGTGTCAGCGCGATCAGGGCTGGTATGTTCGCCTCATTGCCTACGCCATTTTGGCCGGCAGCGAAAGGCCATTAGAAGATATTGGCACGGTCGGCATCAAAGAGATGTATAACAATTTAGAAATTCCGATTCGGAATATTGCCGAGTGTATGCGCTGCTTAAAAGAAGAGGCGATGGCTGTTTTGAGCGAAGAGGATGCCCAAGAGGTGGCAGCTTACTTTGATTTGATCATCCATTCACTTTCGTAGATTCTGTTGGATTTTTAACAGTCTTTGTTGTGCTATATACCCTCCAAACTTACACAAGGAAAACAAACCATGCAAGACGCCATCACGACTTTGATCAACGCATCCGATGCTCAGGGCAAGTACTTAGACGATTCGTCACTCAACAATCTACAGGAGTACTTCCGTAGCGGTGACTTAAGAGCAAGAGCCGCTATGACCATCAGCGCTAACGCTTCTACTATTGTCACCAAAACTATCGCAAAAGCGCTGCTATACACCGACATTACGGCTCCTGGTGGCAATATGTACACCTGCCGTCGCTATGCGGCCTGCGTTCGTGATATGGACTTTTTCCTGCGCTACGCGACCTATGCCATGCTGGCAGGCGATCCGTCTATCTTAGATGAGCGCGTGCTCAATGGCTTAAAAGAGACTTATAACTCTTTGGGAGTCCCTGTAGGGGCAACCGTTCGAGCGGTGCAGTCGATGAAGGAAGTTGTCAGCGAAACGTTAGGGAGTGAAGCGGGCAAGGAAGTGGGCGTTTACTTCGATCATATTAGTTCAGGGCTGAGCTAGTGCTTTTTCGCTAGCACTTTTTCGCCGGTATTTTTTCTGCTGGCACTTTTAGAGTCTATGCTGTTTTGGAGAATTGATGATGAGTGTAGTTACTCAGGCGATCGCAACGGCCGATCGTGAAGTTCGCTATCTTTCTAAAGGAGAACTTGATGCGATTGATCTCTTTTTTCAGGCAGGGCCACAGCGGCTGCGGATTGTCTCTATTCTTAATAACAATGTAGAGACTATTGTTGAAAAAGGGTCTCAGCGATTTTGGCAGCGCTGTCCCATTACGCCTAGTCACAGCGATAATCAACGATTTCAGGCGTCCTGTTTGCGCGATCAGGCCTGGTTTATCCGGCTGATTTCCTATTCAGTAGCGGTAGGCGATGTTGATCCGCTGGAGACTAGTGGCGTTAGGGGTGTAAAAGAGATGTACCTTTCTCTAGAGGTGCCGCTCAGGAATTTGGCGGACTGTATGCGATCGCTTAAAGAGGTCACGCTCGAAATCCTGAGTGTGGAAGATGGCCCTGAGGTAGGGCCGTATTTTGACTACTTAATTGCAGGACTAATGCCTTGAATATTAAGCCTGAATTAGGCCTTGACTTAACTTTGTTTGAATTTGGAGATCGCTATGACCGACCGAGTTAATGGGGGTAGCCCAGTGGTTCGCCCACAGCAGTATCATACGGTGCCAACGGCTGTGATTGATGGGGCGCAGCAGCGCGATCGCTACCCTAATCGTAGTGAGCTAAATGAACTCTCAGCTTTCTTGCAAACAGGGTTAGAGCGTTTAGCGATCGCTCAGGCCCTAGCCCAGCAGTCTAACAAAATTGTGGCAGCCGGTGGCAAGCGCATTTTTGTCGGCGGTAATCCGATGGATTACTTTGATCTGCCGGTGGATGCCTTGGGCCTGCCAGGATCAGGATACTTTGTAGGAGAAGACTATCTTTCAGCAAAAAGCAGACTTCACAAAGAGTCTCAAGGGGAGCGTAAGCTCGTTGGAAAAAGCACGCTTACGAATCCCATTAATTGGTTCAAAGGATTGTTCTTTAGCGGCAAGCCTAGCCTTCCTAGCAACTTTCAGGCAATCAGCATTTCTAGCTATGGCACGGTGCGAATGAAGCGCTCCATGCGTGACTTAGGCTGGTTTTTACGATACATCACCTATGCGATCGTAGCCGGTGATACGAGTATTATCAGCATTAATACACGCGGGCTCAGAGGCGTCATTCCTGAAGACGTGACGATAGCTACGGCGGTTGCCCTCAGAGAAATGCAGTGGAAATCTCTCTCTCTTTTTCCTCCCGACTCAGCCGCCGCTGCTTTGGTAAAGCAATATTTTGATGTGCTGATCGCAGACTATTGGGTTGAAAAACCTTCTGATCGCCCAAGAGCAGGCGTGTCAAAGCATCATCAAGGGCTCTCTTTGCCTGAGAGCTATGAAGAAAGCGGTAGCCTGAAGCCGCGCTGGGTCATGCGGCCTGAACTGGCTGACGTTGAAAAAGATATCGTGATTAAAGCGGCCTATCGACAGATTTTTGAGCGTGATGTGAGCAGGCTTTACGACGCTGAGCTAACTGAACTTACCTCTAAGGTGAAAAGTGAGCCTGGATCGATGGAGACCTTTATTCGACAGCTTGGGAAATCACGATTGTACCGACGGCTATACTATGAGCCGTACAATATTAGCCGTGCTATTGAGCTAGCCTGTCGCCACTTTCTCGGTCGTGGCCTAAGCTGCATGGAAGAGTTTCAAGGCTACTTTGAACTGGTGGCAAACAAAGGCTTTTCAGCTTTGGTTGATGCGCTGGTAGGGTCACAGGAATATGCTGATTATTTTGGGGCAGAAACGGTTCCTTATCTGCGAGGATTGGGGCTAGAAGCTCAAGAATGTCGTAATTGGGGCCCACAGCTAGATCTGTTCAAATACAGCGCGCCCGTTCGCAAAGTACCTCAATTTGTCACTGCGTTTGCCGGTTACCAGCAGCCGCTGCCCAATCAGCATCCGTATGGCACCGGCAACGATCCGCTAGAGATTCAGTTTGGGGCGATTTTTCCTCAGGAAAACAAAACGCCTAAGGCTCGGCCTGCTCACTTTAGTGAAGATAGTCGCCGCATTTTAATCAGCAGCGGAGAGCGCAAAGGCCACCCCGTACATCTGAAGCACAGCGCCAACGCACAGGTCAATTTAGGCCGAGTGCCAGGATCTTTGGAGCGCACTTTCTTTGTCGCTCACACGCCCGGTCAGCAGATAGAACATCATCACAAAATCTCTCCTATTTACCGGCCTAACGAACAGTCGCCTAGTTTCAATAGCACTCAGCATTCTGTTGAGGCCGTGATTTTAGCGGCTTATCGTCAGGTGTTTGGCCGTGAGGTGCTGGCATCTGTCCGCCACAAAACGGCTGAAACTCAGCTAACAGGCAAGCTAATTACCGTGCGAGAGTTTGTGCGACAGATTGCTAAGTCTAAGGCCTTTCGGCGGGCCTATTGGGAAACGCTGTATATGACAAAAGCGGCTGAGGTGATTCATCGGCGGCTGCTCGGCAGGCCAACTTACTCTCGAAGAGAAACGAGCAAATACTATGACATTTGCGGTCGGCAGGGCTTTTATGCGCTGATTGATGCACTAGTGGATAGTGACGAATATGAAAAATCGTTTGGAGACAACACCGTGCCTTATGAGCGCTTTGTGACGCCGCGCGGACTGTCGATGCGATCGCCTCAAGGCCCGGTTGCCTGGTCTCAGCCACGAGAGAATCCGCCGACTGTTGGAGAGTACATGATGCGCCACTATCAGCCACCTGCTGAAGTCGGCGTATCAAAATCATCACACTCAGCCCTCAACGGCTCAGCTCCTTCAATTAACAATCAGCTAAAGGAAAGCCTGACCCATGATGAAAAATCGCTACAGCAACCTATTGAAGCCGAAAAAAATGTTGTCCAAACAGAACCAGAAACTTCAAAAGAGATCGTTCAAGTTGAAGCCATCGTCTCAGCTTAGCTTAAAAAGCAAAGATCACTCCAACAACCCTTTCGACTATCACATCTCTATTAGCTGGTTTGGTGGCATACAAATTCATTACAAATACTAAACGTCATGAGCATTGTTCAACAGGTTATTCTCAACGCAGATGAAGAGCTGCGCTATCCTACTCCAGGAGAGCTGCGGATGATTCGGAGCTTTTGTAAAACGGGTGAAAACCGAATTCGGCTGGCGCAGACACTAGAACAACAGGCTGCGAACATTGTTGAGCGCGGTACCCGACAGTTTTGGAAAGTGTGCCCTCGCACGCCGAGTAACAGCGGCAGCGCTCGTAAAACTGAGGCTGCTCAGCGGGATATGGGCTGGTACATTCGCCTGATTAGCTACTGCTTGCTAGCAGGGAGCGATCGCCCCTTGCGCACCATCGGTCTTCTTGGCATGAAGGAGCTATACACCAGCATTGGCATTCCTTTAGACAATATTTTGAAGTACTTGCGCTGTTTGAAAGCGGAGGCGATCGCAACGCTTTCAGAGCCCGACGCCGCCGAAATCATTCCCTACTTCGATCAAATTATCCAAGAGCTAGTGCGACCAGGGCCGTCTTACTTTGGTATTAAAGACAGCAGCGTTGCTAGAGCCGCCTAGCCGAGCTGCAGCCAAAAGATTTATCAGAACAATTTTTGAGGATACTCACATGACTATTGCGATGGGGCCACTTAGCCGGAGAAGGAACTGGGCCAAGGAAATAGATGACTGGCTGAAGCGCGATCGCTTCGTCTTTATTGGCTGGTCAGGCCTTCTGTTGTTTCCCTGTTCCTTTTTGGCCATCGGCGGCTGGTTTACCGGTACCACTTTTGTGACCTCCTGGTACACACACGGGCTCGTCTCGTCTTATTTAGAAGGCTGTAATGTCTTGACGGTCGCTGTTTCTAGTCCGGCGGAGAGTATGGGACACTCTCTGTTGTTGTTGTGGGGGCCAGAAGCAGGCTGGAGCTTTGTGCGCTGGTGTCAAATTGGCGGGCTTTGGACGTTTATAGCGTTTCACGGTATTTTTGGACTGATGGGATTCATGCTCAGGCAAATTGAAATTGCCAGACTCATCAGCATTCGGCCTTATAATGCGATCGCCTTTTCAGCCCCCATCGCCGTATTCTGCGCCACGTTCCTGATCTATCCGCTCGGCCAGTCAAGCTGGTTTTTCGGCCCAGGATTTGGCGTCTCTGCAATCTTTAGATTTTTGTTGTTCTTTCAAGGCTTTCACAACTACACCCTCAATCCCTTCCACATGATGGGCGTAACTGGGGTGCTCGGTGGTGCTTTACTCTGCGCTATTCACGGCGCTACGGTGCAAAACACTTTGTTCCAAGACAACCGAGGTAAAAACACATTTAGTGGCTTTGCCACCGACCAAGAAGAAGAAACCTATTCTATGGTGACAGCCAATCGCTTTTGGTCTCAAATTTTCGGCATTGCTTTTTCCAACAAGCGCTGGCTGCACTTCTTTATGCTGTTTGTGCCGGTGACAGGGCTGTGGATGAGCGCAATTGGCATGGCCGGACTGGCCTTTAATCTGCGGGCTTATGACTTTGTAAGTCAGGAGATTAGAGCGGCTGAGGATTCAGAATTTGAGACGTTTTACACCAAAAACATTTTGTTGAACGAGGGGCTTAGAGCATGGCTTTCAGAAATGGATCAGCCTGCCAAGAAGTTTGTTTTCCCCGACGAGGTTTTGCCACGTGGCTTTTCTGAGTAGATCGCTCTAATAGTACCGCAAGGATTATGGCATTTGTTTTTTACGAGAATCATTCTAATGGAAACACCTTTTGAAACCATTCCAGATTTAGCGGCGCCCTTGCCCGCTGACTCGGGCTCAGTTTTAGCACCGCTGAGTCCTGGCTACGATGAAGCTTCTAGTGGATACGCCTGGTGGGCCGGTAACGCTCGCTTTATTACCCCCGAGCTGACCGGACGATTTTTGGGTGCTCATGTCGCTCACGCTGGGCTCGTCGCCCTATGGGCCGGCGGCATGTTGTTGTTTGAAGTCTCTCACTACAATCTCTATCAGCCTATGTACGAGCAAGGGTGTATTTTAATGCCCCATATTGCTACGCTCGGTATTGGCGTCGGTCAAAATGGAGAAATCACCAGTATCTTTCCCTTTTTTGCCATTGGCGTCGCCCACCTGTTGGGCTCTGCAGTACTCGGTATTGGCGGCATGTATCACGCCATCAAAGGGCCAGAAAAGCTCTATGGCTTCTTCCAATTTGACTGGACAGATAAAGCAAAAGTCGCGCAGATATTAGGCTTTCATATCGCAGTGTTGGGCGCTTTTGCCCTTTTGTTTGCTGCAAAGGCAATGTACTGGGGCGGGCTGTACGACCCCTGGGCTCCGGGCGGTGGTGACGTGCGGCTCATATCGCACCCAACGTTAGATCCCCGCATTATTTTTGGCTACCTGATTAAAAAACCAACCGGCGGCGAAGGCTGGATTGTCAGCGTTGATAATTTAGAAGACGTGATTGGTGGCCATATCTGGATTGGCTGCATTCTGATTGTCGGTGGAATATGGCATATTTTAGTGCCGCCGCTACGCTGGACATACAATCTCTTTCCTTGGACGGGCGAGACATATCTTTCTCAAAGCTTAGGAAATGTAGCGGGTCAGGCGTTTATCGCATCGGCCTTTATTTGGTTCAACAATACGGCTTATCCTAGCGTCTTTTATGGGCCGACGGTTCCAGAAGCTTCGCAGGCACAGTCTTTTGTGTTCTTGATGAGAGATCAGGGCATGGGAGCAGATGTGGCGGCGGCGCAGGGGCCAACCGGGCTTGGGAAGTATTTGCAGCGATCGCCTACCGGAGAAATCATCTTTGGTGGTGAAACCATGCGCTTTTGGGACGCGCGTGCCCCTTGGCTGGAGCCGTTGCGCGGTAGAAACGGGCTGGATCTCGACCGGCTTCAGAACGATGTTCAACCCTGGCAGTTGAGACGCGCCGCAGAATATATGACGCATTCTCCAATTGGATCGCTCAATTCAGTGGCAGGGCTAGCCACCGAATCGAATGCGTTCAACTACGTATCGCCGAGAGCATGGCTAGCGTCCGCACACTTTATCTTTGGCTTCTTCTTTTTGGTGGGCCATCTGTGGCACGCCGGGAGGGCGAGAGCCGCCGCCGCAGGCTTTGAAACCGGGCTAGATAGAGAAAATGAGCCGGTGCTCTCGATGCCGCCAATCGATCCAGGCATGCGGTCAGACTATTAGAATTGTTTATTAAGGAGAACGTTTCATGGGACTACCTTGGTATCGCGTCCATACCTCTGTGATTAATGACCCTGGCCGGTTGATTGCGGTGCATATTATGCACAACGCGCTTTGTGCTGGGTTTGCAGGTTCGATGTTGTTGTTTGAGCTGTCGCTGTTTGATCCAAGCGATCCGGTGCTGAACCCGATGTGGCGACAAGGGTGCTTTTTGATGCCGTTTGTGGCTCGCCTGGGCGTTGTGAACTCCTGGCAAGGTTGGAGTATTACTGGAGAATCGTTCATTAATCCTGGGCTTTGGACATTTGAAACGGTTGCGATCGCCCACATTCTCTTCTCCGGCCTCTCCTTCCTCGCTGCCTGCTGGCACTGGGTGTACTGGGACATCGCCACCTTCTTTGATCCAAAAACCGATGAGCCCATCATCGACTTGCCTAAAGTCTTTGGTATTCACCTCACACTAGCCGGACTGCTGTGCTTTGGCTTTGGCGCTTTCCATCTCACCGGAATTTTTGGCCCTGGCATGTGGGTTTCTGACCCTTTGGCGCTAACCGGACATATTCAAGGGGTTGCCCCAGAATGGGGGGCTGCTGGCTTTGATCCACAGAATCCAGGTGGCGTGGTTGCCCACCATATTGCCCTCGGAATTGTCGCCATCATCGGCGGGCTGTTTCATATCTTTGTTCGTCCGCCACAGTATCTCTTTGAAGGCTTGAGAATGGGCAATATTGAAGGCGTGTTAGCTAGCGGATTAGCGGTGTTTTTCTCAGGTGCTTTCATCGCGGCGGGTACTATGTGGTATGGCACGGCAACTACACCAATTGAGCTGTGGGGGCCAACTCGGTACCAGTGGGATCAGGGCTATTTTCAAACAGAGATTAGTCGCCGGGTGAAAGCAGACATTAGCCAGGGCAAAAGTCTTTCTGAGGCATGGGATGCTATTCCGCCCAAGCTGGCCTTTTATGACTACGTGGGCAATAGTCCAGCAAAAGGCGGTTTGTTTCGAGTCGGTCGTATGGTGGATGGTGACGGGCTGCCGACAGAATGGCAAGGACATCCTGTCTTTAAAGACAAAGAGAATAGAGAGATTTCAGTGCGACGACTGCCTAATTTCTTTGAAAACTTTCCAGTGGTTTTGTTTGATAAAGATAATATTGTTCGAGCTGATATTCCATTCCGTCAAGCAGAGTCCAAGTATAGCTTTGAGCAAACGGGCGTCACTGTTACCTTTTATGGCGGTGCGCTAGATGGCCAAACGTTTAGCGATCCTCAAACGGTGAAAAAGTATGCGCGTAAGGCTCAGCTAGGAGAAGTGTTTGAGTTTGATCGCGACACGTATGATTCAGATGGATTCTTTAGAACGACCAATCGCGGATTCTTTGCCTTTTTCCACGTTTGTTTTGGTCTACTCTGGTTCTTCGGCCATATCTGGCACGGACTGCGAGCGCTGTTCCAAGACGTATTCTCTGGCGTCGATCCAAGCTTGAGTCCTGAGCAGGTAGAGTGGGGCTACTACAAAAAAGTGGGCGATCCGACGAGCCGACCAACCACCATTTAGGGTTGTCGATGCTAGGACGTAACGATATGGGACTGTTCATATCGCTGCGTCCTTTTCCTTTTCTTTTTGACTGTGTTCACAGATAGGAACTAACCATGCCACAAAAATATGTTTCAAGAAAAGCAGCTCCGTTTCAGTACTTTTTCAGACGGCTAAACTCTGAGGCTGGCCGAGTATCTCCTGGCTGGGGAACAGCGCCTATTATGGGTGTCATGCTAGTGATGTTGCTGCTGTTTATCCTAACTATTTTACAGCTGTATAACGGCACTGTTTTGCTTGAGGGCGTCAATATAAACTGACAGTAGTTTCTATAGAGATTGGAGCTATAGAGGCTAGAATGCTCTGAAATAAAAAATAAAGATGGCTCTCAAGGCGCAATCCTTGGGGGCCATTCTTATTAATGAAGAGCAATATATCCTCATATATCTCTATTTACCTCATATATATCCATTTATCTATCAATCTACTAAGATACCGTCCGTTATTTCCGTAAAACTAACGCTTCTGAAAGAACATTTTGTCCTTTTTGAAAATAGACGTCTAAAGATAGACTATAGCGGCTGTAAGCTATGCTACGGGACGCTTTGACAATAGATAAAAAGTTAGTGTATAACGGTAAAACAGCTCCATATAATATATAATACTTTATAAAAATAAAAAAGAGATTTTCAATATTAAATGAAAGGCAATCAAAATTCTGAGCCGGAACGTCTTTTTCAGGGCTCAGTTCCCGCAGACTACCCTGATAACGAAGAAGACAGAATTCAGCAGCTTCTGCGCTATCGAATTTTAGATACAGAACCGGAAACAGCCTATGATGATTTGGCTGCGATCGCGGCTCATATCTGCGGTACAGAGATTTCCTTGGTCAGCTTTATCGACGTTTCCAGGCAGTGGCTTAAGTCTACAATAGGAATAGACGTCATTGAAACTGCTCGCGAGATAGCCTTTTGCTCGCACGCTATTTTGCAGCCTCAGGTCATGGTTATTCCAGATACCTTGGCAGACGAACGCTTCGCGCATAATCCACTGACAACGGGCGCTCCGCACATTCGGTTTTATGCAGGGGCACCTCTCATTACGGCTGGAGGCCATGCCTTAGGAACACTCTGTGTGATAGATCGCGAGCCCAAGCAGCTTACAGCCGAACAAATCAGTGCGCTTGAAGCCCTCGCGCGGCAGGTCGTTAATCAGCTAGAAACGCGGCTAATGCTGCAAAAGATTCAGAATGAGGTTGCCGAGCGCGAGCAGACGGAAGCAAAGCTACAGCAGTCAAACATTGATTTGGAAAACCGTATCAAAAAGCGGACAGAACTTATTCGCTATCAGAACCGGCAGCTCGAACGCGCTTTTGAAAATGCTCGACAGGCTCAGGCTCAGCTTATTGATCTGGAGAAAACGGCGTCTTTAGAGCAGTTGGTCTCTAGCATTGCTTATGAAGTTAACAATCCGCTGGGCCTGATCGCTGGAAATATTCAGCGTGTGCAGGCATATGTAGCTGATCTGATAGCGCTGATATGGCTGTATCGAGAGCAGTATGGAGAAGTAGATGATGCGATCGCAGCCCAAATAAAAGAGAGCGAGCTAGATTTCATTAGCGTAGACGTTATAAAAAAACTCAGCGCTATGCAGAAATCGGGTGATGACCTGCTCATAATTTTTCAATCGCTGCAAAACTTTACTTGAAAAACAGAGATCATCAAGATGAATTGGAAAGACTTTTAGAAGACGAAAACATCAAGATAATCTGTTACGACTGCTTGTTTGCATCATTCTGATGACTCTCTTTGCTTTTCAACCCAGCGATACCTGTGCCACCCAAAACGCCTGCTGCAACAGAAAGCACAGTCAGCGGAATCTTTCCCTCTGCATCTTTAACAACATAGGCAAATCCTAAAGATGAGATGAAAACTGCTAAGAAAATGCCCAAACCCCAGCGGACACTACTTTGAACAAAATTTCGATCAGCGGTGCGATCAGCGGCTTTACTCGCGTCTCTTTTCTCTTCTAAAGATAGCTTTGCCTGAGCTATTTGTAGCTGATGGGATCGTTCTTTATCGCGATCTTGATACTCCAGGTTCACCCATTTATCAATATAATCCAGAGCCATATCGGGTTCAACCCTGGAGATGGTTTGAGTAATTTCGACTGGAATTCCTGACCTGCCTGGTACCTGTAACTCTTGCACGACTGGAATAACAGGCGCAGGAAGTGACTGGGAAGATGTCGGTTTATTTTGCGGAGAGGATTCTGGGGCTGAAGAAGTACTCATTGTTTAGGAAGGTTCGGAGAGCTTGGCGGGCGTCGTGCCAAAAATTTGAACTAGGGCAGGAGCCACAATTTGATTCAGCGTTTGATTCATGAGATAGGCTGCATGGGTGGTTGCATACTGTTCATCTTTGTGAATCAAGATAATTGCATCCGCTTCTCCAGGATTGCGACGGTCGTGACTAACAACCCAATCAGGGTTACTTTGCCGAATGGCTTCAACTTGCTTAGAGAATATGATCACAGCTTGAGGCGAGGCTGTATCTGGGAGTGTGTAGCGATAAACAATAGGCTGAGTTGGAGACAGTGTCGATGTCGCGAAAGCTTTAGAGCTATCGTCAGATGTCGAATGGGGTGTAGGTTTTATCTCCCGAGATGAAAAAGGAGAATTGAAAGACTGTTTTGAAAATGGATCGGACTGTTTTAGCAAACTGTGATTATCAGTACTCATACGCTTATTGCGATCGCCCTCTGCTTTGCGCAACAATTTCCTGGCAGTTTGGTAAGCTGCATTGAGCTGAGGATATTGTTTAGCAGTCTTGCTCAATTCTGTAATGTATTGCTCTGGAGATTGGGCGATCGCCCACACCTTTTCAGGCAACTCAACGCCCTCCTCACGGCAGGTTTCAAGGGCCGTGACAAAAGCCTCAACAGCAAGTTGTTCGAGTGGTTCAAGAGAGTGCATTGGTCGGGCCTCCGAGTCCCATGAGCGTAAAGGCCGCCCAGTAGTAAGGATGACGATAACGGCGCTGATCTGAGTCTATTGTATCAAGGTCATTCCGCTCGTCTTCTAAGAATTCCCTCACGTTTACAGACAGATCAAGCGTGAGCCAGTAGTCATAGCGGGTTTTGAGCTGAGCTACGGTAAGATCGCGCAGGGTACGACGACTGTGATGATAGGCGTCAGCAGGGCCGAGGTGAAGATGAGTATAAAATTCGACCATAAAAACCATACTGGCCGCAGATTCTACAGTCCAAAAGGTGCTGAGAACGTGCGGAATGTCTTGGCCGAGAAAGGCGCTAGCGATGCCGACATATTCAGCCGTGATAGTTTGGTTGCCGCTAAGAGCAGTTTCGCAACTGGCGAGGGTAACTAGGCTGTAGGCCTCTAGAGAAATTTGAGACAGGTCTTGAACCGTGAGGTTGTCGCTACCAGTAAGCGCAAGGGCAGAGTCTTTAGGGTTCGTAAAATTGTAAGCAGCATGGCCATTGAAGTGGAAAATTAGATGAGGGTTAGCTAGCGCTTGGCTAACGGTAGAATGATTGGCTTTGCCAGCGGTTACCGTTTCCACTGAATAGGATTTAGCAAGTATCTGATTGATCAAATGCGTTTCGGCTTCGGCATGATAGAGAGGGCCGAGATCAGCATGATTGGGAGCGGTGATGGTGAGGGCGCTAGACGACGTATCGAGTTGAGTGATTGCAGGGCGGAGGGTTTGGCCTAGCTGGAGGCTGGGTAGCGTAGTGGTTTGATAGTCGCTGAAGAAATAAGGTAGCGGCAGACGATGGAGATCACGATGAGGGACGAGGGTGAGGTGAGCGATGTCTGGAAGAAGCTGAGCTTTAATCGCATCAACTTGGAGAATTTCGGCGAGGCGGTGAAGCTGATCGGGGAGAGCCTTGAACCAGTCAGACTTATTGCTGGGGAGCGAACCTTTACTTTTGTCGATGTGAAACTGATAGGTCTGATTCCAGTTTTTGAGCCAGGTTTCTAGCTTCCTAACTTGCTGAATATTGGACTTGATGTCGTCGTCTGTGGCACGACTGAGCGTGGTGGGTTGTGCTTTGTCCCAGCGCAGGATGAAGGTAGTCAGAGCGTCGGCGCTAAGATGCCAGTAGACAATCGCTGAATGGGGGCGAAGCAACTGACGCATCGCGTCGTAAGTAGCCGTTGGGATATCGTCTGGGTCTTGCCAGCGCAATAGCCAGGTCATCAGCCAGTTTTTGTCTGCTTCCGCAGTTTCTAAGGCTTTAACGATTTCTCCTTTTTGCAGGAGTAGATCAACCGTTATTTGTCCAAAGTTAGCGAATTGGAGTCCGAGTCGCTTTTTCTGAGGGTCAGAGGTCGCTTCAGCAAGGATGCGGCGCAAAAGTGCTGTTCCTTGGCGCAAAAGGGCCGCTACGACCTCATTGTTAATTTGCAAGGCTCCATAGGTACGCAGTAAAAGCGTCAGCAGTTCCAGTCTTGCTTGGGGAAAGGCCTCTGCTGTAAAAATTTTCAGTGCGGCTTCGTAGCTAGCGGTGGCTTTGCGCCAGTAGGGCCGGGGATTTTCCTGACGGTTGCCCCAATGACGATGAGCTTCACCCAGGCCTTGGTGCAATTTCCCACAGTTTTCACTATCTGCTTGAGCATACTTAAAGCCTTCCTGAATGCAGGCAATCTGTCCCTCATATCCCCGTAAGTCTAGTTGAGAGTTTTGCATTTGAGGTGGCAAAGAATGAATCACCAACGTTTTCTGACTGCTGCGAAGCGAGGAACTGAGAGAAGCGTTCACAGCGCTAATTCCTCGCCCAATCCATGCATCAGCAAAATCGGGTTTGTAGTGCAGTGCCTTGTCACAGCTATTGATCGCTTCCTCATCTTGTCCTAAATTGGTTAGCGCAAGGGCACGACCATGCCAAGCTTCAACATAGTCGGACTTGTACCGCAAGGACTGATCGTAGTCGATGACTGCCTCTTCGTAGCGTCCTAACGCACCTAGCACAGCTCCTCGATTCGTCCAGGCAAGAGCAAGGTCAGGCTTATACTGTAGCGCCCTCTCACAATCTACTAGAGCTTCTTCATCACGTTCTAAACTGAGTAGTGCACAGCCTCTATTATTCCAAGCCATTGCATCACTGGGCTTGTACTGCAATGCACGATCTAGGCTGACTAACGATTCTTCGTAACGACCTAACTGACCGAGCGCCGCACCGTAGTCACCCCAAATTTCAGGAGCATCTGGTTGATATCGCAGGGCTTGATCAAAACTGGTGATGGATTCTTGATGTTGATCTAAGCGACACAGTGTAAAACCACGATTTTTCCAAGCTTGTGTATAGTCCGGCTTATGTTGCAAGGCTTGATCGTAGTTAGACAGTGCCTCTTCGTGGTGTCCTAGCTTCGATAGGGCAAACCCCTTGTTGTTCCAAGCATCAGCATCATTTGCTTCATAGACTAAGACCTGCTCAAAATCAGCGATTGCTTCTTCGTAGCGTTCCAGCCTAACCAGCACGAAACCGCGATTTCTCCAAACCTGAACATAGTCCGGCTTATGTTCTACTGCTTTACCGTAGCTAACAAGCGCTTCCTCACAGCGGCCCAGCTTTTCCAGCACTGCACCACGATTATTCCAAGCTTGAGCGTAGTCTGGCTTGTATTCTATCGCTTTGTCATAGCTAATAAGCGCTTCCTCGTAGCGTTCTAAATTATTGAATGCGAAACCCCGATCAAGCCAAGCATTATGGTTGACAGGATTGAGCGCCAAAGCCCGATCATAGCTAGCAATAGCATCCTCACAGTGGCCTGCATGTCGTAAAGCTAGGCCTTTGATGAACCAGCCCTTCCATACCTCAGGCTGAAGTGCAATGCTTCGTTCAGCCGATTCAATCGCTTCCCAGTACCTTTCGCAGATATTTAGGATAGCTGCCCGACTGTTCCAAACATCAGACAAATCAGGATTGAGGTGTAATGCTTGATCGTAGTTGGAGATCGCCTCTTCATATTTCTTGAGTTCGGCTAATGCGCTGCCTCGATCAATCCAAGCTTCGATATAGTCTGGTTTATACTTCACAACTTGCTCGCATCTATTAATTAGATCTTCATAGCGATTTAATTCTTTCAAAGCCGAACTCCGAAGCTGCCACCAAACAGCAGGAAAATCTTGCTGATGGTCTAACGCTTTGTCGAAGCTGACAACTGCCTCTGAATACTCTCTTAATCCTATGAGCACTACACCTCTACGGTGCCAGGCTAGAGCTTTCTCTGGCTGATATCTCAGAGCATTGTCGTAGCAAATGATTGCATTCTCAAGTTCCCTCGCAAGAAACTGCTGATATCCCTGTTTCTGCCAATAATCCGCCTCCAATTTCAGGTTGCCACCAAGCGCGATCGCCTGCTCGAGGGCTACCTCCGCTTCCCTATATCGCTGCAACTGCTTTAGCGCTTCTATCTTTCCTTCCCAAGATTCAAGTAGCTCAGGATTCAGGCTCAAGGCACACTCAAAAGACTCCAGTGCCGTTTCGTAGACGCTTGAATAAATCTGCCGTTCGGCGAGGGATTGCCATTCTACTGCCTGCATTGGAAAAATCCACACTAAAGTCGTTCTGCTAAAAACTGTAGCGCCTTGCCCACAAGCTTAGATGTCAAGTCAGTTTTTCTTAGCACTAATAACATCAAATCAGAAGCTTCAGTGCACAAAAAAGCACCCTCTAGAAAAGAGAGTGCTGGGAGAGGAATCCTGAGGAAATCAAATAAATTCCCTCACCGCGTGGACTAGAAAAGTTGGACTAAGCCTGAATATCGGGTGCCTGCATGGCCACAGGTGTAGACTCACCGCTGGCCAAATCTAACGGGAAGTTATGGGCGTTGCGTTCGTGCATGACTTCAAACCCCAGACTGGCCCGGTTCACAACATCAGCCCAGCTCGGCAGCACTCGCCCTTGAGCATCTAGTACGGAGTGGTTGAAGTTGAAGCCGTTGAGGTTGAAGGCCATGGTGCTAATGCCGAGTGCAACAATCCAGATGCAGACAACAGGCCAAGCCGCTAGGAAGAAGTGGAGCGACCTGGAATTATTAAAGCTGGCGTACTGAAAAATAAGCCTGCCAAAGTAACCGTGCGCTGCCAAAATGTTGTAAGTTTCTTCTTCTTGACCAAACTTGTAGCCGTTGTTTTGTGATTCTACTTCAGAGGTTTCGCGAATGAGGCTAGAGGTGACGAGTGAACCGTGCATGGCGCTAAACAACGCGCCGCCAAAGACACCAGCTACACCAATCATATGAAACGGGTGCATCAGGATATTATGCTCTGCCTGGAAGACGAACATAAAGTTAAACGTGCCGCTGATGCCCATGGGCAGGCCATCAGAAAAACTGCCCTGGCCGATAGGATAGATGAGGAAAACAGAGATAGTAGCCGCTACGGGCGCCGAGTAGGCGATACAGATCCAAGGGCGCATGCCTAGTCGGTAGCTCAGTTCCCACTCGCGGCCCAAGTAGCACAGCAGCGCTGGAATGTAGTGAAAGCCAATCATCTGATAGGGGCCACCGTTGTAGAGCCATTCATCTAAGCTGGCCGCGCCCCAAATGGGGTAAAAGTGCAGGCCGATGGCGTTAGAGCTAGGCACTACGGCAGCAGTGATGATGTTGTTGCCGTATAGCAAAGAGCCTGAAACGGGTTCGCGAATGCCGTCAATATCGACGGGTGGAGCCCCGATGAAGGCGATCACAAACACGGTGGTGGCGACGCCGAGCAGAGGAATCATCAAGACCCCAAACCAACCGATATACAGCCTGTTTTCAATACTGGTAACCCAGCGACAAAATCTTTCCCAAAGAGAGAGATTTGGGCTTTGAATAGCAATAGTCATGGTTTTGTTTTGTGATGAAAAGGATTGTATGAACATCCTCATTAGAACAAAACAAAGTGAAAATCTGATGAAGAAAAAAAGACTATAGTAGCGCGGCAGCGATTTGATCGGAGATGGTTAGCGGGTCGTAAGGCTTTGTGATTACGGCTGCAACGTTAAGCTGGGCAAACGTCTTTTTTTCGCTAGCCTGCGCTTTTGCCGTCAAAATAATAATCGGAATATTGCGCGTTTCAGGGTTTTCTCTGAGCTTTGTCAGTATCGTAATACCGTCCATTCCAGGGAGCATCATGTCGAGCAAAATGGTGTCAGGCTGTTCTATTTGTGCGATCGCAATGCCATCTACTCCATTACCCGCCTTTAGCACCTCCCATTCACCCATAATCTCTAAGCAGAGCTGTGTGGCCTCTCGAATATCAGCATCATCATCTACAATAAGAATCCGCTTAGTTGCCATAACTGTCCGTCCCATAGATCTTTTAACCCTTCATATATAGCGCTAATACAACAGGATGCAACCAGTCAGCTAGTCGAAATCGTCGGGAATTTTCTTTATAATAGGCAGGGTGAGGAAAAAAGTACTGCCCGTACCGACTTCACTCCCGGCCCATATTTCTCCCTGATGCTGTTGAATAATGCTGCGGCAGATAGCCAGCCCTAGCCCTGTCCCGCCCTGATGGCTAGCATCTGAGGTGTTAAGCTGCTCAAACTGATTAAAAACAGCTTCTAGCTTGTTTTTAGGAATACCTTTTCCCTGATCAATGACCTGTATCAGCAGTAAAGAATCTGCTATTTCTAATCCTGCTGCGATCGCGAGCTGGCCTTGCTTATTTAGACCCGATGTTTGCTGAAAGCCGTCGCCTAATTTTATCTGCTGAGCAGTGACTCGAACCGTTGAGCCCTCGGGGGAGAACTTAATAGCGTTACTCAATAAGTTAGTCAGCGTTTGAATAATTCGATCAGAATCAGCCCATAGCTGCATAGAAATCGGAGAGGTCGCAAGGTGAATATGATGATTTTCTGCCATGGCGCGCATTTCATCGGCAGATTGGGCCATAATCTCAGAGAGGTCACAGATGCTTTTATTCAGCTTAATTCTACCTAACTTGATTTGTTCAACATCTAGAATATCGTTGACCAGTCGAACCAATCGATTCGTATTGGAAGAGGCAATTTCAACCATCCGCTGACGCTTATCTGTTGGAATTTCGAGTTCTTTTTTGGAGAGTAGACCTAGGGCGGCGCGAATTGAGGTCAGCGGTGTTCTCAGCTCGTGACTAACCACGGCGATAAATTCGTCTCTCATCGACTCAACGGCCTGCCGCTCGGTAATATCTTGAAAAATAACCACTGCACCAATAATGTTCCCTTTTTCTTGAATAGAGGTGCTAACATATTCTACTGGAAAGCGCAGGCCATCTTGCCGGGTAAACAGATCGCCTGCTACGTGATGCGTTCTGCCGTGCTTGAGCGTATTAAAAATCGGACTTTTTTCCCACGTATAGGGCTTACCTTTAGGCGTAGCGTGGCGCAGAAAATCATGCGTAAACTGCCCTACTATCGTTTGACGCCTACTCCCTAGCATTTTTGCCGCAGCAGGGTTAACAAACACAATTTTTCCCTTGGGATCAATGCCGTATATGCCTTCTCCTGCGGCGTTAAGAATCAGCTCATTTTGATGGCTAATACGCTTTAAAGAGTCTCTCGCTTCTTGTAGGGCCTGCAGGGTCTTTTCTCGCTCAGTAATTTCTCTTTTGAGATCTCTGTTGGCTGCTTGAAGCTGTAGAGTACGCTGTTTTACGCGTGACTCCAAATCAGCATTCAGCGCCTGAACCTTCTGATAAAGCTGATCTTGATATATCGCCGAGGCAAACTGATCGGCCAAGTCTTGGGCAAGTCCAATTTCTTGTGATGTCCATGGATTAGCCTGTTCTTTTTTGATTTCTTTCCACACTGAGAACGACTTGCGAGGAAGCCTTTGTCTCGGATCAACACTGTCTAACCGACCGGCCCAAACGGTCTCTATATCGGTCGCGTGGCGCAGCAGGCTCAGGTAGCCTAAGAAATGATTTTGATGAACCAGTTTGACCACTAAAATACTTCGGATCTGACTGCTTTCTAATGCTGCCACCATACCTGAAGGTATTTTTGAGCGCCGAATATCAGGAATAGCCCACAGGTTTGCTACAATCTGATGAGCCGCTTCAGCTTCCAGCCACTTTGGCCAGTCAAAGAAGTGTTCTAGGATAGCTGATTTGCGCTCAGGAAATTGATCGGCTGAGCAATGCTGAGGCAATGAGCTGTGCGGCAGCAAAGGCTGTTTTCCGACAGTTACTACTTTTGTCGGCAGATAGATGCGACCCCCAGCACATTGAAGTGCTGCAACCATTTGACCTAAGGCCCGTTTTACCGGATGCTGAGCCGTCGCGTGCAGGTGGGATACGATTTGATTGATGGTCGATTCGTGCTGTCCTTGCTGGCGGGTAATACTCAGCAAATTGGCATGGGCGATCGCCACAGAAACCTGGTCGGCAATGAGCTGCACAATCTCCAGGGTTCTGTTGCCAAATCGCTTCGGCACGCTATGGTGTGCGACCAAAAGTCCCCAGAGCTGATAGTGATGAAGAATCGGCACCACCAAAGAAGCCTGCACGCCCATCTCTTTTAAATATTCAACGTGACAAGGATCGACCATTCGAAACGCCACCTGTGCAAACAGCTCTTCTTGGGCCTCTTTCTCTAAAACGGGGCTAATGCCAATCTCTCCTTTGTCAACGTTAACGATGCTGCGCTGTCGGGCCGTCAAAAACAGATTACGGGCCTCTGTTGGAATATCTCCGGCAGGAAACCGCTGCCCCAATAGAGAGGGAAGCTGCTGATTTCGAATAGACTCAGCGACCACCTCACCGCTACCATCGTCTTGAAACTGATACACTTTTACCCGGTCAGTTTTCAGAAACCGGCGCATTTCATCTGCTGTGGCCTCTAAAATTTCGGATAGCTCCAGCGATTTACGAATGCGATCGGTCATTCGATGCAGTAAATCTTCTAGGCTTTTAATGGGAAGAGGGGTATTCATAAGACCGATAGACATTACGGCGTGCTGTGGGCGATCGCAGCAATAGCCTGCTGGAGATGCGATCGCCTAATGTGATCTCGCAGGTGACTCTGTAGTTCTGAGTGGGGCAACGATTTTTCAACAAAGTCATTGGCACCGACTCTAAAAGCAGATTGTTGTAGATGCCTGTCGCTGTAGGCCGTGAAGAACACAATGGGCAAATGGTTCCAGGCGGGCGACTGTCTTACCGCCTGACACAGCTCAATCCCACTAAACTCAGGCATCAAAATATCTAACAGCAGCAGATCAGGCGCGGTTGTTTGCAGCGTGTCCCAAAAGTTGAGCGGGTCGTTTAAGGTCACGACCTCAAATCCCTGGCCTTCCATCCGAAGCTGCAGTGCACTTAGCGCCTGCGCATCATCATCAACAATCAGAATTTTGTGGGCGTGCTTTTGAACGTGCGATCGCAACAGGACAATGCCCTCGACCACTGCTGCCACCTTAGGCGTATAGAGAAAAGGATAGTCACCGAGCTGAGCGGCTTTAATTCGATTGGCCAGCGATCCATCTGAGCTGCATATCATCAGCATCAGGTCGGGTATTGGGCGAGTGAGCGCCGATAGCATTTTGATCTGATCGCTGCTAGCTTCTGACAGCGAAAAATCAAGCAGCACGACATCAGGAAACGTTCTTTTTGCAGAAGAAGTATCTGCAGGCGGCTGGCTTTGAACGCATTGCAAAATATTGGCGAGTCTTTGCAGCGCCTTAATGTCGGGCGATATTTTGACAGCAAGCCCCTTTTCCCAAAGCGCTTTAACGAGCACAGAAGTCAGATCAAGCTGAGGATCGATCAGCACAACAAGCGGTAGCTCGCATTCTTTTCTAACCGGTTCTGAGTCCTGAATGGCGTGGTTAATATCACGATCGAGTGATTCGATCAGCGGGATGAGGCGATCGCACATCTCAGCAGAAACCACGGCCTTGCCTGCCAGCAGCTCCTGAACCTCTCTGGCCGTATGGGATCCAGATCTCATCCCAAAAACACCGAGCGCTCCTGTCAAACCGTGGGCCGCTCGATATCCAGCTTGTCTTAGCGCGTCATCGGTCTGCCCCGATTGAAACCTTTGCAACATCTCTTTCAACAAATCTAATCGCTCAATCTGTTGAAATTGAACTGACGTCCAAAGTGTTGCCAGCATCGCCTTGGTTTTCTGTTGACGCGCTTGCTTCTCAACCTGTTCTACGTCCTGTGTAGCCGCAGCTTCCGTTTCCTCATCACGAGCATTATTAGAAGACTCAGACGACGTGAGCGGATTGAGCCGGTAGCCCACGCCATAAATTGTTTCGATAAAATCAGCCGAAGCACCTGCTTGAGAAAGCTTTCGTCTGAGCCCTTTAATGTGAGAGGTAACGGTTTCTTCTCCAGGCGCTTCGCTATAGCTCCACAAACTGTCTAAAATTGCCCTGCGGCTGAATACCTGCGACGAATTTCTTAAAAAAAGCTCCAGCAGCGCATACTCTTTTGGCGTTAAGTTTAGCGAAGTCTGACGATAGGTGACTTCTCTACTGTTTGTTTCCAAACGTAAGTCTCCCCAGTCAAGGCTAAGCAGCACAGAGGTTTTGGCGCGTCTTAACAGAGCCCGAACCCGAGCCAGTAGTTCTTCTACTTCAAATGGTTTTGTGATGTAATCGTCTGCGCCCGCGTTGAGCCCAGCAATTTTTTTGTCGCTGCTATCTAACGCCGTCACCAGTAGCACCGGCATCCCATACGAAAACTCGCGCAGCCGTTTACAAAACGTCAGCCCATCTAACTTAGGCAGCACAATATCCAGAATCACCAAATCATAGTGAGAGGCGCTCACCATTTGCCAGCCAGAATCACCATCGCTAGCAACGTCAATGGCGTAATGCTCATTTGACAATACTTTGTGAAGAGCTTCAGCAATGGCTGCGTCATCTTCTACAAGTAAAATCCTCATTTTGGGTGACCTGAGTAAAAGGTGAGCTAATTTCAGCTTTTATAGCGATACTAAAAGCAGCGCATCAAAGGAAACTTTTTAGAGTGCTACCAATGCACTTCTTAATGAAAAGAAACTCAGCAAGTAGAGATTTCTTTCTTAAAATAATTTTAGCAATCTTATTTAAACTCTCATCAAAGTATATAAAAATTTAAGTCGATCAATACCTGCTATCACCAGTTTTATCAGCGCTTTCTTACAATCAAGTAAGCGTTTAGAGATACATGGTTTTATATCTCTAAACGCTGTGTTAGATATGCAATTTTTAGCGGTGCGGTGTCAACTTTAATCGTAGGCGGCTCACCTAGGGAACGCTGTGAAAGTAGGTGCCATACTGCAGGCCAGGAAAGAGATGATTTAGCTCAATCATGACGACAGAAAGAGACACCAAAGCAGCCGTCGCCATAATGGGCGCGCTGGTTAAGTATTTCATCAAATATTTCATAAGAATCTCCAAATTTAGCGAGGGGATACAGATATCTCATTGGCTGGGGCCGTGAGCGCGCCAGTTGTGAGTTCTTTTACCGCGAGCAGCGGCCATAGCAGCCCCTGTGCAAACGCCTGGATTGCCAAAGCAACATCAATGAAAATTTCAGGTTCTTCTGGCTTGTCCACACGGTTACTCTTCAGCAAATAGGCGCGGCCCGACCAGCCAATAAATCCAGCGACGTAAAAGAACAGGGCGAAAGGAATGGCGATGTCAGCGGCTCGATCAAACCGTAGCTGCAAATGAGGCAGCCCCTCTGCGCCGCAAAGTAGATTGGCGGCATAGGACTGGTAAGGCGTGTCAAAGTAGTAGTTGTCAGGCGCGCTTTGCATCCGCTCTTGAAACGCGGCTGAATCTTGGCAAGGGACTAGGTGAGTGTCTGCAGTGGCTGGCGATGCGACGCTAGCCCAAATGAAAACAATCAATAAAAACGAAAAAACTTTACGCATCGGAAGCATCTCCTAATGTCACATCTCGGCCAATTTCTTGGCCCATTGACTCCAAATTCATTACGCTTTTTTCGCCGCCCTCCCGCTCTATCCATAGGAAAAGAATTGCAAAGACAGGAAAGGGAAGAATATAACAAATTAGAGGAATCATAATCCAAGGAAGCCATGATGCGGCATAGGCTCCGCTGAGCTGAGTGATATCTGCCATAGTGCAGTCTCCTTTTTTACCGTAGGTTCATAGTTTGTTGGCTTTGCCGTTATCCAAAAGCGCCTGAAACAATCGTCTGACTGAGATTAACGGCTCCTCTCAAAATGGCGTCAAGCTCGTCAAAATTTTCAAGCAGTGCGTAGGCAAAAACAGCTCCTCCCATAGAGCCTAAGAAAATGCCGCCGCTGAGCTGATACCAGTCCTCCTTTTTGCGTAAGGGACGCAGCATATCTTTAGAGTGAGAGTTGTAGGTGCCTCTTGGATCGCCTTGAAACGTTGCCAACGCAAAAATAGAGATTCCCAGACAGGCCGATACGGTGATATAAATTGCCGTAATCAGCCCGCTAAGATTGGCCACGTGGCTGGCTTCTCGGATGGGGCCAAACACAACTTCTGGCCCGACGAGAAAGTACCCGTGGGCCATCCCGATTTCTAGCCCTCTGAGGAATGGTGTGAGCCCAGGGCGATAGGCTGGAAGGTTGTTGATATAGGCTTTTACAAGGTTAGAGCTGTTGATGGGCGTGGCTAAATTGCCGAGTTGAGGATCGCCTTTGTAAGGCTGAATAGGATCCTCAGTCATGTAGGCATCGGCGGCCCACATCGTTTGTTGAGTGGCGGGCATGGGGTGACCTCACAGTATGAATAATAATGAGATGAGTGCGAATACAGCACGTGCGAAAGAGATAGAGAAGAAAGTCCTGACCGGTCTAGCAATCAGGACCTGTCTGAGGACGAGGAGAGTCCACAGAATTTGTGCCAAAGGTTAGTTTTTAGACTGTTAGCGAGAACAAAACCAACCTTCGGCAATGCTGGTTATCACGGAAATCGGCTACTGGTAGAGGCAATCAGGAATGCACCATAGGTAGCAATATAGCCAACGGCAAAGTGCGTGAGCCCCACCAATCTTGCCTGCACAATAGACAGCGCGACTGGCTTATCTTTGGGATAGCCAAAGGAGAGCGGCGTGTTTTCATGCGCCCACATTAGGGTTTCGATCAGCTCTTGCCAGTAGCCTCTCCAGGTAATGAGAAACATGAAGCTAATCGCCCAAACCAGGTGGCCAAACAGGAAGATCCAGGCCCAAATGGCAAGGTTGTTGGTGCCGTAGGGGTTATAGCCGTTGATTAGCTGGGCAGAGTTGAGCCACAGGTAGTCGCGGAACCAGCCCATGAGATAGGTGGAGCCTTCGTTAAACTGGGCGACGTTGCCGCTCCAGATGGCGAGGTGCTTCCAGTGCCAGTAAAAGGTCACCCAGGCTAGGGTGTTGAGCATCCAAAACGTGGCCAGATAAACCGAGTCCCAGGCGGAAACATCGCAGGTACCACCACGGCCGGGGCCATCACAGGGGAAGGCATAGCCGAAGTCTTTTTTGTCGGGCATCAGCTTAGAGCCACGGGCGTCGAGCGCGCCTTTTACCAGGATGAGAGTAGTGACATGAAGGCCGAGGGCGATCGCATGATGCACCAAAAAGTCTCCCGGCCCAATCGCCAGAAACAGCGAGTTGGTGCCACTGTTAATCGCCTCTAGCCAGTTAGGCAGCCACACGTTGGCATGGTTCGGCCAAGCCGTCGTCGCAATGCTGTCCGGGTTAGAGAGCAGCGAACTAATGCCATAGAGCGCTTTACCATGCACCGACTGAATCCACTGGGCAAACACCGGTTCAACCAGAATCTGCTTATCAGGTGAACCAAAGGCCACCTCACAGTCGTTGTGAACATAGAGCGCCAGCGTATGGAAGCCGAGGAAAAGAGAAACCCAGCTCAAATGAGAGATGATGGCCTCTTTATGGTCGAGCACTCTGGCGAGCACATTATTCTCGTTCATCACCGGGTCGTAGTCTCGGACGAGGAAAATACCGCCGTGGGCAAACGCGCCGAGCATCAGGAATCCAGCAATGTACTGATGGTGCGTGTATAGCGCGCCCATGGTGGTGTAGTCGCGTGCCATGAAGGCATAGGGCGGCATGGCGTACATATGCTGGGCTACCAGTGAACAAACCACGCCTAAGCAGGCTAGGTGCCATCCTAACTGAAAGTGCAGAGAGTTGTTGTAGGTGTCGTAAATTCCCTTGTGACCGCGCCCGGTATTAGGTGCGATGAAAAAGCCTTTGATGCCTGGGCCTTGAAGAGATTCTGTCATCTCTTTAATGTTATGGCCGATGCCAAAGTTGGTGCGGTACATGTGGCCCGCGATGATGAAAATGACTGCGATCGCCAAATGGTGATGCGCCATATCTGTCAGCCAAAGCGACTCCGTTTGCGGATGGAACCCACCCAAAAAGGTCAGAATCGCCGTCCCCGCGCCCTGAGACGTATTAAACAGATGCTCTGTCGTATCAGGGTTGAGCGCATAGGCTCCCCAGTCTCCAGTAAAGAAAGGCTTTAGCCCTGCTGGGTGGGGTGGCATCGAAAGGAGATTGTTCCAGCCCACATGCACGCCGCGTGATTCAGGAATCGCCACGTGCACCAGGTGACCTGTCCAAGCCAGCGAGCTAACGCCAAACAGCCCAGCTAAGTGGTGATTAAGACGAGACTCTGCGTTTTTAAACCAGCCCAGACTAGGCCGGTAGCGAGGTTGCAGGTGCAGCCATCCGGCATACAGCATCACCGCCGCTAGCAGGAGTAAAAACATTGCGCCGACAAACAAATCGTTGCTGGTGCGCATCCCGATGGTATACCACCAGTGATACACTCCCGAATAGCAGAAGTTAACTGGGTTGCCCGCACCGGCAGGTGTAAAGGCTTCAATAGCCGCAGGGCCAAACTGTGGATCCCAAATTGCGTGAGCAATCGGTGTGGTGTTGAGTGGATCTTGAATCCACCGTTCAAAGTTGCCTTGCCAAGCGACATGAAAGAGAATGCCAGAGATCCAGAGAAAGATAATGGCAATATGGCCAAAATGGGAGGCAAAGATCTTTTGATAAAGACTCTCCTCAGTCATTCCATCGTGGCTTTCAAAATCATGTGCTGTGGCGAGAGAATAGAAGATCCGCCGGGTGGTCGGGTCTTGCTGCAACTCCTGACTAAATTTTGGAAATTTTGTTGCCATGGTTCCAAATAGGTAATGAGTTTGAATGATTTTGTAGGGCCATAGTACGGCTATGCCCTACAAACTTGTCATCTGTCAGCGTTATCTGTCAGCCAATCGAGGCCATCCTGGCCAAAAAGAACGCCCACGTGGTCACGATGCTGCCCAGCAAATAGTGAGCCGCCCCCACCGCGCGACCCTGAGTAATGCTCAGAGCCCGAGGCTGAATAACCGGCGTAATTCTCAACTTGTTATGTGCCCACACAATCGACTCAATCAGCTCTTGCCAATAGCCCCGGCCGCTAAATAAGAACATTAGGCTAAAGCCAAAGACAAAGTGACCGGCCAAAAACATCAGGCCGTAGGCAGAAAGCGCCGAGCCATAGGAACTAATGACCTGAGTAGACTGAGCCCACAGAAAGTCTCTGAGCCAGCCGTTGATAGTAATAGACGAGAGCGCGAAGTTACCACCTGTAATGTGAGAGATACTGCCATCGGCATTCACCGTGCCCCACACATCCGACTGCATTTTCCAAAAGAAGTGGAAAATAACGATCGCAATCGAGTTGTACATCCAGAACAACCCTAGGAATACGTGATCCCAAGCCGACACCTGGCAGGTGCCGCCCCGTCCTGGCCCGTCGCAAGGGAACCGAAATCCCAGCGCAGACTTATCAGGCACCAGACGGGAGTTGCGGGCAAACAGCACTCCTTTTAGCAGCACCAGCACCGTTACGTGAATCGTAAAGGCATGAATGTGGTGAATCATAAAGTCGGCGGTGCCTAGCGGGATCGGCATCATGGCAACTTTGTCGCCTACGGCTACGACACCACCGCCAAAGGCATGGCTGACCGGGTTGGCCAGTCCTGGTGCGGTTGTGCTAATTGCCGTAGTTTGAATGCCCTGTATCCACTGGGCAAAAATCGGCTGCAATTGAATTCCCGTATCGGAGAACATATCTTGCGGTCGTCCAAAAGCTCGCATTGTGTCGTTATGACAGTAGATAGCAAAGCTGTGGAAGCCGAGGAACTGACAGACCCAAACAAGATGAGAGATAATCGCATCTCGATGACGCAACACTCTATCTAAAACGTTGTTGACGTTTTCAGCCGGGTCGTAGTCGCGAATGAGGAAGATGCCGGCATGGGCCGCTGCGCCTACAATCAAGAATCCGCCGATCCACATGTGGTGGGTAAACAGAGAGGTGACTGTGTTGTAGTCTGTCGCTAGGTACGGGTAAGGCGGCATGGCGTACATGTGTTGCGCCACAATAATGCTCAAAGAGCCCATCAGCGCTAGGTTGATTGAGAGCTGAGCGTGCCAGGATGTGGTGAGAACTTCAAAGAGACCTCTGTGCCCAACTGGCCCGATAAAACTCAAGAATGGCAGCATTTTAGGGTATCTGGCATCTTCGAGCATGGTTCTAATATCGTGACCAATGCCCCAGTTGGTGCGGTACATGTGGCCTGCAAAGATGAACAGAACTGCGATCGCCACGTGGTGATGCGCAATATCGGTCATCCACAAGCCTCCGGTCACCGGATTCAATCCACCCTTAAAGGTGAGAAAGTCAGCATAAACGCCCCAGTTCAGCGTAAAGAAGGGTTTGATGCCTTGGGCAAAACCAGGGTAGAGTTCGGCCATTAAAGCCGGGCTCAGAATAAATTCGTGCGGCAGCGGGATGTCTTTGACGGCGACGCCTGCATCCAACAATTTGTTGGTGGGTAGCGCGACGTGGATCAAATGACCCGCCCAGCCCAGACTTCCTAGACCGAGCAGACCGGCCAGGTGGTGGTTGAGCATAGACTGCACGTTTTGAAACCATTCCAGCTTGGGCGATCGCACATGGTAGTGAAACCACCCCGCAAAAATCATCAGCGCGGCCATCACCAGCGCTCCAATTGCCGTGCAGTAAAGCTGAAACTCGTTTGTAAAGCCTTCTCCGCGCCACATCTGAAACAGCCCAGAGGTAATTTGAATGCCTCTAAAACCGCCTCCCATATCGCCGTTCAGAATATCTTGGCCAACCAGCGGCCACACGACCTGAGCACTGGGCCTCATGTGGGTTGGATCGGCCATCCACGACGAGAAGTTGGAAAAGCGAGCCCCATGAAAATACATGCCGCTCAGCCACACAAAGACAACGGCTAGATGTCCAAAGTGAGCAGAAAAGATTTTCCGAGAAACATCTTGTAAATCATTAGTGTGCGTATCAAAATCATGCGCGTCGGCATGCAGGTTCCAAATCCAGGTGGTGGTTTTGGGCCCTCTCGCCAACGTGCGATCAAAGTGTCCTGGTTTTGCCCATTTTTCAAAAGATGTGGGCACCGGACTGCTTTCGGTAGCAATCCTCACCGGATTCTCCTGTTTTGGAGGACTGGCGGTCATGAGAACTCTCCTTTTTATTCAAATAAACCTGAAAAATTAAACAGCCTTTACGAGTATTGAAACGAGCCTTGAACAGAAAAGCCGCTACTCAATGGGCACAGCCCACTCAATATGGCCGTCGTGCTCTTGCTCATCAGGATGCTCTATAAACAGCGGCAGCCGTGAGGTAGTGGTTTTTCCAGCCGCACGCACACCCTGGTTAGCATGAATAACAATGTCAGACCAGGTAGGCACAACCGTCTTTTTTACTGAGACATGCGAGGGCAGCGTCAGTGAGAATCGGTCGAAGTCAAAAGCGGCTAGATCAACGCCCAGTGCGGCTGACCAAATGCCTGCAACCGGCAGGGCCGCTAAGCAAAAGTGAACCGCCCGTGAGCTGTTGAACTGCGCCCCTTTCCAAAAAAGCCGCTGTTGAAACGTTTGGGCATGCTCAAAGCTATAGGTTGTTTCAGCAGGTGGCCGGAGAATGGTGGACGTCACCAAAGCGCCGTGAACAGAACACAGCAGGGCTCCGCCTAACACGCCAATAACGCCCATTTGATGTAGAGGACTAGCCAAAATGTTGTGATCGGCCTGAAACTGCATCATAAAGGTGAACGTGCCAGAGATGCCAAGGGGCATCCCTGAGGCAAAGCCTCCTTGTCCCATCGGATATATAATCAGAACTGACACTGAGGCGGCGACGGGTGCGGTAAACGCCAGCGAAATCCACGGGCGCATACCCAAGCGGTAGCTCAGCTCCCATTCTCGGTCTTGATAGCTAATAATGCCGATAATAAAATGCAGCACAATGAGCTGATAAGGTCCTCCATTTGTGAGCCACTCATTGAGTGAGGCGGCTTCCCAAATGGGATAGAAATGCAGCCCAATCGCGGCTGAAGTTGGCACAACAGCCGCCGTGATTAGATTGTTGCCATCTAACAAAGATCCGGCAATGACGTAACCGGTGCCGTCCATGTCAACTGCTGGTGCAGCAATAATGGCCAAAACAAACACGATGGCTGCTGTCGATAGCGTGGGAATAGCCAGCACCCCAAACCAGCCAATGTATATGCGGTTTTCAGTGCTGGTTACCCAATGGCAGAAGCGCTCCCAGGGGGACAGCGGGCTCGACGCTTCAATATCGCTAGTGATTTTTTCAGCATTTATCTCTGTATTTATGAGAGAACGATCAAGAGTGACTGGCCGTCTCGATTCGAATGGCGGTTCAAATCGATCAAAGGCGCTGGTTTTGCCAAAGCCAATTTGTCTCATTGCTTGTTCTCCTACACTTGTTAAACGATCAATCAACCTATCCCGATTGATGCCGTCAGCATAAAAAACAAAAATGGAGAACTAATGGAGACTTGTTTTTCTTTAGGAAACGTTACACCGAAGTCTTTAATACAGTTCACATCGCGCGCAACAATCTCGATGCTTGCCTTTTATCTCAATGCGATCTGAAGTCTAGACAAAAATAAGCCGCACGCTCGGTTCATTCTTAAAGAATAGAGACCTGCGCACGGCAATATATTAGAGAGGAGAGAATGATGACCCTTGTTAGTTGGAGTAGCGATCGCGCTGATAGCGACGGCGGCACATCATCAATATGCCCGCCCCTAATAACCAAACCAGTGGGCTCGTGTATTCAGGCACAGCCGTTGCCCCCACGTTTTCACTAAAAGCATTGCCCTGCTTTAGCTCAATTAGTGTCAGCGTTGTCTCTGTTTCAAAAAAACGTTCGTAGCGCCCTGTCAAAAGAACGCTTAGGCTTTCGTTAGCTTCATCTGGCCCTGCAATACCATTGACCTCAAAAGGGTTAATAGAGATAGCGTTACTGCTTTCAATATTAAAGTCATCATTGCCTGTTGGAGTGCTAAGCTGACCTAGCAGATTGAAAAAGTCTAGCTCCGTTAAAACTGTTGTACCGCTTGTCTCACCAGGGATCTGATTGAAAATAGAGTACTGAGTTTGGAGGAAAACGCTGGCAGTGTCTGTAGGATTTTCTGTAGTAGTGGTAAGGTCAATAAAGCCTACAAAGTCGAAGCTAAACGTTTCTCCTGCACCAACGAAAAAATCTCCAACAATCGTAGCTGCACTTTCGGCAAAGGCACTGCTGTCGGCCAGCGGGCTAAATGCTGAATTTTCGATAATGTTGGCCGCTTCAGCCGTCGGGAAAATTTCAAAGACAGCATCGGCAGTTGCGATCGCCTCGCTGCCGTTACCCGTGGTTTGTGTAAACGTATCGCCAGTGGCGTCGGTGAACAAAGGAACGCGACTAAAGTTAGTAAAAGAAAACCCACCCGTAGCATTCGCTAGCGTGGCCGCTTGAGCAGATTGAGATGAAAACAGGGCTGCTGTTGACAAAGAAGCTGCCGCTGAAGCTTTCGCGTGGCGTGGCATGTTGAAATTATGCATTTTATTTGGGAAATAATGTAGAAGAACAGCGTTATGAACGCTGGCAGAGCAATCCCCTATCTACCTATATCAAGCTAGCGTGCTATAGGCAAAAGTAAATAATAAACAAAAGACAAATCTTATGTAGCCTTACCTCTATTGGTGTTGTGCTGCTGAAGACATCCTAAAAAAATAATTGCCGATTTCAGAAAGGAAGGCGCTAAATTAGCCGTAAATTTACGGAATCGTGAAGTTCATAATGTCCGTAGTTATCCGTAATTATTTCAGATTCCTTACAATTCCTTCATTTTTTTCGAGTTGCCATATACTGAGAAGTAGCAACGTCGTCTAGCAAAAAGAACGCTTTTGCTGCTGATCGTTTGATTCGTCTTCCGTCTGCTACAGATTTTTTGAAACTGCGTTCTCACCCATTAACCACCCAAAACATTTGTAGCGAAACCCTTGTAGCGAGGTTTTTCTACAAAAACCAGGTGCATAGCAAATCACGCGTAGCAGCGGCCCGCAGTCACTTATGACTGCTTGTAGACTGCTGTGGCAGTGGTTAAATAAGCGGCTAATTTATAAGGTAGTCAAGTTTTATGACTAACACTAGCTCTACCGCTGAAGCTTCGAGGTGCGATACGTTTTTACATCTGCCGCCTCGGGCAACTTTACTGCTCTCACTCAATCAGGAGCCGGTTTCCGACAGCTTCAAACAATCTTTTTCTTTCTCTAACTATAATCTAGGTGATGAAATATTTGCGGGTAATGCTGCAAACAGTCAGTCGTTTTCTCTTGCGTACATTGTTTGTAAAGGAAAGGTTCGCTTGCTGACGGGCGATCGCTATTCAGAAATTACGATTGAACGACTAGAAATAGACCAGTGCTTTGGCGCAGATCCTGTACTGGTGACGCAGCCTTTTTCGTATCGGGCCGTGGCCTCAAGCGCTACGGTTCAGATCGCTCAGGTTCCTTTGTCGGCTATGGCCGCCGCCTTTGAAACCAATCCGCAGATGCGAAGCTACTGGCTAGAACAGGTGCAGCATCGAGAGCGACTGATATTTTTTAGGACGCTAACGGCGCTGAGCGATCAGCCTAGCCACCAGCTTCGACAGTGGTTGCCCTCCTTGAAAATGCTGTCGGTGCCGGCAGGTGAACGGCTGAGGGCGATCGCACCTCCCGAGGCTGGTCGCTACTGGCTACGCTCTGGCAGTATAGAGAGTACAGAAGGCGATCGCTTACCGGCTATTGGCGATAGCTGGGGCTATCCAAATAATGAAACAGCAGGCAGATTGAAATGCGATCGCACCTGGGTCGCGCAAAGTGACCTGAGACTCTATCAGCTCCCCGCATCGGCCTGGACACTCTCAAAAGCCTTTACGCCCACGCTAGATGCTGAGCGGATTGATAATCGTCAGCTCGATCGCGGATATACTGGCCAGCCGCCGTCTCAGACACCGCCTTTAGCCAAGAGCAAAGCTCATTCAGATACTGCGGCGCACGCTTTTACGCGCTCAACTCCAGCTTTAAAGAATGCGGCGATCGCCCCCAAAGCTTCTCCCACCGTATCTTTTCCAAAGCCACCTCAAAGAAAAGTACTAGACGCTTTTAGACAATATCCGTGGGTAGAGCAACAGAGTTCTTCCGACTGTGGTGCGGCCTGTCTCTCAATGGTATCGCGCTACTGGGGCAAACGATTTCCGCTGAACGTACTGAGAGAACGCGCCAACGTAGGCCGTGATGGGGCGACCTTGAAAAGCCTTGCCAGAGCGGCTGAGAGTATTGGCTTTCAGGCTAGACCCGTCAGAGCGAGCTTAGGCGCATTAGCCACACAAAAAGGCCCGTGGATTGCGCATTGGGAAGGCCGTCACTATGTCGTTGTTTATAGAGTTACTGATAAGCACGTAATTGTGGCCGATCCGGCGTTGGGCAAGCAGGCGGTGCCTAAGCAAACGTTTAGCCGTAAGTGGAGCGGCTATGGAATGCTGCTTGAGCCGACCCTTGATTTGAAAAAAACGGTCGTCAAGCAAGGATCTTTGGGTCGCTACGTGCAGGCGCTAGGGCCGTACCGAGGACTGATCGTACAGATTGTGGTCGTCTCGCTGCTGATTCAATGCTTTGGCCTGCTTTCACCGCTATTTACCCAGGTGATTTTAGATCGGGTGGTGGTGCAAAAGAGTACGGATACGCTAAATATATTTGTGATTGGGCTGCTGATATTTGGGCTATGGGGCCTGATAATGTCGGCGGTTCGGCAATATTTGCTGAGCTATTTTTCTAACCGGTTAGATGTGACGTTAGTGAGCGGCTTTATTCGTCACACAATGTCGTTGCCTATCCGTTTTTTCGAGTCGCGTCGGGTTGGCGATATTATCACCCGCGTTCAGGAAAATCAAAAGATTCAACAGTTTTTGATCGGGCAGGTGGTGCTGGCCTGGCTGAGCTTTATTACCGGGTTTGTATACCTGGGCCTGATGCTGTACTACAATTGGCAGCTCACGATGCTGGTGCTGCTGATGGTGCCGCCCATTGTGATTATTACGCTGGGTGCGACGCCTTTTTTACGCCGAATTTCGCGAGAAGTTTTTAAAGAAGCTGCCGATCAAAATTCGGCCCTCGTCGAAATGATTGGGGGCATCGCCACGATTAAATCGACCGCGACTGAGTATGAGATGCGCTGGCGCTGGGAGAATAATTTGACCCGGCTGATGAATGCGCGATTTCGTGGTCAAAAGTTTGGGATTGGGCTGCAAAGCGTAAGCGGCCTAGTGAACTCTGTGGGGAGTACGCTGCTGCTGTGGTACGGCGCCACGCTGGTGATTCAAGATCAGCTCACGATTGGTCAGTTTGTTGCTTTTAATATGATGATTGGCTACGTGATTAGCCCGGTGCTGGCGTTGGCGGGTTTGTGGGATGAATTGCAGGAAATTTTTATCTCGATTGAGCGGCTAAACGATGTCTTTGAAACGGCCCCTGAAGAGAGCAGCAGTGAAGCGTTGTTGATGATGCCGCCGCTGCTCGGAGAGGTGGTTTTTGAAGGGGTAACCTTTCGCTATAACGAGGAGAGCGATCGCAATACGCTTCAAAACCTCTCTTTTGAAATCGCGGCGGGCGCTACGGTCGCGGTGGTGGGCCGCAGCGGGTCGGGCAAAAGCACGCTAATCAAGCTGTTAGAAGGGCTTTATCAGCCTAATCAGGGCCGCGTTTTAATTGATGGTCATGACATTCGCCGGGTGTCGCCTGCTTCATTGCGATCGCAGCTAGGGGTCGTCCCTCAAGACTGCGTTTTGTTCTCGGGGACTATCCTTGAAAACATCAGCCTTTTTAGAGATAGCGTGCCACTCTCTGACGTGGTGAAAGCGGCCAAACTCGCCGAGGCGCACACCTTTATTCAATCGCTGCCTTTGGGCTATAGCACCGAAGTCGGCGAACGAGGCGCGACACTCTCGGGCGGACAGCGGCAAAGGATTGCGATCGCCCGCGCCCTGCTCAAAAAACCAAACCTGCTTATTTTAGACGAGGCCACCAGTGCCCTCGACACTGAATCTGAACGTCATTTTCAACAGAATTTAGAGCACATCAGCCGCGAAGGCACCACCTTTATTATTGCCCACCGGCTCTCAACCGTTCGCAACGCCGACTGCATTCTCGTTTTAGATAGCGGCGTACTGGTTGAGCAGGGCACACACGCCGAACTGCTGGCGGCAAACGGGCTGTACTACAGTCTGGCGCAACAACAGCTCGATCTGTAGCCGATCATCTTCTGCATCACCTTCTAAGGACAAAACCATGAAATCCGTTTACTTACGAGAGCCGACTGCTATAGACGCCACGCGAGCGGTCAACAGGCAAGCTGTGCCGATAACTTCCGCTCAGCCTGCCATTCAAGCTGCCATTCAGGATTCCCCTGGCAAAGTATTGCCTAAAGCAGACTGGAGCGAGTCGATTCAAGCGGTGCTTAAGCAGCCGCCGTCTAAGCTAGCAACCCATGTGATTGGCGTCTGCGCTGTCTTTAGCGGCTTTTTTATCACGTGGGCCTACGTTGGGCAAATGCAGGAGGTAAGCCACGCTCAAGGAAAGCTGATTCCGCAGGGAAACGCCTATAAAATTCAGCCCGTGATTCAAGGCCGGGTAGATAGCCTGTTTGTCAAAGAAGGCGATGTTGTGCAACAAGGGCAGGTGTTGATGTCTTTGGATGCGAGCTTGCCGAGAGCAGATGCTAGCCGACTGGATCAAGCGCTGGATGCGGCCCAAAAGGAGCTTGCTCAGATGCGATCGCTCATTGAGCAAACTACACAAGAGAATGCCGCCTACGAACGCATGGCCGCCGCCAGCACCCTGGCAACACAGGCAATATTGCAACAGTCTCAGTCTTCGATTGCAACCAGCGAGGCATTGCTGATGTCTTTAGAAAGTGAAATGGGCATCCATCAAGAACGGCTGGATCGAATTAGCGCCTTAGAGTCTCAGGGCGCGGTTTCTAAAGAATATGTGTTTGGCATTGAGCAAGGAATTCGTGAGCGATCGCAAACCATTACTCAAAACCAGGGTCAGCGATCGCAGTCTATTGCCCAGGCTCGTAGGGCAGAAGCAGACATTGCTCAATCGCAAGCTGAGGCACAGCAGATCACCATTGCTGCCCAACAGTCATTACAAAAGCTGCGGATAGAAGCGCAACAGCTTCAGTCTAATATTAATGACCTTCAGGCTCAGCGCGAACAGGCCGAGACTAAGCTCGCGCAAAGTGACGTCAGATCGTCGATTGATGGTGTTGTTTCGGCGCTGGACGTAGACAATATTGGCGAAGTGGTGCAGCCGGGGCAACGGGTAGCTGAAATCGTGCCTGAAAACACGCCGCTAATCCTAGCAGCCGTTGTGCCTCACCAAGAAGCCGGACTGCTGAGAGTGGGCCTAGAAACCCAGATAAAAATGGATGCGTTTCCTTATCAAAACTATGGCGTTTTGTCTGGCAAAGTGATTTCGATTTCGCCCAATGCTATTTCACCTAGCGAGGCCGCTATGGGTGAAACTAGCAGTGGCTATCGGGTCAATATTTCTCTCAATGAGGACTTTGTAATGCATGAGCAGCAGGCCGTTCCGCTGCAAATTGGACAAACCGCTAGCGCCGAAATTGTCACCCGTCGCCGTCGCATTATTGAGATTCTGACCGATCCGATTCGTCAGCTCAAAGAGCGTGAGTTAAGCCTCTAGCTCAGCATCTTTAAGCCAGCTTTTAATCAGGGAAATCAATGCATGTAGTTCGTTCATTCACATAGCGTTTCATGATCTCTTCAACACATCAAAATCAGCCAAGCATTGCCATTAGTGAAGATAATATGGCTACTATTATCGACGCTATTTTAGACGGAAAATACTCCTACGCTTGCCTTATCGCGCTAGAAGCAGCCGGTTATGAGCCAACACAGTACATTCCTTACCGTACCTACAATCGTTTGCAAAAGCAGCGGCAGGCGAAAGGTAGAAAAACCGCTCCCATTGAGAATAAGGTTTCGCATCTTAACTCGGTTACTTCAGAGCTAGATTACATTGAGCCGATTGGTGCAGAGGAAGCGTCTGTCAGCGGCGGACATAGCCATCGGTGGGACGAATATTCTCAAGATAATGTTCTCTTTTGGCCTATATAAACATATCTGCCACTTTGGCAGTTTCTGAGTGATGATGCCGAGTAAAGTAAATCTTCAACGAGCGTCATCGCTTAGTGCGATGTTAAATAAATGAAAATCGAGAATTTGGACTATATTACGGCTGTTGATTCTGAGTCTGTTCAAGGTGGATTCTGGTTTGGCTATAGAGGTCGTTTTGGTCGCAGTGCAACGGCAACGGCGATCGCCTCAGCTCGCGGTCGCAATACCTACACATCTGCCACCAGCTTTTCGCAAACTAGCTTCTACGGTTCGGCTGCTAGCGCTACTTCTATCTCTATCAGCTCTTCATAAAGTGTTTTATAGCCGCCGCACCTCAAAACAATGATTAATTTTTTAGGGATTGATATCAGCACAGAAGATATTGTTGTTTTGCTGAGGCGATCGCTAACCTTTACCTCAGCCTGCCGAGAAGTGTTGAGCTTAAGCCTTGTTCAAACTGAAGCGGCTATGCGATCGCTTGAGGTGAGTGAAGCCGAAATTCAGATCGAAAGCGATGCGCTACGCAGGCGGCTACAGCTTGAAAGCACTGAAAAAACGCTGGCATGGCTGAGCGAGCAGCAGCTATCTGCGGCTGAATGGGAAGAGAGTATTCGCGATCGCCTCCTCAAAGAAAAGCTCGCAGATGCAATGTTCGGAGAAGCTACCCGACTCTACTTTACGCAAAACAAGCTGAACTATGAGCGGGTTGTGCTGTACCAAATTTTGGTTGAAACAGCGCAAGTCGCTCAGGAGCTAAGCTATCAAATTGAAGAGCGTGAAATTAGCTTTTTTGAAGCGGCACATATTTACAACAAACATGCTTTGCAGCGCGATCACTGCGGCTATGAGGGCCATAAGTCTCGCTGGATGCTAAATCCTGACGTAGCGGCTAGTGTGTTTGGCGCCAGCCCTCAGGCAGTGGTCGGCCCGCTATCGGTCGCTGGCGGGCACGCCCTGTTTTTTGTCGATAGGTTTATTGCCTCGGAGCTGACAGATGAGATTTATGCCGAAATTCGCGATCGCAAGTTTCAACAGTGGCTAGATGCTGAAATTCAAAGACTTCAGCCTTAATCTTTAGTTGCTAATCCTTAATCGGCTCCTGCCACCGAGTCATCCCTGCTCGGGTTGGATGCGGAGCCGGACAAGACTCTGAAACAGGTAAGATTTTTTTGGAAATAATGCAGCCACAGAGACTGCACACTTTTTCATTAGGATTGTTGATAGTGAGCGCCCTATACCACAGGCTACTAGGCACATTGGAAAAATAAGGACACCGTTTGCAAGTCGCTAGCCTTTGTTGTTGCGTAGCGTCATCTACGGTCGCAAATCCAGTTTTGGCCCAGCCCCAAACGGCACCCGACAGCTTTTTAATAATATCTGCATCAACTGCGTTATCGGCGTCGGCTAAAGGCGATATGCCGCTCTGTTGCTGATTTTGCTGCTCAGACGAATCTTGCCTTTGTTCAATCGTTTTTAGGCTGGCTATTGCCTTTGGGTGGTGAGGATTGAGCGATAGCGTTTGCTGAAAATAAGTGGCGGCGGCGGCAAAATTTTCGGCCTGTTGGGCGCGATCGCCTAGCGCATGGCTTAGCTCAGCATATTGTGTTTTTTCACCCACCGACAGACGATGTAGTGCATGCATAGTCATCGCCAGGCTCATTTCTACTTCAACCCAATCAGGCTTTAGCTTCAAAGCTCTGGTATAGCAAAATATGGCCTCTTCCCACTGGCCCAGCTCCTGTAAGGCGCTGCCTAGATTGTTGTAGGCTGGGGCTGACTTGGGGCGCAGGGCGATCGCTTCGAAATAACAAGCCGCTGCCGCTACAAAATCTTGCTGAACGTAGTGAGAATTTCCTAGATCAAACCAATCGGTAACTGTGTTTGGCTGGTTTTTAACAGTATTTACCATGACACGATTTTATATTTACTGAGCAGCAGTCTCTATATGTCTCTCTATATATACATAAAGCACAGCAGCTAGAATAAAATCTGCCAGATTGGCATTTTCACCATTAAGTGCTCAATGAAAGAACGCTTTCCAACGTTCTCTTAATGTCTTGAGAAATTCTGCCAAATTGGCACCTGCAAAAAAAGCCAGTTGATATAGTAAAAACGTTGGAACAAAGCGTGCTAGTCACGACTGTTCTACTACCTGTGTTTAGCTTCAAGGACTAGGCACAAGATAAACTTGCTGCTAGTCAACGTATTGAAAATTAGGAGAATTCCGATGATCATTTCTGACCTCAACTATCTAGAAACAGCAACTAAAGAAATCACAGGTGCTAGAGGCATCAACATTAACAGCAACTTTACCCTCCATAAGAACGTCAACGCACACGTCAACATCAACGAAAAGTTCAATAAAACGGTTAACCTCGATCTAAGTGGACTAAAAGGTAACGGAGCTGAAGTGTTAGGTAGTTCAGATGCTCAGGGTAAAAACACCTTTACCTCCATCATCTTTGGTACTCAAACTGAAGAAAACTCTTCTGAATCCTTTGTGAACGCCAGCTCCTTTACGGCCCCTAGCAACTGCTGGTATTGCCACTAATCAGGCAGACGCTTAGGGCATAAAGTAGCCTTAGGCGAGCTAAGCGTGCACGGCAGGTTTTTGGTTTGAACCATGGCAAATTGAACACCTGCTACACCTGCTATCCATGGGCTTTTTGCTAGCTGTCCAAAACGGCTGGCTTTTAGCTGCTTTTAGCTATAGATAGGAAATAAGAATACTGAGTGGGAAAAGTAGGAGACACTGAACCATGCCAAGCTTAGAAGATATCCTTCAAAGGGTTCAACAAAGAACAGACAATATTAGAAATAGGAGTGGATCATCAGAATTTACACAAGAACAGATTGGGACAGAGGCAAAAGACTTTTTGGTAGGATCTACATCCGGCGATAGTCTTTTGGTTGGGTTGGGTGGTAACGACCGCCTGTTTGGCCGCTTCGGTAACGATACGATTGCGGGCGGACTTGGCAATGATCTGATTGACGGTGGCTTCGGTAATGATTTTTTACTTGGCCAAGAAGGCAACGATCAAATTTTTGGCAAGTTTGGTAACGACCGGCTAGAAGGCGGCGATGGCAACGACCTTGCCGATGGCGGCTTAGATGACGACTTTGTAGACGGGGGCGCTGGAAACGATATGGTAAATGGCGGGCCCGGTAGCGATGTGGTCATTGGTGGATTTGGCAACGATATTGTGACGGGAGGCAGTAATGCGGGCACAGGCGGCGCGTTAGAAGTAGATCAGCTCATTGGGGGCGCAGTCTCTGCTAGCGGCGACATTATTTTTGACAACGTGAGCGACATCTTCGTATTAGGGAATGACAGCGGCTCGTTTTATAACCGAGGCGGCTTTGATGACTATGCGCTCATTCTGGACTTTACGCCCGGTATCGATCAGCTTCAAATTAGCCAGAGTGCGCTAGCCGCTGGCACCATTACGCTGGGCGTTGGCAGCTTTTTCTCTCCGTTGGACACGGTGGTGGTGGATAATGGCGACCCGATTGCCTTTATTGTCGGGGTTGATTTGACAGCCTAGCGCAATCATAGGAATTGCGCCCGCAGAAACTGCGATCGCCAAAACTGCGCCCGCAGACAGAGGGAACGGGCGTACTGTTTCGTTTACGGTGACGGCGAACACCCGACAAAGACGAACAAAAAACAGCATGGCCGAACAGTACGATTATGAGCTTGTAGTAATTGGTGCGGGCTCTGGCGGCCTGTCGGCAGCGAAGCGAGCGGCTAAGCTGGGTAAAAAAGTCGCTATTGTTGAGCGAAATGTGATAGGCGGTACCTGCGCTAATCGCGGCTGCGTTCCGACCAAGCTGATGGCGTACGCTGCCGGATTTGCAAAGCAGCGAGAGATTTCATCTGACTATGGTTGGCGTGATGCGAGTCATTCTGGAAGCGCGTTTGACTGGCCAACGTTTAAGCAAGCGATGGATCAGCACATAGAAGCCATTCGAGACTCCATCACAGAGAGTTTGGAAGGCATTGATATTTTGCGAAATACGGCAAAATTTATTGACGCGCACACGTTACAGATAGGCGAAAAAGAAGTCACGGCGGAGTTTGTTCTTTTGGCCGTAGGCGGTCGGCCTAAAATGCCAGATATCCCAGGCATAGAATATGCGATAGACTCGCGCGATGCGATTAATTTTGAGACACTGCCAAAGTCTTTAATGATTGCAGGCGGCGGCTATATTGGCGTAGAGCTGGCGCAGATATTTTGCAGTATGGGCTGCGAAGTCACCTTGGTCGAGTCTAATCCTTTTTTGCTAGACGGCTTTGATGAAGCGGTACAGCAGCGAACGAAGCAGTTTTTGATTGATGGCGGCGTCAAAATTTTTGACGATGTGCGGCTTAAAGACATTGAAAAAGACTCGGACGGCTTTGTTGCAACTTTGAGCGATGGGACAACCATTAGTGCTAACAAGATATTGTGCGCACTAGGTCGAACGGCAAATACAGATACGCTTAACCTAGAGGTGACTGACGTGGTTACTGATAAAGGCATGGTTGAGGTGGGTGAAGGCGGACGAACGCGATCGCCTAATATTTTTGCAATTGGAGACTGCACAGCAACAATGCTGCTGACACCCGTTGCTAAAGCAGAAGGAACCGCCGCCGTTAGCACCATGTTTGAAGCTGAAAAAGTCTCTATTGACTATGGCTGGATACCAACGGCTGTTTTTACGCATCCAGAAGTCGCGATGATTGGGCTTACCGAGGAAGCCGCTCGGCGTCAGTCAGACAGTGTGGCGATTAAAAGCAAGACCTTTGCGCCGCTGAAGTATGCCATGACCGCATCGTCTTTAGAAGCGTTCATTAAGCTGGTGATTGATGAAAATAGTCAGCAGATACTGGGGGTACACATGGTAGGGCCACGCGCGGCAGATATTGTGCAAGGACTCACGCCTGCATTGAAAAAAGGCTTAACGATGGATGAATTGCGAGAGGTGATTGCCGTTCATCCATCGTCAGGTGAGGAGATGTTTTGCTTTTAGGTTTCGCTAGGAACGTATGGCTGAGATTGTTCAGCGGGGGTTAAGTCGGCGAGCTGAATGCCCTGACGCAGCTCTTTTCCGTTAGGGCCCACAATCTGACGGGGGAGCATCTGCGGATCGACCACTTCCATCGTGTTCATGTTGTATGTGGTGTAAACGGTGCTGGCCGTCTCTAAAAACACGTCCATAATAGTGAGCGTTTGAAATGGCGCGGTGGTAGTGGTGAGCAGAGATTTTGGGCCGCTGCCGAGTGCGCCTGCATGGAGGGTGTTGAGGTTGCCTGCTTTGCCGGGGAAGTAGGCGTGATGGTGGCCGCTGATGTAGGTGTGAACGTTGTGGCGTTCGAGTAGCTGACGGAGTGCGTCGGCTTCGTTGAGATATTCTCCGGGGCGATCGCGCCTTTGCGAAACCGCATACATGGGCAGATGACCTAACACAATTCGCAGCTTTGCATTTTTGGCTTCAGGGCTGGCTAGGGCACGTTCGGCCCAGGCTACCTGCTCAGGTGGCACGTTCGCCGAAGACGCATCCCAGGTGAGATAGAAGATATCTTTTTGCTTGAAGCTGTAGTAAAAGGGAAAACCGTCAGCTTCAAGGAAAGTGAGGTCAGTGTCGGACTGATGCCCTTCCCAATATTTTGCAGTTTCTTCACGATCTAGAACATAAACGAACTCGCCGTTTTGCTGGTAGCTAGAGCCATCGTGGTTGCCAATGGTGAGGGCAAAGGGAAGGTCAGATGAGCGAATCGGAGAGAGAATTTTGTCGTCGAAGGCGCTCCACATGGCCTCGACTTCACTTTCAGAAAGATTGACGCTTTGACCTGCGACCATATCGCCGCCGCAGAGCACCATGTCTGGCTGCCATTCGGGAAGTAGGCCGATGCCCTTGATGACCTCGGGGCGGTAGTCGGTGGAACCGTAGGCGCTGTTGAGATCGCTAATGACGGCTAGGCGGACGTCACCGCGTTGGGGGGCGTAGAGGCCAGCGGGCGCAGGGTTGCGGCGGCCGGGCAGAGTCGTTGAAGTCACCGGGGTGGCTGAGGTGGAAAAGGCGGCTGTATTTGAGACTTGGGCGGTGGCTTGGGAGCTGGATTTTGAGCAGGCGATCGCAGTCGTTCCTGCGGCTCCAATGGCTAGGCCACTTAAAAGCATAAATCGACGACGGTTGAGCGGCATGACGAGTAAACCTTAAGAGCATTGATTCGGTCTTAAGTATGCCACTGCTGAGCAGCTTCGCCCCAGGATCGAACTGGCCGATGGCGATGCTCTCTTTGCTGATTTTTCAGATGTATGATGTTTTTGCTCACCCTATCGTCTGGGTTGACTCATGAATTTGCGTACCCAATTTAAGAATTTTAGGCGAGAAAAGCCTAGCCCAGAGAAATTAGCAGCGGCAAAGGCGGGGCTAACGGAGGAGTCCGCGCTGGACATTTATTATCTTGTGCTGACGGTGGGCGCTTGTGCGATCGCGACGCTAGGACTGCTCTCTAACAGTACGGCGGTGATTATCGGCGCGATGATTGTAGCGCCGCTGATGCTCCCAATTAGATGTTTAGCATTTTCGGCGCTATCGGGAGACAAAGACTTATTTCGCAGTGCCTGCATTTCGCTTGCGGTTGGAACGGTGGCCTCGATTGCCCTAGCATGGCTGCTGGGACTTTGGATAAAACTACCCTCTTTTGGCAGTGAAATTTTATCGCGATCGCAGCCCACGCTAATAGACTTAGGTATCGCGATCGCAGCAGGTGCCATCAGCGGCCTGACTAAAGTAGAGCCTAGAATCTCTTCAAGTTTGGCCGGGACAGCGATCGCAGTGGCACTCATGCCACCACTTTGCGTCATTGGCCTGGGTCTTTCTCAGGCCAATTGGACTCTAAGCACAGGCGCGGCTCTTCTTTATATGACTAACCTACTTGGCATTACGCTCTCCTGTATGCTGGTTTTTTTAATTGCGGGCTACACTCCGCTGCATCGCGGGGCAAAGGCGCTCAGGCGTACAGCAATTTTTACTGGCCTACTGGTTGTTCCTTTGGGCGCAGGGTATACGCACTTATGGCGACAAAAAGCGCTAGAAGTATTGGTGCAAGAAGTGTTGGTAAACCGCACAACAACCTTTCAACATCTCAATCTAGTGAGCATTGAAACCAACTGGCGTAATCAGCCCCCCGAAGCTGTGTTAGGCATTACCGTTGCTGGAGAGCAAAAGCCTACCCCAAAACAGGTCAGGCTTTTGGAAGATTTTGTCGCAGAAGAAACAGGACAGCGGTTCGAGCTGGTTTTTGAAATGAGTCAAATTGAGCGCATTAGCAGAGACGGTGTTGGCATACCTAAAAATGCTGATGATTAACACTTGTTTCAAGAGCTGGTAGGCGTGCATTAAGTCGGGGTAAAGCGGCAATATTTCAGCCTGTGGGCAGATGCAAAACAAAGCCTGAATTTAATGTTCGAATACATGATAAAGATGATGAAGTACTGTAGTGCATAGGCTGTGCTGCATAGAAAATTGCCTAAAGATAAGATTTTAGCTGTGATAGTAATTTTTTTACCGAGCAGAGGGCATAGCATGAGAAATATAGATTCTCAAATTAAAAAGAGAGACTGTAGACAGCGAACGACTACAAAAAATGCGGATGGCGCAACTGAAAGAGGCTGCAATTGGCGCTGCAATTGGCATCAGGCTGGTAGTCTTAGGTATTGTAGCGATTCGGTCAGAATACGTATCTAAAGCGCATAAATCTAAAGCGCATAAATACCAGAGCCATAACGAAACCTAATCAGCCTTTACACAATGAGCCGCCAGATCTACAACAAACTATCGGTTTTGTCATGGCTGTGCTAGCTAGTGGTGCTGATAGTTCAGTTGTTGATAATCAACAAGACTTAGACAATCAACAGAAGCCGAATAACTACCAGCGGTTTCGAGCAATTCTCCCAGGGAGAGACTGCGCTAACGCCCTCAATAGGCCAGAAACCTACCCAATTAAACAGTCTGTATCGCCAGAGCACTATCGAGCGATCGCACCCTGGATGGGACGGCTCATTCTACCCGCTAAAGACCAGCGACAAACCATTCACAATGTATTGAATGTATTGTTTGAAGTACATCATGCGCCCGATGAGTTTCAGTCACTCGTAGGCCAAACGGTGACGCTGCGCCTGAGCAACGAACCTGAAACGCGCTCATATGCTCAAGCTGTAACCAAAGATGTACACTTTAGCCCTCAAGCCGAAGCCAGTGTCAAAGCAGGTAGAATCCACCCCACTCGGCTCAACCACTGGCGAGCTGTTAACCCCTTAGAATCGCTTGCAGGCGCTCATCCTGTAGGTGACATGATGGTTGCGCTGCCCAAGTCAGTAAGCGTAAATTCTAAAAGCAGCTCAGCGGGTAATGGCGCTTTCACTTCACAGATTTTGCGCATTGAGCAGGAACCGGTGCAAATTACAGGCCGCTATTACGGGCTAGTAAAGTTCATGGAACCTCTGTTCATTGAGCCTCTAACTGAACTATCAGGGCCAGACAGTGACTTGTTCAAAGTCCGCCATTTTAACCTGCGCTCTAAACAGTTTGACGGCGCTGAAGAAGTGGTCAAACTGCCTCACGTGCCTGTCAATGACAATAACACACATCCCTCTACTACTAAAGATATTGAAAATAACAATCTCAATCAAACGGGATGGTATATTTACGGCGCGCAGGATAGCTCTGGGTATTTTGTGGTTCAAGCGCTCGCTCCTCGTAAGCTGCTACAGGCGGTGCCAAGCCAAACGATAACAGACAGGCAGGCCGCTAAAAAGTACTTTAAAGAAAAAGCTTGGCACCGCCTGAAGGCCGATAAAGGCACGGTCAGCTCTGTTTTGCTAGATTCAGAGGCTACCGCTAAAAATACAACAACCCAAAGCACAATAACCCAAAACACAACAACCCAAACGCCCTGGGCTGAGGGCCAAAGAGCGCTCTTAATTCATACGTACGGGGGCATTGGTGGTAAAAAGGCTGAACCGGCTGCTAAGGCCATTATTTATTTTGGTCATTTTGCTTACGGTACGGCTGAAGTGGTTCGTGAGCCGCTTACGGAAGAGCTGCGATTCGAGATTACCTATTATCAAATTTACACCCACAACACTGAAGGGCTAACTTCAGGGCGTCTACACTGGTCGCGCTATATGGGCGATCGCACTTTCGGCATTTTGGGCCTGCGTCCGGTCGTCGATACGCTCATTAAGCTTGACGAGTTTACGGGTGACTATGGGGATGAGGAATGGGCGCGATCGCCGTTAGACTAACATATTTTTAGAAAATGGCGGCGAGGCTTGGGTGCTGAGAACAATGCAAGTGGGAGGCGTCAACCCTGATATTGAGCCGGTGGCTCCGATGACGCTGTAACCCTCTTCTCAAAACGAGACCAAACAGCGCTACATGTAAGAATGCCATAGAAAGCGCACTATTAGGCACTATTAAATAGTTAAATAGTACGCCTGTTTAATACTTCTGCTGTCAAGCTTGAAAGGCTCAGAAAAACAAAAGAACGAGAAAAATATCTTTAGGTAGAAGACAGCTCGCTGGGCTGTTGCTATTGTGCTTTAAGATACGATACCGCCAACATTCAACGAGTGCTTTTTAACATGTCCATGAAAAGAGAATTTTTGGGCGCAATTGGTTTTGCGCTTATGGTACTCGGCATCAGTTTGCCTGTACAAGCTCAAGCCCTTCCAGAGAGCGATCTACCTACCGTAAAGACCTACGAAACGCTGTCTGCTGATCTCATAGGAAATGACGGTGAGCTAGTTTATCCAGCAGCCGAAGTGGCAGAGGCAGCGGAAACGGCCCAGCCTCAGATAGCCCAGTCTCGTCGTCCTGAGCGCGCTCGGCTAAGGGCGAGTAGCCCAGACTTTATCGGTATTGGTGCAGACATTGGCACCACCGACGATGTATCTTTTGCCGTGATGAGCAAGCTGTCTATCAGCCCTCAGTTTGCCGTTCGTCCTTCTGTTCTAGTTGGCGACGGCTTTGCAATTTTAGCGCCCGTCACATACGAGTTTACGCGCTACAACACCGAGGTTGACACGGACGCGCAGCGCATTCAAATTCGACCCTATGCGGGCTTAGGTGCCTCGTATGTTGATAGTGACGATGATTCAAACCTGGGCATGATGGTTGCTGCTGGCGTAGACGTGCCTATTTCCAGGCAGTTTACTGTAAATGCTCAGGTTAACTATGCTGGTATTTTCAGTGATTCTGATAACTTTGGTGCTACGGTAGGCCTCGGCTACAACTTCGGTAATCTAATTCGTTAACGAGCTTTGAACCTAACGTTGGGTTCATTTGACACTCCTCGGTCTTCAGACCGGGGAGTATTCTTTCTACGAGGCGGCTTGCGCAACAGAGCCAAAGCTTAAGTGAGTAGAGGCTATTTCTCCATAAGCATTTACCCTATCAAGTAGGGTAGTTCTTGCATGCCCTGTCGTACGTTTTCCAGCATTCAATATATCGAGTCCTTTTCTGAAAAAAGTGGTCGGTTAGCTGCCGCGATCGCTCAATCTTTCAAAAAAAAGATGAAACGATATGAAACTTTCCTAATCTTTGCCCTTGACCGGAATAGCGTCTTTGCCAAAGTAAATAGCACCGATAGTAAGCTCAACAAATCCGATCCGAAGTGAAATTAGCGTAGAAGAGTCCACTACTCTCTAGTCCTCCTGGTGGTTTTTGTTCAATGTTCTTTATAACGGCAGTCATTCGATAAAACTAGCGGACAGCTACTCTAGACGCTAATTTTCTATTGCTTTAGCAAGTCTTGTCTCGCCAATTATTTTGTTCTATAGCCAGCAGTCGCGGTAGTCTTCGATAAACTGGTGTAATTGCCCCAGTGATGATGATTTTTGTACTCATGGGAAAAACTCGTATTACAATATTCTCTCGGATTGCAAGAAATATTTTAGGCAAGAAACAAACATACTGTCTGGCAACAGAAGTGTTTGCCGATAAAAAACGCTTTTTTAAGGCAATTGCTAGCTATTAAAGCGCTACCGGCCATCGTTAAGTTTCTAACTAAAGAGGTAGATTCTGTTTCAGAAACGGTAACCATCGTTTGCCTTTTAGAAGAAAATGATAGATTTGAAACAAGTTGAAAAACCAGTCGTTTAGAGGTTTCTCAACTTGTACACCATTTTTCAAGATAAGGTTCAATTAATGAATAAGAACGTGTTTTCTCAAGCGGTCGGTATGGGGTTGGCGGCAATCGTTGTTGGTAGCTTTGTGCCTATGCGAGCGATCGCACAAGACGTCACAACTAACGCTAACGCAGCGATCGCCCGCACAACGAGTAAGCTGGCGCAAATGCCAACAGCGAACACTAGCGCAATGACGCTGCCAGAAGGCACGTTAGTTTTCTCGCAAACAGATCGGATCGCAGTACGAGTGTACAACGCTGATGGCACGCCTCGCCTTAACTGGTACAACAAGCAAACCGGTATTACAGAAGTGAAAGGTGCACCTGTTACGGTTGAGTCTACAGAGGCGGGAACGACCTATCGCTATGCAGGTGAAATGACAGTAGAGATTGCGATCGCCCCATCGGGAGCGCAAACCATTACCCTCAACGGTACTCCACAACAAGCCTCTAAAGCTGTTTCAGGCACAGTCTTCTATCTGCCTAGAATCGCGCTACCGCCAAACGCAGTGGTCGAAGTTAGCCTGGTAGACGTTAGCCGAGCAGATGCCGCCGCCATTACGCTAGCCTCTGAGCAAATCGTCTCCGGCGGTCGGCAGGTGCCTTTTCCCTTCGAGCTGCTCTACGATGCTGGGCAAATAGACTCGCGGTATACCTACGCCGTTCAGTCTCGAATTACAGTAGATGGCAAACTGCAGTTTGTGAACACCACTCAAGTTCCGGTCATTAATAACGGCAGCCCAACAGAAGGCGTCCAAGTACAGGTCGATCTTGTCAATCAAGATCAGGCGGTGACAGATGACGCTGCGCTCACCAATACGGTCTGGCAGCTAGAACAGATTCAGTACAACGATGGCAAGCAGCTAGACGCCACACCGGGCGACTACACGGTTGAGTTTATGAGCGACGGCCAGCTCTCTATTCGCGCTGATTGCAACCAGGCGCTAGGCAACTTTACCGAAGATGGCAGCAGCTTGTCGATTGACCTTGGCCCTACGACGCTAGCAGCTTGCCCACCGGAGTCGATTGCCACCGACTACTTGCAAGCGTTGCAAAGCTCAGGTGGCTATTTCTTCCAAGATGGGGATTTGTTTATCGATCTTCAGGTAGATACTGGTACGATGCGGTTTTCCGCCCAGGACTCATAACCTAGAAGACCTATGCTGCCGAATCTTAGGCGATTTATTCGGATTTATCGCAATTACGTTCGCCCGATCGTGATATCTCAGGTGCTGCTAGCGATCGCCGCTATCTGCACCCTTGCCATCCCGCTAATGACTCAAAAGCTGCTGGATGAAGGCTTGCTGGTAGGCGATCGCGATGCCACCGTCGCCAGCGTGCTGTGGATGGTTTTATTTGCTATCCTTGGCGCGGTGTTTACCATTGCTAATGGCTGGTATGCCGTCCAGTTTGCTGAGCACACAGCCCACGCGGTGCGGATGTATCTGTACCGCAAAATTCAAACCTTTTCCTTTGGCAATTTAGATCAGTTCTCCACCAGCGACCTGATGGTGCGCATGACGAGCGATGTCAACGCGATTAAACTCGCGATTCAGCTCGTCATTTTGGTATTTATTCAAGCGCCTGTGATGTTCACGGGCTCACTGTTCCTAATTTTTTATAACAGTCCTAGCTTAATGTGGATTCTGGCCATTGTGGTGCCCATTGTGGTTGCCATGCTGGTGTTCTTCGTCAGTAAAACGAGCGTGTTGTTTAGAATTCAGCAGCAAAAGCTTGACGGCGTAAACAACGTTTTACAAGAAGATCTCTCGGGCATTCGGGTGGTAAAAGCCTTTGTCCAAAGCGATTATGAAAAACAGCGCTACGACCGGGCCAGCCAAGACTTGCGTAAAGCGGCCCTGCGCCCCATGCAGTACGCCGCATTCTTGCAGCCTGTGCTCTTTATGATTGTGAACTTTGCCACGGCTGCCGTGCTGTGGATCGGCGGTAGTGGCATGGGGCAAAGTGGGGTAACGGTGGGCGAAATTGTGGCTTTTACGCAGTATCTGGTTGCCCTGCTGATCCCGTTAGTGATTATTGCTGCGATCGCACCCCAAGTTACCGCCGCCGAAGCCTCCGCCGAGCGCATGTTTATGGTGATGGATGCGATTCCCCAAGTGCCCGAACCATCTCCATCGATCGCGCTTTCTCCGGCTACTGCTCGCGGGCGCATTGTGTTTGAAAACGTGACCTTCAGCTATCCGAGTGAATACGAACCGGGTGCAAATGAACGTCACTCTCCCCCTGTTCTAAGCAATATTAATCTCACCATTGAGCCGGGTCAAACGGCTGCCTTCTTGGGCGCTACCGGATCTGGCAAGTCCACCCTAATCAACCTGATTCCTCGCTTTTATGACGTGACCAGCGGGCGAATTAGCATTGACGGCGTAGACGTGCGCGATATTGCCCTGTCGGATCTGCACAACATAGTCGGCATTGCCCTGCAAGAATCGGTGCTGTTTAGTGGAAAAGTTCGTGACAATATTTGCTACGGCAGACCCGACGCCACCGATGCCGAGATGGTCGCAGCCGCTCAAATTGCGGATGCTGATAGGTTTATCTGCGATATTCCAGAAGGCTACGATGCTCCGGTAGCCCGCCGAGGCACTAACTTTTCAGGCGGGCAAAGGCAGCGGCTTTCGATTGCCAGAGCGATCGCTCTCAAACCCAAAATCCTGATCCTAGACGACAGCACCAGCGCCCTAGATTTGACCACAGAAGCTCGCGTGCAGGCAGCGATCAAAACCGCCATGCCGAAAACAACAACACTTTACGTAGCCCAGCGCATCAGCACGGTGATTGCCGCTGATCGCATTTTCCTGCTAGCAGCCGGAGAAATCATCGCCGCAGGCACCCACGAGCAACTGCTCCAAACGAGTTCTTTGTATCAGGAAATTTGTACCTCCCAGCTAGGAGGCATCCCCGCATGAAACCCTTTATTCATCGCCAGTTGAAATCTAAGGTTCAGGCGCTGGTTTCGCCGAAAAAAGGTAAAACAATCAGAAGGCTGTTGGGCTATATCACCCGCTACAGCGGAGCAGTCGCGGCCATTGTTTTACTGCTGATTATGGGCAGCGGCCTCAATCTAACGGTTCCTTTCTTACTAGGCCAAGGCATTAACAACCTGAGCGGCCCGCGCGATATGGCAGCGTTAGAGCAGACCGCTTTATGGATAGCACTGGCTAACCTGGGCAGCGGCCTTGCCCTAATAGCACAAGGCCAAATCTTAGCCTCTATCTCGCAAAAGGCCATTTACGATCTGCGCCGAGACTTGTTTGACCATACGATGACGCTCTCGCTTAATTTCTTCGACCGCCGCCCGATTGGTGAACTTATGAGCGGTGTGACGAACGATATCGAAGTGATTTCGCTGTTCTTTCGCAACGGACTACCCGCACTGGTAAGTGACAGTCTCAAAATCATTTTGATTATGGTGGTGATGCTCTTAGTTAACTGGCAGTTGGCGATCGCCGCTCTAGTCATCATCCCTATAGCCTTGGCTCTCATTGCCCTACTCGCCCAGGTATCAGGCCCCGCTTTTGGCGCACTGCAAGCCGAGGTCAGCGAACTCAATGGCCTTCTAGAAGAGACGGTCAGCGGCGCGAAAGTGGTGATTGCTTACGACCGGCAAGAAGAAGCGATCGCCTCTTTTGAGGAAATTAGCCTCGCCGCTAGAGATGCGGGACTGAAAGCGACTTTTGTGGCCATTCTAGGTCGTCCGATTACGCAGGTACTTACCAACCTAGATCTAGCCCTAGTGGCGCTCGTCGGCGGACTGCTCGTCCTACGCGGGGCGACCAATGTCGGAACGGTTGCCGCCTTTTTGCAATACACTCGCAGGTTCTCTTTGCCGATCACCAATATTGCAAACACCCTGGATACGCTGCTGAGTGCGATCGCTGCTGCCGAACGCGTCTTCCTCACCCTGGACGAACGCCCCACCATCAACAACAAACCTGATGCCACACTACTCCCGCCCGTTCAAGGCCATGTGGAATTTAAGAATGTAGACTTTAGCTACGTTCCCGGCAGGCAAATTCTGAAACGCAATACCTTTGAGGCATTACCAGGCCAAAAAGTTGGGCTATGTGGCCCTACCGGAGCAGGCAAAAGCACCATTATCAATCTAATTACGCGCTACTACGATATTGATAATACTGAAGCCACCGCTGACAACAAAGCAGGCGATATTTTAATCGACGGCCACAGCATTTACGACGTGCAAAAAGAGAGCCTCCGCCGCCAAATTGGAATTGTTCCGCAAGAGCCCTTTCTATTTTCTGACACCATTATCAACAATCTTCGATACGCTTGCCCAGAAGCCACCGAACAAGACTGCATCGAAGCTGCTAAAGAGGCAAACGCCCACGACTTTATCGTTCGCCTTTCAAAGGGCTACAACACGCTACTCACCGAGCGCGGCAGCAACCTCAGCCAGGGTCAGCGGCAGCTCCTAACCATTGCCCGCATGATGGTGCAAAACCCGAGCATGGTGATTTTAGACGAAGCCACTAGTAACGTAGACACCCGCACTGAACAAAAGATTCAGGAGTCTCTAGAGCGCCTAATGAAAGGTCGCACCAGCTTTGTTATTGCCCATCGGCTCAGCACTATTCGCGACTCCGATCAAATTTTAGTCATCAGGACTGGAGAGATTATCGAGCGCGGCACTCACGACCAAATGATGGCGAACGAAGACTTTTATTACAATCTCTATATGAGCCAGTTCAAAGGCAAGCTAGCAGAACCGGCTGCACTGGTTTAATTTACACCCTCGCGCTCAAGCCTTAATCACCAAATTTCCCATCATGCCCCGATCCTCATGGTCTAACACATGACAGTGATAGACCGTTTCCCCCACATAGTCTCGAAAGGCCATCCGTAAGCGAACGGTTTCTTGTGGCGCTACAGATACAACATCTTTCCAAGCAGAATAGGCGAGCGGCTGGCCGTTGTGACTAATGATTTGAAAACTGTTGGTATGTACGTGAAAGGGATGAACCATTGTGCCCGTGTTAGTAACTTCCCAGTCTTCAACGGTGTTCAAATTTACTTGGGTGTCAATGCGGCTGGGGTCGTAGGCTTGGCCGTTAATTAAAAATACCATACCGCCCATCATGCCATTCATGCCGTGATTGAGCGTAAACTGACGGGTTGTTGTCGGTTGGGATAGCGCCTCGACCGCAATCAGTTGGTCGGGCAAAGTCACTTCGGCGGTGGCCCCGCTATAGGCGAGCGTAGCAAACACTTCTGATATATCTGAACCTTGAGAGCCATTCATCATGCCTTGGCCGCCCATCATACCTCGACCTCTCATACCACCCCCCTTTGAATCGAGCGGTTGATTTAGCAGACGATATTCTCCAGGCGGTTGATTTCCTTTCACCAATACTTCGGCGCGTTCTCCTGGGGCCAAAACAAGTTCGTTCAGCTCCACGGGAGCTGAAATAGCGCCGCCGTCAGTTGCAATTAAATAAAAAGGATGATCTTCTAGCGCCAGGCGGAAAAAACGAGAAGGAGATGCATTGAGTAGGCGCAGGCGCAGGAGCCCATTTTGAGGGATGCTCACAACGGGATTAATCTGGCCGCTAGCAGTGAGCAGGTCACCGGTTCGTCCGGTCATGGCGGCCATGTGAGTAGGCCCAGGAATATTGCCGCTGCGATCGAGCGCAAAGTCTTTGAGCACTAAAAATTCTTCTTTAGCCGCTTCCACTGCCGGAATCTCGTCTAGCTCGCCTCTGATAATAAACAAACCCGCGAGTCCGCCAAAAAGCTGCTCGGCTACGAACCCGTGGTAGTGAGGATGATACCAAAAAGTACCGGCTGGATGATTTTCGGGAATTTGAAAGTTGTAGGTGTGGCTTTGACCTGGAGAGATTTCCAAGAAAACATCGTCCGCTGTGCCGGTCGGCGGAATGTGTAGTCCGTGGTAGTGAAGATTCGTTGGCTGATCAAGTTGGTTTGTGAAACGAATTTGTATGCGATCGCCCGGTTTTGCTTCCAGCCTCGGCCCAGGAATCTGACCGTTATAGGTCAACAAATTAGCGTTGCGACCGTCTAATTTTACCGGTTGAGACTGAGCCACCAAATCTAGGCTCAACAGTCCGTTTTTGCTCTTGTATATTCGATTTTGAACCGTACTAGATGCAGACGGTTGCGACCGAGAGCATTGCGAAAGCAGCACCGCCGCAGCGGTTCCCACACCTAATCGCAAAAAGTTTCTTCGTCTCATTGACCTCATTAGCAGGCACTCTTTGTAAACCTCTCTTCAAGCATAAAGACTCTAGTAGGGTGTAGAGTCAAGGCGGTTATCGCTTCTCCAAATCGGCAATCAGCGCCTTCATCTCAGCGATTTCTTTGACCTGAGTCTCAATAATGCCATCAGCGAGCTGCCGAACGCGAGGGTCGGAAATGGTGGCTCGCTCGCTGGTCAAAATAGCGATGGAATGATGCGGGATCATCGCCTTCATCCAGGCAACGTCGCCCACAGTGACCTGGCTTCTTACCAGCCAAAGCGATAGAAAAAACACTAGGACACTGCCAATAAAAATCCCGGCATTTGTTTTTTGATTGCCGTACATATTGAGCATAAACCCGAGCATAATCCCGGCCATGGTCGCCCCCATCAGAACGGCCATATAGGCCCTGGTTTCGCTAAAGTAAATATGGTCTATTTGGTAAGTGTTCAGGTACATTAGCCCAAACATAACAACTGTAGAAGTGGCCACCATCGCCGCAAATCTACCATATTTATTATCCATCGGCTTTTTCTCGGTTCGCATAGTCATTGTGTTGCCGTCCTTAGTTTTTATTGAAAATAGATTTTATTGAAACAAGAGTGCGTCTAGAGAAAACAGCCCAGGGCCGAGAATAGACAATACGCTTAAGACGATGACGTACAGAAACGCTTTTTCATAGCTAGGCGGATCGCCTTTTCCATTTGGCCCCTGGTATTGATCGTCAGGAATTTGAAACGGATCTCTCGCAATAAAAGGCGAACCTTTTGACATTTCCATCAGCATGGCAAATAGCATAGAGCCTAAAATAGCGAGGCTGACTAGCGGCGTCAGAAAGCCTACAATAAGCGCAAAACCGCCGAGAAACATAGAGATTGCGGAGAGAAAGCAAAGAAAAACCGGCATGTGGAGACCGTTAGCCCATTTCTTCAAATGCGTAATCTTGGGATAGCCGTGTTGAACAAATAAAACGCCGGTGGCTACCCGAAGAACTAGCAAAGCGAGTCCAGCTTTGCCGCCTGGAAAATCAATGAACAAAAAGATTATGAGATCTAGAAAGAGGGTCGGTAGGGCAAATAGCAGACCGCTAGTCGTTAAAAAAGCTGCGATCGCAAAGACGGCCAGCGCCATAGCCGGAATCATCATAAAGGTAGTCTCTAGTATCGTTCTCTCAATATAGAATGAGCTATCTGAATAGTGTCAATTACTATAAAATGAAACATCTATCGAAAGAAAGGATAAGAAAGCTTACTCGGTATGGATTACTCTCTTTAATAGCAACGCTGTTTCAAGCGCTCTTGATTCAAGCAGCCCAAGCTCAAAGCTCGACAAATCAATCCGATCCGCTCATCGCTGGCAACCTCGACAAGGTGCTTTATGTCGGCTTACTGCTGTTAGGCGTCGCTATCTTATTCGCGATCAACACGCTTAGTCACGGTCTGGAAAAGGTTTTAGTGTTTGCGCTTGTGGTCAGCGCGATCGCCATAGTGGTAATCGTAGTTATGTGATGGCCTGGTTTTTGAGCGCGATCGCACCGTCAACATCATCACCAAAGATAAATTAGAGAGAACAAACCTACCCAAATAACATCAACAAAGTGCCAGAACAGAGCCACAGCGCTTACGCCAAAATGACTGTTTTCGTAATTATAGGCGCGAAAAGAGCGGCCTAGCATCACCATTTGCAAAATGACGCCCGTTAGAACATGCAGGCCATGAAAACCCGTAAGAATATAAAACGTACCGCCCACTAGCCCAGTCGAAAGGCCAAAATCAAGCCCCGACCACTCTTTTACCTCTCCCACTAGAAAGTAAATACCCATAGCAGAGGTTGTCAGCCACAACAACCGAAACTGGTTAAGCTTATGGTACCTGAGCGCGCGTTCTGCAAAGTAAATAACAAAGCTGCTAGAGACCAACACAACCGTATTAAAGATAACCTCGCCCGTAAGACTAGGGCCCTCGGTGCCAGCCGGGATCCAAACATCGCGAGGGGTAGTTAGCCGCAGCGTGACGTAAGACGCAAAAAAACTAACAAATATCAGGCTCTCGGAAAGCAGAAAAACAGTGACCCCAAACATGCCTTTGCCATGATGGTCTTCAGCTTGACCACCCCCTTTGGGAATGAATCGTCTTAGCCAGTTGGGTAGCTGGCGATGCAGGAGCCCCAAATCAATCGGGCTTTCGTCTCGGGTATTAGGATTTGTAGTGGTAGGGTCTACCGCGTCAGGTGCGTTAGAGGTGGATTGAGTCATGGCTAATACGGACTGTTAGGATCATGTACGGCATAGGCCGGGTCGCCGTAGCTGTAGGGCGGTAGCGTGACAGTGGGCTTTGCTTTAAAGTTCTCTTTAGGAGGAGGCGAAGAAGTCTCCCATTCTAAGCCTGTTGCGTGCCAGGGATTGTCTTTTGCAAGTGCGCCTAAAAACAGCGAAGTAATCATGTTGACAATAAAAGGCAGCGTTGATACGCCTACCAAAAAAGCGCCCAAACTTGCGAGCACATTCCAGCTTGTGTACTGCGGATCGTAAGATGACACCCGCCGCAGCATCCCCTGAAGCCCTAGCGGATGCATGGGAAAAAAGTTAAGATTTGCGCCCCCAAAGACTAGCCAAAAGTGAAGCTTGCCCCAGCCTTCGGAATACATCCGGCCCGTAATTTTAGGAAACCAATAGTAAATGGCGGCAAAGAAGGCCATTACAATCGTGTTGAACACAATGTAGTGGAAGTGGCCCACGATAAAGTATGTGTTGTTGACATGCAGGTCGAAAGGCAACGCGCCCAGCATCACGCCCGTTACACCGGCAAACACAAACATCAAAACGCCTCCAATCGAAAACAACAGCGGCGTGTCGAGATGCAGCTTGCTACGCCAGATGGTAGCTGTCCAAGCAAATACTTTAATTCCAGAAGGCACCGCCACTAGCTCAGTGGTAAACATAAACAGCGTCCGCATCCAGCCGGGGGTGCCGCTCGCGAACATATGATGCACCCACACAACGCCAGTGATGGGGACAAAGCTAATGGTAGCCACCGCCACCGACCGATAGCCAAACAGCGGGTTGCGCGTAAAGGCGGGAATCACTTCTGAGAAAATGCCCCAGGCTGGCAGCACCCAAATGTAGACCGCCGGGTGTGAATAAAACCAGAACAAATGTTCGTAGAGTACCGGCGTGCCGCCCTCGAATGGCTGAAAGAAATGGGTGCCAAAGTTAAGGTCAAACATCAACAGAATCAGCGCCCCCGTGAGAGAAGGCAAAAAGATCAGCTGCATGAGCTGGGCCGTCAGCACCGTCCAGACAAAAATCGGCATTCTAAACAGCGTCATTCCCGGCGCTCTCATCCAGGCAATAGTAGTGACAAAATTAACTGCTGCCATAATTGACGAAACGCCAATCATCACCATGCTTACCAGCCATATAGACTGCCCGTTGAACCAGCTTTGAGCGGTCGGGAGCTGGGTGCTCAGCGGCGGATAAGACCACCAGCCTGCTTGAGCAGGGCCATCGGGGAGAAAAAAGCTAGAGAGCAGGAGAATGCCCGCGAAGGGGAGGATCCAAAAGGCGATCGCATTCAGCTTCGGAAAGGCCATATCGTCGGCCCCAATCATAATTGGCACCATGTAGTTCGCTAGCCCTAAAAAAGAGGGAATCGTCCACAGGAAAATCATGATGGTGCCGTGCAGCGTAAACAGCCCGTTATAGAGCTGGCGGCTAACAATATTCAGCTCCGGCGTCAGCAGTTCGGCCCGCATCAGCATCGCCAGCAGGCCGCCAATCAGCAAAAAGCCAAAGCTCATTACTAGGTATTGAATGCCAATCACTTTATGATCGGTATCGAAGCTGAGATAGTTCTGCCAGGACTGAGTGTTTAAAGGCAGTGGCGCAGAGGTTGCAGAAGAAGTCATAAGTTAGGCGCGGTGGACTTTTTAGCAGTGGCTTTAAGGGTTATGTTAGGTGCTGTATTGGAAGCTGCTTTAAGGAAAGCATCGGGCGCGTTGATGGCCCAGCGCTGGCCCCACAGGTTCGGCGGATCGGCATATTCAGCAGCGGCTAAGTTGTGGTTGGAAGAATTACCTGAATCGCCCTTTGGATGAAGCGCCGCCACGCTCAGCCATTGCTGAAAATCCTCAGGCGTGTCTACATATACATCGGCCTCCATTAAGGAGAAATAAGTGCCGCTGAACTGAGAATCGTGCAGCCGGTACTTGCCTGCAAGCTTAGGCGAAATCACCAAATTAATCTTTTGCCCAGGGATAATGTCTTGCTTAATGCGGAAGGCCGGTACGTAAAAGCCGTGCAGCACATCTTCCGACGCTAGCACGAGTTTGGCAGGCTGATTAATCGGTAGGTGAAGCTCGGAGGTTGTTAGATCTTGCTCGGGATAGTAAAACGACCAGGCCCACTGCTTCGCGACAACTTCTACTGTTTTGGCGCGAACTGCTGCTGAGCGAGCTGCTCCTGAACGATTCTGCTCAGAGCGGTCAAGCGACCCATCTGGCGAATCCGAAATATCGGCAACGTAGGCAACCTGTGGCTCTGTGAGTAGCTCGGCTGGCATTTCGGCAAACGCATTTTGCCCTTCAATATCCAACAGCGCGTAGATGTTGTATCCCTGAATCGCGATCCAAATAGCGAGCACGGTAGGAATCGCTGTCCACAACACCTCTAGCTTGCCGTTTCCTCGCGCGGCATGGCCTTCGGTAAAGTCTCCTCGTTCGGCTCTATGGTGAATAACGGCATGGGTAATCATGCCAAACACCCCGAGGAAAACGGCGGAACCTAAGCCCACTAAAAAGGCAAAGAGACTATCAACGGCCTCGGCTTCTTGGGTTGCTTCGGGCGGCATCCAGGAAGCCGACTGCTGAGAAAGCCAGTAGCTTACCAACACGGTAATGGCCGTCCAAACGGTAAAGAATATAATTTCAGCGGCTCTAGATCTCACCCGGTTGTTCCTTTTATCTGCTTGGTTTCAAGAGCACATCGTTGTAATATGCCAGTGCTTTTCTATAGCTGTTGGTTAGGGTTGCCGCCCTGCCTGAGAATATTAGCGGCGGTGTTATGAATGCCAAAATCATCTCCCATCTGCGCGCCTAAAGTGCCATGAACGTACAGCGCCCCCATCAGCAACACGCCGACAGCCAGATAGCTCCACTGCACTTCTCTACGCTGTTGCCTGCGCCAGCGATAGCGCTGAAAGCCTCGCCAGATCGCCATCGCCCCAAATCCACCTAACAGCAAAATTCCGCCAACGCCGTGAATAATCATCGTCGCGCTCGCACTCAATCCCCAGGCACTTTTCTCTCCAGCGGGCGGATTTGCCAGCAGCAGCTCAAAGAATCCGGCGGCGACCGTTATCAGCGTAACGGCGACAGCAGCTAGCAGGTTGTACCAGCCGACGGTATAAAAGCCCGACTGCAGCGCTGGAATATTCAAAAATCTTAGAATGGGTTTTTCAAACGCGAAAAGCGTTCCAACAATATCGAAGATAATGGCGATGATGAATAGCCCTAGCGTGAAATGTACCAGGTTGGGATGGATCGGAATAGCGTAAGGAAGATTGTTTGCGCCAAGCGGGATGCCAAGCTGGTTGAACAGGGGCGCGAGCTGCCGGGCGAGGGGTTCCGCCATGATAATAGTCATGAAAGATCTCCTTTAGCGATCGCTTCCACCACCGGCTTTACATGCAGTCCATATTCCCACACTAGCTGAGATCCCAAATAGACCTGCAAACACACCAGCACCGCCAAAAAGGTCGCGGCCCCCAGGTACAGCGGCTGCATCTGAAACAAACTTTGAGAGCGAATAACAAACCGCCACGCCGTAACCATCACCACCAGAGCCGACAGCGACCAGCCCAGCAGTTGATGGCGCGTCAGCACAGGAATAACCGCCGGGTAAGTCGGCGCGATCCCCGCTTCAAATTGGCCTAAAAAAACCGCAACGAAGACGGCCACCGACGCCACTACCATATTCCAAAAGCTCACCTCAAACAGCTCTCTGCTAATAGTTTTACTTTTATGCCGAATAAAGTAGCCCACCACATCGCAGCAAAAGGCGAACAGAATCATTGCAATGACAAAGTGAACAACAATCGGGTGCAGCGAGTCTGGGTAGGGTAAGGCTGAGTCGTTCAGTGGCAAGTTGGGCATAGGCACCCAAGTGACAGGGCGTGTGGATATATCCAGGTATCTTGGCTTGGGTACATAGTATATCTACTTAAATTTGCAGGCTTTAATTACTACAGAAAAGACACAATCGTCTCATCTTTACGGTGTTTGTGGCTTAGAAAGCGCCTGCAACTGTTCCCACGAATAATGAGCCGGGAGTTCCTTTTCGCTAGGGGCTTCGCCCAGTAGTTCGGCGGCCTGCTGCTCCAGTGCCTTGAGTTCATCACTATTGGCATCGGCTAGCACTCCGACGGTTACGGCTCCGGCAATCGCCCCTACAACGCCTCCTTTTCTACCGGCGATCGCACTCCCAATCACCCCACCGACTACGCCACCACTCACCGCCCCAATCCCCGTTTCCAAAGTATGAGACGACTGGGAGCGTTGGGCCCCATCCGAGTCCGGTTTAGCCCCGTTTGCCATAATCTGATCGTCGTTAGACTGTCGTGGATTCATGAGTTTCTCCTGTTTACTTTCGCTTTATAGCTGGGGCAAAGCAACTTGAGCCTTTGTCCTTTTACCCGCGCGCTCAACAGATTTATCGCCCGCTCTATCACTGGGAACATTCAGCTTTTCTTTCAGATGCTGCGCCACGCGAATCGCATTAGCGACAATCGTCAAAGTTGGATTCACACCAGAATTAGAAGGGAAAAATCCGCCGTCAACAACATAGAGATTTTCAACATCGTGAGTGCGACAGTTGAGATCGAGCACGGACGTATTGGGATCGGTGCCAAAGCGACAGGTGCCGCACTGGTGGGCTACCGCAGCAAGGGGCTGAATCGTGCGCGGGTACAGACCAAACGGGACGACATGCTGGGTGGATTTATCTACGTTTTTAATCACGGAAGTCCAGCGGTGAAGTAGGCGATCGCGCGCTTCAATATTATTCGGCGTATAGTCCAAATGCATTTGCCCATCGACCACGCGAACTCGATTATTAGGATCGGGCAAATCTTCTGTTTGCAGCCACCAGCCGGTAGCATAAGCCGCCACCTGATCTAACAGGGGGCCGGGAGCAAATTTTACATAGGGCGCAAGCAGAGGCGGCGCTTCGGCCGGAATCATGCCGCCCTTAACATTGCCGGTATTTTGCACCATGCCCATCGGATAGGGAAAGTCAGGCTCGCCCCAGTAAAAGTCGTTGCAGGCCATTGTCTTTTGATGCACATCAGAATTGCGCTCTGTGCTCAAAGACACCATCGTTGTAGACAGGTGCTTCATAAAGTGACGACCCACCTGATCGGAGCTGTTGGCTAGTCCGTTAGGATGCTGGTCATTAGCCGAGCGCAACAGCAAAGCAGCCGAATTAATGGCACCGCAGGCAACCACCACAATATCCGCAGAAAACTGTTGCAGCTTGCCATCTATTTCAACACTCACCGCGCTCACCCGATTGCCCGACTCATCGGTATTAATTTGCTTCACCAGCGCCTTAGTCAGCAGTGTTACATTGTCGAGCTGCCGGGTTGGGCGAATGCAGTTTACTTCACTATCGGCCTTGGCATGAACCAGACAAGGAAAGCCATCGCAGGTATCGCAGCGAATGCAGGCCGACAGCGTTTTATCAATTTCATTGAGCTTAATGCCGACGGGCAAGTGAAAAGGATTGTAGCCTTCTGCGGCGATTTGGTCGGACAGATTTTGCATGAATGGCTCGTGGCTAACCGCCGGATACGGGTAGTCACCTGCGGCGGGCGGTTCTGTTGGATCCTCGCCGCGCTTGCCATGCACATCAAACAGCTTTTCGGCTTCAACATAGTACGGCGCAAAGTCGTCATACTTCAGCGGCCAAGCGGGAGAGATGCCGTTTTTATGCTGTACCGCCTCAAAGTCTCGTTCTCGCAGTCGAAGGAGAGCCGCCCCGTACACTTTGGTATTGCCGCCTACCCAATAGCAGGTTTGAGGGCTAAATGCTTCGCCTTCCTTGTTCTTCCATTTTTCTGCGTCGGTATAGTACCGGCTTTTTTGGTAAACCTCTGATGGGTTCCAGTTCTCCTTTTCGCGAGGTAAAAAGTCGCCTCGCTCCAGCATTAGAATTCGCTTACCGGTAGGTGCAAGCTGATGAACCAGGGTGCCGCCGCCTGCGCCTGTCCCGATAATAATAAGGTCGTATTGAGTGCCAGTTACAGAATGGTTCATGGGGCAGGCATGCTAAGAAGAGAATAGTTTTGAGCGAAGCGATCGCTAAATGGATATAGCTAAAGGCGTCAGAAAATTATGTTCTTGCATAATTTTAATTAAGTCAATGTCATTTTCAACCAGGCAAGCATGACCGCTATCCGGTAAGGTGACAACCTGCGCATTAGGGAAGATTTTAGATAAATAGTGAGCTTCCGCCACTGACGGCAGAATACGGTCTTTTTTGCCTCCAATGATCAATACCGGCTGGTCTACTCGCCTCAGCTTGTTTTCATCGAATGAAAATGTTCTCATTAGGCTCAGTCGCCGCTGCAAGGTTTGTTTAGGCGCTGAACGCGTGGAGTTCAAGAGCGCCTGGTGGGCGTCATCAGAAATGCGATCGCGCGCTGCCAAAAAATAAACGGTCGAGAAGTTGGTCGCTAACGTGTAAACCCAATCAGGAACTAAAGAGACAAGCGCAGACCCCGCATCGAGCCAGGGTACTCGGTGAAAGGAGGACGCAGGATTAACAAGAATAACTTTATCAAATAGATGACTTTCTTTTATCAAGATTGCGATCGCTAAACATCCTCCAAAAGATTCAGCGCACAAATAAACCGGCAAAGGTTCCGACATTTCTTCAATTTCAGCCTTTGCCAGTGCTAGGGTCGCGTCAGCCAGCCGATCCCAATCGTCTAGGTCGTCCGGTGGAATGACCAAGCTGCGAACGTTAAAGTCTTTTTCCAATCTAGTCGTCTGGAGCGAGATTAAATCTTTGCCGGTCTCATCCAATCCAGGTAGATAAACGAGCAAAGGTGCTGCTTTATAGGCTTCTTCAAAATTTAAGAAGTAGGCATCTGTCGGGCCACCTGCGGAGGGGGCCGTTTTAGTATGTGTTTTTTTCATGCGGGACGGCTCCCCGAGTTTTAAGATCAATGGCGTAAATAGCACCACCTGTCGCAATAAAAAGACAATTGTTTTTTGGCCCACCAAACGTAAGGTTTGCACAAACGTCCGGTGTTTTTATCTTCCCTAGGTATATACCCTCCGGCATAAAAACCTGAACGCTATCTTTAGAACTGCTGAAAATATTGCCGCACCCATCAACGCACAGCCCGTCGGGCTGACCGGGATCGACCACTGCAAAGGTTCGCCCGTTAACGGCCAAGCGTCCTTCTACGATGTCATAGGCTCGAATATTGTGATACAGCTCGGGGTTCTCATAGGCAGAGGTATCCGAAACGTACAAAAGACTTTCGTTGGGGCTAAAGGCTAAGCCATTAGGCCGCGCCATATCAGTCACAACCGCACTGATTTCACCTGTCGCAGGATCGAAACGAAAGACAAAGCTGCCTGCTTGCTCTTGCTCTCCCTTGCACCCTTGCCCTGGCTGCGTCAGGCCAAAAGGAGGATCAGTAAACCAAATCGTACCATCGCTTTGAACGATCAGGTCGTTGGGACTGTTGAGCCGCTTATGCTCGTAAGAATCTACTAAAACGCGCCATTCCCCGCTATGCTCTTGGCGGACAATTGCGCGATCGCCATGAGAACAAGCCACAATCCGCCCTTCTAAGTCGAGCGCATTGCCATTTTGAAAGTGAGATTTTTCTCGTAAAATGCTAACGTTGCCTGCCTGCCAGCGAAGGACGCGATCGCCAATTACATCGCTCCACACCAAGCTATCCTCAGCCGGAATATACACCGGCCCCTCGCAGTGCTCCGAGCTGTCATCCAGCAAAATTAAAGCAGCCTCCGCATCCACTAGCTCGCCCATCCGAGCATCGGCTATCTCAATCTGACTATCTACAACATTAGGCATCATTCATCACCGGGCAGCACTTTTCATCTCATTTTTTCATCTTATGTCCTGCCGCTTCAGCCGCCTTAGCGTGATGAGGCTGTACGCTCCCCTTATGGCCTGCATGGGCCAGCGCCACGGCTGTATTAATCACGCCCAAGTGAGAGAACGCCTGCGGGAAGTTGCCTAAATGCAGACCCGAATCAGGCATCATTTCTTCAGAAAATAAGCCTAACGGACTACTTTTAGAGAGCATTTCTTTAAGTCGTTGTTCAGCTTCTTCCAGCCTGCCAGCCTGAATCAGCGCATTAATCAGCCAAAAAGTACAGAGCACAAACGTCCCTTCCTCGACCTTTTCGCCCGTTTTCTCAGCCGACGGCTGTTTCTTATAGCGATAGCACAGTCCGTTAGAAACCAATGTCTTTATCACCGCATCTATCGTAGAAACCATTTTAGGGTCGCGGCCATCAATAAATCCGACGGTTGGTAACAGCAAATTCGAAGCATCCAACGTTTCACTCTCGTACGCCTGCTTAAACGCCCCCAGCTTTTCGCCCCACCCCTGCTGCAAAATCTCTTCTCTAAGCTGTTTAGCATCATTCCGCCAGCTATCAGTATCGCCCGCAAGGTCGATCGCCTCAGCCATTTCACTGCCTCGCTCCAAAGCCACGCACATCATCACCTTGCTATACACATAATGTTTTTTGTCACCCCGAATTTCCCAAATACCGCTATCAGGCTCGCGCCAATGATCGCTCACCCAGTTCAGCATCTGTTGAGCATCAGGCCAAAGCTCAGTCGGATCAAATCCGCCCGTCTTCCAGGCAAAGTAGAGCGCGCTCAGCACCTCTCCATATACATCAAGCTGCGTTTGCTGAGCCGCCTGATTGCCAATCCAAACCGGAGAAGACTGCCGATAGCCGCTAAGATACAAGAGAGTTTGTTCTTCTGTTTTACCTTCTGAGGTAATGGGATAGAGAATTTTAACCCCGCTGCCTTCTATTTTAAGCGTTTGAGCTAGCCAGTCGAAAAAAGGCTTTTCATCGTCGAAGTAGCCTGCCAACAGAAGTGCGTACAGGGTAAAAGAAGAATCCCGAATCCAGCTAAACCGATAATCCCAGTTGAGATTGCCGCCAATCTTTTCAGGTAGCGAGGCCGTAGGTGCAGCAACGATGGCACCCGTTGGTTCGTAAGTCATTAACTTTAGTGCCAAAGCACTGCGAACAACCGCATCGCGGTATGGCCTCTGATATTAACCCGGCAATAAAATAGGCGTCATCATACATGGCAGCATAAGCGATATCAGGATGATGAAAGTAGTTTCTTGCCCTCTCAGGTAAAGTCTGGATTCTGCGTAGGCTAGAGGAGACTCTATATTTCAATTCTTCAAGGTTCCGAGTCGGTGGCTTGTCATGAACCTGTTGCTTGAGGTCATTGTTGAGGTACTCCACAGGATTGAGCTGCGGTGAATAGGACGGCAGATAGAATACTTCGATTTGGGCCGAGTTCGCTTCGAGCCATTGCTGCACCGTTGTTCTGAAGTGAACCGGATGGCAGTCTGCAATCAGAAAGACTTTGCGCTTCGATGAGCGTATCAGCCGTTTTAGAAAACGCAAGTAGACCTCGCCCGTGAAGCTACTGCTGTACAGCATGAAGCGAACCTTGCCAGTCGCGCTGAGGGTTGCAAGGTAATTGATGCGCACTCGCTGACACGCACTCGGGCGAATCTCAGGCGTCTGTCCAATCGGGGAGTAGCCACTCAATCTCTCCTATTATATCGCTCCTATTCATTTGCCGGAGTAATAAATCCTAGCGACCTTTGGGCTATTCACTTAAGTTTTGCTCATAAAAAAGCCCCCGCACTGCCATCAAAAGATGGTATGTAGGGGGCCGTTGTCGAGCTGGCTAAAGCTCATTGCTAGCCATCTAAATGACAATTATGACGCAATCGAAGGCGCTGTAAGAGCAACCGGCGTTACTTCACCAGAGGCCAAGTCGAGTGGGAAGTTGTGAGCGTTACGCTCGTGCATTACTTCCATACCCAAGTTGGCGCGGGTCAAGATATCTGCCCAGCTTCCAATCACGTGGCCCTGTGAGTCGAGGATGGATTGGTTGAAGTTGAAACCGTTCAAGTTGAATGCCATCGTGCTAATGCCTAATGCGGTAAACCAGATGCCAACGACTGGCCACGCACCTAGCAAGAAGTGCAGTGAACGAGAGTTGTTAAAGGATGCGTATTGGAAAATCAATCGACCGAAGTAGCCGTGGGCCGCAACGATGTTGTATGTCTCTTCTTCTTGACCAAACTTGTAGCCGTAGTTCTGTGACTCAGTTTCAGTTGTTTCACGAACCAAAGACGAAGTTACGAGTGAACCGTGCATCGCAGAGAACAAAGAACCACCGAAGACACCAGCAACTCCCAACATGTGGAAGGGGTGCATCAAGATGTTGTGCTCTGCTTGGAATACCAACATGAAGTTGAAGGTACCGGAAAT